>CAIWDD010000008.1 GCA_903911355.1 uncultured Nodularia sp. | reverse complement strand
TCCGTGTGTCCATTCTGTGTACCTTTAGAGTGATGCTCTGCGCCGGGTTTATCGGAAGTGCTTAACGGTCTATGAAAGATTAGCCGTTTCCTTATCCTTTACCTTTTGGTTCCAGCCTGTCAGCCTGATTTGGCTGGTTCAGAATAACGACGCTTCAAACACATCTTTGTTGACTACTCATGGGTACTTTGCTCGACGTATACCAGTTTAGGCTCCCAGTAGGAACGCCTTTTCTCCCTGCTTTACGGATTGATGGCTAGTCGCTACCGTAAGGAAGATGCTGTCACCCTTGCACCTAGGGGGTGGGATTCTCACCCACATAAACACACAGTTATAAGAATCTGGTTTTACCCAGTCTTACCTTCCGTCCCTGAGCATTTCTACTCATTTAGGAAGAACGAATCGCACCTCTCAATTTCTGTTGTAACTGTATATCCTTTGTTTAACTTCCCAGCGCTAGGATAAAAACCATGCGCCCCATCCCTACAACCGGGTGAGTACTAGAGGCGGAGGTTTAATTGTGTTTGAAATGAATTGGCGGCGAATCAATCGCAGATGGAATCTTACCGAAACCCTAACTGGCTACATCTTTATGATGCCCACTATATTGGTTTTAGGGTGTTTTGTGATCCTCCCCATCTTTTACGCGGTGTTTCTTTCCCTGCACAAAGTGCAACTGCTAGGGGGTATTGAGTACGATTTCATTGGCTTTCGCAATTTCACCCGCTTAGTTGCAGATGAGAGAGTGGGAATTGCTTTGAGAAATACTGCAGAATATGTGGCAATTGTGGTACCATCTCAAACCATTTTAGCTTTATTGCTGGCGGTAACCCTCAATTCTGGTATTCGTGGTCAAAACTCTTGGCGTATCTTATTCTTTTTACCCACTGTCACATCCTCTGCGGTGTTAACTCTGATATTCATGTGGATTTATAACACCGATGGGCTATTAAATCATGTTCTGGCTTTTGTGGGGTTACCTACTTATAACTGGTTGGGTGACCCAGATGTAGCCCTCAAAGGGATTATGATCATGAATATTTGGTCAACTGCACCATTTTACATGGTGATTTATTTGGCTGCTTTGCAGGATATCCCCCAAAAACTCTATGAAGCGGCAGAACTCGATGGAGCCAATTTGTGGCAACAGTTTATTTATATTACCATTCCTTTGCTCAAACCTGTAACTTTTTTTGTGGTGGCTATTGGCATCATTGGGACTTTTCAGCTTTTTGACCAGTCTTATATTTTTTCTGCTGGTAGTGGTGGGCCTAATAATGCCACTTTGACTATGGTACTACTAATTTACCAGGCTGTCTTCCGCAATCTACAGATGGGTTATGCTGCGGCCATGGCTTTTCTGCTGGCAGTGATCATTATTGCCGTGACTTTGATGCAGCAACGGATTTTTGGAGGGGAAAGGACATGAGTAATATTAGGCGCTTACCTGGGCTGAAAGTACTGTTATACTTGGTGCTGACGCTGTATGCAGTAATTACCTTGGTTCCTTTCCTGTGGGCGCTGTCAGCATCATTTAAACCGCTATCAGAGATTATTAGTGGTGAGTTAAATTTTTTGCCCATAAATTTTACTTTCGATAATTACCGACAGATATTTGTACAAGAACCGCTGTTTTGGCGTTGGTTTTTTAATAGTGTGTTTATTGCTGTGAGTGTCACGGGCTTAAACTTGCTCTTCAACTCCATGGCGGGGTATGCTTTAGCCAGGTTGAGTTTTGCGGGTAACCGCTTCTGGTTCTTCTTAATTTTGGCACTGCTAGCAGTACCGACACAAATCACCCTAATTCCCACATTCTTAATTTTGAAAGCTATTGGCTGGTTAAATTCGTACCAGGGTATGATTGTTCCCGCTATGGTCAACGCTACATTCATTTTTATGATGCGGCAGTTTTTTGGAAATTTTCCTCAAGAATTAGAAGAAGCAGGTCAATTAGATGGTTTAAACACCTGGGGAATTTTTCGCCACATTGTCTTACCCCTCGCAAAGCCTGCATTAGCAGCACAGGCGGTTTTTGTGTTTATGAGTAGTTGGAATAATTTTTTACTCCCCATTGTCATCTTGTTTGACCCAGAAATGTTTACTCTCCCGTTGGGACTGAACAGCTTCAAAGGTCAATATATCAGCTATTGGAATTACATTATGGCTGCTTCTATGGTCTTCACTTTACCGGCCTTGGGGATTTATGGTTTTTTTAACCGCTACTTTATTCAAGGTGCGACATTTACCGGGGGAAAAGGTTGATGGGAATATTAAATAATATGAAGTTGATATTGACTTATGAGCCTTTGCTCCCAAGTCAACTATAACCAGATTTTAGGCAACAAATTGGACTCTGAACATGATATTGGTATTAGAGTGACTCAATCTCTATCTGTTGTGCTAATCACTATTATGGGTTTTGCAAACCTACTGACCGCAGAAATCGCAGCGGACTACAGTCGTCCTGTAGCAAGAGTGTTTTCTCTGTATAACCTGGAAATTGCCGAGAAAAGCCAAAAGGGGAATTACTTCCCACATCACGAAGGGTGGTCACGTCAAGGGCTATTTCAGGCTTAAGCTAATGGCAAAAAACAATAGCTGTCATTAGCAAGATGGAGATTGAGCATCGCTTTATTAGCTGTGTTGAGCGTTATCATCTTTAAGGGGAAACATGTTTAAAAGACTAATTGGTGTTGTTGTTACCATTTTGCTGACGTTTCAGTTGGCGGTCGGTGCCGCCACAGCATTGGAACTGGACGAAGCTATTAGAACAGTGAAATTAAATGACCAGGGTGACCAGGTTGTACTGAGCCTTAAACAAGTAAAAGAAGGTAAACGCTTATTTCAATACGCTTGCGCCCAATGTCATGCTGGGGGTGTTACCAAGACTAACCAAAATGTGGGACTAGAACCTGAAGCTCTGGCACTGGCAACACCAAAGCGGGATAATATTGAGGGATTGGTGGACTATATGAAAAATCCCACTACCTATGATGGAGAAGAGGAAATTTCTGAGTTACACCCCAGCCTCAAGAGTGCGGATATTTTCACAGAAATGAGAAATCTCACTGAGGATGACTTGGTGGCGATCGCTGGTCATATTCTGCTACAACCAAAGATAGTTGGTGACAAGTGGGGAGGCGGTAAGATTTATTACTAAATTCCTAAGAGATAACTTTTAGCCGGGTACTGAGTACACATCAAGTCAAAAGCCTCTCTACTTTCCCGGTCAAACCTTTCGGATGGAGTTTATGTAGGGACAATTAATTTATTTTGTCCCTACTTCAAAATTGGCAAAACCTGCTGTGAAAATCGTCAATCTAGCCATAAACTATTGAGTGTAAAGACTCCGGGTAATTCTCTGGAATTACACAAGATATGCTCATGATTTAGCGCCAATTGTAAAAAAAAAATTTATCTACGACAGATTGTCATATTTTGGCGTTAATTTTATTTAAAATGGGAAAGGGAAATAAAAACTATAGTTAGGAGAAAGCCATGAAATTATTTGCTGCAAGCTGGCGACGTTTGACTTTATCGGTGTTGACAGTTCTTTTAGTTGTTAGCAGCTTCGTCATTTTCACACCCAGCGCTTCAGCTGAAACCTTCCAGGTCAAACTAGGTAGCGACAAAGGAATGCTCGCCTTTGAACCTAAAGAACTGAAAGTTAAAGCAGGCGACACTATTGAGTGGGTAAACAACAAAGTTCCTCCCCATAACGTTGTCTTCGACCCAGCCCAAAACCCTGCTAAGAGTGCTGACTTGGCTAAAGGGTTGTCTCACAAGCAATTACTGATGAGTCCTGGTCAACGCCAAACCACCACAATTCCCGCAGACGCACCTGCTGGGGTGTACACCTTCTATTGCGAACCTCACCGTGGTGCTGGTATGGTTGGTAAGTTGACTGTTGAAGGTTAGAGCCTCATTGGTCTTGCTTTTTCAAGTTTGCTAGGATAGCTAGCCAAAGCAGCGCGGTAATGAGTCTTATTTGTGCCGAGAATATTGAGAGTTCTTGGCGATAGATAAATGGACTTGTTACCGCTAATTGTTATAACTATCCTGCTTTGTCTGTTTCTCCTCGGTGCATTGATCAATCCGGCTGTAAATGAGAAAATAGCTGTTGCCAATTGATATCATTAGCAATATTTTCTCCTGATTTCACCTCTAAGGTGATATTACGCGCATTTGATTGCTCTAGCGATCGCACACAAAGCTCCGCCACATCATCGCGGCTAATTTTACCTCTAATATTATCACCCTGCTCCAAGATTAATTCCTTACCCCCCACTTCCTCAGTTAAAGCGCAAGGTCTAATAATAGTATAAGGAATACCACTGGCTCTTAAACTATCTTCCCCCTTCAGCTTCCATGTTAAAATTCCTCCCAACTGGTCATTTAATCTGACTGCTGGGGGTTCTTCATCTAAATTAATTCCTGGTCTTCCCGGACGAGTCACACCAGCGGAACTAACCAGGACAAACTGGGGTAAAGTCTCCCCGCCATATGCTTTGATATATTCAATGTGTAAAGCAAAACCACCGGCTGAAAACTTGGGATTTAAAGCGCCATCATATTCAAACTTACTCAACATCAGTTGAAATGAGGCGACTCTACTAGTATCAATAGGCGGACAGTCTTGCAGCACCTTAGCGCGAAAGACGGGAACTAAATCTTTAAAAGCAACACGAATATTTATCCAAGTATTATCTACAGTATCAAAGGAATAACTGTAACCAACACCATCCCATTTAGTATCTGTTCTTAAAAAGAGTTTATAACGTTGACCGTCACCCTTGACACGTAATTCTACACCTTCGTAACCAGATAAATCAAAGGGAGGTTGAAAATTCTTGGTTCTCACCGAAGCAAACCCCCCAGAGTTAGCTGTGGAAACATTCCCTGCAAACACCGCTGTATTTTCCAACAGTTGCATATTACTGGCACTCACACCACCCATAACCACATCATCCACCGCCCCCCAAATAGTCTTTAATTCAGCCGAGGGGTGAGTAAAATCAAAGATGAGTCTTTCATTAGCTGGGGGGAGATATTGAGCCGCAGCTGTTACCAGGTTTTTCACGCCTTGATATTCCACATTTTCGGGAGTATCACCCACAATCTCAGGCATATAAAATTTTATACCTTGGTTATATTTGGCTCTATCGGGTGTGTCCCCTTCCACTGGTTGCACACGGACTGCAGTACAACAAATTAGGGCTTTGACGTTAGCCATCACCATAGGGTTTAAAGTTTCCGGTTTAGTGATGTCCGCCGCTACCAAGTCAACATCATTACCGAGTATTGACCTGGCTCTGTCAATATCCCGTACAAGGGCGCGGACTTGATGACCTGCTGCTAAGAGTCGCGGCACCACTCGTTTACCCACTCCACCTGTGGCACCTGCTACCAGTATTACACCCACATTTGTTCCTCCATTGGGTAGATTTCCATGATCACTAGGAGGACCTTTAATTAACTGCTGTACCCAGTTAAGCAAAGGAAACACCTCGAAATAGGTTAGGGTGTCAATAAACCTCCCTAAGTCCCATTGAGAACGATTTTTGTCAGCCACAATCGCGTCCTCATAATTTATTAAACTAAGCCGGTCAGTCACCTGACCGACTCGTCTTCAAAACCGTACGTGAGACTTTCACCTCATACGGCTCCTCAATGATACGGTTCTTGTCATGAACACCTGTAAGACTTCCATCACTGGCTGTCTTTCTATCGTGGCAATGTCTGTGTAATAGTTGTAGGTTTTTGTATTCATCTTTTCCACCTTTGGAGAGGGGTAAGATGTGGTCAACTTCCATTACATCACCGTCCCTAAAGTAATGTCCACATTCTGGACATTTACCCTTTTGCTTTTTTAGTAGTGTCGCTACTCTTTTATTGGCTTCGGGGTGGTTTGTTATTCTTGAATTCCAATATACCCAATTACCGTCAAATGGTGAGGCATTGCCTTTAACCTTGATATGGCGTACAATGGGAGTCTCTGGGTGTGTATACAGTTTGATGAACTTATCATCCATCTTTGCTGCAAATTCCCAGTTATTACCTCCGATTGTATGCCAGTATTTCTTAGCTATCCATTTATCAGATTTATTGGGGTGTCGGCGCTTTGCCCATCTGTAGAGTTTTTGATAAACCTGGCTATCAGTCTTACTGAAAATTTCTTTACTTACTACGGATGAGTAGTAGTTACACCATCCCCTAATTATGGGATTCAGTTTACTTATCAGTGTCGCTTGTGGGGCTGGTAGGTATCATTTAATGGTGCTGGAAATTTTTTCGTAATGATTCTTGACAGATTTTATAGATGGGGTGATGATGGTTTTAAATCCTAGTATTTTTCCATGTGAGGTAATCCCTGAGTTGTATTTACCAACTGAGTGTTGCCTTACATTGAATCCAAGGAAGTCAAATCCTGGTTTCTCAGATTGGTATTCACACAAGGTATGTGCCAATCTAGTCTTACTGGGTTTTAATTCCAATCCCATTTCACTTAACCATTTAACTAAGATTTCCCTGCATTGTTCGACAACTGTTAGATTTTCATGCAGGATGACGAAATCATCTGCATATCTAATGATTGATATTGCTTGAGCTTTACTCGCTTTACCACCTTTACCTGGTAATTTTGAAGCATATTCTTTCAGAATTTCTTCCATCCCGTGTAAAGCAATATTTGCCAACAGAGGTGATATTACCCCACCTTGTGGTGTGCCATCTTCTGTGGGAAATAGGACTTTGTTATCAATTACTCCTGCTTTTAACCATGCCTTAATTTGACGGCGTAGTTTAGGGTGGGTGTTCAGTTTTTTTAACAATGCTTGATGGTTAATCTTGTCAAAGCATTTGGCAATATCAGCATCTAATACAAATTTTGGTTTGAATTTGATGGAACTAAATATTGCTCCTATGGCATCATGACATGAGCGTCCTGGTCTGAATCCATATGAGTTAGGCTCAAACTTAGCTTCCCATTCTGGCTCTAATGCCAGTTTGACAAGCGCTTGTAATGCCCTATCATACATAGTGGGTATTCCTAGTGGTCTTTTTTCATCCCTTCCAGGTTTGTCTATCCAGACTCTTCTAGTTGGTTTGGGTTTAGACCCTAGCTTTAACTCTTCTACCAATTCCATTCTTTCGCTGGGTGATAAAGCTTTCACTCCGTCAATTCCGGCGGTTTTCTTTCCTTGGTTATCTTGAGTTACCCTACGTGTTGCCAGAGCTTTGGCAGACCAGGATTTCATCAGCACCTTTTGGAGTCCCCGAACAACTTTGACATCACCACGGGCTGAGGCTAGATAAATTCGTTTTTGGATTTTGTAAACCCGACGTTCTAACTGTTTCCAGTTAATCGTGTTCCATTCTACCGTAGTCTTTACACTCGTTTTAGACATAATTCCTATTTACAACTTTATCTTCCATATCACCGTGAGTCTGTCGGCATATCTTAGGCATTACCCTAAGCGTTCGCTTCTGACTCAATCTTCCCCACTTGCAGCATC
>CAIWDD010000007.1 GCA_903911355.1 uncultured Nodularia sp. | reverse complement strand
TCTCTAACTTTAAGTAATTTTACTTTACAAGATGTAAATAATCTATACGCACAACACACTGCAGCCACGGGGCAAATCTTTACCCCCGAAGCTATTAACCACGCCTATGATTTAACCCAGGGTCAACCTTGGTTAGTCAATGCTTTAGCTAAGGAAGTTACAGAGTATTTAGCAGAAGATGTGAATATCCCCATCACAGTAGATTTAATTAATCAAGCTAAGGATATACTAATTCAAAGACAAGACACCCATTTAGATAGTTTAGCAGAACGATTACGAGAGGATAGAGTTAAGGCGATTATTGAACCTATTTTATCTGGGGAAGAATTACCAGATGTGCCTAATGATGATATTCGTTTTCTCCTAGATTTAGGATTGTGTCGCTATCATCCCATCAGAGGTTTAGAAATTGCGAATCCGATTTATAGAGAAGTTTTACCTAAAGTTTTAGCTTATACCCCCATTATGTCTTTAGGGGTGATTGAACCTGAATGGTTGAGTACCAGTGGTGAATTAATCCCAGAAAAATTATTAGACTTATTTCTAGACTTTTGGCGACAACATGGGGAACCATTATTTAAAAGTACCCCGTACCCAGAAATAGCGCCCCACTTAGTATTAATGGCATTTTTACACCGTGTGGTTAATGGTGGTGGGAGTTTAGAGCGGGAATACGCCATCGGCTCCGGGAGGATGGATATATGTCTGCGTTATGGGGATGTAGTGTTAGGGATGGAATTAAAGGTATGGAAACAGGGTAAACCCGACCCCTTACCCAAAGGATTGGTACAGTTAGATAAATATTTATCAGGATTAAATTTAGATACGGGATGGTTAGTAATATTTGACCGTCGTCCCGATTTACCCCCCATCAGCGATCGCACTACCGCCGAAATAGTCCAGAGTCCTCAAGGGAGAAATATTACAGTCATTCGGGGGTAGGTTTGGATTTGTTGACGGTTGACTGTTGACGGTTGACTGGGAAGAGGTGTGACCATCAGCAGCCATTAGCCGGGGAATAAATTAAGCGTCTAATAGCGAAAGTCCACTAAAAAATGAGTTCGGGCTGCGGCTGTGGCTGCTGCGGATGAGAATTGGAACTAGGGATAGACAAGTGAGCGTTAATAATATCATCTATGCTCACCCTGACAACCCCATCACTATCCTCGTTGGGAATTGCAACTCTGCCGGGGTCATTGGTGTTCAACAAAACTGGTTCAGGAGAGGCACCAGCAGAGAGAGGAACACGGGTATTTAATAGACTATTTAGGACTTTGTCGGGATCTGTGCCATTGGTGACTGTCAGCAAAGTATTATTACTATTGCAGCCTCGTTCACCAAGACCTAAACCGCAGATGACGGGTTGATTATTCACCCTTCCCACTCCTAGGGCTTGGAGTTTTCCTTGACGATTCAATTCTTCAAACCGTTGAGAAACGGTTTCGCATCGTTTCCGGGGTGTCCAGGTATCATTAATCCTCTTCCCAGTCCAGGTAATAATGGGGATATTCCCATTACGGTAACGTACCATAGTGGCAGGGTAGGCAACATCTGCATTTGTAGTCCACTTAGTCCCACAGAAAAAGTCCTGGGCTTGGGCTGCTGTGGGTTGGCTATTAATCACCGAGACGCTAGATACACTCAAGGCTACAGCTAGAGCTGTTAAGGGTGCTCTTAGGTATTTTTTCATCACAGGGCTATGAAGTTGTAAAAGGAAATTTTGGTTAATATTCTTGAATATTTAGGCTGTTGGTAGCAATACTAGCCAGTTGATGGTACTGTAGCACCATTCCCCACCCATGTAAATAATTAACTGCTAAATTTTAACCTTGGGATTACGGACTAGGGGCTTTTAGCTGGTTTAATTTTCCAGGAAGGTAATATATCCTTCTCCACGGTGGGGGCGAATTGACTATAAAATGGTTCCCCAGCACTATAGCTGAGAATATACAGTTTTCCCTGGTAGATCATCCAAGTTTCCAGAAAACGCACTGGTGTGTTAGGGTCTTGTTTGTTGGTGTGAACCACTTGATACCCTGGAAGTTGATTAATGGTAATCTCTTTAGATGTGTCGATAGTATGCCCCTTTTCTTTGAGTTCTTGTAAATAGGAGTTGGTATACCCTGTCAGGGTTTCCCCTGAAGGTAAGTCTTTTTGGCTAATGAATACAGAAGGAGAGTAAGGACTACTGGAGGGGTTGGGGGGAGTTAAGTGAAATTTTGTTTCTGGGGTAAAAACATTTTTTTTCGGCTCTACACTCCAACTTTGAGGATAGTTTAACTCAATTCCAGTAGCCGGGTCTTTCAACATACTCAGTTTAGTACGGGGCGGAATAATGTTGTAAATATATATAAACACCGCCATCATCACCGCAGCACCGCCTATCAGTAGTTTTAATGGCTGTTGCTTCCCGGTATTAGTAATTTTGGTTTGATCATCATTACCTGAATTTGTCTCCTGATTTTCTGTAGTCACTTTCTCCAGAGCCTTAATTACTTCCCCATCTTGATTTGTCTTGTGATTATCTGGGGGAAGTTTCTCCACAACCTCAATTACTTCCGCCGCTGACTGATACCGCGCCTCTGGTTGTGGATGTAGCATTTTATCTAGTATGTCAGCCAGTTCATCCCTCTTGACAATCCCAGGGTATTTGTTTCTCCATTGCCATTGATTAGCGTAATTACGGATATTTTTCAGGTTGTCCTTAGTTAATAATTGAATACATGATGCTGCTAGGGCATATAAATCAGTGGAAGGGTAAACAATACTCTCTTGTTCTGGGGGTGCGTATCCGGCAGTGCCAAACACTACAGACTTTTGGGGGTCACTTTCACCGGGTATAATCTGCTTAACGGCACCAAAATCAATGAGAACTAGCTTGTTAGTCCTTTGTTCCCGGATAATATTACTGGGTTTAATATCTCGATGGATACTCAGTTTACCATCATAGTCAACGCTGTGAATCAGTTTCAGCACTGGGAGGATTTGCTGTAACACATCAATAATCTCTGATTCTGAGAATCGCCCCCGGCGCTCCAACTCCTGGGATAAATCTTCACCCTCAATGTATTGTTGCACTATATATTTATATTCATATTGATATTCAAAGTCAGTATCTTTCCCAAAGGGGGGAGCGGTGAGGGGGAAATAATCGTATAAAGAGGGAATTTGTCCGGTTTTATCCCCTAAATATTCTAAAACCCGCGCCTCCCGTTCAAAGGCCTTTTCAATGGCTTGTTTTAGCGCTGCTTTTTGTTCTGGCGTTTTGTCTGCACCTAAATTTTTAGGATTAATATACAATCTTTTAATCACACAGTAATCTTGATTCAAGCGTCCTAAGTTAACAGCTTGAAAAGTTTCCCCAAACCCTCCTTTACCCAGAGGCTTTATGGGTTGATACTGCCCCCTTGGACCTGATAGAATGAGGGGCATTCCGCAGGCTTGACAGGTGGGGTTATTCTCTTCTAAGTGGTTTTCAGGTTGGGGGCAGCCTGGCCTGGTACAATAATATGCTTGGGGAGGCATGGTGGTTAGGTTGGGTAATATTCATAGTTACTAAAAATATAATCACATTACAGTTCATTAATGAACCCTAGGGGCGATCTACCATAGGCGATCGCACTGTTGACGGTTGACGGTTGACTGTTGACTGGGAAGAGGTGTGACCATTAACAGTCATTAGCCGGGGAATAAATTCCCCGTCTAATAGCGAAAGTCCACTAAAAGTGGACTGGTAGATTACAAAAAATACTCTAGGCAATGATTGTTAACCATATTTATTATGTTATATTTAATACCCACTGCATCCGGGGAATAAATTCCCCGTCTAATAGCGAAAGTCCACTAAAAGTGGACTGGTAGATTACAAAAAATACTCTAGGCAATGATTGTTAACCATATTTATTATGTTATATTTAATACCCACTGCATCCGG
>CAIWDD010000006.1 GCA_903911355.1 uncultured Nodularia sp. | reverse complement strand
CGGTGAGTGATGCTCATTCGGCGCTGAAATATGCGATTTTAACTCAGTTAGATCAAGCACCGGAGGCAACTAAACAAAAGCTGGAATTGTTATTACATAAGTATTATTAATACTAATACCATTCAGCTTTAAACTGTGAGACGATTATGATATAAATTATTTTTTTAGTTTAGCAATTACAATTTAAACCTCACCCCATGGTAAATCTACTCAACCAAGATTTGCACAAACCACAATTAGACCATCATCCCAGTGTTAATACCCAGTTAAAGGTATATCCCCAGGAGTTTAATACCCTGATGAGGGTTTTACCCTATCAGCCCACTGTTTCCCACTCCCTGGAACAAGATCAAGTGATTATGTTCCACTATGATCAACTACCTCCCCATGAAATTCCAGAACACTTTCTTCAGGGATATCAGTCTTTCGCCGTATTTGATATCAATTCTAAAACTGAATTAGAATGTCGGTTAGATGGTAAGCTATACCCCCGTCAACTACAGGGTTATGGGCGTATAAGCATTTTTCCCGATGGAGCCTCTCACTGGGCTACATGGAATCAAGAGATGGGGATTACTGTGTTTTTTCTGAAAACGGAGTTGGTGAATGACCTAGCCCAGGATAGGATGACCAATGGTGATGTGGCAATGATTCCGCGCTCTGGTGTACAGGATGGAGGAGCTTATCATTTAGGGATGGCTTTAAAAGCTGAACTAGCAGCACCTCCAGATTGTCAAGCGGGGTCTGTTTATCAAGATACATTGATCAACGCTCTAGTGATGCGCTTGGTAAAGCATCATTCTACCGCTGGTATTCAAGGGCGAGATCATCCTGGGGGTTTAAGTGTATCTACCTTAAAACTGCTAATTGATTATATTGATGCCTATCTTGACCAAAATATCAGGTTGGCTGACCTAGCGGCACTGGTAGGTTACAGTCAGCCATATCTATGCAGTATGTTTAAGGAATCAATGGGAATCCCATTGCATCAATATATTATTCAGCAGCGGGTAAAACGAGCAGCACGCCTGTTGCGCTCATCTCAAATGTTTTTAGTTGACATTGCTGTATGCTGTGGATTTTATAGTCATAGTCACTTAACCCGGAATTTCAAGCGCGTCATGGGAGTCACCCCCAAGGAATATCGGTAGTTTAGGCGACTTGAAAATCAAAGTTGAAACTAGCCCAATTTTTTACATCCAATACATAGGAGTCAGTAGATGTAATGTTAGTTTCGGATGTGACTGCACTGGCGTTATGCAAATCCTGCAATAATAGTTGAGCAATTTCTAAAGGTTTCAATAATGCCCCAAAAGGTCTTTGGTCTGTGATGGGATACTTGGCTTTTTCTAAATATCCTAGTGTTTCCCTAAAGGGGGCGGTGCTAAACATCATTTGGTGTTCGCATTCGTAAGCTGGGGCTGGGATCATCCATTCAGAATCTGTGACACCTTTGGGTAATAACATGGTTTCACCAGGGGGAATAACTACTTGTTGGAATAGGGGTTTAGAGTTTAAGTATGTAGATTCTGCGGGGGATTGCCAAGGATAAAAGGCGATCGCATTGATGTTGTTTTTTAGTCCCAGCACCATTAAGTAGATGGGGCGATCGCTCTGATTTTGTAATCGGTACTGCAAGCGGCTGCCAATGGGTACAATGGGATTACTCAGGGCTGTAAGCGGTAAGCTTTGTGCTGAAGTAAGAGAGCGTGTAGTTTCACGTTGCATGACAACGCGGGGTGATAAGTTGTGAATAATTTCCAGGGTGGCTTTGACTGGTAAGCGGGAAGAACCTTCATTTTCTGTGAGTCGCCATAACTTTGTTGCTAGCAGAGTTGGTAATTTCGGGATTAACCTTTGCACCACCAATTTTACCGCTTCCCCCGATTCCCCAGATGTGTTAGCTATAAGTTTACCCCCGGGAGTAAATAAAGCATAGCGACTGGGAGTTTCTGAGAGTTTAGTAAATACACAATCAGCAGGTTGTTCTCCGGCGACTACGGTGGTAATATGGTCACTTCCCGCGAAGGCACTTGTGGCATCTACCCGCTCAATTCTCTCTAATCGTGTATCTAAACCCACTATTAAATTAACATTTCGTGGTAACACCCGCACAGCTTCTTGAAATACTTGTCCTACAAGCGGGGGAGTTTGTGGTAAAATTTTATATGTCTGAGCTTTGGCTGTTAAGCCGTTGCGCGATCGCAAGATTAACTGTTCTCCTGTTAATAGGTTGAATCGGGAATTGGTGCCATAATTTTCTAAGACTTGTGGCGGTAGTCCGGTTAAAAATATTTGGGCTGTTTTACCATCATCTTCTAGGGCTTTAATGACTCCCTCCCCGCCCACTGTGCTGTCTGGGAGGAGTAAATTCTCCATGGTTAATGGTTTGAGGGTATTTTTGGGATCATTTAATAATCCCGGTTGCTGATTACTTCCCAGTTTATGCATATAGCTACCCACATGGGAAAGAGTGAAATTAATTGTCCGTGGTGGTGTAGTTTCCCATAGGTATTGGGTAAGTGCGTAGGTAAATAACCCGGCGCTCAACCCAGAAAATAGTACTTCCCTGGCTAGTTGTTGAGTTTCAGAAGTAGCAGACAAGACCAATGGATAAGTGGGATTAGAGTTTTGATTTTTGAGTTGTCGTAACAACTCCAGTTCTTCAGTTGCTAGTTGTGCTTGTGTTGATTCCGGACGGACGCGAATTCGCCAACCTATGGGCGGGATGCTGGGAGCGTGAAAGCTGGTATCTAATACTGCAGCCACTCTGTTTGTGGGCAGCGATCGCAATAATAATTCTACTGTTTCTGCTAATATATAGTTGACTATTTCATTTTTTTGTGGCATTAGAGGATCATAAGCTGGAACTAAAGCATTTTGGGTGGTATCTATAAAGTTACCGGATTTAATCCGAGTCCCATAGCCACTAAAGTGGAACAGGGCCACATCATCGGCTTTGACCCCGGCGAGGTGTTCTGTAAAAGCCGTCTCAATGGATTTCCTGGTAGCATCTTCGTCAGTTAAAGTCAGGATGTCTGAGCTTTGAAAGCCGAACCGATGAATTAATAGTTCTTTTTGCAGTTCCACATCGGTGAGACAACCGGTTAAACACTGACCATTTTGGTATTGATTAATGCCAATCAATAATGCTAATTTACCTTTACCAGACTGTGCCAAAGCTTGGGAGTAGCGATCGCTGAAAGTCAAACACTGAGCTTCAGTTATACCCAATACCGCTAGTATAGAACCAATCCGTTGTAAAAAAAACCGCCGCTTCATGAAAACCTCCCAGGACACTCCCAGCTACCCTGACTACTTCACTATGACTTAGTGTTTTTGTGCCACTGAGGCACAAAAACCAAGACACACAGATGAAAAATTACAATCAGCCGTCAGTCCCCAAATAAGAGTGTATAGGGCTGATGGGTTGACTGTAAAGTTAAGCTTTATACAGTTTTGCGATTCACCCAGATATTAAGAAGATGCTTGTGCTTGCATTGTCCGCGCCAACTCTGCTGCAACTTCAGGACGAGAAAATTCTGGTGGTGGTAATTCACCCCGGCGCAGCATTTCTCTGACTTTAGTTCCTGAGAGGTGAACGCGCTCCTCTGGTTTACTGGGACTAGTTTTAGTTGTAGCCATTTGCTTGGTGCGTGTGCAGTAGAAAGCGTGTTCAAACTTCATAGGTACTATACCTAGTTCATCCGCCTCAAACTCATCAAAGATATACTGAGCATCGTAAGTGCCGTAATAATCACCCACACCAGCATGGTCTCGTCCCACAATAAAGTGAGTACAACCGTAGTTTTTGCGGACTAAAGCATGGAAAATTGCCTCCCGTGGCCCAGCATAACGCATCGCTGCCGGATTAATGGCTAAAATCACCCTATCTTGGGGATAATAATGTTCTAGCAAAATTTCATAGCAGCGCATCCGCACATCAGCGGGGATATCATCTTCTTTTGTTGCTCCTACCAAGGGGTGCAAAAACAAACCATCAACAGTTTCTAAAGCACACTTTTGGATATATTCGTGGGCGCGGTGGATGGGGTTGCGAGTTTGAAAACCGACGATAGTTTTCCAACCTTTATCCTTAAACATCTGTCGCGAAGCAGCTGGGTCGATTTGGTAGGCGGGAAATTGGCCATGGGGATGGCGTTCTAATAGCCAAATGTCACCCGCCAGATTTACAGAACCTTGGTTGTAGACTACCTGCACCCCTGGATGTTTAGGGTCATCGGTGCGGTAAACATGAATAGCCTCTTGGGTTTTATCATAGAGATACTTTTGCATCAGTTGCAAAACTCCGATAAATTCACCGTTGGGGTTATCCAAACGGATGAGGCTACCTTCTGATAATGGGGCAGCAATTTCTGCTGTTACTGATAGTGTAATGGGTATTGACCATACCAGTCCATTGGCGAGCCGCATTTCTTGGACGACGCGGGTGTAGTCTTCTTGGTTCATAAAACCTGTAAGGGGACTAAACCCGCCGATAGCAATCATCTCTAAGTCAGAAACCGCCCGCGCATCAAGTTGTACTCGGGGTAAAAAGTTGGCTTTCGAGAGAAATTCTGCCTTTTTTTCTGGTGTAGCGATACGGTTAACCAATTGTCCACCGTGGGGTGCAATGGTATCTGGATGTTGAGTCAACGTCATCCCCTTTTTCTTTTAACTGCGATAGCATAGCGTGGCGTTAGCCATATGCTTCAAACTATGTACTAACTTATCAAAATGCTGGTACTGAGTTTACAAAAAGTTTGTGATGGTTTGGCGTGGTGGAGTTTTCTGTGTGACCATCCCTACACTAAATTATTGTTGAATAATTCCTCCACCTAGAAGTTTATCGCCCTCGTACCACACCGCGGCTTGTCCGGGGGTGATACTGAATTGCGGTTCATCAAAGACTAAACGCACACGGAAGTTTTCCAGGGGAACCACCGTGACGGGGGTGGGTGTAGAACGATAACGAATTTGTACCTGGGCGCGAATGGGTGTGGATGGTTCGGTAATGGAAACCCAATTTACCCGATCGACTGTGCATTCTGGTTGCGTTACCTGGGTGCGATCGCCTACTATAACTTTATTATTGACTGCATCTAATGAAATCACGTACAGTGGTTCTGGGGCGGCGATTCCCAGACCTTTGCGCTGGCCGATGGTGTAATGATGGATACCTTCATGTTGTCCCAAAATCTTGCCGTTGGTATCGACAATATCCCCTGGTTTGGGGGCTAAGTATTTATCCAGAAATGCCCGCATAGATCCGTTACTTTCCACTAAGCATAAATCTTGACTTTCTGGCTTGTCAGCGGTGGTGAGTCCGTATTCTGCGGCGATGCGGCGGGTGTCGGCTTTTTGTAGCTCTCCTAGGGGAAATAATGCTGCAGCTAGTAACTCTTGAGACAAATCATAGAGGAAGTATGACTGGTCTTTGTTGCGGTCTACAGCTCTGAATAATTGGTAGCGACCGGTAACTGGATCATAGTTAATTTGAGCATAGTGACCCGTAGCGATGCGATCGCATTCTAACTTCTCCCGTGCATACTGCACCATGGGACCAAACTTGACTGTTTTATTACACTCAGAACAAGGTAGAGGTGTAATTCCGCCGCTGTAACCATTAACCAAGTAATCGATAATATTAGTTTGAAAGACATCACGAATATCAACCACCTCATGGCGGATACCCAATTGTTCACATATATCAGCCGCGTCGATCATTCCTTCGGAGCAACATTGACCCTTACCCTTCATCAGCCACAGGGTCAAACCAATGACTTCATAACCTTGATGATGTAGAATAGCGGCGGCGGTGGAACTGTCCACACCACCAGAAAGACCAACGACGACTTTTTGCATATCAGTTAAATGTTGTTAATCATGGGTCTCACTAACAGTGAGCAAAATCTATATATTGTTTATTATGGGTGATTTGGCAGACATGAGTTTGGCAACTATATCATTGTAGCACATATCTTGAAACCGTTACCAGACAAAGAATAGAAAAAGCTCTAATCACAACTGAGGATTTCAAAGCCATGGAAGATAGACAAGAACTTGCACAGGTTGTCGTCACTGCTAGGGAAATGCGGGAAATTGAAGGGCGGATATTTGCAGCTGGTATGCCGGTAGCGGCTTTAATGGAAAAGGTAGGGGGGTTAATTGCAGCGCGGGTGCAGAAAGTGGCGGGTTCCCATGTGGGGGTGTTAGTCGGTCCGGGTCATAATGGTGGTGATGCTTTGGTTGTGGCGCGGGAGTTACACTGGCGCGGGTATGATGTGTGGATATATTCGCCTTTTTCTCGGTTCAAGGAGTTAACTGGTCAACATTTACAATATGCTCAGAGTCTAGGTATCCCCTGTTATCAAGAAATTGAGGAATTGCCACATTGTGATTTTTTGATTGATGGGTTGTTTGGCTTTGGCTTAGAAAAACCAATTACTGATTCCCTGGCCTGGGCGATTAATCGCTTTAATGAATGGGAGCAGCCGATTTTGAGTATTGATATTCCCTCCGGTATACATACTGATACGGGTGAGGTTTTAGGTGCTGCTATTCGGGCGACTCAGACATTTTGTCTGGGTTTGTGGAAGTTGGCTTTTTTCCAAGACCAAGCTTTAGAATATATTGGCAAGGCGGAGTTAATTGATTTTCATATCCCTGGGGTGGATGTGCAAGCTGTTTTAGGGACTTTACCCGCAATTAAACGCATTACTCCAGCTCAGGCTTTGTCAAGTTTACCCTTACCCCGTCCACCAGTTACCCACAAGTATCAAGCAGGTCATTTACTGCTGATTTGCGGTTCCCGTCGCTATGCAGGGGGAGCAATTTTAACGGCTTTGGGTGGGCGTGCTAGTGGTGTGGGTATGCTTTCAGTGGCTGTACCGGAGTCTTTAAAGCCGCTGTTGGTGTCCCATTTACCGGAGGCTTTAATTATTGGCTGTCCAGAGACACAAACCGGAGCCATAGACTATCTGCAATTACCAGAGAAAACTGATTTTAGTTCCTTTAGTGCGATCGCCTGTGGTCCTGGTTTAACATTAGATGCGACTCCCATTGTCCAGGAGGTGATTGCTAGCGATCGCCCCTTAGTTTTAGATGCGGATGGTTTAAACATTTTAGCACAGATGGGAACCATCCCCACATTACAAAAACGTCAAGGTTCCACAGTTCTTACACCCCATACCGGGGAATTTCGGCGTTTATTCCCCCTTCTTCCCGATCCCAAGGGAGATAGAGTTAAAGCAGTGCAAGCAGCAGCAGCCCAAACTGGGGCTATAGTCTTATTAAAAGGGGCGAGAACTGCCATATCCAACCCCCAGGGTGGAATTTGGATTAATCCTGAAAGTACCCCAGCTTTAGCCCGGGGTGGTAGTGGGGATGTCTTGACGGGGTTGATAGGGGGACTGTGGGCGCAAGCTGGAACTAGAGAAATTGCTGTCGAGGATATTGTGGCTACTGGGACTTGGTGGCACGCTCAAGCGGGGATTTTAGCCGCCCAGGAGCGCACAGAAATTGGTGTCGATGCTTTTACCTTGACACAATACCTGATGAAAGTTATTTCAGAATGGGTGACCTGAGATTCGAACTCAGAACCAGCGGATTAAGAGTCCGATGCTCTACCGTTGAGCTAGTCACCCATAACTCCTGAAATTATATCACATTGATGGTAGATTTGCAAGCCTAACCAATGGGATGATTGCCGGGGTTGACAGCGTGAATTTGTTCACTACCGGATTGGGGTCTACCTCGTTTGTAGCGAGCTGCTTCTGGGTTACCCCATCCTAGTTGCAAAATCATTTCTAGAAAGTTAGAATTTTCCCACTTCCATAAACTTGCCCATTCTGTGGTTTGAGCAATTCTCTTGACATCATACTGGTAAATTTTTTGGTGTTGTTTATTGTTGTTAAAACTCAAGTATAAATCCATCCCTACAGTGACTTCATGCCAAAATTCTAATATGGAATTTTTCCGCGCTTTAATAATTTCTAAGTCGCTGCTGAGGGAAATTAACTCTGGGTCAACTTCTGGATAGTGTAAAGTTTTACCTTTGACTGTGATTTCTCGCCAAACAATACCAGATACCTGATTTTCTCGTTGATATGTGTGAATGGCGGCTTGAAAATCTTGATAGGCGGTGAATTTTTGCAGCCCATCAGTTCTGATAAACTGGTCAATGACAGGATTACCAGAAACTGTCACCTCTAATTTAAGGCGTTTCCCTGTGAGACAAGCTTGGCGTTCATTTGCCAAGATTTTGATTAGCTCTTCGGTAGTATAAACCTTTGACATCAAAACACACTCCTAACTTGTGAAGATGGTAGATGTTTCAGGTTGGTGTTTCTGCTCTCAAGAAACAATAGTGATGATGTTGGTTGATTCTAATATTATCGCTTTTCTTCCTGGGGAGTGCGGCAACTAAAAGCGGGGGTAGACCTTGGCCTACCCTGAAAGTTATTCGGCTAATTCACTACTAAACTCGTTGAATGAACGTCGCAGTAATGGTACAGATTCAGAACGTGGTAATAACTCGAACACTTCTCTAAATTTATCGTCGATTTCTGTGTAAGGGACTTGACCGGTTTTATTTAACAGGACTTCACCTGATTGATTGAAAACTACGACCTGGGGAACAGCCCCAGAATAGTAGTATCCTGGTTCTGTGGGTTCATAGCTAGATTTTACAGGAATAGTATCTACATCTATGGGGATAATTTCCGCGGCTCGTCCGTAGAATTCCTGGACTGTGGATATGGAGATAGCATATTCTTTACAATCTCTGCTGTCATCGATGTAAAAGGCTAAAAATACCGGTTTATGTTCTTCTAAAGATTTGGCTAAACTTTGTCTGGGGGGAACCAGTGAACCGTTACCAGCATAAACCACGAAAATGTTACCATCATAAACATCATCATTAATACCAGCCAAGGCAGGCTGTATATTGATCATCAATATACAAGCAAGCAAGAAGAGACATTTTTTAAGTAAAAAAACAAGCTTTATGCTTTTCATCCCAGAGCACCTTACAATTAATTTTCGTCGGTTTGTGCGGAATTAGTGCAACTAAACTGGATATATAATTACATTTACGCACTATTTTCTAAAATAACAGCCAGAGTTAGGTTACGGATGTGGGAAATAAAATTAAACTCATAGATAGACTGCGACTAGGTTTGGCGGTATCGGTGGCTAAAGGTGTAACTTTTATAGTGCGATCGCTGGGTCTGGGTGCTGCTAGTGTATTACCAGGGTCTATTGCGCGTCGGATTGAACCGCGGTTATTGCGGTTGTTGAGTCAGCAAGTTAAAAATGGTATAATTATCATTGCTGGTACTAATGGCAAAACTACCACAGCCCTGCTGTTATGTGGTATTTTAAAACGCCAAGGTTACCGCATTGCCCATAATTCCACAGGCGCAAATCTAGAAAATGGCTTGATGACAGCGTTGATGGAAAATGCTGACTTTCTGGGAAGGCTAAATGTTGACTATGGGATTCTGGAAGTAGATGAGAATATTGTACCCAAGGTTTTACAGCCTCTCCAACCGAGAATCATTCTGTGTTTAAACCTATTCCGTGACCAACTGGATCGGTATGGGGAAGTTGATACTATTAGTAAGCGCTGGACAAAGGTAATTTCTACCCTCCCTCTGGAAACGGTGGTAATTCCCAATGCTGATGACCCGACTTTATCTTATCTGGGTCAGCAACTACCCCAAAAGGTGTTATTTTTTGGGATGAATGAACCAGAACAGTATTTAGAAGCTATTCCCCACGCTGTGGATTCTATTTATTGTCCTAGTTGTGGACACTCTCTAGATTATCAAGGTGTGTATTTGTCTCATTTGGGAGATTTCACTTGTCCCCAATGTGGTTTTAGTAAAAGTCAACCTAGTCTAGAAAGCAGTGAGTGGTCACAGATTTTAGTGGGTTTATATAATAAATACAATACCCTAGCGGCTGTGACGGCGGCGCGAGAGTTGGGGGTTGATGAAGGGATAATTCAAGAAACTATCAATAATTTTCAAGCTGCTTTTGGTCGGGCGGAGGATTTGGTATTTAATAATAAACGGGTGCGGATTTTGTTATCTAAAAACCCGGTGGGGACTAATGAAACAATTCGGGTTGTTACCCAAAGCCATGATAGCACCACCTTATTAGTGTTAAACGATCGCACCCCTGATGGTACTGATGTATCTTGGATTTGGGACGTGGATACAGAAAAACTAGTCCAACGGGGAGGGACTTTAGTAGTCAGTGGCGATCGCGTCTATGACATGGCCTTACGTCTGCGCTATAGTCAAGAGTTGAACCAGAGTAACTTAAATTTAATTATCAAGGAAGATTTGGCATCTGCGATCGCCACGGCGTTACAACACACCCCAGAAAATGAAACCCTGCATATTCTCCCGACTTATTCGGCTATGTTAGAAGTCAGAGAGATTCTCACCGGGAAGAAAATTCTCTAAGCTTTTGGTTAGCTTCAGGTTGAGGGTATGGGATAGCCCATGGGTGAGTGAGATCCCCGACTTCTTAGATAATTGGCATAATCTCATATCATATAAGTCCAGAAGTCGGGGATCTGTGAGACTCGAAGATCATGTATTTGATGATCTTGAGGGTATGGGATAGCCCATGGGTGAGTAAGATCCCCGACTTCTTAGATAATTGGCATAATCTCATATCATATAAGTCCAGAAGTCGGGGATCTGTGAGACTTCAAGATTATGTATTTGATGATCTTGAGGGGATGAAATAGCGCGTGGGTGAGGATTGATACAATTAGATAAGTATTTATCAGGATTAAATTTAGATAGGGGATGGTTAGTAATATTTGACCGTCGTCCTGATTTAGCGCCCATTAGTGACAGAACCACCACCGAAATAGTCTTGAGTCCCCAAGGGAGAAATATTACAGTCATTCGGGGGTAGCCTGATCATCTATTTCACTTATAGCCAGTCAACCGTCAACCGTCAACCGTCAATAAAACATCTGCTGCTAGCGATCGCCGCGACAAAAGCCATGAGTGTCCCCAAGGGATGGGGACTTTTTCTGAGTCTCTTCTTCAGGTTGAGCTTGAGATTGTATTTCTTTTGGCTTCCAACAAAGCAAAATCTTTTTTCTTTGTGCCGCCATCATATTCCCAAGCGTACCCCTCTTCGATCATACGATCATTAAGACATACACCATCAACATATAACCTGCCAAGAATTCTACCATATTTCTCGGTGCTATCTGGAAGTTCTGTTTTGATCAGGATTTCTTTTTTGCCATCTAAATTCTTCTTCAGCCATTGTTTAACTTCAAGACCGAGTTTCTTTTCATAGGTATTACTTGTCCTGCTTTCTGGGGTATCGACATCAGCAAGACGAATTCGCTTAGTAAGGGAGATATTAAAACCAAGATCAATATCAGCGTCAATGGTGTCGCCATCTACAACTTTGTGAACTGATCTGATTTTATAAACGTAGGGATCTTTGTCAGCCATATGATTAGAAGAGTTTAAACTTCTGTGTATTTAGTTTGGGAATGTTTCCATGTAATTGGTGTCCCCAGGACATGGGAATCCCCCGATTTTAAACCCTGACAGTGTATAAGTCTAGAGGTAGTTTCTGGTAGCGTAGCTTACCATAGGCGATTATTTTGGGAATAAACTAAAGTAGTTCCCTTTGACATCCAAAATGCTATGTCTGATACAGTGTCAACTAAATACGATTTTTTACCCCGATTTTATCGGTTGTCAACCGTGAGCGTGTTGTCTAATCTGATGATTCCTCTAGCGGGGTTGGTGGATACTGCTTTTTTAGGACATTTAGCAGATATCCGTCACTTGGCTGGGGTAATTTTGGCAACTATTCTGTTTGACTACCTTTATCGAGTGTTAAAATTTATGCGGTCAAGTACCAATGCTCTGACTGCTCAAGCTGTGGGTTCAGATGAACCAAAAGCCGTATTATTGGCTGGTTTACGTAGTGCTTTGATTGCTTTGACTGTAGGGTTAGTGATTTTACTGCTGCAATACCCTATACAAAAATTTGGTTTTTTGATGTTGAATGGTTCTCCAGAAATTGAAACTTCTGGGATTGACTATTTTTATGGCAGAATTTGGGGCGCTCCTGCTGTTTTGCTCAATTTTGTCCTTTTCGGTTGGTTTTTAGGACGAGAAATGAATGATTGGGTGCTGCTGATGTCTATTGTTGGTAATGGTTCTAATGTGTTGCTTGACTATCTGATGATTTTTAAATGGGGTTGGGAAAGTATGGGTGCGGGTTTAGCAACTGCTTTAAGTCAGTATTTGGCTTTGGGAGTTGGTTTGCTGGGAGTGGGATTGAGTATTCAGTGGCAAGTGTTACCTACAGCACTAGCAGAAATATTTGATTGGGTAGCTCTCAAGAATACTATGGCGCTAAAAAGTAATATTTTCATTCGATTTTTAGCCCTGATTTCTGCCTATGCTATCTTTACTAATTTAAGTTCCGGTATGGGAAAAACGGTTTTGGCAGAAAATGGATTAATGCTGCAAATTGCTCTTTTAAGTCAGTTTACTATCCAAGGTGTGGGAGTGACAACTCAAACCCTAATTGCTAATTTTAAAGGTAAGGAAAATCAACAACAGATGATGCCCTTGTTATTTGTGTCTCTAGTGACAGCTATAGCGATCGCTGTGACTTTTGCTTTGGTATCTACAATTTTTCCTGATCAAGTTTTTGGCTTGTTGACTAATCACCCTGAAGTTAATACTAACATTACTCAATATACAATTTGGTTGTTGCCGGTTTTAGTAATTACAGCGATCGCCTTTATTCTTGAAGGTTACTTTATCGGTTTAAAAGCTGGTGCAAGTCTAAGAAATGCTGTATTAATGGCTTTTTTCATCGGTTTTTCGCCTTTAGCGATCGCCGCTTGGTATTTCCACAACAATCATCTATTGTGGTCAACTCTTGTTTCTTATATGACAACTCTTATGGTAGTATTGGCAATACAGATACCCCAAACTTTGTGTCCCCAAAACTTAGAAAATCAAAAATCTCTCACTCATTCTTAACTATTTATTGGTAATTGGTAATTGGTAATTGGGAAAAGTATAATTACCACGCGATCTGGTTTCCATTCGATTAGTGTCCCCATCGAGTGGGGACATTGGGTTGGCATAGCGAAAATATTAACCCTACCATGTTTTCATTCGATTAGTGTCCCCATCGAGTGGGGACAATACTAGAAGGTGTAATAGAACCCTTTCTAGAGGGACGTTTTCATTCGATTAGTGTCCCCATCGAGTGGGGACTTAACTCCTCCGCAAAGTGTCTTGATGGCACTGAGTGGTTTTCATTCGATTAGTGTCCCCATCGAGTGGGGACGGGACTGTCCTGAGGTGATTAACCATGAAGTACTGTTTTCATTCGATTAGTGTCCCCATCGAGTGGGGACTTCTAAATTTGGGAGTAGAGTATAAGGGTAAGCCCTTGTTTTCATTCGATTAGTGTCCCCATCGAGTGGGGACATCAAACAATATCTGGTTTAACAACTCAGATAATAAATGGTTTTCATTCGATTAGTGTCCCCATCGAGTGGGGACGGGGGTTTCCCTGCCTAATAATTTAAGGGCTGTAGCAAGTTTTCATTCGATTAGTGTCCCCATCGAGTGGGGACTTGGCACTAACACTGAAATTATTGGCAAGGCTGTTGAAGCAGTTTTCATTCGATTAGTGTCCCCATCGAGTGGGGACGCATGAGAGTACGGATCTTGGTGTCTAATTCCATGGTTTTCATTCGATTAGTGTCCCCATCGAGTGGGGACTGAAATCCTTAGAAGATGAGCCAGTGCGGATTCCTGTTTTCATTCGATTAGTGTCCCCATCGAGTGGGGACGAACATTACATGACCACACAACAGTATTTAATTTCTGTTTTCATTCGATTAGTGTCCCCATCGAGTGGGGACTAATGTTGTCAGTATACAGGTTGTTAACCAATATAGTTTTCATTCGATTAGTGTCCCCATCGAGTGGGGACCTTCACCAAGCTGAAGAACTGGGAGCGCCGCCCCAGGTTTTCATTCGATTAGTGTCCCCATCGAGTGGGGACTGGTTACATTCAGTGACTTCTACTGAAGTTGGTTTTCATTCGATTAGTGTCCCCATCGAGTGGGGACCCCTGCATTCTAAACCATTACCCAGCAAGAAGTCTAGAGGCAGTTTCCGAGGTTCAAGAAAATTAACGGCTGAAATGGAATTTAGCATATTAATCAAACACCTCAAAGCCTTGTACAGCAAGCGACCGAGGTTCAAAACATTAGAATCGCTATTTCAGCTATTTTGATTGAACTTCGGTAATAGTTAACTGGTGCATTAAAACACCCCCTAGGCGATGTTAAAGGCGACTTAACCCCTGACCAGTCAACCGTCAACCGTTTTCAGACAGGGGTTTCTCACCCCTGGTTGGCTGCTGTGGGTGTTGACTTGTGCTGGTGGGCAATATCCCCGACTTCTAGCCAAATTTATCACTACCGGACAAGATCATGGTCAGAAGTCGGGGATATGAGTCACCGTGTCGGATTTATCGGACTTCAGCTATGAGACAGGGGTTTCTCACCCCTGGTTCTTCTGACTTAGACTAAATAACTGGTATTGGGAACGATGGGAAAGAAGGCGTATTCATACCAAGCAGTCCAGATAAAACTTCTGATCCATCTGTGATATTTCTCAGCACTGATTTTATAGTTAAATTCTCCCTCAGAGATATCAATAGAGGATAGATGAGAATTACAACCGCAACCATGATGATAGGTAAAACCATATTTAGAGGCGATGCTTTGCACTTTCATTTGCACAGCAAAAACTTTACCCGCGTGTAACACAGCATCCCAAGAGCGTTTGTGTGCGATATCTCTTTTATCAAAGCGTAAAGCTCGTTCTTCAAATATATGATCTCGGTAAATTGGCGCGAGGTGGACATGATAGAAACTAGCGGGTAGTTCGTAGCCAAACTCATCAAACAGTTCTCTACCTATGAGTGCGACTTTCACTTCATCGGCGGATTCTCTACCCTGAGATTTTACATCTGCGAGAACTTGTTTAAAATCTGGATAGCTATCAATCAAGAAATCATGACCATAAAATTCTAGGGTTTCATAACCTAGTTGACCAAATAGCTGGGAAAATGCTGATTTAAAAGGCGCTAATTCTGGACGTTCACTGAATAAGTCTACATCACCCCGCCCCAGTTTATATTGGAATAACTGAGCCATTTCTACGTAGGTCTGGGGGTGATCTAGTCCTACATTAGCGACTCCCGCGGCTATATTTTGCCATATAGGAGGTAATTGGGAGACGGGAACGGCGTTTTCTCCAGCAATGACTGGAATATTAGGAGCTGTAATAACTTGCATAAGTAACCCTGATTATAATTTGTTGGCTGGAAAATTAACAAATAAATCTTTGAGATAGCTAAAAACACTCTGACAGTATGGTGAATATATGACAAAAAAACTGTTACGTAGAATACTAATTGCTGAGGTTTAATTCAACGCTGGCAGATTTTAGCTATGTATAATAGCTGAACGTTGTCATGGTTCCCGATGTATGGAAGTCAAAATGTATGTGTGTTCATGGGTGGTTAATCTGAGTCAGTTAAGCCAAATTATTAGTTATAATTGGGGTAATTGAGGTTTTATGAGTTCTACTTTAGAATTAGTTATCGGCTGGTTGTATCCTCGACTGATGAGTACCTATGGCGATCGCGGTAATGTGATTACCATCGAACGTCGCGCTCAGTGGCGGGGGTATAATGTGAGGGTCGTTCCCCTAGACCAAAATTCGACCGCTGCTGATATTCGCAGTGTAGATATTATTGTTGGTGGTGGCGCACAAGACCGCCAGCAAGAAATTGTCATGCGTGATTTACAGGGCGCAAAAGCGGAGGCTATGGGTGATAAAATTAATAATGGTACACCGGGAGTATTTACCTGTGGTTCTCCCCAACTGTTAGGCAAATATTACGAACCTGCTTTAGGGAAGCGGATTGAAGGTTTAGGAATCTTTGATTTAGTCTCTGTACATCCGGGGGAAAATACCCAACGCTGTATTGGTAATTTGGTAGTTGAAGTTACAGCTTCTCGCTTAGGGCGGGAATTAGCAGAGATGACCGGAACCAAACCCTATTTAGTGGGTTTTGAGAATCACGGGGGACGGACTCGCCTGGGTGAGGTGGAAGCTTTGGGGCGTGTGGTCTATGGTTTGGGTAATAATGGTGAGGATGGGACTGAGGGCGCATTTTATCAGAATGCGATCGCCACTTATTCCCACGGTCCTTTGTTACCTAAAAATCCCTTTGTCGCTGACTGGTTGATCCAAACTGCTTTGCGGCTGAAGTATCAACAGGCGATCGCATTGTCTCCACTAGATGATAGTCTGGCTTTACAAGGGCGATCGGCGATGTTAAAGCGGTTAAACCTGAGTTTACCAGATGCGGCGAGGGTTTAACCATAGCGTCAGCGCTGCTGCACTGAGCAGATCGCACCAGCGCTGCTGCTTTTAAAGCCTGACCCGTCAACCGTCAACCGTCAACCGTCAACCGTCAACCATCAAAAGTGGACTAGTGGGTTATCTAGAATACTCTACCGTCAACAGTCAACCGTCAACAATCATAGAAGTTATAATCAAATCAACCTATACTTAAACTTTTATGACTAAATGGTTTAACACCGCAGGCCCTTGTAAGCCAAATATCCACTATACCCTACCCACCAGTCAGCGGTTACCAGAGTTAAAACGCCTGATTGATCAAGAGAATTACTTTGTCATCCATGCACCCAGACAAACCGGTAAAACTACTGCCATGCTCACCCTAGCACAGGAACTGACAGCCAGTGGTAAATATACTGCTATCATGGTATCTGTAGAGGTGGGTGCAGTATTCCCCCATGATCCCCTGGCGGCGCAAAATAGTATTTTAAATCACTGGCAGAATCAAATCCGGTTTTTGAAGTTACCCTTACCACATATCAATCAGATTAAGGAAGAAACGGGAATCACCCAATTAGATTTACAAACAGTTCTCAGTATGTGGGCTGCTAGTTCTCCCCTTCCCCTGGTAGTATTTTTAGATGAAATTGATGCTTTAAGTGATGAAACCTTAATTTCTGTACTGCGCCAATTACGCTCCGGTTATCCTAGTCGCCCCCAAGGTTTCCCCCAATGTGTAGCGTTAATTGGGATGCGGGATGTACGTGATTACAAGGTAGCCTCTGGTGGTAGTGATAGGTTAAATACCTCTAGTCCCTTTAATATCAAGGTAGAATCTATAACTTTAAGCAATTTTACGTTGGAAGAGGTAAAAAGTCTATACGAACAACATACCCAAGCCACAGGGCAAATCTTTACCCCCGAAGCCATTAACCAAGCCTACTATTTAACCCAGGGTCAACCTTGGTTAGTCAATGCGATCGCCCGTCAAGTTACAGAATACCTAGCAGAAGATGTGAATATCCCCATCACTGTAGATTTAATTAATCAAGCCAAAGATATACTAATTCAAAGGCAAGACACCCATTTAGATAGTTTAGCAGAACGATTACGAGAAGATAGGGTAAAAGCAATTATTCAACCCATGTTAGCCGGTGAAGAGTTAGGCAATGTTCCTGATGATGATTTACGCTATGTACTAGATTTAGGTTTATGTAAACGGGATAGAGGTGGTGGAATTGAAATTGCTAATCCTATCTATAAAGAGGTATTTCCGAAAACTTTAGCAAATGTCACAATTGCTTCTTTAACATCTGTTCAACCCACCTGGTTAACACCTACTGGGAAACTGGATGCAGTAGCACTGTTAAATTCATTTCTAGACTTTTGGCGACAACATGGGGAACCATTATTTAAAAGTACTCCTTACCCAGAAATAGCTCCCCACTTAGTATTAATGGCATTTTTACACCGGGTGGTTAATGGTGGTGGGAGCTTAGAACGAGAATACGCCATCGGCTCCGGGAGAATGGATATATGTCTGCGTTATGGGGATGTAGTCTTAGGGATGGAATTAAAGGTATGGAAACAGGGTAAAGCCGACCCCTTACCCAAAGGATTGGTACAGTTAGATAAATATTTATCAGGATTAAATTTAGATACAGGATGGTTAGTAATATTTGACCGTCGCCCTGATTTACCACCCATCAGCGATCGCACCACCACCGAAATCATCCTAAGTCCCCAAGGCAGAAATATTACAGTAATTCGCGGATAGCTGGGTAATCTATCCCAGTCGGATTTATCCGACTTTAGCTATGAGACAGGGGTTTCTAACCCCTGCTCCCTTATCAGGATGTACCTGCTTTGCGGCTGAAATATCAACAGGCGATCGCATTGTCTCCACTAGATGATAGTCTGGCTTTGCAAGGGCGATCGGCGATGTTGAAGCGGTTAAACCTGAGTTTACCACATTCAGTTTAACCACAGATAAAACTTCCCAAACCCTCACGGGGGAGGGTTTGGAGGTAGGTTTCTTAACGTTTAGCGAATTTCTTGCTGACTTTCCGTAAACGAATTGATTCCGGTGTGACTTCCACCAATTCATCTGAACCAATGTACTCTAAAGCTCTCTCTAAGCTCATTTCTATTGGTGTTTGCAATTGTACCAGTTCATCCCCACCGGAGGCGCGGTGATTGGTTAATTGCTTGGTTTTACACACATTTAACTCTAAGTCTTGGGGACGATTATGTTCTCCAATAATCATACCTTTATAAACTTTGGTTCCGGGAGTGATAAAGAATGCGCCTCTATCTTCTGCGTTTTTCATGGCGTAGAATGTGGAAACACCTTCTTCAAATGCAATCAGAACCCCTTTGTTCCGGGCTTCAATTTCCCCGGTGAGGGGACGATAATCATGGAAACTGTGGTTCATAATCCCTTCACCACGGGTTAACCGCATGAATTCTCCCCGGAAACCAATTAAACCCCGGGCAGGAATGATAAACTCTAACAGGGTGCGACCATTCCCAATCACTTGCATATCTTGCATTTCGCCTTTGCGTTGTCCTAGGCGTTCAATACAGCTACCTACTGCATCTTCGGGAACGTCCAGCGCTAGGAGTTCAAAGGGTTCGCAAGGTTGACCGTTGATTTCTCGGTAAATTACCTGTGGTTGAGATACTTGGAACTCGAAACCTTCTCGGCGCATGGTTTCGATTAAAATCCCCAAATGTAATTCACCCCGACCGGAAACTTGGAATTTATCGGGGGAGTCAGTTTCTTCTACTCGTAGGGCGACGTTAGTTTCTAATTCCCGCAACAGGCGATCGCGTACTTGTCTGGATGTTACCAGTTTACCTTCTTGACCGGCAAAAGGTGAATCATTCACCCAGAAAGTCATTTGTAAAGTGGGTTCATCCACTTTAATTAAGGGTAAAGCTTGGGGTTCGTTGGGGTCTGTAATAGTCTCCCCAATATAAGCATCACTAAAACCAGATACTGCCACAATATAACCTGCGGTGGCTTCTTCCATTTCCACCCGCTTGAGTCCTTCAAATCCCATTAATTTGGTAATTTTGGACTTGGCAATAGTACCATCTTCCTTTACCAAAGCCGCCTGTTGTCCAGTGCGGATAGTACCATTATGGATTCTACCAATCACAATCCGTCCCAGATATTCCGAATAATCTAGGGTGGTGACTTGCAATTGTAGAGGTTTGTTAATATCCCCTACAGGAGGTGGAACGTGTTGCAGAATGGCATTAAATAGAGGCTGCATATCTACCGCTTCCCCTTCCATGGTTTCCTTGGCGTAACCGCCCATACCAGAAGCAAATAGATAGGTAAAATCACATTGGTCTTCATCTGCTCCTAATTCTAGGAACAGATCCAAAACCTTATCTACAGCCACATGGGGGTCACCCTGGGCGCGGTCAATTTTGTTAATCACCACAATGGGGCGCAGTCCCTTTTCTAACGCTTTTTTCAATACAAAGCGTGTCTGGGGCATAGGACCCTCATTAGCATCTACAATTAACAAACAACCATCCACCATACCTAGTACCCGTTCCACTTCGCCGCCAAAGTCGGCGTGTCCGGGGGTATCCACAATGTTAATTAATGTATCTTTGTAGCGAACAGCCGTATTTTTAGAGAGAATGGTAATACCCCGCTCCCGTTCTAGGGCGTTGGAGTCCATGACACAATCCGGAACGTCTTCACCTTCTCGGAAAATACCAGATTGTTTGAGGAGCGCATCAACCAGGGTAGTTTTGCCGTGGTCAACGTGGGCGATGATGGCGACGTTGCGAATTGGGAGCGTCATAGGAGCTTTTAGTGAACTCAAGAGGGGGTTTTCAGTTTTCAATGTCAATACCGAGTCGCTCTAACAGAACTATTGTTGATTAGCAACTTCTGTAAAGAACCTTTAATAATTCTAGCTTAATTGTCACAATTCCGGGGGGTTTTCTGTAAACTTATCCAGAAATAAATATGTTTCTTAGTATTTTATCTATCAACTGCGTCTTAATTAACACCAGATTTATTTAACTTGCAACCAGCTAAATATCTCTCTTACCTCTAAACGCCAATCTTTTAACACATCAAGCACAGGTAATACATCAGTATTGTATTTGACCTCTGGTAATTGTTGAGGTTGAAATACCATCACCGATTTATCATTAGGGTCAATAAACCAACCTAATTTAGTCCCCTGCTGCATACAAAAAATAATTTTATTAATTACGTGATTTGGCGATTGGTCGGGTGATAAAATTTCAATAGTCCAATCTGGATAACTTTCAAACTTATTGGCAATTTCTCCATCTTCATCAGTGGGAATGCGTGACCATGCAAATACGGCAATGTCCGGCACTAAAGAACCTCCCCCAAAGGTGCAGCGTAATTCAGTTAGTGCTAAGGCTTGTTTTTGGGGTTCACCCACCTGATTAATATTAGTTGATAAACAAGTTTGGATTCTGCTATGTTTCCCTTGGGGCATTGGTTTTTGGTAGATGCAGCCATCAATATACTCCCTGGCCGGTGTAGTATCTGATAGTTTCAGAAATTCTCCCAGGGAGATATCGCAAATTACCTGAGTTGACAATCCCATTACCAATTACTCCTTTGGGCAAACTATAACCCCACTCTCAATATTAAATCTTTTTTCTAAGAGGATGTTTGATAAGTCATGATTACTGTATCAACTATTGTTTAACCCCACCCTAACCCTCCCCTTGTCAGGCTATCCATTACCCACATTTTTCTTAATAATGTTGAAACATTTATGTGGCAACGGTTTCAACGCTTGAAAATTTACCTACTCTTGACAAAATGTACCTTATTCTTCTTGATAAAATCCTTATTTTATTGAGAATCATCAACGGAGGATTAAGGTTTGGGGGTTTGCGAGCGATCGCTCTCACGAATGTTAAGAAAGATCCGGGTAATGGATAGCCTTGTCAGGGGAGGGGACGGGATTTTATTGTTTTTTGTCTGTTCCCCAATCCTTCCGCTGTTCCCTGTTCCCTGTTCCCTGTTCCCTGTTCCCTAATATAAAAATTATCTGTTTAATACCTTCCAAACAATCTGTAAGATATTTTATACAATATCACACTCTAATCAAAATCAAATAAAAAATAATATTAGTAATAATCTTTACAATACACCAAACGGTTACTATTAAAGGTTTTCAGCCATAGGTAAGATATTTTGGTAATATTTGCTGTTCATAGACAGATATGAAATAAATATTTTAGGATATTGATATCGGCTACACAGATAAAATACTGATGTCAACAGAGTATTGGCGAGCGAAAATTTGGGGGTTACTCCATGACCCTGTGTTAAAAGCCTTACACGAGGATAACAGCGAACCAGGAGAAAACAGCTTCTATGAGCAACTAGAAGCAATGAAACCTTGGATTGAGATCAATCGAATACCTGAAGAATCAGCAGGGAAAGTATTAAAAAATATACTTTTAGCTGAGTGTATCGCCTCCGCTAGTGACAGAGCAGCCATAGGTAGTGTAACAGCTAAGATCAACTATGCTCCGAGTGAGCGTCGTAACAATGGCTTAGATATCACTCATTTATTATCTGGTGCCACCCAAGAATTTAAGATTAGAGAGCATCAGACCTTAATCACATCTTTACGTAAAGACTATTTAGCTGAAAAACAGCAACAATTATTACAACTAATACCGAAAGAACTACAAACCGCAGATATTACAGATAATATTGCCCAGATTAAGAAATTATATTGGTGGTTATGGCGTTGTTTACCCCAAGCAACCTGTGACTTATTTAATGATAGTTCATTAATGTTAATGCCAGCGGAAACCGGGTTACCCGACGCTTCTATCTGGAGTCATGTGAGCATGACCTCAGCTTTAGCTGGTGCATTAGCAGGATATGACCTGACCCTAGAAGAAGTCAAACAGTGTCCGACAAATCAACCAGTATCTCATCCTTACCTAGCAGTATTTAGCTTTAGTCCGGTACAAGAACTAATCAAGGCCAGTCGCAAAATGCGGGATTTTTGGGCTGGTTCGTGGTTGTTACATTATCTTTCAGCCAAAGTTTGCTGGAAACTGGCTAATCAATATGGCCCAGATACTTTACTCTATCCCAGTCTTTACCAACAACCACTGATTGACCATTGGTTACTACAAACATACCCAGAATTTCAGCAGTGGGTAACCGCACCAACAGCAGAATCATTACTAACCGCAGGTTTCCCCAATGTTTTAGTTTTAGTTTTACCTAAAGCTAAAGTTAAAGCCGCCATGCAAACAGCCCAACAAACTCTAATGGCTGAATGGCAACATATCAGTAAATTAGTTCTAAAAGAACTACAAAACGAACGTTATTGGATGAGAAACCTAGATGCTCATCATAGCACTTGGGAAGGTTGGTTACAATCCCAATGGCAGTTTTATTGGACTGCTTTACCCATTGGGAAAGAAGGTGAGGAATTTAATATTTCCGCCGCTGAAAATAAAGATCAAGAATTGCAAAAATGGTGTGAGGTACAAAACAAAACCTATAATTTAGATAAACCGGTCACAGGTGAAGGAGTTAAATTATTTAAGGACCAAGAATTAAAATTACTGCGGGAAGCATATAAAAAAGGTTGGGAAAGGGAACAAAGAGACTTTAGTGCTAATGTTGGTTCATGGTGGGGATATATATTTGATGCTACCCGTGCAAGTTTAGCATCTGTGAAAAATGCCAGAAATTGGCAAATACCCACAGCATTTGGTCCCCGGTCTACAATTTCTGGTATTGGTCCGGTGGTCAACACGGGTCAAGACTGGACGACAGAAGGAGATACCAAAAAATTGTGGTCAAGACAAGCTGGTTTATTTGATGGTACAGAACAGTTAAACGCTACGGAAACCCTTAAACGTAGTTTACCAAAAATTATCGGCGAACTATTAGGGGTAACTGATTTACAAGTATCCTATCCTGATTTAACTTCTGGTGTCGCCGGATATTTGAAGGTTAATCAGGGTCAGTCTGAACATCAAAACAATTTTAATCAGGCTTGTCAAGCTATAATTAGCAGGTTTACCGACACCAAAACAATGCTCCAAGATATGCGCAGTAAATGGGGTATTCCTTGGAGGGATAAACAAAATACTCCTAAACAATATCATCCCCGTCTACTCAATTCTGGGTGGTTAGTGGAGGAGTTAGAAGATGGGAAGGAATTTAGAATTGAATATACTCAAGTATTGAATCGGATTATTAGTCAATACTATCCCCAAAATAACCCTTCTAGCTGGTATGTCTTAGCCGCTGGTGATGGTGATGGGATGAGTGAATGGTTAAAAGGGGCGAAGATGAAAGCCTATAAGGAATATATTCCCTCTGGTCTAGATGTTGATTTAGACAATTTCCCCCAATTCCTAGAACTGAAAAAACGCATGGGACCTAGTACCCATAATGCCTTAAGTCGCGCCTTACTAGATTTTTCTAATCAACTTGTGCCTTACCTCACAGAATGTCGCTATGCTGGTAAACTGATTTATGGTGGTGGTGATGACGTTCTAGCCTATACGAATCTGTGGGAATGGGACGAATGGTTATGGGATATTCGCCAATGTTTCCAAGGTGGAAAAGACCCCAAGGATGAATTTAGTAATGCTGGGGATTATTGGCAATATAAAGGTAAGAGCCAGCAATTAGTTGACCGTCCTCTATTTACTATGGGGAGCGCAGCTACTATCAGCTTTGGTATTATAATCGCCCATCATTCGGTTCCCCTGGCGATCGCCTTAGAAAGTCTCTGGGAAGCAGAAAAAAAAGCTAAAGAACATCAAAGTCCTGAAGGTGCAAAAAAGGACGCTGTACAGGTGCGGGTACTATACGGTAATGGTAACACCTTAAAGTCAACGGCTAAATTTGACGTTTTTCATCAATGGCAAATATTAATCAGTGGGGAAGAAGACAGCGCCCTATTTGAACAAGCTGCGAGTTTGTGGAGTCAACACCCAGCGCCTAATTCTGAGGCTATTTTACCTTGGACACAGGTATTTTGCGATCGCCGTGACCAATTCCAAAATAATCAAACTGCAAAAGCCGAGTTTCAGCAAAAATTAGGAGCATTTCTCAACCTTCTGTTTACAACCACTGAAATTACTAACCTTAATCATGAAGTAGAGAACTGGTTAAAACTTGCAGCATTTGTCAAACGTAACCGCCATATTAAAATAGGAGGTGGTCGTTAATGTATTGGTACAAACTCACACCTTTAGATATATTAATGTTACGGGACGCTAAACCCTTTTCACCACAAGAAAGGGCTTGGGCCGGGAGTGTATTTCCTCCCAATGGTCATGCGATCGCCGGAGCATTGCGGGGACTTTTAGGAGAGAAAAAAGACTTTCGTTTAACAGGTCCGTTGCTCTGTCGTCAAAACCAGGGACAGAATACCTTATATTTTCCCCGTCCCCTAGGATTTGTCAAATCTACCCGCCTGGTGCCACTAGTATGGGAAGATGAATCTCATGTGCATAATGCATTGTGGGATAACAATCAACCTTGTCCTTTAGTTAAACCCGCCAATGGACTCACAGATGATGACGAATACAATTCAGCTAAGGGTCAAGCTGATGACTTCAGACAATATCTACCTTATGAGGTTGTGAAAGATTATCTGGAGACAGGGGAGATTCAAGAAAAAGATTGGTTAGTAGAGAGTGGTAGGCATGAAGATGAACCTTGGACTATAGAAACCCGTTCTCATAATAGCCTAGAGCCGGGAACTAGACAAGTTAAAGATGCTGATGGTTATTTTGTAGAAAACGCCATTCGCCTCCGTCCTCATTGGAGTTTAGCCATCGGTGTTGATCAGGAATTACCAACACCTAATACGATGAGATTAGGAGGGGAAGGACACCGGACAATGATAGAATATTCCCCAGAATTAACACAACAATGGGTAGAAATTCAAGGAATTTCCCAGGGTAATTTCCAATCTACTCATAAGTCTATTGCTTATTTAATTACCCCTGGGGTATTTGAACGTAAACAGCGCATTAGAAATAACAGGTTTACATCTTTATGTCGTCCCTATCCCTGGGAATGGAAATTAATAGATGGTAACTTTGTTACTATGTCTACTGATAAACCAGTACCTATTAGTTGCCGTATTCGGTCTAAATATAATGCCAATAATAGCATTCCCGCACCTCAAGTATTTGCAGCACCGCCGGGAAGTTTGTATTTTTTGAATCAACCCCAAGGATTATTTCAGGATGATTCCCACCAGCGTGTAAATAATTGGCGACGGTTGGGTTATTCCGAAATGCTGTGGATTAAATACAAATAGCAATCAATTAAGTTAGGTAACATCATCATGAAATCGATTTATTTATATTTACTCTCACCATTACATACAGGTGGGACAACTCAAGAAGGTAATTTACTGGGAATTGCGCGGGAGTCACATACTAATTTACCTTATATTCCTTCTAGTACCATGCGGGGTAAAATCCGTTCCCTTGCAGATAAAAGCATTCAAGCTCAATTATTTGGTACAGATTTAAAAGATGGTAAATTAGAACAAGGTGATATTTGGATTGGTGACGCTTCTATATTGTGGTTACCAGTACCATCTCTCAGCCATAGTGTGGTGTGGGTGAGTTGTCCTATGTTATTACAAAGATGGCAACGATTACAAGGCGGTAATTTAGGTAATTTAACTATCCCCCCAGAATATAGCTGTAATTTCGCTGCTGTTAACTCTGCTATTTACCTCAAAGATGCTATTATTAAGGCGGAAAATCTAAAAAAATGGGATAATTGGGCAAATTTTGTCCCTAAATCATCCGCCACCAGTTCAATTAACCGTCTGTTAGTTTTACCTGATCAACATTGCGGTACATTAATTCAAATGAGTTTATGGCGACAGGTAAAAATTAAATTGGATGAACATAAATCTGTAGATGGTGGTTTTCGCTACGAGGAAGCAATCCCCCCAGATACATTGATGTATTTACCCTGGGGTATGACATCCCAAGCTAATGGAAGATCACAAAACTCCTGCTCTGAGTTTGAAACATTATTAGCTGGTAATACCATTGTGCAAATTGGTGGACAGGAAAGTTTAGGACGGGGATTTGTTCAACAATGGATGTAGAAATTAGCAATGATGAAATTAATTACAGGAATTAGTTGATATGACCTTTGACCCCAGAACCCTCGCTAGTCCGATTTATGACGCTTTAAATAATTTGCGCGCTCTCCCCAATCAAGATGATACTCGTCTGAAACAACAAAAAAGTCAAGCAGTTGAACTTTATACCTATCTTTCTACCTGGGGAATGATGCGCCTCAAGGCTGAAGAAACAGCCTTGGGTGATAATATGGAGGGTAAAAAGCAGGTGGTGAAGAAGTTTTTTCAGTGTTTAGAAGAGGTTTCAGGAGTACGAAATTTAGTCGGCGATCGCGGTTTAGATACTTTAAGAAGACTCGGTACAGATGAATATTTAGGTTTAACTGGGTTAGGTCTAGCTTTAGCACAGGAATTTAGTTTTTGGGCGACTGCTATTTATGCAGATATTAAGGGAGAATAAAAATCATGGTATTTCAAAGACCAAACCGCAATAATCCCAACAACCCTGCACCCCAACCAGTTAATAGACCTAATCATGGTCATGGTGGAGGTGGTGGGGGTGGTGGTCAACCTCCCCAACCTTCCCCTTGGTTAAACCCTGAAAATCCACCGCAACCACATAAAGAAGCTAGTTTTGTCGAGTATTTACGCTGGATGCGATCGCCTAACGGTCAAGATAAAGATATCACCAAATTGCAGATATTACAATTGGCAGAACAGGGAAACTACCGCGATCGCTTACAACAACTAACCCAGCGCACAGAATTAATCGCCCAAACTAGTTTTAAAGTTCAATGTCCCTGGCGCATTAGAGTAGGTGGACACCGCGGCCCAGAAAGTATTTTATTACCTGCTTTCGATGCTTTGGGTTTACCATACATTCCTTCTAGCACTTTAAGGGGTGTAGCTAGAACCCAAGCTATTCGGGAAATTATCACCCAACAGGGAATTTCCTGGAAAGACGCAGAAAAACAAGTTGCGCCTTGGTTTGGTTCCCTAGAAACCACAAACAACAACGAACGCTCTGGTAAAGTTGTCTTTCTCGATGCTTATCCCCTCCCTCCTAAACCAAATGAGAATGTGTTAGCTGTGGATATGGCTAATAACATTTGGCAATGGGAAGGTAACACAACAGTATATAGTCCTAATCCTAACCCATTTTTGAGTTTAGAAAAACCTTTTTTTCTTATTGGGTTACGTTTAGCTAGCGGTTGTACAGATGAGCAAATTTTAGAAAAAGTTAAACAGTGGTTAACTACAGGTTTACAATCGGGGATTGGTTCCCAAGTGAATAGTGGTTACGGTCAGTTAAACCGTGCGGGTAAAATTATCCCCCAAAGTGAATTTTTCCGAGTTAAATTTACTTTAGAAGGTCAATTAATTCATGGGAGGAAAAAATTTAGAAATGTTAATCAACCCTTGAACCACAACCATAACCCAAATACAATCAATCATGGAGAAGTTAGACCAGTAGCGTTTAAATCCATGTTACGTTATTGGTTTAGAACCTTGGCTTTAGGTGTTTTAGAACCCGGACAAGTTCAAACCTGGGAAGGTAAAATATTTGGTACTATTACCCCTAAAAAAGAATTGGGCTGGTTAATGGTGAGGGTATTAGATGGTAGAGTCACCCAAAGGGAAGCTCAAAATCAACAAGATGATCCTGGTCAACAAGAAGGTATTTTAACATTAAATTACTCCCCAGAGATACCAAAAAATCAGCAAGAAAACTTCAGGAAACTAGGGAAAACCTTGACTTGGTTAATGTTCCATTTAGGTGGTGTTGGTCAGGGAGCAAGAAGACCTTGTTATTCTCGCTACAATAATCAGTATGCTCCTTGGTGGCGCGGTTCTACCCTCATACCAGAGAGTGAAAATTCATTTTGGAGATTACCAGAAACTCCTGGGGAATTTCAAAAACTATTTAAACAGCGACTCAGAGATTTTTATCAAGCACTGCAAAGTTTAGGCGCTAATTGTCATTATCAGCAACTACAAAAATCTGGTACAGCTAACTCTTCTACTTGGCGTGAAGCATTAGATATTAATGCCAAAATTGTAGTAGTTAGTGGTGACAAAAAGACCAATAAACCCTATCCACTGCATATTTTACATCAACGGTTTCACCAATTAGAACACGCTGACTACACTAATGCCAAAAACCTCTGCGGTGGCGTTATAACAGATTACCCCAATAATACTCAACGTAAAGTAGTTCCTTCCCCAATATGGATTGCAGATTTAGATGACTACCAAGTAGTAACCGTCTTTGGAGCTAACGCAGACCCCCGGAAAAAATATTTACAAACCTTAGAAGGTTCTTTACCAATTTTCCCCCTATGACTGTCAATAATTCCCCTCACGTTGATACCTTAATTATTACCGTAGGTACTCGACAAATAGGCTGGCGCTGCAAAGATCATATTATTCGTTCCTTTGGTGCTGATGGTAATATTGGTTATCCCTCCCATATCACCGAACTGTATCAAGAATTGGGAATAGAACGGGGTGTACATCCAGAAAATGACAAAACCTACCCCTATAGTGCTAAAGACCTGGGACAGCGTTATTATGAACACTGCAAAGAATGGTTAGGCGGTGATTTTAGCTCTGTGGAATTACTCCTAGATCAAAATATAATTGACCAAGGGGTGAAGCAAGGTTTAAAACATATTATACTGTGGGGAACTGACCAACCAGAAACAGTTTCTTGGTTCCATCGTCGTCTTGATACGGTGTGGATAGCAGAGTTAATGAGGGGTAAAATTATCAGTTTATATCCTCAACTGAGAGTTGATATTCACGCCCCTAAAATTGCCGCTAATGATAGTTATGCTATTCGTCAAGAATTAGAATTGTTAGTTTTAAAGGAAGCCTTAGATAGTTTTTCCCCCCATAACCAGCAAGAGTTTGTTTTGTGGATACAAAATAAAGGTTGTGCACCGGCGATCGCATCTTCTGTGGAAATTTGCGCCGCTGCTCTGGTACGTCAGTGTCAGGTATTCAATGCTAGTCCTGATGACCCTAGGGAATTTTTCACCACATTAGAAAATGGTTTAGTTACCGCTAATCATTCCCAAAGCTTCCAACTCATCCCCATGGGAGAATATTTTTGGTCTTTGGAACGGTTACGGATTATCTCAGCTTGGGAAAGAGGGGATTTTGTAGAAGCTCAACTGTGGTTGAGGATTCATCAAAACAAGTACGAACTACTATATAAATTAGCTGGTTTTTTAGCAAAGTATAGTAACTGGGAATCTCATGATCAGGATTTTTTCCGCAAGTTAAAAGAATGGTTAAATTCTCGCCATGTCGGTAAAACCGTGGATGTAGAACAGCTTCAAGCTTGGAATACACAGTTAGATATCACCCAAAGTGATGATTTAACTAAATTATGGGAGTCTACAATTATTATAGAGTTATCGGTACAACGGGAGAACTACACCACAGCCTTTATTCAATTCGCGCAGATTTTGGAACGGTTACTTTACATTCAGTCAACAAGACAAAATTGGGCTAGGAGGGGTTGGAAACCCCAAAGAAGCGATGAGCCATCACTTAATGATTTAATTCAAGGTTGGTGCGATTATCAAAGATTTAATCAAAATCATCGGTGGTCAAAATTATTAACTGCTATTAGGGAAAAACGCAATGAGGTAATTCATCAAGGTAAATCTATCACCTTGAGAGATATTCGTAACATCTGGGCTAATAATAACTTTCCCGTGGGATTTCCCGAAACACCAGAGATTATTAAAAACTTAATGATGGATGTCCTCAAAGAAATTATTCCCCCCCCTAGTTTCCATCGAATGTTAATGCGATCGCTCTATCAATGGGGACTAGATTACCTCAAAAAATCTACTTAAAAAACTCTACTTAGAGGATATTGGAAAAGTTCTGATTAATGTATCAAGTATTGTTTTACCTCCCCCTATTCCGGTGTTCTCTGTTCCCTATTCCCTTTCCTCAGTGATAATTTCTCAACTCAAATAGGATGACTATATATTACCATAACGAGAAACTAAAGCCTGAGCCGATAAACGATGCTTTTCTACCAACTGCGGTGGAGATAAAACCTGAGCTTTATCTAAAAACCGATGTACCCACAGACTAAACTCATTTAAAGACCGGGGTGGGAGACTCACTTGATAGTCTATATAACTGTAGTCACCCGTGTTCCTGTCAACCAGTCCGGGAGTAATTACTTGTTTGAGATGACGTAACTCACCCTCTAAAATAAATGCTGATACTGGGGGGAAAAACCGCACCTTCACAGTAATAAATGGTAAGTTTCCCTCTAATTCTAACTGTTGGTCTTCTAGTTCCCCTAAATTTAAACCCCAGCCATTTTCTAGTAATGTCTCAGCTTTGGTTAAACTTTCTTTTTGCTTTTCTAACCCCCGCGCTGGTATTTTCAGGAGTTCACAGTAATCACTAAAACGATTTAAACGCCCAATTACTAAATGGTCACTAGCACAAGCTTCATAAAGTAAATACCAAGCCACATCATGGTAAATTAACTGTAAAGGAAAAACTCTAAAATATCCAATGCGGTTAGAACCATAAAGGTCTTTACTGCGGTAAATTTCTACAGCTTGTCCTTGAATAATTGCCGTTTCGATTAATGATAACTGGTGAAATAAAGTATCCCGGTTTTCCCCCTTGTATGCCATTTCTTCCGGGTCAGTATAGATAATAGCACGATTGAGGTATTGGCGAGTAGGGTAAAAAAATTCCCCCTTCATTTCCATATCTAAACCCCGTAATCTTTTACTGACAGCTTCATAAACCCGTCTGACTTGAGCATCACCTTGATATTCTGCTTGGGAAGCCAAAGCATTAAAAGCTATTTTTAATTCTGTAGTGGAGAGCGCACCAGTACCCAGGTAATAACCCCAGCGGTACATCCGCTCACCCAGTATACCATAATGCCGGAGAGTTTCTAAATCTTTACGCAGGGTGGGGATAGACGGATAGCCCAATGGTAATTTTATATTTAGTTCCGTTGCGAGTTTTTGCAGATATACCTTCACAGCATCAATTGCATTGTGCTGTTTATTCGGACTACATTTACTAAAGTCTGGACTACCTATACCTGGATACTTTAAGAATGTAGCAATTAATAGCATTAACCGGGTAAAGGCCAGATTATCTATATAGGGATGATTTCTTTGTTGCTTTGCCATAGTTAAAATAAATACAGGGAACAGGGAACAGGGAACAGGGGAGGTAAAAGAATATTTATTGATAGAGCGATCGCATTAACGGGAGATTGACACTAGGGGGGGGGAGTAGTTTCTTTGAGGACATCCATCATTAAATTTTTTCTGTAACTAAATTACACTGCCTGAATCTGAGTATAAAAACATAATATTTATAACTCTCTTAAACATTGACTGTAAAGTATTGTCAATGCTGGTTTTTAGCAGATATACATAAGATTCTAATTTAGCATCTTTTTGTCTTATTTCTCGCTTTTTCAGGCTATGGTAGTCAATATCATCCATTCGGTCGATGAAAATTATGTATATTTCTCGGCGTTCTGCTACGGTGAAAAATGTTTCCGTGTCTGTTGTGAATGGGAGTATTACTTTAGTGATTTTGCTGATTGCGCCCCTGGGTTTAGCAGCAGTAATGATAAATACTTTACTGGTAACCCTCTCTACTTATATAGTTTGTACTGGGGCGGATAGGGTGGTTTTGTGGTTACAACCAGAACAAAAAGCAGAATTAATGTTTTCTGATCACTCTCAACATGGTAAGGGTGAGTCTAAGTTAAAACGTTTCTGAGTCTAATCAAGTACACACCAATTTGTCACCTGTTCCGGTGTTCTCAGCACAAGAAAATCAACTGTCACAGCTGATGCAAACTCTTTATGTTTCAGAGCAAAATTGCTATGTTTGCCTACAACAAGAAAGTTTAATTGTCAAGCAGGGCGAAACCCTTTATGGGGAAGTACAGTTACCTCTCTTAGAACAAATTTTGATTTTTGGTTATTCTCAGGTGACAACTCAAGCTATTCGAGCTTGTTTATCACGAGATATCCCCATTGGTTATTTATCCCGCATGGGATATTGCTATGGCAGAATTTTACCGATTTCCCGGGGATATCGCCAACTGTCACGTTATCAACAGCAGTTATCCTCTGTAGACAAGTTAATTACTGCTAGGGCGATTGTCCAGGGAAAGTTAAAAAATAGCCGTGTATTGTTGCGACGACACAAAAAAACAAAAGAGTCGGAGGTGTTGGAAACAGTATTACAAAGTTTAGACTATCTAGCGGAGGAGGCGGTAAAGGCTGATACATGGCAAAAGTTAATGGGTCTAGAGGGTGCTGGTGCTGCACAATACTTCACCGCCTTTAGTACCTGTTTGACTCATCCTGATTTTATTTTCTCTGGTCGTAGTCGTCGTCCACCGGGAAACCCTGTAAACGCCATGTTGAGTTTTGGTTATCAGGTATTGTGGAATCACTTGTTAGCCTTAATTGAGATTCAAGGACTTGACCCCTATTATGGGTGTTTACATCAAGGACATGATGGTCATGCGGCTTTGGCTTCCGATTTAATTGAGGAATTTCGCGCCCCTTTGGTAGATTCTCTGGTGCTGTGGTTAATTAATCGCCATATTGTTGATGCTGGAGATGATTTTGAGTTTAAAAATGGAGGCTGTTATTTAAATAATTCCGGGAGAAAGAAGTTTTTACGGGCTTTTGTTCAGCGTATGACTGCGGAAATTCAAACCGATGAGGGAATTAAACAACCTAAGTGGGACTTATTAACTCAGCAGGTGCGGGCTTTTAAGCAGTTTGTTTATAACCCCAGCCACTGTTATCAACCATATCGCATCGATTAGAGGTGTTTTTGATATTTACCCCATTCCCTCTTAACCATGTTTTTGTATGTCATTGCTTACGACATCCCGGAGGATAAACGGCGGAAAAAGGTAGCTGATTTGTTGGAGGGTTATGGACAGCGTGTACAGTATTCTGTATTTGAGTGTCAGTTAAATACCCAGAAATACCAAGACTTACAGCGGAGGTTAAGGAAAATTATCAAGTTAGAGGAGGATAACATCAGGTTTTATCCCCTGTCTCGACATACTTTATCTCAAGTAGAAACTTGGGGTGTGGGTATACCGGTGATTAAACCCCCCAGTTCCGTGATTATTTGATTTTACCAATGGCTCCCCAGGCGTGGCGGTAGTTCAGGTAAAATGGCTGAAATATTGATTCTGGTGTTTTGAACCTCGGTTCCTTGCTGTATAAGGGTTTCAGCCTTTGACAGACAGGGGTAAAGTCCATTTCAGCCATCGCTTTTTCTGAACTTCGGAAACTGCCTCTAGACTTCTTACAGGGTAATGGTTTAAAATGCAGGGGTCCCCACTCGCTGGGGACACTAATCGAATGAAAACCTTTCAGATAGTTCTGCCACGCAATCTCAACCTTTCTTGTCCCCACTCGCTGGGGACACTAATCGAATGAAAACGTAAAGGCTTTAAATCCGTTATTTGCGTAGGTGACATAAAGTCCCCACTCGCTGGGGACACTAATCGAATGAAAACGAGTTTGAGTGTCAGCTTGGATCTTCATTTTCTTCTTCGTCCCCACTCGCTGGGGACACTAATCGAATGAAAACAAAGTCATCCTCTGTGTAAAATATAGCCGCTCCGGTTGTCCCCACTCGCTGGGGACACTAATCGAATGAAAACGATTTTGTTTTTAGGATGGCTGATAACAATCTGAGAAAAGGTCCCCACTCGCTGGGGACACTAATCGAATGAAAACCTCAAAGAGTGAGGCGTACTGCTCGTTTCCTCGCTGACAAGTCCCCACTCGCTGGGGACACTAATCGAATGAAAACATTTCCCAGTGATGTAGTCGTCAAAATTCATGATGATGTCCCCACTCGCTGGGGACACTCATCGAATGAAAGCTCCTCTTCTATTGATTCCGTACCCAACGAAATAGGTCCCCACTCGCTGGGGACACTAATCGAATGAAAACACATCTTCTTAGGTTTCTCAGCGTTAATCGCTTCGTCCCCACTCGCTGGGGACACTAATCGAATGAAAACACTATGATGGCTTCACTGGCTCCATTGGTAATGCGTCCCCACTCGCTGGGGACACTAATCGAATGAAAACCTTCAACAGCCTCGTTTAAAAGTTCTGTGTTGGTTTCCAGTCCCCACTCGCTGGGGACACTAATCGAATGAAAACATAATTATCTGTTTAGCGGTCAAAGAAACACCGCTAGTCCCCACTCGCTGGGGACACAAATCGAATGAAAACGATCGTGCCAGTAAGTCCCCTCTTGACAGTTAAAAAAGTCCCCACTCGCTGGGGACACTAATCGAATGAAAACGGGAGAGTATCTACAGTTGGAGTAGACAAAGCCAAGGGTCCCCACTCGATGGGGACACTAATCGAATGAAAACTAGCAGGATTTGCCCCCCGAGAAAGCACCCTACAGCATTGGGTTTCTCAAGTCCCCACTCGCTGGGGACACTAATCGAATGAAAACGTAAAAAAAGGAACGGTCTGCGCTACCACATTTAATGGTGTCCCCACTCGCTGGGGACACTAATCGAATGAAAACTTAATTGCGATTGCGATAAGGAACTTCTTCGGAAAGCAAAAAAAAGTCCCCACTCGCTGGGGACACTAATCGAATGAAAACGGGCACGGATAAAATCAATATTCCATCGATATATGACACAAGATCCCCGACTTCTCTAAGAAGTCGGGGATCTTTCCCAGTCGAAGAGTTGGAAGAGAAACGCGATCGCATTATTTGGAAGGCTAAGAATGGTCAAGTCCCCACTCCATGGGGACATCAATAATGATTGTGTATAATATATTATGGTAACTTTTTATTGTATATAGTCAAATGGAAGATACACGCAATAAAATTATAAATTTTGTCGAATATGCTACTAATTTGAAAGGAGATGAAAAAGGGGAAGCACAAGTTTTTTGCGATCGCCTTTTTCAAGCATTTAATCACGAAGGCTATAAAGAAGCAGGAGCGGAACTAGAATATAGGGTAAAAGGTAAAGGCAAATCTACCAAATTTGCTGATTTACTATGGCGACCCCGGTTACTACTAGAAATGAAAAAACGAGGTGAGAAACTAGAAAAGCACCACGGACAAGTATTTGACTATTGGTTAGAATTAGTTCCCTATCGTCCAAAGTATGTAATTCTATGCAACTTTGATGAATTTTGGATTTATGACTTTGATATACAACTCCAAGAACCAGTAGATAAAGTAACATTGCAAGATTTACCAAATCGTTTTACTGTCTTAAACTTCCTATTTCCTGAAAATCGTAGACCATTATTTAATAATAATTTATTAGATGTTACAAGGCAAGCAGCAGATAAAGTTGCCCAAGTTTTTAATCGGTTAGTTGAAAGAGGAGAAAAAGAAGAAATTGCCCAGAAATTTATTCTTCAGTGTGTAGTTTCCTTATTCGCAGAAGACATTGATTTATTACCCAGAGGATTATTTAGTGAATTTTTAGATGATTGTCGTTCTAATCGAATTAGTTCCTACGATTTAATTGGTGGACTTTTTAATCAGATGGGAAGTGATCGCCCTGCGCCTCAAGATAGCCGTTATCGAGACGTTCCTTATTTTAATGCTGGTTTATTCTCTAAAATCGAACCAATTTCACTAACTAGAAGCGAAATTGATTTGTTAGCATCAGCAGCATCAGAAAAATGGTCAAAAGTAGAACCTGCTATTTTTGGGACATTATTTGAATCTAGCATGGGTAAAGAAGAGCGTCATGCTTTAGGCGCACATTACACCAGCCCCGCAGACATTCAAAAAGTAATTTTACCTACCATTGTCAGACCTTGGCAACAACGCATTGATGCTGTTAATAAACTCAACGAATTACTAGCACTCAGACAAGAATTAATTAATTTTACGGTTCTTGATCCTGCCTGTGGAAGTGGTAATTTTCTTTATGTTGCTTACAGAGAAATTAAGAGACTAGAGGCAAATTTATTAAACAAGATTCATGAAAATTTTAGTCTGCGTTCTACATCTAATCTAGGCACAATTTCCTTAGTAAAAACCACACAATTTTATGGATTAGATATTAAACCATTTGCCGTAGAACTAGCAAAAGTTACACTCATGATTGCTAAAAAATTAGCATTAGATGAAGAAAATCAGTTACTTCAGGTAGCACAAATGAGTTTACCTCTAGAACTAGATCGCGCCCTTCCTCTTGATAATTTAAATCAGAATATTTACTGTGATGATGCTTTATTTTGTGACTGGGTGAAAGCAGATGCAATTATTGGTAATCCCCCTTATCAATCAAAAAATAAAATGCAGCAGGAATATGGAGCAACCTATGTCAGTCAAGTAAGAGAAAAATATAAAGAAGTACCTGGAAGAGCAGATTATTGTGTTTACTGGTTTCGTCGGACTCATGATACTTTAAAAGATGGTGGACGTGCTGGATTGGTTGGTACAAATACCATCCGTCAAAACTACTCCCGTGAAGGAGGGTTAGATTATATAGTCAATAACGGTGGAACAATTACCGAAGCAGTTTCTACTCAAGTTTGGTCTGGTAGCGCAGTTGTTCATGTTTCTATTGTTAATTGGATCAAAGGTGAAGAATTAGGTGTAAAGAAATTATATACCCAACTTGGAGATGACAAAGATAGCCCCTGGGAAATTGTAGAAGTTGAGCAAATTAACTCTTCTTTATCGGTAAAACTTGATGTTAGTCAAGCGAAAAAACTGGCAATTAATATAAACTCAGGAGCTTGTTATCAAGGACAAACTCATGGACATGAAGGATTTTTATTAACTCCTCAAGAAGCTGCTATCATGATCCGACAAGCGAAGAATAATGCAGAAGTAATATTTCCTTACTTAATTGCTGATGAATTAATTGGTGGAAAACCTCCTATCCCTCAAAGATATGTCATAGACTTTCATCCTCGTGATCTCATCACTTCTAAGAAATATTCTGCACTCTTTACAAGAGTTGAAGCAATGGTACTACCAACCCGCAAAAATGCTGCTAAAAAAGAACAAAAGCGGAATGAGGAACTATTACAAAAAAGTCCCAAATCTAAAGTCAATAGACATCATCAAAATTTTCTCAGCAAATGGTGGCTACTTTCCTATCCTCGTGCAGAACTAATTGAAAAAATTAAAAATCTTCCTAGATATATTTGTTGTGGACAAGTCACTAAGCGCCCAATCTTTGAATTTATTTCTTCTTCAATACGTCCCAATGCAGCCTTAATAGTATTTCCATTATCAGATGACTATTCCTTTGGAATTTTACAATCTGATATTCATTGGCAATGGTTTAATGAACGGTGTTCTACTTTAAAAGCTGACTTTCGTTACACATCTAATACAGTTTTTGATTCTTTTCCTTTTCCCCAAAGTCCAACTTTATCACAGGTGAAAAAAGTAGCATTAGCAGCAGTTAAATTACGACAATTAAGACAGACAATTATGATAGAAAATCAATGGAGTTTACGCGAACTTTATCGAACTCTAGAATTACCAGGAAAAAACCCCCTCCGCACAGCACACGCAGAACTGGATACAGCAGTGCGTGAGGCTTATGGTATTAAACGTCAAGACGATTTACTACAGTTTTTACTAGAATTAAATTTTATGGTTGCAGATAGAGAAGCCAACAATTTACCTGTAATAGCTCCTGGTTTACCTCCGTGTGTAACTAATCCTAGTGAGTTTATTACAGACGATTGTGTAAGAATGCCAGATTAAAATCTAACATAAACTTTTACAACCCATTGTCTACTCATGCTCTAATTCCTCGGCTAATTCTTCGGAAGTCACTCGAAAAGGTGAAACATGATGAAGAATGGAAATCTCCATAAAGTTTTCTTCACTTCAACCTAATGTCTATAAGTTTCTTTGTTTTTTAATTTGCAAAAACTCTCTTTTAGGTTTTAGTAATTAAGGAGATTACCATCAAAAAGCTGCATAAATTACTGATG
>CAIWDD010000005.1 GCA_903911355.1 uncultured Nodularia sp. | reverse complement strand
TCGCCCGTAAATTTTGACAACGAATTAATTCATTAAAATCTAAACTACCATTTTTTTGCATACCAGCGATCGCCTCAATGGCAGATAATAAATGCTCCGCAGCTTCAGTTTCTGAGTAACCGCGACGTTGAGCGATCGCTACAGCTCCTAAATCGGCGTTTAACTCTAATTCCGAAGATTTGTTACCCCGCCAAATCCGCAGCAGCGCCATGGCGCTTAATCCCGTAGCAACTCCCACACCCAGAACATCCCCCTGTGCTGACTCCATCACTCCCGCTACCAAACCAGCGATCGCCACACCTTGATAAATCTGGGGTTGAAACCACTTCACCTGTGTTAACCAGCTTACCTTCTGCAATATTAATAAATCCCGTTGGGGTTCCGGTAAAGAAGACCAGAAATTAAAATTGATAGATATGACTCGCTCCCGTGTCCAGGGTAGAGGAAAAGTAGCATCAATTACCTGGGGTTGCTTGGGCTTGCTGACAATTTTTACTGTCATGCGACTAGAAGCAGGTATGACATTTAGTAACCGGCGAATCTCAGCCTTTGACTCCATAACAATAATTGTTGATGACATAATTACAGTTGTTCACAGTCTCTGCCCTGGTTACCAAAATACCCTATTAGGTGACTGAGGTGATATTAGTGTATTCTATGATTATGACTGTTTTACTTAAAAAATACTTAACCAGCTTAACTTCTGAATTACCAACTACCAATTAAATGGATGCTTTTGCTCCCATAGCCCCTGAATGGACAAATCAAGCGGTTCATGCTCACCAGTTCTGCTGTCCTAGTTGTCACGCTAGTAGTCTCGCAGCGGTAAAAGTTTGGATTAATCGGCGATCGCCTGTCATCACACCAGACCATCGTCGCAAATGGCAAGAATTTTACCATTGTCAGTGTAGTTGTGTATGGTGGGGTTGGAGTAGCGATCGACCTCCTGCGGATATACAGCACTGTTCAAGTAAATAAAGTACACATCTTAATATCATAAATCTTGTGGGGCGGGCATCGATGCCCGCCCTTGTCCACCTCACCCAGATAAAATGCACCGTATAGGCGAAAACCAAAAAACCCGCACCAAGGCGGGCTTTTTATTAACTGCTCACAACAGCTTTAGAAACTGAATGTAGTACGGAGTGTACCTACATAGATATTTCCGTTGTTACTGTTGTTTTCAGGGTCGAGAATAACCAACACGCCAGGGGTGACGGTAATATTGTCACTGAAGCGCATCCGGTACAAACCTTCTACATGATAGGAAGTGTTTGCTTCAGCATTTACACCAGTACCACCTGTAACTTTGGGGGGTTGACCAACGATCAGACCCAATACGTTACCTTCTCTACCAAAGTCTTTAACAGCTAAACTGCTAGCCCAGTAGAAAATATCTGCGCCACGAGGATTAAGATTGGTAGTTTGCTCTTTAGCATTGGTGAAACCAGCCCAACCGCCTAGGGTCAGTGACGAGCTAGGTTGGAAACTAGCTTGGAAACCATAGTTATCAGCAGATGTGGGAACAGCACCAAATGGGCGGTTAGCTAGATCACTTCCTGTATTACCAAGAAGCCCGTTACCGGCTACTCGATAAGTACGTGCGTAGCTAAAACCAACATTTAATTGATTGCTAGGTCTAAATGCTACTTGACCGAAGATTGTACTATTACCATCGAAAATACCGTTTTGATCTGCGGGGTCGTTAGCCTGGGGTGCTACATAAGCAGCACTTAAAGTTAAAGGTCCACTGGGATTTAAGTTGACAGTTAAACCAGCGCCATTAGCATTTTGACGGTAAATGGGGCTGAAACGACCGTAACGAGAAATAGCACCGCGACCAGAACTAGCAAAGTCAGGGCTAAAGTTAGGGACGTTATCATCTAACTCAGCACCACGTGCATCAATTTTGACCCGTACGGAGTCGCTCAGGTTGAAGGTGTAGTTAAGTTTATCAATTTCAAGGGGTCTATCACCAGTCTCGAAACCAAGACTGGTCATGTTAGTACCAGTACTGGGTGTTCCAGTGCTCGCGATGTTCCCAGCATTCAACCGAGTTTGCAGCCTATCCTTACCAGTAAAGCTAGTATTGAGAGTTAAGCGTACTCTGTTAGCAAAAGCGGTATTACTTTGTTGTAGATCACCATTGTTAGTATTAGCCGGTGCGTTCGCCACCGCCCGCTCATCACCGAAAGCCTGAGACAAGCCAAAAATAGCTTCCCCAGATAACTTGGTGGTGGTAGAAAACTGATTAGCTTCTAACTCAGCAGTGCGAGCTTCCAGAGCATCTACACGACCACGCAGGGTTGCCAATTCAGCAGAGAATTCTTCTTGTAACCGCTGTAATGAAGCTAAATCTTGTCTTGTAATGACATCAGCGGTTGCAGTGGCGATTAGGGTTGCAGTGGCGATTAGTTCGTTAACTCTGTCTAAACACTGGTTTAAAGCCGCCGCAAATTCAAAGCGAGTTAAGGTACGGTTACCGCGGAAAGTATTGTCGGGAAAACCGGAGATACAACCGTAGCGCTCTACTAAAGATTGTAACGCGCGGTATGCCCAGTCTGTGGGGCGTATATCAGAAAACTGAGAAACAGATGTTACCTGACCGATGCTGTTAGCCTCTTGGGACAATTGAGCAACGGTTGTTTTTTGATTTAGTTCACCAGCCAGGGCTGTATTAGCAAAGAATAGAGCCGCAATTGCCGGGCTAACTTTGAGGGCATTCCAAAGTAGTTTTGTCATGTTCTTAAATTTCACTCACACCAAATAAACTGAGATCACACCAAAGCTTTATGCTTTTTCGGCTGATCTCTTCACAACCTTCTTGAATATACCAAAATTTTTATAATTAACACAAGCCCATGATCATTTTTTTTGATACTCTATTTTTTATCTGATTATTTTGTGATAAAAGAATAATTCGCCGCTTGTAGCGTAGGAGTAGTTCTTGTTCCTCAAATTCCTGTAGAGTCCGGGTTATAGTCACACGAGTAGTATTTAAGACTTCTGATATTTCCTGGTGGGTAATATTTAGGTCAATTAATCTCCCCTGTTCCACATCGCGCCCAAATTTTTGACTTAACCACAGTAGGAACCTTCCCAAACGTAAGGACATCGGTTTGAGATGTACAATACTTAATATCTCCTCTGAATCTTGAATGTGTGATATGAAAGCACCAGTATACTGATGCCAAAGTTCCGGGGGTACAATACTAACTTCTACGCTGGTTAAACATTCAATTTGGTAGGGTTGGATTTTAGTTAAACAATGTCCCACCAGATCACCAGTTCCCCAATAACCCAGAGCAATAAATATGCCGTCTTCGTTCCAGGTTAAGGTACGAACTGCGCCGCGATCAATACGCCACAGAACATTCTTGTCAGGGGGAATTAATTCGCGGCGAGTAAATAATCTTTGTGGTAATTTTCCACCGGGGATAGAGTCATGAGATACATCAGATAACTTTGGGGTCAGACTGGTGGGATACATGATGCAAGTACTTAATATTGGGGTAACGAGAGTTAGCCTAATTAAGTAACTTTAAGAAAAGGTAATATTTTGGTAAATTGTATGTTACTTAACAAAAGTTAAGAACTCAGCTTAACAACTTTGTCCCGTGACAATATATGCTACTCTGCGACCAATGTTAGTAGCATGGTCTGCCATGCGTTCTAAACAACGAATTGCCAGCGCCAGGAGTACAATGGGCTCCACTACCCCCGGCACATCTCTTTGCTGGGCTAAAGTTTGATAAACTCGATCATAAGCATGATCTACAGTATCATCTAAGCGCTTTAAATCTCGTCCCCCAACTTCATCCAAATCAGCTAAGGCTTTTAAGCTACTTGCTAGCATGGCTTGTGCGTGGTGGGACATCTCCTCAATCTCTGGTAAAGAGCTATGTGGTGGGTAAGGAAAAATTTTTACGGCAATGTTAGCTAAATCTTCGGCATAATCCCCAATACGTTCTAAGTCTCGCACTAACTGCATAAAGGCACTTAAACAGCGTAAGTTTTGATCTGTAGGTGCTTGGAGTGTGATAATTGTCGTACAATCTGATTCTATTTGTCTATAAAAGCGATCAATTTTTTTATCTAATCGGGGGAGTTCCCGAGATGCTGTTAAATCTCGGGAAAAAAGGGCCTGGTGGCTGAGGCGGAAGGATTGTTCTACCAAAGCTCCCATGCGTAATATATCCCGTTCCAAGCGCCTGATGGCACGTGCTAATTGGGGATTTTGCGGTTGAGAGTTGCGATCATACAAGGCAGCTTGCACACTGATTAATCTCAAAGGTGAAGATATTCTTAACTATAGTCTTGGCTTGGGTAGTTTGCCATAACTTCAGGAAGTTGAAGTTTTAACCAAGCTCCACCGGTTTCTGGATGGTTCATTGCTTGAATAGAACCGCCATGGGCGACAATAATTTGCCGCACAATAGCTAAACCTAAACCATTACCCACAATTGCACCCAGAGAATTATTTTCTGGTAGTGAGGAATGAGTCCTGGCTTTATCTCCCCGGTAAAATCGCTCAAATATATGTGGTAAATCTGCTTCGGAAAAACCCAGCCCGGAATCAATGAGATTTATTTCCAAAATAGGAACTAGGCGACTATCAGTATCTGGTATTGATAGGATTTGGGCTTGAATTTGAATACTGCTACCAGGAAGACTATATTTAATGCTGTTGTCTAGCAAGTTGAGAAAAACCTGATAAATACGCCCAGGGTCGGCTTTGATCCACAGATTTTCTGGGCCGCAGTAGGATATAGACAGGTGTTGCTTTTGGGTTAATGGTTCTAAGCTTTCCCACACAGATATGATCAGCGATCGCAATTCCACAACTTCCAAATGCAATTGCATAGCGGGGTTGGCTTCCATTTGAGTCAGTTCTAACCAGCTTTGCACTAAGTTAATCAGCCGATCTACCTCTTGCATTAGCCGATCAACCCAACGATTCAAAGGAGGGTCTAAGCGGTTTTGTAAAGTTTCCACCACCAAACGAATAGAAGTCAAGGGGGTTCTGAGTTCGTGAGCTAGGTCAGAAAAAGAGCGATCGCGCTCCTGATTCATATCTAGTACAGGTTGGCGATTTTCCAGAAACACCCCCACCTGTCCATTGGGTAGTGGTAAACTAGAAGCGCGCAACGCCAGGGGTTTTATCCTCGATATCCCTGATACCCCATTACTTTTAGTACCGCTACTACCACGAAAAGCGGAATCAGAGGAGGGGTGAAATATCCACTCTTTTACCTGTAATGCTTGGCGATCGCGAGTTTTTTCCACTAAATGGTCAAGTTCATAAGACCGCACTAACTCTAGTAACAGCCGCACCTGTCCAGGTTGCCATGTTTGTAGATATAATATTTGTCGCGCTTGCTGATTGCACCACAGCAATTGATTTTCTTCATCTACCTGCAAATATCCTATTGGAGCAAAATCCAGCAAGTCTTGGTAGGTTTTTAGGGACTGCTGCAAATTTTGCTGCTGCTGCTTGATGGTGGTTACTTTGCGATGCAAAGCAGGTATTAGCCCCAGCACCACCTGAGAATGAGCAGAGCTTGAGGATTCTATGAGTCCCCTTAAGTAGCGTTTTAGTTGAACCTGTTGCCAAATCCACAACCCAGCACCTACCGCTAAACCCAGAAAAAATCCCAATAAGAGCATGAGACTATCAGTTGTTAGTTACTTGATCATTAATAAAAACTAACAACTATCTCCACAGATATCAGAAAAATCCTCAAAACCCCAGATTAACAAGCACTTGCATCTTGGGTAGGAATTTTCAACCAAAGCGGTAGCCAAAGCCTCTGACAGTCACAATGTATTCTGGATGACTAGGGTCACCTTCTAGTTTTTCCCGTAACCAGCGGATATGAACATCCACAGTTTTACTGTCACCCACAAATTCTGGACCCCAAATCTGATCTAGCAATTGCTCACGAGACCAGACACGGCGAGGATAATTCATAAACAGTTCCAGCAAGCGAAACTCTTTAGGGGATAAATTCACCTCTTCACCACGGACAAGCACACGACATTCTTGGGGATTTAAACTCACAGTCTTGTGTGTTAATACTTGTATTTGTGGCGAGGTAATTAAGCGTTGGCGACGGAGTAAAGCCCGACAACGAGCCACTAATTCCCTCATACTAAAAGGTTTAGTCAGGTAATCATCCGCTCCTACTTCTAATCCCAAAACCCGGTCAGTTTCGCTACCTTTAGCACTGAGAATTAAGATTGGTACTGGGTTTCCTTGATGACGCAGCAACCGACATATATCTAGACCATTAACATAAGGAAGCATGACATCAAGAATTATTAAGTCAAAAGCGGGTTCCCCTGACTTGGCTTCACAACTTTGGAAATATTCCACAGCTGATTGCCCATTCCCAGCACTTATGACGCTAAAACCTTCTTCTTCCAAGGCTAAAGCTAGCATCTCTTGGATTAACTCCTCATCTTCTACTACTAAAATACGGCTGGTTGAGCCAATTTTGCCTCTGGTAGAAGACTGGATGGATTCACTGGTATACATTGATAGCAGGAAAATCTATTTTTTTGTATGAATTAACATTTTGCAATTAACCACCGTGGTTTGATTTCTCCACAGCAGTCATTTTTTTTGCAAAAAGTAATACAAATCACAATACATCATCAATAACTGTAATTGCAAGCTACCATCAGTATTTTTAGCAATTCACTTGATGAAATTATTTTCTTAATTATGATGATTTATTGACAATCCCACCAAACAAAACAATCAGCCTTGAAAATATCATCATGCCTCTCTCTGCCCATCTAAGGTAGATACTTTTGTACTACAATCCAACCGGTCAAGGACACCCAAATAAAACCACCAAAGAGAATAATATTCACACCAATATGTAAAGGTCTAGCCCAAGAACGCCTAGTGTTAATTTGTGTGGCGCTCCAAGCAGACAGCAAAACTAATATTACTACTATTAACCCAGCCATCAAGTGCGACGAGTGTCCCAATGAGCCAAAGTGTCCTATAGTGCCAATAATGCCAATGGCTAGCAGTAGTAACACTAGACTAACCATAGTGATACCAATTGTATAATGCAGCGATCGCACCTCTCTACGTCCCCCCAGGAACCAGCGGAACCTGGGGAAATGCGCCAAAGTTCTTTCCCGAAACATCCAAATACCCGTAACTGCTAGGAGCAGATACCCTACCAGCGATAACCCCATCGACCAAGCGGCTATTTTCCACAACCAAATAAAAGAAGGTAAATTCATGACATTGATTGTAAATGGAAATGGAGCCGGATGGGGACCCGGAGAGTTAATCAAAAAGGTTGCTGAATTTGGCAACCCCGAAATTGGATAAAATTGTTTTTTTTAATCCAGACTCAGCCAGCAATTGTTAAAGGTTTTGTTGTATTTTCAAGTTGGTTATTAATTGACTGCACCGTTGGTTGTGTCTTCATGGTGTCCATATCTATTGAGTCTGTATGAAACTCATTACTAGTAGGCTGACTCATAGCCAAGCGATCGCACGCAATTGTATCAGATAAAATTGCACTGGCCATCATTCCCGTATGAATTTCCATTTGAGCTTCTAATGGAGCTTCAAACACAAGGCGCTGTCCTGGAAAAACAACTCTTTCAAAGTACCAATTAGAAATATTGCAGATGCGAGCCACCTGGATTTTGTTTGTAGCATTAACGTAGCAACAAAGGATATGCTCAGATTGCTCAGGTGGTAGAGGATCTAGTATTTGAGGCATAACTGCGGAGGAGCTTTACCCTACAATTTTACATTACACCATTTAAACTAACATTGCCTGATCCCAAGATGCTGTAACTCCGACTACCAACCGAAATTTTCTACGCTATTTCTATCTAAATATATGTTCAAGTTATGAAACCTTAATCAACCATCATAACTTTAGTAAAAAAAATATACTCCCCCAGAGTGATTTTAAATTTTCCTGGACTCGGATCACCGATTCTGACTCCCACAGGGCGGTTTGCTCCCTGAATAGCCAAACTCAATGTTATGGTAAAGATATATAACAATCTTGCTCATCAAATATATTTATGTATTTATGTCCTTTGACTCCGAGCAAATCCAACTACTCCCACAATTGTCAACACTGTTCATCCCAGTAGTAATTGGGAACTACAAAGCCAACTAAAATAAACAAACAGTTTTCAACTGCATATCTGTCTATCGTTTTCATAAACAACTGCAAGGTGAAAGCCCAAAAACCCATGATGGAAAATCGCATCCTCTACGTTCGCCTTCCCTGTAACCCCATATTTCCCATTGGGGTAGTATATCTTTCAGATCACATTCACAAACTATTCCCCAACATTGAACAACGGATCTTTGATTTGGGAACAGTACCACCTTTAGATTACGCATCCAGCCTAGACATTTGTATCGATGAATTTAAACCCACACTCCTAGTATTTTCTTGGCGTGATATTCAAATTTATGCTCCAGTGGGTGGACGTGGGGGTAACCCACTACAAAACGCCTTTGAGTTTTATTATGCTCACAATCCCCTGATCAAATTACGTGGAGCTTTAGGCGGTTTGCGAATCTTTATCGCTTACTATGTCGAGTTGTGGCGCAACCAAGGATTAATCAAACGTGGTTTAACACGCGCCCAAAAATATCACCCTGATGCTCGTGCCATTGTCGGCGGTGGTGCAGTCAGTGTATTTTACGAACAATTGGGTAAAACCTTACCCCCAGGGACAATTATTTCCGTAGGTGAAGGTGAAACACTCATCGCCAAACTTTTAAGTGGTAGAGAAATTCAAGATGAACGTTGCTATGTAGTGGGAGAAACTCAACCACGACCACGCCTAATTCATGAACAACCCACCCCCTTAGAAAAAACCGCCTGTAACTACGACTATATAGAAAGTATCTGGCCACAATTTAACTATTACCTGCAAGAACAAGACTTTTATATTGGCGTACAAACCAAGCGCGGTTGTCCCCACAATTGTTGTTACTGCGTTTACACCGTCGTAGAAGGTAAACAAGTCCGCATCAACCCAGCAGCAGAAGTAGTTACTGAGATTCGCCAATTATATAATCGCGGTATTCGCAACTTCTGGTTTACTGATGCTCAATTTATCCCTGCACGTAAATTTATTGATGATGCTGTAGAACTATTACAGAAAATTGTCGATTCTGGTATGACAGATATCCACTGGGCAGCATACATCAGAGCCGACAACTTAACACCCCAGTTGTGTGACTTGATGGTCAAAACCGGGATGAACTACTTTGAAATTGGGATTACCAGTGGTTCTCAGGAACTAGTTCGCAAAATGCGTATGGGTTACAATTTACGCACCGTCTTACAAAACTGTCGCGACTTAAAAGCAGCTGGCTTTAACGAATTAGTTTCCGTCAACTATTCCTTTAACGTCATTGACGAACGTCCCGAAACCATCCGCCAAACCATCGCCTACCACCGGGAACTAGAACGAATTTTTGGCGCTGATAAAGTTGAACCAGCTATCTTTTTTATTGGACTCCAACCCCATACCCATTTAGAAGAATATGCCTTAAAAGAAGGTATCCTCAAACCAGGATACAACCCCATGAGCTTGATGCCATGGACAGCTAAAAAACTCCTCTGGAATCCTGAGCCCCTTGGTTCTTTCTTTGGGGAAGTCTGCTTACAAGCTTGGAAACAAAACCCTAATGACTTCGGGCGCGAAGTTATGAACATCCTAGAGGAAAAATTGGGTTGTGCCAATTTGGAAGAAGCACTTTCTGCACCTATAGACAAGAAAGAAAAACACCCTCTAAGTGTATCATAGACATTTGACATCCTCTCGCAGCCGTAGTCAGAATATCACAACGTCCCTAGGGGGGTTCTATAGAACCCTTTTAATATGGTAACTTGTATTTAGATGATTTCCTCAGCGGGCAGGATGTCTACCCTACAAGAGTTTTAAGATTTATTATATATTACCCATCAAGCTGCAATCTGCTGTAAATTCATAGTTTAATTCAGCAACCCCCAATTCAAACTTCAGATCAAAATTCAGAATTACTTACCAATTATGACAGCCTATGTTACAAGGTTCCATACTACAAAAGCTGGAAAAAGCACACCGCAATACTACTAGACCCCTTGCACTTGGGGTCTACTACAAAAATACTTTAGTTTCTCTGTGCCATGCTTTAGAAGACCACATCTTAAGTGAAGATAGTTCACCTTTAGTCATTACAGCCTTTCAACAAGGTAAATGGTATCTCCAAGAAGCCGAAAGATACGCAGATATAGCTCAGTGTAGCCAGCAAATTGTGATTATGGCCGCACCGGATACAGGCTTTCTAGAACATCCCACTAGCCAACTTAGTAATGTGGATCTAGTGCCATTACATCCACTTGACCCAGTAGCCCAGGAGTGGCACTTAATTATCCTGTCCCCAGAATACACAGCAATGGTACTTTGTCAAGAGCTATCAGAGTCTGATTATGGGATAGATGGTAGACCATGTTCTGACAGAGAGCGGAAATTCTATGGATTATGGACATTTGAACCAGAGTTAGTGCAAGAAACAGCCAACTTGGCGATCGCCCACATTCAAGAATACAATTCAGAACTAGCAGAAAAACTCATCAACCGTCAAAAAAATATACACTGTAGTCCAGTTACGCCAAAACATTTAAGTGCAGTTGTCTCCCGCGTAGTAGATTATCTCGAGACAGGACAAAACCCACAAGCACTGAGCACCGCTCCCAGTCAACAGGCCTTAGACCGTAACCTAGTTTCTAATGAAATCCAGGCATTTTTACGGATGGCGCAATTAATCGATATGGCAGATGTTCAAAATCCCATGGCCTGCGCCGAAGTAGTAGCACTTGCTGAGATCATGGGGCAGCTTTTAGAACTACCCGCATGGCAGATTAAACGATTGCGACTAGCAGGTTTTTTACACCGTATAGACCCACTACAAAAAGCCGAAAGCCTTCTCACTCCCGGTACATCTACCCGCTACCAAGAACAAGCGCCCCATTGTCCCTTAACTTGTCCCCTAGTACCAGGAGCCCAGGTATTGCGAACCATGCCCCGACTCCAGGCTATTGCCCAAATTATCACCCACCAAGGCGAATGGTGGAACGGTACAGGGGAACCAGCAAATTTAGCCGGAGATGAAATTCCCTTAGAATCGAGAATTTTAGCCCTAGTCTCCGATTTCCAGTGCCGCGTCAACAACATCAAATCATCCCCAAACACTCCCCAAGAAATATTTACCCAAGCCTTAGAGGCATGCAGACAACAACAATCAACCCGCTTTGACCCTAAACTTGTAGATGCTCTGGCTTTATTAGTTATGGGTTTACAGCAGGGTCTAGACTTACCCGTGATATCACTGAAAGTCAGCACCGGCCTATGGCTCCTTGACTCCCAATGGGATAAGTATCAACAAACCAGTACAGTCCAACCTCACTGATAAAACCTCTGAGCTTCCTAATTACCAGTCATCCCCATGAATCTTGAAGCCATTAAATCAGGAAAACTCAAACAACTTCCAGGCGCTAACTTAGAAGACGAGGAACTCTCCCAACTCGATTTGAGCCGGATCAATCTCGCAGGCGCTAACTTAGTCGGTACTAATTTCATCGGTTCCACACTTGAAGGCGGACATTTCCAGGGAGCCAACTTGATGGGCGCAAACCTGCAAAAAACTGACCTGCGGGCGAACCTCATGGGAGCGAACTTAATGCAAGCCAATTTAACCAGTGCTGACTTGCGTGGTAGTAATTTACGCGGAGCCAACTTAATGGGGGCCACACTGGCTGATGTCTCCCTGGCTGGTGCTTTCTTGAGTGGTGCTAATTTAATGAATGTCAACCTACAGGGTGTTGACTTACGCAGTGCTGACTTACGGGGTACAAACCTCACCGGCGCTAATCTCAAAGGTGCTGACTTAAGTCGTGCTGATTTGCAAGGGAGTTTATTAAGTGGAGCCAACTTAGAAGAAGCTGACCTACGGGGCGCAAATTTAGCCGGGGCCAACCTCACCGGCGCCAATCTCCTCTGTGCAGAGTTGGAAGGGGCAAATTTGACCGGGGTCAAGTTAGATCAGGCTTGCTTACTGGGGACAGTCATCGCCACAGGTTGTTAAAAAAGTATTAAGCTAGGACTCGCCAACGCATCCACACCGCCATTATTCCCATGAACACCACCCCCATCACTCCTTGTAGAGGATTATTATTTACACCCGTCACCCAATCAGGAACTTGACCAGTATATTCAATTAAATTGCCCACATTAATTATGTAATAGCCCCAAACTAAACCACCATGTAAACCAATCGCTAAACCCAATCTTCCCCCACGCCAGCGTTTAGCCCATACCTGCGTTAACCCCAGCAATACCAAAGCTGGAAATTGGGGTAATGTTTGAATAATTGCCTCCCACGGTTTAATAAAGTGCAATGCAGCAAAGGTGACAGCATTGACCCAAAGTGCCACACCTAAGCTATAGTCCCGTTCTAGTTCATCCAGTAACCAACCTCGAAATAATAACTCTTCCGCAAACCCCACACCTAAAGAGACAATTAAACCCTCCAGAATTATTCTCGGCCAGAAAACCTGGGGTTGTTGCCATACCAGCCAACCTAAAAAACCTTGTAGCCCAAACACTGCAAGAATGCCAACTATACCAGTAGCTAAACCATTCAGCAAATCCACTGCATTAGTCCGGGTGATTTCCCCACCATATTGTCTGAATATCTGGGGTTGGTGATAGACATTTTTACCCCATAGCCGCAACAGCAAAATAAATTGCGCATATAACAGCACCATTGTCAATATACTTACTAAATTAGAATCCCTAACTAACAAGTACATCGGGATGGCAAAGGGTAGCCATAGGACTAATAAGGCTGCAACAAAATAACCCAGCCTGATGGTAACAGGACTGTGGGCTAACCGAATTAGGTTGATTTTCATGGAATTTTCAGGAATAAGTCCAATATATTGTCTTATTCGTCCGGCTCAATGGTGCTACTTAAACCACGACTTTTTAATGTTTCGCAATAAAATTCCGCGTGTTCCTGAGCGCAAGTAATGACTAAAGCCAAACCGTTAGTATGGGCTTCCATCATAATGCTTACTGCTTGGGGTTGGGTCAAGCTCGGTACTGTAGTTAATAGTGTCTGTACTACATACTCCATGGAGTTGTAGTCGTCATTATGGAGCAAAACCCGGTACCGAGGGGCAAGCTTGCGGGATGTGGAACGCTTCTCAATGGTTTCTACAGACACGGCTGTTTGCTTTTAATTTCGATGATTGACAACAAAGTAGATGTTAAGTCAGTCGATAGCATTGACTTAATACTTATTTACTTATGCTATAACATCCCGATACAAACCTCAAAGATTAACCTCCGCCCCTTTTTTTGAAGCTGAACGCTTTCCACTCTGCCCAGAAATTTCTGATAATCTGAAATTAAGGTATGTTCAATATCTTGGGTTGAGATAGCCCATTCTCCCTTTTACAATCAAATAAGCCGCCACTTCGTCAACTTAACGAATATGAGCCTAGAGTTTCAACCAGGACAAATTGTATCTTTAGACCATAGTGACAAGAATCTACTTGCAGAAGTTATCCAAGTCGTGGTTACTCGTCAGCTGTGCTGGTTACGTCCCCTGCTGTTAGCTAACTGTGCACCAGAACCACCAATTATTACTGATCTGCGAGATGGTTCACATTTGCTTTGTCCTCTTAATTTGGTGCGACCAGCCCTAGATACTGAGGTCATTACCTTTTTGAGCCAGATTTTAGCTAAAGAACCCAAAAGCCAACTAGACTCAGCTGCTCAACAGCAATATTATCAATTTATTCAGCAGATATACCGAGGAATTGAGGACTAGGGGGAAGGAATTTACCATCCTCATGCCTATTCGCCGCCCGAAATTAAGCGTAACGAATACCAGCATCTCTCATGCGTTGAATGGCTTCATACATCCGTTCCTCGGGAATGGTCAGGGCTATTCTGAAAAAGCCCTCGCCGTTGACACCATAACCATTTCCTGGAGCTACCATAATGCCACATCTGTCAAGCAATAAAGATACAAATTCTTGGGAAGAATATCCTAGAGGTACAGGTACCCAGATATAAAGTGTAGCTTCAGGAGGTTCAATCGGCCAGCCTAAAGACTGTAATCCTTGTACAATAATGTCACGACGCTTTTGGTAACCTGACATTAAAGCCCAGAGTTCTGCATCACTAGTGGAGAAGGCTGCGATCGCAGCTTTTTGAATTGCCTTAAATACCCCAGAATCAACATTACTTTTTACCTGCCTCAGCCCTTGAATACCAGTGGCATTCCCAACCACAAAACCAATACGCCAGCCCATCATATTATAGGATTTAGACAGACTGTGAAATTCAATGGCGACATCTTTCGCACCCGCAACTTGCAGGACACTCGGCGGTTTATAGCCATCGTAAGCCATTTCTGAGTAAGCATGGTCATGACATAGCAAAATATTATACTGCCTGCAAAAATCAACCAATTCTCCCAAAAATTCCAGGCTGGCTATGGCTCCTGTGGGATTATTGGGATAATTAATCCACAATAATTTGGCCTTACGGGCAATTTCTTCAGGAATTATATTTAGGTCAGGTAAAAAATTGTTTTCTACCTTCAACGGCATACTATATGGTTCACCACCAGCAAAAATTGAGGCAGTCTTATACACAGGATAGCCAGGATCCGGTATCAGGGCATAGTCTCCCGCCTCTACAAAAGCTAAGAAGGTGTTATGTATTGCTTCTTTGGAACCAATCGAAGAGATAATTTCTGTATGTGGATTTAACCCTGTCACCCCAAACCTTCGTTCCATCCAATTAACCGCCGCCTCCCTAAATTCTTGTGTTCCCTGATAGGGTGGGTAGTTATGGGTGGATGGGTCATCAATTGCTTGATGCATGGTCTGAAGAATCTGAGTAGGAGTTGGTTTATCTGGGTCGCCCAGTGCCAGATTAATGATATCAACTCCCTGAAGCCCAAGTTGTTCCCGTTTGCTGTTGAGTTCAGCAAACAAATAAGGAGGAATTTTTTCTAAACGTTTAGCGGGCTGCATGGTGGTTTATTACTAATGCAAGTTATGGATGCTCATTAGCACAGTTTACGCCACACCGGTGAAATAAATACTAAATTTCCGGGAAAAACACTAGCCATGACCTGGTATTTCCCTTGTCAGCAAGCAGTACTTAACCCCAACTGGGTACTAACTTTACCCTACCGGCATCCATTTCTGCCATTAATAACTCTAGAGCTTCATAATCTACATCAGAAATGTAACCCATTTGAGTTAGTTCTGAATTGATTTCATTTTCGATTTCGGGGGTTAATTTTTGAATATCAAGGGCTTTTTCAACCAGTTGACGGATAATGTATTTAGTTCTCATCAGTAATATACCAAGACTATATGTGATAATTCCTGTCCAAGATACTGTTGGGTATACAATGTGATTTAATTTTTCATGCTGGTGTGAACTATATCATTAGAGCATGGAATAAATAATCTGTCTTTAACCTTGGTATGCAACCCTGTCCAGCATGACAATAAATCAAGTCTTTGCATCTAAACCTGAGAGTGAGTTAATTAGTTTGAGTTACTAACTCCGTAAGCTTTGTCAGAAAAGTTACGCTTAATTTATCTCCTCTATGGCCGTCTATGTAGATTGTTTTGCAGATGGCGGGGAAAAAAAGTATAGAGATACACATTTTATCCTGTATTTACGACAACTTTATCAAACATCTTAAGTTTGATAAAAATTCGGCAAAGTTACCAGAATAGGTGGGAAAACATCAGAAGCAAAAGTTGGCGAGGTACAGCTAAAGTATCAATTAGTACCCTTACGCCTGCCTGACTCTCACCCACACCGCGATAGATTAAGTTAGTAAACAGTTTTGAATATGTAACAGTATAAATGTAGCAAATAAATCTACCAATAACTACAATTTATAATTGTAGATTGTGATTCAGCAACGGACAAAGCTGTATTTTCACAAAAATATGGCCATGAGTATTGAATAACTGTACCGCACAGGCTACATTAATGCTAAATTATAGTAGATTAGCTGTAATTAAGGTAGCTAAAAAGATAGCATAGTGGTTGTTGCAGTTGAGAAATTAATCACAGCGGATATATTAAAGCCAGCGCGTTACTTGGGTAACGAGCGCTTGGCAGTACATAAACCCTGGCATAAGGCCACAATACGCTGGGCTTTAACCTACCCAGAGGTGTATGAAGTCGGCTCGTCTAACTTAGGGCATATTATTCTATATAATATCCTGAATGCCCAGCCCCAACAATTATGCGATCGCTCTTATTTACCAGGACCTGACCTGGCAGCAAAACTGAGGGCAACCAATACACCCTTGTTTGCTGTAGAATCAAAGCGACGCTTAGAAGAATTTGACATTTTAGGTTTTAGCCTCAGTTATGAACTGGGAGCAACTAATATCCTGGAAATGTTAGACCTAGGGGGAATCCCCCTCACATGGCAAGAAAGAGCCGAGGGTAACTACCCGTTAATTTTTGCCGGGGGACAGACGGCCACATCAAACCCCGAACCATACGCCGACTTCTTCGACTTTTTCGCCCTCGGCGATGGGGAAGAATTACTACCAGAAATTGGGTTAGTGTTGGCAGAAGGGAAACAAAGCAAACTAAGTCGGGAAAATCTACTCCTAGACTTGGCTCAGATACCAGGGGTCTATGTTCCTCAATTTTACGATATGGCAACGGATGGCTCAGTACATCCGCGCCGAAAAGATGTGCCAAAACGGATTATCCGCAGGGTAGCAACCCCAATCCCAGCATATTCCATTGGTTTAGTTCCTTACATGGAAACCGTCCATGACCGTCTCACACTGGAAATTCGCCGAGGATGTACACGTGGTTGTCGCTTTTGTCAACCAGGAATGCTGACTCGTCCAGCCAGGGATGTGGAACCAGAACAGGTAGTAGCAACCATTGAAAAAGGAATGCGGGATACTGGATACAATGAGTTTTCCTTGCTATCCCTGAGTTGTTCCGATTATTTGTCCTTACCAGCAGTAGGGATGGAAATCAAAAACCGGTTAAAAACGGAGAATATTTCCCTGACACTGCCCAGTCAACGGGTAGATAGATTTGATGAAAATATTGCCAAGATTCTGGGTGGAACCAGGCAAGGTGGACTAACTTTTGCTCCAGAAGCTGGCACACAAAGAATGCGGGATATTGTAAATAAGGGTTTAACTAATGAAGAATTATTAAGAGGCGTAAAGACAGCTTGGGAACAAGGCTGGGATAAAATTAAGTTATATTTCATGATTGGCTTGCCGGGGGAAACAGATGCTGATGTGGTAGGCATTGCGGAAACAGTCAGTTGGCTACAACGAGAATGTCGCGGTAGAGGCAGAAAACCACTAAACTTTAACCTGACAATTTCTAACTTTACACCCAAGCCCCATACGCCTTTTCAATGGCACTCAGTTTCTACTACAGAGTTCAAACGGAAACAAAACTTGCTCAGACAAGAATTCCGTCCCATTAGGGGCGTTAAGGTGAATTTCACCGATGTCCGAATTTCGGCAATGGAAGACTTTGTGGGCAGAGGCGATCGCACACTAGGGAAAGTAGTCCGCCGCGCCTGGGAATTAGGAGCCGGTATGGATTCCTGGTATGAAAATTTAGATGCAGCCTTTGATGCTTGGGAAACAGCCATCGCCGAAGCTGGTTTAGATTGGAAATACAGGCGGGTGGAAAAGGGCGAGTGGAATCTGTTTGATAGTCAGGAAGACAAAGTTGAGGAGAGAAGCGCAAGGGGGGTAAATTCGGCTTTCACTCCCTCACTACCTTCGCCAGACTCCCTAAATATGCCCTTACCTTGGGATCATATAGACACAGGCATCGATAAAAAATGGCTGCAGGAAGACTTAAAACGGGCTTTAGAAGCGGCAGTAGTCCCGGATTGTTCTTTTGCAGCTTGCTCACACTGCGGTGTCTGCGGCACAGACTTCGGACATAACATTGTGATTTCACCGCCACCAATACCAGAATTTCCCGGCAATTTTGTTCCCAATACAAATAAAACCCAAAGACTACGCGTCTGGTTTGGTAAGCAAGGATCCATGGCTTTAGTGAGCCACCTGGATTTAATGCGCCTATTTGATCGGGTCATTCGCAGAGCAGGTATACCCATTGCCTTTACCGGTGGATTTCATCCCAGTCCCCGGATTGCGATCGCCAGTGCTTTAGCTCTTGGGGCCACCAGCAGTGGAGAAATTGTAGATTTTGAGTTAACCCAGCCAGTGGAAGTTGAGAATTTCCGACAGCAACTAGTTCAGGAACTGCCCGGGGACATCCCCATATATAAAGTTGCTAGTATAGACTTGAAAGCCACCGCAGCTAACCAAGTCATGGAGGCTGCGGCTTATGTAATTAAGGTAGCAACCTCCAGATCAGTAACAGCAACAGAATGGCAAGAATGGATTGATGCCATCAAAGCCAAAAATGAGCTATGGTGGCAGAAAACTAGCAAATCAGGGAAGAAGGAACTAGTAAATCTGCGCTCCCGGTTGTTTGAACTGGAATTAGTAGAAACTGAAACCAGTACAGCAGAGTCTACAGCTGTTCTGCATTATCTAGGAAGTTGTCGCCATGATGGTGTGGTCTTGCGTCCCGAACAAATACTGTCTATGCTAGAGATAGTATCGCTCGAAGAATTTCAATTGCTGCACATCCACCGCAACCAGCTAGTTTTAGGTGTATAATCCCTAATAAGCAATGCTTTATTTAGAGCCTCCCTCACCAGAAAATCGCCGAAAGGCACAGAAGCCACTTGGCTTTAGACAGTGGAGGAAGTGCCAACGGCGAATTGATTCGCAGTGATAGTTAACCATGATGGTGAAAAACCAGCAGGGTGGACAGCAGGCGAAAAACGAGTCGAGGGGTATATAAAACTTCTGATGGATTCAAAATTAATGCGGACTGCTGGGCTACCGCTAATATTTTGAGAAAAGTAGGGGTGATGCTAGGAATTTATCTTAGCGCAATCACTAGAGGCTGTTTAAGTCAGCCTTAGAAAGTTCGTTTATGGACTCTTCAGAAATCCCCGGTTTTCTAAACCGGGGAAGCTTAATCCCCTACTAAGCAGGGAGGAAAAGCTATCTATAGCTATGCCAGGCAAAGCTATGGGAGCGTGTACTTAGCTAAGACTTGTGTTGAGGCTTCTGTGTAAGCATATAAAATTGTGACTTCTAGAATTGTATCCAAAGACTGGGTAATGAAGACAGCTTGCCGCTCTTCCTAGGACATAAGCGAATGGCTACGCCACACAAGCTATCAGCCGAATGCTGCTGGAGCTGCTGTAGAAGTAGTTGTGAGACTTGTCTTGTAGAAGCCACTATCCCTATAGCTAAGTGAACTAGTAACTCAGAAAATCGGCTGCCGTGGCCAACTCTTCCTCTATATTTTCTAAACAAGTGCTAAATGCCTAATCTCTAGCTACCAGTGGTATAGCATCAAAAATCACCCATAGAGGGTTGCCCTGATTTTTCAATGTTAAGTTTGGTTGAATAATATGCAGCCGTTGGGAAATAATCACCGCGTGTAAATGCAACTCTTTAGTCCGATGCTCCCTTTAATTTTGAGCAAAGAAGTCACAATTTTAATGATCAGCAGCGTCTTTTGGAGCTGGCAGGGGCGAAAGGCACGCGTGTTCCTCTAAGCTTCTCGTTGGCGCTGCCAATTTTTGAGGAAATTGAATGCCAAAGCAAATTATCATAGCAGAACAGCATCAAATTGCTGCTGTGTTTTCTGAAGATCAAATACAAGAACTCGTAGTCGCCACTGGTCATCACCAAATTGGTGATATCTACTTAGGTGTAGTAGAAAATGTATTACCAGGAATAGACGCGGCTTTTGTCAATATCGGAGATCCAGAGCGTAACGGATTTATTCATGTGACCGACTTGGGTCCATTGAAGCTAAAGCGTACGGCAGCAGCAATTACAGAACTATTAGCACCACAACAAAAAGTTTTGGTACAAGTGATGAAGGAGCCAACAGGGACAAAAGGTCCCAGGCTCACAGGTAACATCACATCACCGGGACGCTATGTAGTTCTCATGCCCTACGGTCGGGGGGTAAACTTATCTCGACGAATTAAAAGTGAAAGTGAGCGCAACCGCTTGCGTGCACTAGCAATTTTGATTAAACCCGCGGGAATGGGTTTACTGGTGCGTACAGAAGCAGAAGGCAAACCAGAAGAGGCTATTATTGAGGATTTGGAACTGTTGCAAAAGCAATGGGAAGCCATTCAGCAAGAAGCACATTCTACCCGCGCCCCGGCGCTACTGAATCGGGACGATGACTTTATCCAGCGGGTACTCAGAGATATGTACGGTGCCGATGTGAATCGGATTGTGGTGGATTCCAGCACCGGCTTGAAAAGAGTAAAACAGTATTTACAGAATTGGAGTGGAGGTCAAACACCCCAGGGCGTATTGTTTGACCATCACCGCGATCGCTCGCCAATTTTAGAATATTTCCGCATTAGTGCCGCAATTAGAGAAGCCCTCAAACCGAGAGTAGACTTACCCTCTGGCGGCTATATTATCATTGAACCAACAGAAGCATTAACAGTAGTAGATGTTAACTCTGGTTCCTTCACCAGATCCGCAACGGCGAGGGAAACAGTCTTGTGGACAAACTGTGAAGCTGCTACGGAAATCGCTCGTCAGTTACGGCTGCGAAATATTGCCGGGGTAATTGTGGTTGACTTCATTGATATGGAATCGCGGCGCGACCAATTACAAGTTTTAGAACACTTTAATAAAGCACTCAAGGCAGACAAAGCTCGTCCTCAGATTGCCCAACTCACGGAGTTAGGACTAGTAGAACTGACCCGTAAACGCCAAGGTCAAAATATTTATGAATTATTTGGTCATACTTGCCCCACTTGTGGCGGGTTGGGGCATACTGTCCGTTTACCAGGAGATACAGAAACCCGACTACCAACCACTGCTGAAATACCAGAGCGTTCGGATTTCGGATCCACTCAGTCTAAGGTCTCTTTTCCTAGTAACGATAGCGTGGGGAGAGTTCAAACACCAAGGATACAGGCAGTAAAGGCGCGAGGTTATGAGTCTTTTGACGAGGGGTTTGGGGATATTATTGATACTCCCATTAATCATCCTAGCTATCAAGAACCACGTGATGGAAAGCGTCGTGTTCGTAAGAGCAACCATGGTAGATCTGGTATTAATGGAGTTAATACTAAGGATGATATACGTAGCCTAGACTCTCTCTCGAGTCGAGGTGGAGACATCAGTGGGGTGATTCCTGGTGAGGTAGGTTTTGACAATGATTTAGATGTAGACTTAGACATTCATACCCAAAGGTCTACTCCAGAAATTCCCTCTCCCTCCTTAACTAAATCCGGTTGGCAAGAGAGAACTGGGCGGGCTACCAGGGAGAAGCTCGATCCAATTAAACCAGTGGTAGAACCACCGGAATTTAAAACTGTGGAAATGAGTCCCCAAGAACAAGATGTGTTCGCTTTGATGGGGGTTTCTCCTTTATTGAAGTTGGATGAGGAATCTCAGGGGAAAAGTCCCAAGTCAGTAATTATTAATATTATTGCACCAGGACAATTAGACACTAATGTCACAAAAAATCAAAATTTGATTTTTGAGTCACAGGATGAACCCAATAATCAGTTGTCGCTACCAGAAGATAAAACCCCCAATGTGCTGGATAGGCAGTATGGCTTTGAACCCCAAGAAGAAACCATAATCATAGAGAGCGTAGTTGAAACTCCAGAAGCTACTACTCATAGCTTACCTGTGGATTTGGAAGTTACACCTACCGTTACGCCGTTCGACAAAATCTCTACTGGTAACCGTCGCCGCCGCCGTCGTTCTTCTGCCCTAGAGTCTAACTCTTCTACAGGTGAGGACAATTAATTCTGTTATGGAGACAGAAGAAACAATTTCACATCCCGGATTCTTGAATTCGGGTGAAGCGGCTCTCCCTTTTTCAGCTTCCCCTTTACCTTTCTCTTGTGACTTGGTGGCGGGTATAGATGAGGTGGGGCGAGGTGCTTTATTTGGTCCTGTGGTGGCAGCAGCTGTGATTTTGCCGGGTTGTGCCTTGCCAAAACTCATGGCTGCTGGTATTAAGGATAGTAAAAAACTTTCCAGTTCTCGGAGAATTACACTAGCAGGGCAAATTTGTGAGTTGGCGACGGACTGGACTATTGGGGTTGCTTCCAGTACTGAAATTGATGAACTAAATATTTTACAGGCAACTCTGTTAGCTATGAAGCGGGCTGTGCTGAAACTGAATGTACAGCCTCAACTATGTTTAGTTGATGGTAACCAGCCGATTAAAGATTTACTGATGCCTCAAAAAACTGTCGTTAAGGGTGACGAAACTCATGTGAGTATTGCAGCTGCTAGTATTGTCGCTAAGGTTTGGCGTGACTCACTCCTCATCCGTTTGGCATCAAAGTATCCTTTATATAATTTGGAGAACAATAAGGGCTATGGCAGCCAAAAGCATTTGCAGGCTCTGCAACAGTATGGTCCATCACGACTGCATCGCAAATCTTTTCGTGGTTGTCAAGTGAGCGATCACTTAACTGAAGCTCAAGGCGTTGGACTCTAACTGTACAAACTACGGCTAGCTTGCTAGTTCTTAAATAATCCCCTTGGTCTAGGTTGAGATAGGTTTTATATGAGGGAGTGAGTTAATCTGGGTTGAGAATAGGGATTTCGCCCGGGCTGCAATTGCCTTTGGCACTGCGCTGATTGCAATCAGCGCTAGTCTTGTCAATTAGGAGAGGTTCCATACCCTGTGATGTTGCCCATTGGTGGTAATCGGCTAGGAGTTGATGCTGTAGGCGTTGTTTTATGGTCATCAGTATACTTTTGAGTAAACCATTACCGGTGGCTTCTAGGATGGGCTGAGGTGTGAAGCAAAATGGGGCTGGGATATCTACTTCTACTTTTAGGTCGGCTTTTCCTTGGAGGATGGTGATGTTGTTGTTTTCTTGGGGTGATAAATACCCTTGTAAATTTAATGACCAGCGACGGTTGATGTACTCAAAGCCCAGAATTTGACTATTTACCGATCGCACCTGAATGGTTCCATGTGATTCTGCCCAAACTTTCAGGTCTACAGTGGGTTGAATACTCAGTGACATGAAGGTTAATGGACGCATTTTTAAGCGAAATACTTCTTCTGAAAGTTGCTGTATGCGACTATTATCTGTGAGTGCGTTGACTAGACGTTGGGGCTGACGCAGGTAATGTTGGATAGGGATGGGTTGTGGTGGTACATTAATTCTTACTGTTTGGCAGGCGGTAAACTGGGTAGCCATGAATTAAAAGCAATAATTGTTGAATACTTCTGTTTTTAATTAAATTATAATTTTATTTTTTTCTATTCGTTGAAACATTGTAGGAGTCGATTCCAATTGACTGGGAGAAAACTTGAGAAAATTGGATTGAACTCTATTTAAAGGCTGTTCACAAAAGACTATTTTTACCTATCATACAGTCATAACCTTGGCTCAACCATGCTCCATGATGGAGTCCTATTACAATAGGCCTCTAGTTTAGATAAATAATTTAGGACTAAAGTCTGTGACTATATCTATTGCTCATTTAGGACCTCCTGGCACTTACGCAGAACAAGTAACTGCTTTTTATGCTAATTGGCTGGCAAAAAAAACAGGTAATCAAGCTATGTTGTGTCCATATTCGAGTATTTCCCAATCACTCAACGCTGTTGCGTCTGGAGAAACTCTGTTAGCTGTTGTACCGGTAGAAAATTCTATTGAAGGCAGTGTGACTATGACAATGGATACACTCTGGCAGTTGGATAGTTTACGAGTTCAGTTGGCTTTGGTGATGCCGATTGCTCATGCTTTAATTTCTTGTGCCGCTAGTTTAGATACTATTCAAACTGTTTATTCTCACCCACAAGCTTTAGCACAATGTCAAGGATGGTTAGGGCGGTTTCTCCCAACTGTGCAGCTAATAGCAAGTAATTCGACTACCGAATCCCTACAGCGGCTGGATGGAGATTTAACCGCGGCTGCGATCGCATCCAGCAGAGCCGCCGAACTCTATAAATTGCCTATATTGGCTAGTAATATTAATGACTACCCCGACAACTGCACTCGCTTTTGGGTGGTGAGTCAATGGGTGGAAGATTTAGTGGCTATATCAGGAACTGCTCATTACACTTCCTTGGCTTTTACTGTCCCGGCGAATTTGCCGGGAACGCTACTTAAACCACTACAGGTATTTGCCGGGTTAGGGATTAATCTTAGTCGTATTGAATCGCGACCAACGAAGCGATCACTAGGAGAATATTTGTTTTTTATTGATTTAGAAGCAGATGTGCACGAAGAGCAAATGCGATGCGCTTTAGCGCAGTTAACTGAGCATACAGAAATCTTGAAGATTTTTGGCAGCTATAATATTCTAACTATAAAAACTGGGTTGTAATTCGTAATTCAAAAAATACGAATTACGAATTACCTATGGCTACGCCACGCAAGTTATCACATAGACTTCCCCTGGGAAAAAGGAAATATTACGAATTATTAAAAGTATCTTTGAGGACGGCGCGGGCTGCTAAATGATTCCGAGTAGAAGTCAAAATTTCTGCTTCTCTTTCCAAGCGAAGTAAGGTATCTTGTGTTTCTAACAATGCTTGTTGCTCTGATGGCACACCATAGAGATTACTTGCTACCCAGTAAGAAAGTTCTGTAGGTAGGTCGGGTAATTCCTCTGGTAGTTCCATATTTTGCTCAGTTAACTTGGCTGAGAGACGAACTACATCTCGTAAGAGTTGTTCTACATCTGCGGCTAAGGGGCGTAAATCTTGAGTTGGCGGCTGATCTTCTAACCATTCTACTAAGCCAACACGGTAAGGCTTTTCGCGGACGTATTCTAAAACACGGAACCTTTGCTGTCCCAAAGTTAACATTTTCATGCGGTCATCTGGCAGGCGTTGGTAATGAATGATTTCTGCACAGCAACCAATATTAGCGATTTTACCGTCAACTGGATCGACCATTAACACACCGAATCGGCGATCGCTCTCCAAAATCGTATTCATCATGATTCGGTAGCGGAATTCAAAGATGTGTAGGGGTAATGGTCTAGTAGGGAATAGAACTACTTCGGGTAACGGGAACAGAGGTAGTTCGCGAACTGCAATTTTAGAAGAGGATGTCATTGTTACCTTTGTATAAAATTAATTGTGAAATTTATTCTTCTCTGCTTTCCCCGTACTTTTCTGATATTCTATCATTTGTTTCCCAGCTGATAAAAAGCCCTGAGATAAATTTCTTCAGGGCTGGGTAAATATTACAGCATTAACCTTATAGTTTTACTTCAATGTCCACACCAGAAGGTAAATCTAGCTTCATCAGGGCATCAATAGTTTTAGAAGAAGGTTGATAAATGTCAATAATCCGGCGATGGGTGCGGGTTTCAAAGTGTTCCCGGGCATCTTTATCTACGTGAGGCGATCGCAGCACACAGTAGATTTTACGTTTTGTTGGTAAAGGAATTGGGCCTATAGCTGTAGCGTTAGTTCTGTTAGCCGTGTCTACAATCTTCTCGCAAGATGTGTCCAATAAGCGACGGTCAAAAGCCTGTAAACGAATTCTAATTTTCTGCTGCTGTAGAGTTGCCATCTTTAATTTTCTAGGTTCTGATGAATAATGATGATTTTTCTGAGAATTATCGGGGATAGTGACTTTTTCTGCCCACCGTGGCGAAGGCTATGGGGTGAGACTCTGACAATTCCCCTTCTGCTGAGATTAGCCGCAGCATAGGTGATTACTTGAACAAGCAATCAAAGAAGGAAGATAAAGGAGCACCGATAGATTATCTACCAGCGCTCCTTGCTTATAGAACAAAAAGGTGTTACTTCAGAATTTTGGATACGACACCTGCACCAATGGTGCGTCCACCTTCACGAATTGCGAAGCGCATTCCTTGCTCAATAGCAATGGGGTTTATCAATTCTACTGTCATTTTGATGCGATCGCCCGGCATCACCATTTCTGCCTCGCTACCATCATCAGAAGTAAAGGATTTGATGGTGCCAGTTACATCAGTTGTCCGTACGTAGAACTGAGGACGATAGCCGGAGAAAAATGGTGTTTTCCGGCCGCCTTCTTTCTCTGTCAAGACGTATACTTCACCTTCAAATTGAGTGTGAGGAGTAATAGAACCTGGTTTGGCAATTACCATACCGCGCTCGATGTCAGTTTTTTGGATACCCCGCAGGAGCACACCGGCGTTATCACCAGCCATACCTTCTTCGAGACTCTTCTTAAACATCTCGATCCCAGTCACAGTGGTGTTGCGAGTGTCTCTAATGCCCACTAGTTCAACCACATCACCGACCTTAACCTTACCACGCTCAATCCGACCAGTGGCCACAGTACCACGACCTGTGATCGAGAATACGTCTTCCACTGCCATCAGGAAGGGTTTATCTACAGCACGGTCGGGAGTAGGAATGTAGGAATCTACTGCTTCCATGAGGGCGTAGATTTTGTCTACCCACTCATCTTCACCCCGTTGAGTTTTGGGGTTGGCAGTCATTTTTTCCAATGCTTTGAGACCGGATCCCGATATAATGGGGATGTCGTCACCGGGGAAATCGTAGCTAGATAATAGCTCACGGACTTCTAATTCTACCAACTCTAATAGTTCTGGGTCATCTACCATGTCTTCCTTGTTCAGGAACACAACCAGACTGGGCACACCTACCTGCTTTGCGAGTAGGATGTGTTCACGGGTTTGGGGCATGGGGCCATCTGCGGCGGAAACTACGAGAATACCACCATCCATTTGAGCCGCACCAGTGATCATGTTTTTCACATAATCAGCGTGTCCTGGGCAATCTACGTGAGCATAGTGCCGATCGCCGGTTTCATACTCAACGTGAGCCGTATTGATGGTAATTCCCCGTGCCTTTTCTTCTGGGGCATTATCAATTTGATCATAGCCTTTACCTGTAGCTTGACCCAGGGCTGCCAGAGTCATAGTAATAGCTGCTGTTAAAGTAGTTTTACCATGATCAACGTGACCAACTGTACCGATATTAACGTGGGGTTTAGTCCTTTCAAACTTTGCGCGTGCCATGAATGCTCGTTTCCTTTTTTAATTAAGCGTTCCCTTTGCTTTTCGCTATGATTGCTTCAGCCACGTTGCGAGGTACTTCTTCGTAGTGGCTAAATTCCATCGAGAAGATACCCCGACCTTGGGTCTTCGAGCGGATATCAGTAGCGTAGCCAAACATTTCTGCCAATGGGACTTTAGCAGTTACCTTGGCTAAACCATCATCAGATCCCATACCTTCAATTTGTCCACGACGAGAGTTAAGGTCGCCCATCACATCCCCAAGGAAGTTTTCGGGTACTTCAACCTCAACTTTCATCATAGGTTCTAATAGTACAGGAGAAGCCTTCAATACTGCCTCTTTCATTGCCATTGAGCCAGCAATTTTGAAAGCCATTTCTGAAGAGTCTACATCGTGGTATGACCCATCCACCAGAGTTGCTTTGACATCAATTAGTGGATATCCTGCTAATACACCGGATTCGCAGCTTTCTTTCATGCCTTGTTCTGCGGGTCCGACATATTCTTTTGGTACGACACCACCCACAATTTTAGAAACAAATTCAAAGCCCGTACCCGGTTCGCCTGGTTCCAAATCGATCACAACGTGACCATATTGACCTTTCCCACCACTTTGGCGAATGAATTTCCCTTCAATTTTGGAGACTGATTTCCGAATAGTTTCGCGGTAAGCTACCTGCGGCGCGCCGACATTCGCTTCTACTTTGAATTCACGTAACATCCTGTCTACCAGAATTTCCAGGTGTAGTTCTCCCATTCCCGCGATTACGGTTTGGTTGGTTTCTGGATCTACACTGACACGGAAAGTGGGGTCCTCTTCAGACAGAGATTGCAGAGCTTTAGAGAGCTTGTCCATGTCATTCTTGGTTTTGGGTTCAACCGCCACCGAGATTACCGGCTCAGGAATGAATAGAGATTCCAGAATTACTGGTGATCCCTCATCTGTTATGGTATCACCCGTCAAGGTCTCTTTTAATCCCAATGCTGCTCCCAAATCCCCAGCCCGCATTTCATCCACATCTAGGCGTTCATCTGCTTTCAGAATCACCAGACGGGAAATACGCTCTTTCTTGTTCTTGGTAGCGTTGAGAACATAACTACCTTTCTTCAGAACACCGGAATAAACCCGAACAAAGGTGAGACGACCGTAGGGATCAGCCATAATCTTAAAGGCTAGAGCTGATAGAGGTTCTTGGTCATCAGCTCTACGCTCAACCACCTCACCTGTAGGTAATGTACCTTGGATAGCTGGTACTTCCGTTGGTGCTGGTAGATAATCTACCACTGCATCCAGCATCAGCTGCACACCTTTGTTTTTAAATGCCGATCCGCACAGTACCGGCACAATCGTACCCGCAATTGTCCCTTGACGCAGGGCACCACGAATTTCATCTTCTGTAAGTTCTTCTCCCTCGAAGTACTTACTCATCAGAGTGTCATTGGTTTCTGCTACAGCTTCTACAAGCTTGGTGCGGTACTCTTCTACCTTGTCTTGCATTTCGGCGGGGATATCTGTTTCTTCGATATCTGTTCCCTCGTCGTTGTTGTAAATATAGGCACGCTGACGTACCAGATCAACGATTCCTCTCAAGTCATTTTCACTACCAATTGGTAGTTGAATGGCAATGGCATTAGTCCGCAGGCGATCGCGCATTTGTTCGTGAACTCTGTAAAAGTTCGCCCCTGTGCGATCCATTTTGTTTATGAAAGCTATGCGGGGGACTTTGTAGCGGTCTGCTTGTCGCCAAACTGTTTCCGACTGCGGTTGCACGCCGCCCACAGAACAAAACACCGCGATTACACCATCCAACACCCGCATAGAACGTTCTACTTCGATTGTGAAGTCAACGTGTCCGGGAGTATCGATAATGTTAATTTGATGATTTTTCCAACTGGTACTGATAGCAGCAGCAGTGATGGTAATTCCCCGTTCACGCTCCTGCGCCATCCAGTCTGTCACGGCTGTTCCTTCATGAACCTCGCCAATTTTATGAATTATGCCAGAGTAAAACAATATTCTTTCGGTTGTCGTTGTCTTGCCCGCATCTATATGCGCCGCAATACCGATATTGCGTACTCTCTCTAGCGGGATCGTACGTGCCACAGTAGCCTCCTATTATAGTTTTTGTCTCATGATATCTTGTATATTACTCTTTGTTAAGGTTCTATACTTCTACGGAAAACCGTATTTTTTTTGTGCGTAGGCGATATACCGCTGTTATATCCACGATATACCCCTACTTTTCTTAGTAACGATAGTGTGCAAAAGCCTTGTTAGCTTCTGCCATCCGGTGTGTTTCTTCCCGTTTGCGAATTGCATTCCCGGTCTCGTTGGCAGCATCCATCAACTCATTAGCTAATTTACTTGCCATTGTGCGTCCGGGTCTAGACCTGGAAAACTTAACTAGCCAGCGCAAAGCTAGGGTTGTACCCCTGTCTGAACGTACTTCCATCGGTACTTGATAGGTGGCTCCGCCTACTCGACGCGCTTTTACTTCTACCAAAGGCGTGGCGTTGCGGACTGCTCTTTCAAAAGTTTCCAGTGGCGGAGCGCCAGTGCGATCTTCAATAGTTTTCATGGCATCATAAACCAGCCTAGCAGCCAGTGATTTCTTTCCATGACGCATCACCCGCCGGATTATCATGCTGACCAGGCGACTGTTATATACGGAATCAGGCGGAACTGGACGCCTTTGAATAACACCACGACGAGACATACTTCACCTTTACTTCGGATTTGGCAACGAAATTATATGCTATCAGACACTAGGTATATGGGCGGGTAAATCCGCCGTTTTAACTTTGTCTTTTTTTTTTTCCACGCCAGATTAGGCGACGACATCATAAACTTTAATATTTTAGATGCAACCGCTGCAATTGCCTACGGCACTGGCGATAGGGTAGCGCGGCTTAGGGTATAGCCAATCGCTTGGCAGGATAATGGTTTAAATTACCTAATTTTCACTGCTTAATAAAGGGTTTAGCAAGACTTTGTGGCAACATAAATCACCACTATTTAGCTATCGCACCCTTTTAACCTATAGGATGATGATTCATCCTCGACGATTAATTGCCTATTTCCTATTTCTTAGTTCCTTTCGGGAGCTTGGTTCCGTACTTGGAACGCCCTTGCTTACGGTCTTTAACTCCAGCTGTATCTAATGTTCCACGGATAATGTGGTATCTCACACCTGGTAAGTCTTTCACACGACCGCCACGGATCATTACTACTGAATGTTCTTGCAAGTTATGACCGATACCTGGAATATAGGCTGTGACCTCAAATCCCGATGTCAATCTTACCCTTGCTACTTTACGTAAAGCAGAGTTGGGCTTTTTCGGTGTAGTTGTATATACCCTTGTACAAACACCCCGACGTTGTGGGCATTGCTTTAGAGCTGGAGACTTAGTTTTCTGACGCGCTTTTTCGCGTTCGGTACGTATGAGTTGCTGTATTGTTGGCATGAGTTACAGCGCGTAAAGCTGCTTAGAGGTCTAACTTTTAACAAATCCTGATTATATCTTTTTTTGGGGTTCTATGTCAAACTGATATTTTTTTATTTAAACAGATATGGGCGTAATCATGGAGAAGGACATACCACAGCCACAGGTGGCTATGGACTGAGGATTGTGGAAGCGAAAACCACCACCCATTAAATCTTCTGAATAATCTAATGCCAACCCATTTAAATAATTGAGGCTTTCATGATCTATCAGAACCTGAATACCACTCACGTCAAAAACGCTATCGTTCATCGTGACATTTTGATCAAAAGACATATCATAAAACCAACCGGAACAGCCCCCTACCTTAATTGCCAATCTGAATAAAGAATTTGGCTGCTGTTTTAACTGTAATCGCCCAATTTCACTGATTGCGGCTGGACTCAGATGAATCATGGAATTAGTTATGGCTTCCGCCAGGCTAAGTTATCGACAATAAAAAACCCCATTTTAAAATACTACAGACAGTTGAAGTCTAAAAATCACGATTACAAAAAATTTGGTTTTGATTTTTTACTGGGCTAAAATCAGCCTATAGGTGACTGGGCAGTGCTACTGGTGTATGTCTTCTTAATTCGTGAATTAATATTAACATCCTGTGTATATCACTGAAAAGATTAGTCCCCGCCAAACAGGGACTAATATTAGTCTAATCGGTACTGAGGTATGAGAGAAATACTGAGTATACTATACCTACAGCTTTTGCAGTTGTAGCAATTTTAACCATCATTACGAGCATAGTCGTCTTGATAGCGAATAATATCATCCTCGCCTAAATATTCACCATTTTGGACTTCAATTAACACCAAAGGAATCACTCCCGGATTTTCCAGACGGTGGGATGTACATTGGGGTACATAGGTTGACTCATTGTTCCTCAGTAGCACCTCCTTATCTCCACAAAGAACCCTAGCAGTACCAGAAACAACAATCCAGTGCTCACTGCGGTGATGGTGCATTTGCAGGCTGAGACGGTGTCCCGGTTTGACCTCTATGCGTTTAATTTTATATCCCCGCCCTTCCTCCAACACTGTAAAAGAACCCCAAGGGCGCAGCTCGGTTGCAGCAATCCCTTTATTAGAGATGGACACGGGTAGAGATAGATTATTAGTTTGTGTGGTTTCTGGAAATTGCGCCATAGTTACCTCAGTTGGTCTACAAACAAACCGTTATTAATCGTTGGATGAAGGGTAAAACTGATCCTTGAGATTTGCACCTTGCTAAACATAACAAAATTAAAACAGGAGGGTGCAAAAATAAGTCCTTCAACCAAAACTTCTATACCAACTCTTCACACCACAAGAGTGGCGATGACCTGAGCTTAAAAAACATGAGTCCGACTGCATAAATCATTGCAAACCTGGAATCCTCACCCTTAGCTTCCTACTCCCTACTCTGGTTCTAAGAAAACCCCAATACCGTTGTGGACACGTGCAGCAGTATTACTCGAACGGTCGAGTAGTTGTCCTCCCAGATAAAGACCAGTAGAACTCCCACCGTCTAAATTCAGAGCGTTCACACAACCAATATTCTTCATTAATTGGGCGTGTTCCGCTAGGGTGGGGCCTAGTCCACCAGCACGATTGTGTACAGCAGCAATGATTACTGATCCGCTTGCTGTTGTGCAAATACCACTACGAGCAGCTTTTTGTCTAATAAAGGCTGGACTGAACTTTTCCCTAGCAGCATCCAGGACAATTTGATTATTTTGTACTAATAGGGGACCGGCTCCCATAATGTGGGGATAGCGGTTAAAGTTGGGGGAATTTGTTGTGCTGGTAATGGTAACTGGTGTACCAATAGTTAATTGCGACGCCCCTAAAGAGGATGATTTACCACTAGTAGCATTGGCACGTAAGGTTAGTAGGTAGCCGTCTTGGGGAATGGTAAATGTTGTTTCACCAGCCTTACCACCTGGTAGCTGATTTGTGACTCGGTTTTGTTGGACAATAACAATGATTTCGTTATCCGTTAGGGGGGTGTAGCTAGTTCCCCATGTGTTGGTGTAACGAGCAATACCACTCTGCACATAACCACTATTTAAAAATAGAATCGGCAACTTTTGATTATTGTCAATGATTAACGTTTCTTCTAAAGTGAGACGACCGAAGTAAAACTCCCCGGAGTCATTCCAGGCGATCGCTCCCCGATTAAGAATTGGGCCTGATAGCCACTGACCACCCCGACGAATTGCCCCCAAAGGTAATCGATTATTGCGGTTAAAATAACCAGCATTAATTGCGGCCACAGCTGAAGACTGCCCTGCCATTTGGATGAGTGGTGCTGTACCGGTCTGACTGCTGGTGTTAGTCCCAATGGGTTGTAAACGTAAGCCAGTTTGACGGGGATTAATATCTAACCAAACCACGGGAAAGCGTTCTGTACCTAAACTGACAAATTGCTGTCGCCACCGCAATCCTGTAGCCCAGTTAATATCTCGTTGTACCAAGGCATCGGGACGAAGATCAATGACCAGGCGGTTGGGGTTTGCTAAGGTCATGATCTGGGGAGCCATACCAAAGGGTACACTCAGACTAATAATTGTGCGATTATTAACTACCTCTAATTTTCTCACTATTGATCTGTCCACCTTACCCCCATGAGGATTTTTCGGGGTTGGTGATGTTGATAGAGCATAGCGTTGGCTTAAAGCAGCATCAGCGATTGCATCTAGAGCCACTACCCACTCTCTATTGGGTGGTGCTGCAGATTCTGCTTCTGTTTCAGTGCTTATAGTTCCCCCTGGGGAGACTTGCCAAGGTGATGGACGATCTAAATCTAAGACAATGCGAGCTGAATGAAAGGGAGGAAGACTAACCCCCGGGATCTGGCGTGGTGTAGCTATAGATTGTTGACTTTGACGAATATTTTTTATTTGAGCTTTTGGCGTGGCGATCGCCATAACATTACCATTAGCTTGTAACACCCAACCTACTGTTTGAGTAAAATCAGTAATATCCATATAGCGATAGCCTTGCAGCAGCCTGGTAGCTAAAACCGATGGTTCCTGGTTTGATGAGAACCATTCTATTGGTTGACTAGCAACACTGTTGCTGCTCAAAAAATCAACTCCAACGATCTGCCTCAGAGCACCGTCACTCAAAAAAGTTTTCACTCGCCCATCTGTTCCTCTCTCCTGTAACCAAGCCCCTGGTAAGGTACGACCATTGAGGATAATTTGGTTACCAGACCCTAACACCCCACCGGTGGATGTGCAGCAAGGTGTGTTTTGCGTCACCAGGCTGGTATCAATCCAGGATTCCTCAGCTCTACTAGACCATTTAGTACATAAGCAGAATATAATAATCACTACTGCTGTTGGTGCTATAGACCGCAACATGCTCGAAGGCAACCGATAGCTGGCGTGGACTAGCCATAGCCACCTTTGATTACTGCTCTTGGTGAGAGCACAATAATGTTTTTTACTATGATGTGACATTTTTACCTCAATACTATTGATAGCTTAGGTGGCTTAGGCATAGACTACTTGCAACACAGTAAGTTTCACGGGAATCTTAAGAAATAGTGATTGAATTTTTGCATAAATGTGATAATATATAAATTGGCTATCTATCTCTTGTCAACTTAAAAAGTCATCACACCATTAAAAACACTATTACTGAGTGTTTTAACCATCACTGTATTCAGTCAAGCTGTATAAAAAACTAGTTTGGCTGCTGCAAAGCCAGTGAAAATATCTAACATTCACTGATGGTTGCTATTTGAGTGAGGTCTGTCTTCTAGCAAGATGGATCAAATCATCATCAAACAATGAAATATATACAACAACAGATATTTGGAGTAATTGTCAAATGTGTATGTTGTATAATACGCTGATTTTGGGGATGAATCAGGATTATTCCGCACTTGAAAACTAAGTTGTGTTACCGGTAAGCCAGAAAAGTTTTACTTGAACTCTAATTTTTTTCATCTGGGAATAGAAACTTGAACCCAAAAATAGCTTGAGAATATCAACCAAAAGTATAAAAAAAACCGCAGGTATTTGCAAAAGGTTAAACAAGAAAAAACCGAAGTGAAAAATTTTCTCTAAATTTCGGTGATTTATATATTTTCCAGGTAAAACGATTTTTCCCACAGTCTAAGCTTGATTCTGCTAGGTCGGGACTACGTCAAAGACTAGGGTAATTGCTTACGCTACGCTAGCGTAGCGTAAGGTATATTCTTCTCACAAATATTGGCAACATTTGTGACTAACCATCTCAAGAACAGTCTATGAAAGATAAAGCGATGCATCAATCACAAACACAGAAAATTTCAGATATTCAAATCAAACCATTAGATGGACCAAGGTGGTTAGTAGAAGAACGAGATGCTTGTGGTGTAGGTTTTATTGCTCATCGCCGCAATTATGCCAGTCACGAAATTGTGACAAAAGCTTTAGATGCTTTAACCTGTTTAGAACACCGCGGTGGTTGTAGCGCTGACCAAGATTCTGGTGATGGTGCAGGAATATTGACAGCAATCCCCTGGGAGTTATTTGAAAAAGACTATTCCCGGGAAAATGTGGGGGTAGGAATGTTATTTCTACCACAAAGTAGGGAAATAGCGGCAAAAATTAGAGGTATAGTCGAGGAAATAGCGGCAGCAGAAAAATTAACCGTACTGGGTTGGCGCGTAGTACCAGTGCAACCTAATTTACTGGGGATACAAGCAAGAGAAAATCAACCCCAGATAGAACAGGTTTTTCTAGGATCGACAGATAAAAGTGGCGATGAACTAGAAAGAGAACTATATATCACCCGCCGGCGAATTTTCAAAGCTACTCAGCATATTTCCCCAGAATTCTATATTTGCTCGTTGTCCAATCGGACAATAGTCTATAAAGGCATGGTGCGCTCTGCTATCTTGGCAGAATTTTATCTCGATTTAAAGAATCCAGCCTACAAAAGCGCCTTTGCCGTTTACCATCGCCGGTTTAGCACTAATACCATGCCCAAGTGGCCACTGGCTCAACCCATGCGTTTATTGGGTCACAACGGCGAAATTAATACCTTGTTGGGTAATATTAACTGGATGATGGCACGGGAATCTAGCCTGAATCATCCAGTATGGGGCGATCGCTCCAAGGAATTTAAGCCCCTAGTTCATATCGACAACAGCGACTCAGCCACCTTAGATAACGTTCTGGAATTAATGGTACGTTCAGGACGTAGCCCCTTGGAAGCCTTAATGATTATGGTGCCAGAGGCATACCAAAATCAACCTTCTTTGCGTCAATATCCCGAAATTATCGATTTTTACGAATATTACAGCGGACTGCAAGAAGCATGGGACGGGCCAGCACTGTTAGTATTTAGTGATGGTGAAAAAGTTGGCGCCACACTAGACCGTAACGGATTAAGACCCGCTCGTTATCTAATTACCAAAGATGATTACATCCTTGTCGCTTCCGAAGCTGGAGTAGTAGAAATTCCCGAAGGGAATATTCTAGAAAAAGGTAGACTCGGACCAGGACAAATGATTGCTGTGGATCTGGTCAACCATGAAATCCTCAAAAATTGGGAAATTAAACAACACATCGCCCAGCAGCATCCCTATGGAGAATGGTTAAAACAATATCGCCAAGAACTCAAACACCTAGTACATCAAACTCCCAGCAATGGGAATAGTCATTCCATCACGCCCCAAAATATCAGTGGGGTAGCCATAGGAAGCGATGAACAAACCCTACTGCGTCATCAATTGGCCTTTGGCTATACCACAGAAGATGTAGAAATGGTAATTCAACCCATGGCCGCTGAGGGTAAAGAACCGACTTTCTGCATGGGGGATGATATTCCTTTAGCGGTGCTGTCAGAAAAACCCCACCTACTGTATGACTACTTCAAGCAGCGTTTTGCTCAGGTGACAAATCCAGCCATTGACCCCCTACGGGAGAGGTTGGTCATGTCCTTAAATGTGGAACTGGGAGAACGAGGAAACTTATTAGAAGTTAAGCCAGAACACGCCCGCAAACTGAAATTAGAATCCCCTGTGTTGATGGAGACAGAACTAGAGGCGATTCGGTTATCAGGGTTTGCAACAGCGGAATTATCCACCTTGTTTGCGATCGCCCAAGGACCAGAAGGATTAAAAGATGCTGTACAGTCTTTAAAATCACAAGCTGCGGCATCTGTCAAGGCTGGAGCAAAGATTTTAATCCTCAGCGATTGCCCAGAAGGGGATAATGGCATTAGTTCTGAATATACTTACATTCCTCCCTTACTAGCAGTAGGAGCAGTACATCATCACCTAATACAGCAAGGTCTACGAACTAAAACATCCTTGATTGTGAAAACAGCCCAGTGCTGGAGTACACATCACTTCGCCTGTTTGATTGGCTATGGAGTTGATGCGGTTTGTCCTTACACAGCTTTGGATACTGTCCGCGACTGGTGGTGGAAACCCAAAACCCAAAACTTTATGGAACGGGGTAAAATCACTAAGCTCACCCTAGAAGAAGCTTTAGGGAATTATCGCCAAGCGGTAAACTCCGGTTTACTAAAAATTCTCTCAAAAATGGGAATATCCTTACTGTCCAGTTATCAAGCGGCGCAAATTTTTGAAGCCATTGGTATCGGTGGGGATTTATTAGCATTGGGATTCTGTGGTACAACTTCCCGCATCGGTGGGTTAAGCGTCAAGGAATTAGCAGAAGAAGTGCTTTCTTTCCATCGCAAAGCCTTCCCGGAACTGACCGCTAAGAAGTTAGAAAATTTGGGTTTTGTTCAGTATTTCCCTAAGGGAGAATACCATATGAATAACCCAGAAATGGCCAAGGCGCTCCATAAAGCCGTGGATGGTAAACAATATGACCACTACGAAGTTTACAAGCAGCACCTACAAGGACGACCAGTAACAGCTTTGCGTGATTTGTTGGACTTCCAAAGCGATCGCCCACCCATCCCTTTAGAAGAAGTAGAATCAGTCAGTGAGATTGTCAAACGCTTCTGTACTGGTGGGATGTCTTTAGGTGCATTATCAAGAGAAGCCCATGAGACTTTGGCTATAGCCATGAACCGCATTGGTGGCAAATCTAACTCTGGGGAGGGTGGGGAAGATCCAGTACGGTATAAAGTGCTAAATGACGTAGACCCATCCGGTAAATCACCGACTTTACCTCATTTGCATGGCTTGCGCAATGGTGACACAGCTTCTAGTGCTATTAAGCAAGTAGCATCGGGACGCTTTGGGGTCACACCAGGATATTTAAGCAGCGCCCAACAAATTGAAATCAAAATCGCCCAGGGAGCAAAACCTGGGGAAGGTGGACAACTACCAGGAGCAAAAGTTAGTCCTTACATTGCTATGTTAAGGCGCTCTAAGCCCGGTGTAACCTTGATTTCACCCCCACCCCACCATGATATTTATTCCATTGAAGACCTAGCACAGCTAATTTTTGACCTGCACCAAATTAACCCCACAGCACAGGTATCTGTAAAGCTGGTGGCGGAAATTGGTATTGGGACTATTGCGGCGGGTGTAGCTAAAGCCAACGCCGATATTATTCAGATATCTGGTCATGACGGTGGTACCGGAGCCTCACCACTGAGTTCTATTAAACACGCAGGTTCACCCTGGGAACTAGGGTTAACGGAGGTACATCGTGTATTGATGCAAAATGGTCTGCGCGATCGCGTGATTTTGCGTGTAGACGGTGGGCTAAAATCTGGTTGGGATGTGGTCATGGGCGCTTTGATGGGCGGTGAAGAATTTGGTTTTGGTTCCATCGCCATGATTGCTGAAGGTTGTATTATGGCGCGCATCTGCCACACTAATAACTGTCCTGTGGGTGTTGCTTCTCAAAAAGAAGAACTCCGCAAGCGGTTTACAGGAATGCCAGAACATGTAGTCAATTTCTTCTATTTTATCGCTGAAGAAGTTCGCCATTTACTAGCAAGACTCGGCTACAGATCCTTATTAGAAATTGTCGGACGGGCTGATTTGTTGACCACACGGGAGGGGGCAAAAGTTAGCAAAACCCAAGCACTCAACCTCGACTGTTTACTACAGCTCCCAGATGGGAAAAATAACCGTACCTGGTTACTACATGAAGAAGTCCACAGTAACGGTGTGGTGCTAGATGACGAATTGCTGGCTGACCCAGATATTCAAAGGGCGATCGACCAAAATACCACTGCTACAAAAACCTTGGCGGTAGTTAACACAGATAGAACAGTGGGAGCACGGTTAGCCGGTGCGATCGCTTCTCGCCATGGTGACAGTGGTTTTGAAGGACAAATTAACCTCAATTTCCAAGGTAGTGTGGGGCAAAGCTTTGGTGCTTTCAACCTCCCTGGCATGATTTTGACCTTGACAGGAGAAGCTAACGACTATGTGGGTAAGGGGATGCACGGTGGTGAAATCATCATCAAACCCCCAGGGGATGCTACCTACCCAGCATCACAAAATGTCATAGTTGGTAACACCTGCCTCTATGGTGCCACCGGTGGTACATTATTCGCCAACGGTTTAGCCGGTGAACGCTTCGCTGTACGTAACTCCAAAGGTATGGCAGTTATTGAAGGTGCAGGAGACCACTGCTGCGAGTACATGACCGGTGGGGTGATTGTTGTCTTGGGGAAAGTAGGACGTAACGTGGGCGCAGGGATGACTGGCGGACTAGCATACTTCCTAGATGAAGACAATTCTTTCCCGGAGTTAGTCAATCCAGAAATTGTCAAAGTCCAGCGAGTGCTGACAGAAGCGGGCGCAAAACAATTGCAAGAATTAATCAGAAATCATGGCGATCGCACTGGTTCACCAAAAGCAAAAATGATTCTGCAAAATTGGTCAGAATACTTGCCTAAATTCTGGCAACTAGTACCACCTTCTGAAGCCCAGAGTCCAGAAGCAAATCCCCAAGCTATTGTGGAAAAACAGTTGAGTTCAGTTTAAGGTACCCAACTTTTCTCAACAGTTAAAAAACTGTAGAGACGTTACTAACTAACGTCTCTACAACTCATACAGCATCTTGCACCGAATCTGAAGTACAGATATGAATGATAAAACTTTTCTGGGGTGGCCTTACCCGCCCTTGGGTATCTTACTCAGATGAAATTTCCTGTAATTTCCATGGACTAGCCATAAGCATTATTTTTCGTTTGCGAGCAAAGTTTGATTTTTGTCTTCCATCACTAAAAGTTCTGGAATAGTCACAAAACTATAACCTTGCTCTCGAAACTTACTAATAATTTCCGGTAAAGCTTGCACAGTTTGGGAACGATTTCCACCCCCATCATGCAACAACACAATACCCCCAGGTTGTGCGTTCCGAAAAACATTATTGACCAAGTTCGGAACACTGGGTAGGGAATAGTCTAATGAATCCGACGACCACAGAACAATGGCATACTGATTATTTCTAGCATAAGCAGCTAGTCCATTATGCATAATTCCCCCCGGCGGTCTAAACAAATTTGTTTTGACACCAGTAACTTGATAAATTATTTCCGTTGTGTGCTTAACTTCATAGGCTGCTGCATTGGGATTCATATAATGATACCAATGATGCCAAGTATGATTACCAATGGCGTGACCTTCAGCAATCACCCTCTGCACTAGAGTGGGATAATTCTTAACATTCTGTCCAACAACAAAAAATGTAGCTTTAATATTATTTTGTTTAAGAATATCCAGCACTTGTGAAGTGGTTTCCCTCCAAGGGCCATCATCAAAAGTCAGAGCAATCACTTTTTGATCTTGATTCACTTTACCCGCCTTAATAGTTGCTCCTTGAAAGCGTGCCGGTGCACCAGAGGTAACACCCTTAATGTTTGCTTCTTGCTCCCAACTGGTGAGCATCGCCGCCTTTAACTGCTCAATGCGCTGCTGAGTACCGACCTTGGCGGCAGGTAAATTATTTATATTTATACCTCCTCTCCCCTGAGCAATGGCTACGCCACGGGAGGTATTAGATGCATTGGGCTTGATGAATAACATTAAGCTAATGCTCAAACTAGCACTCAAGAAAAGTAATGCAATTAGTATTCCTTGCGGCCACAAAAAAGTCTTATTTTTTGCCACTTCATAGCTCCTTCAAGGGTAGAACTATCAGTTATAGTTGTGACATTGGTTTCATAACACACTTGCTTATAAATACTAGATACGCAGATTTTTGGTCATATCCATAATTTTTGACACAAAGACACATACAGCACTTTTCGTGGTAAATAAAATACACATCATTATCTGAGGACTGACACATACTGGAAAATTACCCGGCTAGCATTGAAAATTTTAGTCCTCTCTCATATTGCCAGACAGTAATTACAAGAAATAGCAAGTTACAATTTTCCCTAATATTTAAGTAAATCTTATCCGCTCTTCAATCACCTGATATTTTGCTCTTGAAAGCATAGCCTACCGTTAGCCATTTGTCATTACTATGTCTGGAAGAAAAAGTTAAATTTTCAACTGAATAATTATAGATTTTTCCCTGATACAATTTGGAACCTAAAACAATTAAGTGCATAGATTTTCCCATTAATAATGTACAAAAAGCAGTCAATTATTATACTGTTTGCGGATTTATTAGCAAGAATTGCCAGCAATATCTCAGTTTTTCCATAAATGCTAATAATTAAGCATTTGCAGAGTATTATTACTAGGGTTTAACTCAGGTCTTATTTATCATAGTTCCTCGTGAATTTGCACATTAATTGCACCCTTACCCTTAAATAAATTTAGTTACACTCAGCACAGGAATCAAGAGCAGGATAAACTAAAAAAATATTGTCTTGTAATTTTCACATATGCGCCGATTTGCAGAGAAAAAATGGCTAATCACCTTACTTCTGGGATCTCTGATTCTCTGGCTAATATTTTTGGGAAACTCACCCTTACGAGATTGGGATGAGGGTACTGTAGCGCAAGTTGCTCGTGAAATTTGGCGCGCCCCATTTGCTTCCATGGGCTGGCTTTACCCAGTTTTGCGAGATCAACCATATCATAATAAACCTCCTCTCATCCATATACTGATTGCTTGGACTTACTCCCTGGGAGGGGTGAATGAGTTCACAACACGTTTACCTGGTGCACTATTAACCGCATTGGGAGTACCGATACTCTATTTAGTAGGAGGTTTGGTTTTTCAGCAGAACTTACCAGCTTTATTTTCAGCCTTAGTTTACCTCACAATGTTGCCTGTAGTACGTCATGGACGACTCGCGATGCTAGATGGCGCCAGTATTACTTTTTTCTTATTATTGTTATTTCTTTTACTAAAATCGCGTCAAAATCAGCAATATGCACTAGGTGCTGGCTTATGTCTGGGGTTAATTACTCTAACAAAAGGGATGCTGGTTTTATTATTGGGGTTAATCGCTTGTTTATTTTTGATTACCGAGAAACAATTAAGTTTGTGGAAAAATCCCTATTTCTGGGTGGGAATTTTTTTCGGAACAGCAGCACCTTTAACCTGGTATTTTGCCCAATGGCAATATTATGGGGATAATTTCTTGCAAATAAATTTACACTTACAAACCTTTAACCGTGTTGTTAAGTCTGTAGAAGGTAATAGCGGTTCGCCTTGGTACTATTTAATCGAGTTAGTTAAATATGGTTTTCCCTGGATCATATTTTTACCTGGCGGTTTATATCTAGCTATCAAAAAACATCATACCTCTTGGTCTCGTTTAATTCTCATTGGGATAATTGTTTATTTTTTCAGTATTTCTGTGATGAGAACCAAACTACCTTGGTATATTATGCCAGTTTATCCTTTCCTAGCTTTGGCAATTGGGGCAAAACTTAGTGAAGTTTGGCAGTTTAAGCATTTAATTAACAAATATTGGGCAATATGTTTGACTATTATTGCTTTAGCAGGTGTGGGAGGATGTATTTACTTTATTGTTGCTGAACCTCAGCCTCTATTAATAGCCATGAGTCTAGTTTTGGCAATCAGTATGAGTTTAGCAGCATGGTTGATTAAACAACGCGATCGCCGTTTTATTCCTGTGCTATTTTCGGGTATGTATCTAGTTTTAGCACTATTAATGACTTCCAAATCCTGGATTTGGGAGTTAAACGAAGCTTTCCCAGTTAAACCAGTAGCTGCATTAATTCGCTCCCATGTTGCACCAGGAACTAAAATTTACACTTCTTTTACTTATGGTCGTCCTAGTTTAGATTTTTACTGTGATTGTCAAGTCATTCCCGCAGATGTTAGAGTTTTACAACAAATGTGGTCACAAAAATATTATTTACTATTAGATAATGCTAGTTTAGATCATCTTAATTTACCTATGAGTCAAGTTATTGGCAAGGTTGAAGAATTGACATTAATTGCACCAGTAATTAATTAACTTTTTGCTAAATAAGTAAACATCTTTATCCTGAAATTCTAATTTAAATTCCGGATTAGAGGTGATTTGCTTAACCAGAGAATTGGCAAAATCTTGATTAATTCGCCAACCAAAATGACTAACGTTTAATAAGATATACTCAAAAAACACTAACCATATTCCCATCGCAGCAACAGTTAGGGATAACACTGCTTTACAGCTTAAAATTAAGATTACACAAACAGAAAACCAAGTTATTTTTCCCATACGCGCCGCCAAAACTGCCCTGGTTGCTAGTTTTCCCCCGGTCTTTACTGATGGATATCCACGCCCTTTATACATCTATTCTAGTTTTTGCCGTATTGGGCTACCTGTTATACGCCATCTATCGAGGTTGGAGGGAAATCGTTATTAATCTTCCATCTAAACCATGGATATACATTTTTTTATTCCATCCCCTATTGTTTATAGCTATTCTTACAGGATTAAGTTATTTTGCCAAGGGCTGGATCAAGTCTATACCCATCGACAACCCCAGACAGGTACTCAATAATTGGATCTCGTTTACTGTGCTTTACGCAGTAGCATTTTCTGGCGTTCATTGCATCATTAACTTCTTGGCTAATGCTGGATACCTGTATAGCAATGCTCGTTATTACTTTGGTACACCCTATGCTTTTGTATCTATTGGTGTCATGTTAACATCATTATCTGTACCTAAGTTAAATCGGCTGATGTGGGTAATTGCTGCAGTTGGCGTGGTTTGGTTGGGATCACAATGGTTCAACTATGGTAGTGGTGGTTGGCTAGGATAAATTTGATTTCAGCCTCTGAATTACCTATCTTTTGTGCAGTGAAATATCTCCTGACAGGGTAGTAATTATGTTTTTTTTAATTAATTACATAGAATCAGGACTTACGCAAAACAGAACGAAAGTCGGGGTAATTCATGAATCACCCGTACATCAGAACTAGGTTTTTAGTCCAATCTTGCGTAAGTACTATACTTAAAAGGCAAAAGGGTAAATGTCGATTATGTGGGCACTACTTTAGGGACGGTGATGTAATGGAAGTTGACCACATCTTACCCATCTCCAAAGGTGGAAAAGATGAATACAAAAACTTACAACTATTACACAGACATTGCCACGACAAGAATACAGCCAGTAATGGAAGTTTTACAGGATGTTTGATAAGTCATGATTAGTGTCTGACGGGGTGACAAAAACCTTTGAATTAAATATGCAGCAAGGGTTTTGAAGGTTTGCGCCTTGAAAAAGTAAACATCGTTTTCTAGCTTTATTGATTCTATTCTCAATAACTAAACCCCACAAGTCTGAATTTTATGTTGGAATAGGTTCCCAATTTGTTTTCATCTTTTCCAGGCTGACTCTTTGACAATCCTTATTCGATAAGGGTTTAGTCCGAATTTGTCACCCCTTCAGAGCTTTTCCTAAATAAGTAAACATCACCATTCTGATATACTAGGTTCAATGCTTGGTTAGTTTTCATTTCATTGATTAAATTTTGGTTAAATTCAGCATTTTTCTTTCTGTTCATATTTAAATCTAAGAGGACATAATCAAATCCTTGCTCACTAATTTGTACAGCATTCAAATTCATATTAATGAGTTTAATATTTTGTCGATGGCTCAAATGGGGAGCTATGGTTGAGGTTGTGATAACACTGGATTGATTTGGTACTAAGCTAACAGCAGTATGAAGAAATTCGAGATTTGGTATATTTGATAAATACCTGGTCATAAAGAAATCATACTTGCCTAAGAGCAAAAATACAATAATAGCCCAAGTTATTAAAATGGAAGGCTGTAACCAACGTCTTGTTCTTTCCTTTTGGTAATGTCTGATTGAATCCAACATCCAGACAATAATAAATGGAAAAATTAGCAGAGAATAATGATGAATTAAATCTCGTTGCGCCGAATAGTCAGAGATAATATTGAGAAGCAACATTGGCAATGCAGGTAACAATGCCATTGATTTTCGCCAATGTACTCCAATAATTACTGGTAGTATGAGTAGGAAATAATAAAACAATGTATCAGGTAAGAAAAACCTGCCTAAAATTAACCCAGGATTACTAATAATATTCCAGATAATTTCTCTAGGAGAATTACCAAGAGAATTATAAAATACGACCCCACCTGCTTCACCACCCCTCAGCCAAGGAACAAGATAACCAATTGTTAGTAAATACCAAACTATACCTGCTACAATACAACAAATTCCATAAATACGTCTATGCTTGCTCAACCATAGGCATATGCCGAAAGCAACCACGGTTAAACTTAAAGTATCCTTGCAGATCAGTATTAAAGTAATAGCTATAATTAACTGTCTAGTTTTGCCTGCAATTCCAGCCCACATTGCCCATAGTATTGCTGTAACTGCAATTGCTTCTGGGCGAAAGTCAGTAAAAAAGTTGATATTGAATAAGGCAGGATAAAGCAAATAAGAAACAGCTATTGCTCTCGCATAAGTGACGGATAAACCAGTTTGCAAACTCAAGGTATATATAGGTAAACACCCTATTGCTAAAGCGAAGGCTTGAATTGCAAACAACCAATGGACATTAGGATAAATTCGATATGGCAGGGCGATCAAATATAGAATAAAAGCAGCATGATCTCCGATCATGTGAAAACCAAAGAAAGATGAAATGGGCGGTAATCCTTGACTTGTTAAATATATCCATTGATCAAATACAGCTAGATCCAGGGCAGTTGATTGAAATAAAAAGTGTCTTAAACTACTAGCCGTAAATAAAATTAAAGTACCCACCCCAATCATCCAACCAATAGCACCAGGTGAAATTAGGCTTTGTTTCCCCAGTCCCAACCAACCATTTTTACTCATGATTAACTGCCTGTTTTCCGCTAATTAATGCTTCAGACTACCTAAACTATAGTCCCAAATATTATCTCAAAATGGGGGTTTAAATCTCTCAGGTATAAACGAGAAAAACTAAAATTCCCGACAATCTGGTACAGGAGAGTGTCAAACTAGAAGTTGTCTGTAAATTCTTAAGCAATTATGAAGGCTATTACCCTTCTGGGTTCTACCGGCTCCATCGGTACTCAAACTTTAGATATCGTCACTCAGTATCCAAACCAATTTCGGATCGTGGGATTGGCTGCGGGGAATAATGTAGAGATGTTAGCGGCTCAAATTCGCCAGTTTCGACCCAGTATAGCGGCGATTTCTGCCCAGGAGAAATTACCAGAACTGCAAGCAGCCATCAAAGACCTTGATCCCCAACCTATTTTACTCGCTGGTACTTCTGGAGTCATCGAAGTCGCCCGTTATGGTGATGCGGAAACCGTAGTTACGGGTATTGTCGGTTGTGCTGGTTTATTACCGACTATCGCTGCTATTGAAGCTGGTAAAGATATTGCTTTAGCAAATAAAGAAACTTTAATCGCAGGGGGTCCAGTGGTTTTACCTCTGGTAGAAAAACACGGCGTCAAACTCTTACCCGCTGACTCTGAGCATTCCGCAATCTTTCAGTGTCTCCAAGGTGTCCCCAAGAATGGCTTACGGCGAATTTTACTCACTGCTTCCGGTGGGGCTTTCCGTGATTGGGATGTAGCCAAGTTAGCAGAGGTAACCGTTGCTGATGCTCTCAAGCATCCCAATTGGTCTATGGGGCGAAAAATTACCGTAGACTCGGCTACTTTAATGAATAAGGGATTAGAGGTAATTGAGGCTCATTTCCTTTTTGGCTTAGATTATCAAGATATTGATATTGTCATTCATCCCCAAAGTATTATTCACTCACTTATTGAGTTACAAGATACATCGGTTTTGGCTCAACTGGGTTGGCCAGATATGCGGTTACCTTTACTTTATGCTTTGTCTTGGCCTGAGCGCATCTACACGGACTGGGAAAGGCTAGATTTGGTTAAGGCTGGTAATTTGACTTTCCGTGAACCAGACCACCAGAAGTATCCTTGTATGCAGTTGGCCTATGCTGCTGGTAAAGCTGGGGGTTCCATGCCCGCTGTATTAAATGCTGCCAATGAGCAGGTTGTGGCTTTATTTTTAGATGAGAAAATTCAATTTTTAGATATTCCCCGATGTATCGAATTAGTCTGCGATCGCCATCAAAATCATAACTGTAGCAATCCATCTTTAAATGACATTTTGGCAGCAGATAAATGGGCTAGGCAAGAAGTTGTAACATTAGCTCACCAGTTAAAATCTCCTACCAAGGTAATTCCCCTGTCCCCTACAAGTCGATAGTATCAAAATATTTAGTGAGGTCGGTTATTCAGGCTAACCCTCCTCACTGGCTTGATAAATCATTGTGGCTGAGTGATAAAATTTAGATATACTTAAGCGTCAATTCTTAAAAATTACTAATATTGATTCAAATATCACGGATTTATCACAAGCATATGGAAGATATAGGGTAGAGTCCCCCGACAAGAATTAGTGCGAAAATATACGATCAAGAATATTATTAAGCTGCTTGCAACTTCTACAAGACTATTTTCTATCCCCTTTTAGTGAGTTACCAATCCTCCAACCAAAATATAGCCAGTATTTTCAGTCTTACTGTTTTGTGCATCTTTCAAGGAAAATAATATTAAACACATACATCAATATTCACTCTCACCATTAAAAATAGGACATATTCAGGAAATAAAATTTATGATTCCCATCCTCATTCTTGCTTGGATAGTCTTTGTTATCTTGTTAAAAGTTCTCAGAACTACTTTTAAGAACGCATTAACAATTGCAGCTATAGTAGTTTTATTAAATGTCGGTTTTGGAATCACACCTGAAGACATTTGGCAACAGATTATGCAAATTGCTCAAACAATTTCGCCACCTCAATAGATTATATCACCTATTAGCAACCTATCTGTATTGCGGATCATTTTTCTAACCTAGGAAGCTTCTCTAACGCATCCTTAATACTTGCAGGTAGCTGACGCATGATCTTACCTCTTTCGCGATCCAATCCTACTAATGTGACCTTAGCCGTGGTGTATAACTGCTGTCCATCTATGGAAACAATTCCATAATCCCAGTTCATGCGGACACCGCTTACTTCAGCAATACGCGTTTTGACAATTACAGCCATTCCTAACTGAATTGCACGGTGATAACGTACTGAAAGTTCTACTACCGGTAAATCACAGCCTAATAACACTAAATCAGCAAAATCAATACCGATGGAGCGCAAACATTCTACCCTTGCTTCTTCCATCCAAGTTAAATAAGTACCATGCCAAACCACACCCCCATAGTCAGTATGATGGGGTTGTACTCTTACCGGATATTCAAACCAACTCTCAAATTTGCCGTTTGATGGTACATCAATGGCACTATTTGCTGGTAATTCCCCTGGAATCGCTTCTTTCTCAGACATTTTTCAGTTTGTTAAGAGTTATGAATGTTCCACATCTCACAGAATTGTCTACCGGGACTCACTGCTATGTAAACACCAATGTTTCCAAGTGCGTTAGGAGCATAGTCCATAACGCACCCTAGCAAATGAAAATAAATGTGTATCAGGTTTTTTCACTTGTGTTTACACTGTCAACCCGCAATCAGAACAAACATTTTAGTTATTGCACATGGTCAAGGCTATCACTTTTTAGCCAGAGTTTTGTTGCCGGAACCATTTGGCGTAGATTGTTTGACAAGATCAGCCAGTTCTTGTAACTGATTAATGGCTTCTGCACCCTCTAACTTCATTAATTCACGATCATCTCGCATTTCAGTCCAAGTAATCCCATAATCGGATACTAAGAATCGAATCAAGTGATTGTCGCCTAAGCTTACCATAAATGAAGCACTATTCATCTGGTCGCCACAGGTATAACATGACGCGGGGTATCCACGTCGTTCTAGTACAATTGCCAAGGCTTGTAGATTCATTACCAAGTCTTGAACGAATTGTTGGTGTTGATGCGCTAGTCTCAGAAACACTTTTTTCCTCCAGACACCACAGTGATTTCAGTCGTCTTTATATTTTCTTTAGCTTTTTGCATCCACTGGTATTGTAGACTAAACATTACCTTTACCAAAATCCTGTAGGATTATTAATTAATTACCTTGCTTAGGGTAGTAAATAAATTTACAGCTTGCGGTATCAAACTATTCAATTTCAGGGATTGACTGCTCGGACGTATTTCATAAACTTCACCTCTTTAGTTATGTATGTCCGACTAAATGCCTAACTGAAACAATTCCGTTTTCAGGGTAACCCAAATTTGGTATGAGTCAACAGTATAAAATTTCCATTGGTCATTTTGCCGGACATACAGCAATTTCTACTTGGTTGAGGTACAGTTAGATGGTCAGGATGACCAAATATTTTTAACCTTCAGATAGTACCTATCTATCACCTAATCTGCTGTATACTGCCAAAATTGTCTGAGAACAACAATTGAAACTACTGGCGTATTTTTCGTAGACAATCCTCTAGGGCATTCCACTTGAATCTAATACTCATCTAAACTATTTTCCCAGGGGACGAAGCAGCAATTGGTATATGTGGGAGTAGTGCTGAATCTGTGTTTTATTATTGTCAACAATACTACAAAGTACTTAACCTAAGTATCCATGGCTTATGACTGAGAATAACTGAATACAGGATAGTTATGGTGCCATTTTGTCAGTATTTTCTAATTCTTGAGGTATTACCGCCCACAGTAAGTAAAATTAGAATTTAGGAATCACCCTAATATCCCAACCGCCGCTATACCTGATAAGTTAAGTATAGCGGTGGATATTTTAATCGACCACTTGCCACCAACCGAAAGCCGGACCGATAAAACGGATAGTTATCCAAGCTACTACCATAACACCAATACAGAACCAGGTTCCGCGAGTAGTCCAGTTCATGAACTGTTCAGACTGAGTTTTGGTGATGGGAACCCAAGGTAAGATTCGAGATTCTTGACCGTAGTTCTGTGCGAGTGTAGTTTTACGACGCTTTGCTTCACCCATAATCAACAATTCTTGAATGAGGTTTTAATATGCTTGCACCAAAGTTGATAATAGCGCTTGCTATGAGGCGATCGCATGGTAATTGATAAAAGTCAATACTCACCTAGTCAGAACTCTCTCCATCAGGATGAGAAAACAGACTGGGATCAAGATAGTTAATACGTGCTAGAGGACTGAGGACAGCCAGTACTTGTGCGCCATAACTGCGGTTAACTACACGACTGTCGAGTAAAGCTACAATACCTTGACTTTCTCGGACTGGTGCAATGGCTCGTTGTAATTCATTCAAAGCCGCTGGTAATAAGAATAGACGAAACCAGTCCTGATGCGATCGCTTATAGTAAGCAACCCTACCAGCTACAAGGGGGCTTTCTAAAGATGGTAACGGTAAAGTCGCAATAATTAACAGATGGGGTGCTGGTAAAACCGACTGATGCGATCGCCAAAATTCCCACCCACTGATTAAAATCCCATTATCATCCAAACAAGTTTTTTCCACCTGAACCCGTGAACCAAATTCCGAGGCCAGAATAGCACCCAATCGAGCCTTTAGTGGCACATCTCCCACCAATACAACCGTCAAACCAGGGGCCGTAGCGCTCAGACAAACCAGTGTCCGCACTTTGTGAATAAATGCTCCTTGAAACTCTGGGGTATTGGGTAAAGGCAATTTATGGGGTATATACAATTGAATTGCTGCGCCTTGAGTCTCATTAGAGAACTTCAAGCAAGTTACCTCATTTAAACCCAAACGCTCACGGAACAAAGGCGCTTCAGTTTCCGGTTCCAAAGCGCTACCCACTAACACCACTGGTTGTCTCAGCCAAATAGGCGCGATGCTTTTTCCTAATTCCATGGGAGCAGAGTGTAAATAAAACACCCCTTGGCGACGATCAAGTGTTGCCCATAATAGAGAATATGCGCCGATATTTTCTTTACTATTAACCAATTGCGCACCAAAATTTTCCCATGGCTTTGTTAGTGTTTTTACATAGCTTATTTGTTCATATAAATCACATAATATTTTTTCTTCTAAGGTAGAAATAAGATAGCACTCATAGGGATTAACTGGGTGCTGGAACAGAACGCGAGTTAGTTGCGCCCGTGCCGAGCGAATCACGTCCGCCTTGTCAGGACAAGCTAACATCAGTTGATCCCAATCATGGGGTGTAATATCTTGGGTCAGGTGATCCCGTACCCAATCTTCTAAATCATCCACCCCATCAATAATTGTAGGAATCCCAGCAGGAAAAACATCAGCAGATGCAAACTGCCCCTTTAACCAAGCCTGGGGAGATATCAGCAGTACTCCAGGAAAATCAGATCCCGGCCAAACTTCACCTGTCCTAATCGGTTTATTAGCTGGTAACCACTGCTGTAGACGGGGAATTTCCACCTGTAGTAACCGCTGCTGTACTGCTTCGGGGGCGACAATAATTACCGGACCATACCACATCAAAGCCGATGCCACAAAACTAGTGCGATACCGACCTTGATAGCCAGAAACGGCCCCAACTTGAATTAAGGCGCTACGTCCTAGGCGCAAGGCACGCGCTACCAACCTTGCCATCGTTAAATGATGGGGCCAGGAAGGAAACCCCGACTGCGATCGCAGGAAGTTATGTAGTGACAAATGAACCTCAGCCTCAATCACAAGCTTTTAATCCCATACAAAGTGATTTCTAATTTCCGTCGCCCCATTTCCATTATCTTGTAATTAGTCCTTAGCGACTACTCAAGACCCATCACCCATCATCCATTACCCTCAATTATGCCAACTTACACAGGAATATCCAGTGAAGCCTTCAGACATCCACTTGATCGCCAAGCCGAGAAAGCTTTACGAAATTTGCCAGGATTTGATTTAATCGCTCGTAAATTTGTAGAATTGTTCTACGAACGCCCCCAATTAGTCTATCTGATGGGTAACACCATCCAAGTAAGTACGCGTCAATACCCCACTATTTACCATATGTTCCGGGAATGTGTCCGCGATTTGGACGTTTACCCAGAACCTGCATTGTTTGTCGTACAGAATCCCCAAGCTAATAGCTATGCCCTGGGGCAGGAAAATCCCTACGTAGTCATCAACACAGGAACCTTAGACTTACTTGATCCCTCCGAGATTAGGGCAGTCTTAGCCCATGAACTAGGTCATATTAAATGTGGTCATACTATTCTAATTCAAATGGCGATGTGGGCTATGAGTGCCGCTTCTGCCCTAGGGGAATTAACCTTCGGTCTTGGCAATTTCGTCTCTCAAGCTTTGATTTATGCCTTTTTTGAATGGCGACGTAAAGCCGAGTTAACCGCAGACCGGGCTGCTTTGTTAGTCATAGATGACTTAAACACTGTTATGTCATCCATGATGAAAGTTTCCGGCGGTAGTATTAAATATGCTCATGAATGCAGCTTAGAAGAATTTGTTAAACAGTCAGAAAGTTATCATTTACTAGATGAAAATAGACTCAATCAGGTTTATAAGTTCTTGCTGTATAATGGCTTTCAAGGCACGATGTTGAGCCATCCTTTCCCAGTCGAACGATTACGGTATTTGCAAGAGTGGTCTGTATCTGAACAATATCAACAAATTCGCGCAGGAAATTATCAGCGATCGCCCGCATCAGGGGAAGTAGATGTTACCTCCGAAACTTCCTCACAGGAAGCGGAAATTTTGCGACAACAAATTGAAGAATTGCAACAACAAATTAACAAAATGAAAAAATGTGACTAGCCAAATCATGACTAATTTTTAGCAAAATTCAAGCACTCAAACTTGAAAATTCCTTAAATCTTCAGAATGAATATGAGACCTACCCCATAACTTACTCTCATAGCCATTAGATATTGATTTGTTTAACTTTGGCAATGCATCTAAATAAGAATTTTTTTTAATATGGCAGTTCAGCTGATCAAACGACTATCAATACTCGCCACTATTTGCGCCTTTGTAATCTTAATTCCGGGAATTGCCTTGGCCCAACCCATCCAAAACAAGTCTATCCCTAGTATCATTATTTCCCAAACCACTAAAAATACTGATCCTAGCTTATTTTGGGATACTAACATCTCTCCCACACACTCCATGAACACACCACAGCAGCAACAACAAGTCCAGGCTGTACGTCAGAGAAGAAATAAAGACATAGTGGCAATATTAAATACCTCCCAGCGAGCAAAACTGGCTGAAAATATGCGCTCTGGTGACGACATCAATCAGGGTTTAAAAAAACTGAATTTACCACCAGAACAAAAAGACCTGATAAATAGGATCCTAGAGTTGGCTGACCTGAAGATGCAGGCCATTTCCTCTCGGTATTCACTATAAATATCTATGACTGTGAACTTTTCCAGCATCTATAATATATGTTGCCCTATTTAGTCCCTTACCATGTCCGAAGAAGATATCCGTGCCGCCAGGCTGGAAAAAGTCAACCAACTCAAGCAGCTAGGAGCTAACCCCTACGCCTATCGTTGGGAGTCCACCCATCACACAGCAGAATTACAAGAAAAATTTGCCGACTTACCCAATGGTGAAGAAGTTAATTTAGATGTTGCCGTTGCTGGCCGTATTATGGCGCGTCGGGTTTTCGGTAAACTGGCTTTCTTCACCCTACAAGATGAAACTGGCGCTATTCAACTTTATCTCGAAAAAAATCGGATCCAAGAATGGATGGCAGATGTTGATGGCGAAGCTTTCACCCATCTCAAACAACTCATAGATACAGGTGACATTCTGGGAGCCAGAGGTACTATTAAACGGACTGAAAAGGGCGAATTATCTGTCTACGTCAAAGAATACAGCATCCTCACCAAATCCCTGTTACCCCTACCAGACAAGTGGCATGGTTTAACCGATGTTGCTAAACGCTACCGTCAACGCTATGTAGATTTAATTGTCAACCCCGAAGTGCGGCAAACTTTCCGCCGTCGCGCCCAAATTACCGCCGGAATTCGCCGCTACCTAGAAGAACGGGATTTTCTGGAAATTGAAACTCCGGTTTTACAAAGTGAGGCTGGCGGTGCTGATGCGCGTCCCTTTATCACTTACCACAACACCTTAGAAATGGAGTTGTATCTGCGAATTGCCACCGAACTTCATTTAAAGCGGTTGATTGTCGGTGGTTTTGAAAAGGTATTTGAATTAGGGCGCATTTTCCGGAATGAGGGAGTATCGACTCGCCATAATCCCGAATTTACCTCTGTTGAAGTTTACCAAGCCTACGCGGATTACCATGATATGATGGCCCTCACAGAGGGAATTATTACCACCGTAGCCCAAGAAGTTCTCGGAACATTACAAATTACTTACCAAGGGACACAGATAGATTTATCACCACCTTGGCGACGGGTGACAATGCATGATTTAGTTAGAGAACATACAGGCTTAGATTTCAATTCTTTTTCTACATTGGAAGAAGCGAGAGCTGCAAGTAAAAATGCGGCGCTTCAAGGTATAGAAGATGCAGCAACAATCGGCAAACTTTTAAACGAAGCCTTTGAACAAAAAATAGAAGAAAAATTAATTCAGCCTACCTTTGTCATAGATTATCCAGTGGAAATTTCACCCCTAGCTAAACCCCATCGTTCCCATCCGGGTTTGGTAGAACGGTTTGAATTATTTATCGTCGGGCGTGAAACTGCTAATAGCTTCTCAGAACTCACAGACCCAATAGACCAAAGAGAACGTTTAGAAGCTCAAGCAGCGTTAAAAGCTGCTGGTAACTTAGAAGCTCAAGGTATAGATGAAGACTTTATCACTGCTTTAGAATATGGAATGCCTCCCACTGGTGGTTTAGGTATTGGTATTGATAGGTTAGTGATGTTACTGACTGACTGTGCCAGTATACGCGATGCGATCGCCTTTCCCCTACTTAAGCCAGAATCAGCTAAATCAGGAACGGACTAGAACAACTGGTAATATCTCCACCCATGTAGGCATCTTTTTGATCTGTGTTCATCTGTGGATAATTAATTTAGTTCAAGTGGCTTACGCCAGGCTACGCTATCGGTGATCAACCACAGAGCCACAGAGAACACAGAGAAAATGGTGTTTTGCCTAATTCCTGATTAATTTGCTACTTCCGCTATTTCAATAACCCGCCCCTCATAGTCCTTTACCAAAAAATTCAGGGGCTTTTGGTTGCGAATCTTCAACTTTAAACCGCGCATTTCCACCCGCAATAGAATCATATCCAGGCAATCCCGGTCAAAACAAACGTGACGCTGCTGATTCTTACTACCCAAACTAGCCCCCCTAATGACATGTAACTGAGTATTTTTCTTCATCTGATACCACAGTCCCTCATTAGCATTATTCATAGCCTTGTTAGACCAGCTGGGACTAGTAGACATATACAATGGGTCAATACCAGTTGTACCAAGAGTTTGTTCGTAGTTGTAGTAATAGTGTAAAGGTACTTCCGCCGCGGGCAAATCTAGCAGCCCTTCATAAAACTGTCGAGCAATTTCCAAGTCAGACACCATAATTGTGTGTACTTTTGGCGCACTAGTGAGAAACATCCACATAGCGCCCGCATAAGCAGCCAGTAACATCACCATAATGCCTTGGGTGGAAAATAAGCTATCCAAAGGCAGAGAAGACAAAAAAGAGCCTAAAGTCAGAGGGGTGAACAAGAAAGGCATCACGTTAGCTACTATAACCATGAATAAACCAAAGATTATATAAGGGAGCGGCTTGTATTATTCTCGCTGAGAACTAAATTTAAGTCTTACTTTCTAGTTTATCAGCTGCTATCATAGACGCAAAACTCCATATTGTTAATTGGCGGGCAGAGGTTTAATATGGTGAGATTTGCCGCATTTGACCAAAAAAGTCTAGCATCCCTGAATCAGTGGTTTAGTTCAACATTTTAGTTCAACATTACAGTACCGTCGTCTTGAATCCGCACTGTATTCTTATCTTCTCCCAGATCACTAGTTTCATTAAATGTCAGCTGCATTACCCCTTCTTTCCTAGAGGGTTCAGGTGTTACTTCCAGCAGCCCCCCATCCTCGCGGAAAAATGTCACAGTCACTGGCGCAGCCAAATCTTGTAATGTTACCTCTGATTGACCTTCAAGCGATCGCGGTGGAGTATCACCGATTACTTCATAAGTGATATTAGCCCCAGTATCATTCACCAATGTGATCTCAACCATACCATTAGCCAGACTAATCTCGGCGCTCGGTGGTTGTTGTTCTTCTGATGGAGGTGGTTCAATAGCGATCATTGGTGGACGGGCCAGTACAGCTGACTCTGGCGGAATACCCTGTACTAAAAGTTGTTGCGTCATAGCATTTGGCGGACATCCCGGAGGTACAACATTTCTAGTATTATATGGTTCTTCATAATAAATACCCGGGCAAGGATTCAGTCCTAAAGTATCCGAATCCGGTGCTTCTCCCCCAACACCTAGCGGCATTTCACTGGGTGGAAGAGTTGGAGGGACAAAGGGAAGCTGCCCTTCGGCTTGTAGTTTCCGGGTGAAGGCATTGGGAGGACATCCCTGTGGTACTACAACCCGGTTGTTGTGTGGTTCTTCGTAGTAAATACCGGGACAAGGGTTAACCTGGGAAGTCGGTTGCTGTGCTACTACCTTGGTAGAAATCAGCGGCGCACCAATGAGTAATCCGCTGCAAATAACGCCGAAAAGTCCAGTATACTTGCGAATTGGTTGCTGATTTTTATTCATGATTAACTCCTAAAAAATCCGCACTTTTGGCTATAAGATTTTACTGGGTAATTTAGGTAAACTTTGCCTGATGGGTTGCGTTGCGTAGCTATACCCCAAATAATATTTTTAAAATCACCAAAAAAATATATCAATGGCAATTCATCAATGATTCCAATTTAACAATTAACTTTAGTTGCTTAATCTAACTAGAGGATAGAAATAAAAATGAGATCACACCATCATTTAAACCCCAGGGGTGATGTAATTACATAATTAATAATTGACGTTCTCAGAGGATGTTTTAAAAGGTGTGATTAGTGTATCAAATATTGTTTGACCTCACCCTAACCTCCCCTTGTAAGGGGAGATGACTGGATTTTATTGTTTCGGTGTGTTCCCCAATCCTTCCCTGTTCCCTGTTCCCTGTTCCCTGTTGAAAAGTTATAAAACAACCTCTGTTTCTCAGACAAAATACATTGACCATTCATAAGTCATGAGTCATAAGACTGATTGGTAAAGTGACAGTAAAAATTGTACCTTTACCAATATTGCTTTCAACCTGTAGATGACCTTGATGATGTTCCACAATCGCCGCTGCGATCGCTAATCCCAATCCTGAACCGGTAGAAGTTTCTGTATTTGTGTTTGCTGTCTTATGGGTACGTGCTGGATCTACCCGATAAAAACGGTCAAATAAACGGGGTAGGGCTTCGGACGGAATACCAATTCCCGTATCAGTAACTTTAATTTGTAATACCGCTGTTCCATGACGAAGTTTAGAACCGCGATTGCTTCCCTCAATACGGGACAAATGTACAGATACCTGTCCCTCAGATGGGGTGTATTGCAAAGCATTACTAATCAAATTTGTAAATAACCGTACGAGTTGATCCCATTGGCCCGGAAATGTAAACCAATTTTCCAGTAATTCCGCGGAGATTTCCCCAGTGGGGGGATCAACCAAATCCAACGTTAAAGTAATTTTTCTTTCCCTAGCTAATAATTGTTGTTCTTCCACTACTTCCATCAGCAAAGCATCCAAAGGACAAGAGGAAAAAACATTTTTGCTGATCCCACTGTCTTGTCTGGCTAAAAACAATAAATCATTGACTAGCTTACCCAAGCGCTGGGTAAGCCGTTCCACCACTTTTAACTGTTGGCGATAGTTGACAATAGTCGTATTTTGTGATTCTGCCAGTTCTAAATCAGCTAGGGCAACTTGGACATTAGTTTGAATCAAAGTAATGGGACTTCGGAGTTCGTGAGAAGCATCAGCAGTGAATTGTTTGAGGCGTTGGTAGGATTCCCCCACCGGTTCCATCGCTTTACCTGAAAGAAACCAGCCACTTGCTCCCACAGACAAAACCATCAACCAAGTACCTAAAGCCAAATCAATAATTAACTGACGACTGGGTTTAGTAACTTCAAACCAGGGATGACTAACACGCAGATATCCTAATACTTGCCGTCCTTTTTCCACACGCTGGGTAACTTGTCGCAGCAAGACTACTGAGTGATCAGTCTCCGCTTCTCCCCAGATATCCTGTTTAATTACCCGGACGGTTTCACCAAGATGGTTACCATGAATGGGAATGTTTAGGGGTGATGATAGGGTTGACCAGATTAATTGACCGGTGGGACTAAACCACTCTAGGTCAATGTGGTCATCTTCCACCGTCATAGCATTATCGCGAAAACTTGCTTCTAAATTAATCTGAAATTGTCCAGCTTCCCCATTCACCGTTGAAATCACAAGCGATCGCTCGACAATTTCCACCACGTGATTGAGGGTATCATCAATGCGCTCAATTAATGTATTGCGGAAATATAAATATACACCACTGGCAAATAGCAACAATAATACCGCAGTGACGGCAGTGTACCAGAGTGCCAGACGGCGGCGAGTAGCTTGAAACATTTGGCAAAACAAAGAAAGTCTGTAGTTCTCCTATTTGAATCTTAAATTATTCCTAACTAGATAGTTTCACTTATGCCCTAATTAATCTAATATATTTATTGTCCCTAGATGTAGAGCTTAATCTACCTAAACTGAGATCGTTATGCCGAAATCAAAAAAGAGCCCTCATCCCATTGATTTAAACGATCCACAATATTACATTAACCGTGAGTTAAGCTGGTTAGAATTTAACAGTCGTGTACTGCACGAAGCCTGTGACCCCCGGACACTGCTTCTAGAACGATTAAAATTTTTGGCCATCTTCAGCGCCAACTTAGATGAATTCTTCATGGTGCGGGTTGCAGCTTTAAAGCAACAGGTAGAAGCAAAAGTTTCTCAGTTAACTCCCGATGGTCGCACACCGCAACAACAACTAGACGATATTCGCTCGACTCTCACTCCCGAGGTGACAAGACAGCACCAACAATTTCAACAGGTTCTACAACCTTTGCTAGCTAGTCACGGTATTCACATACTAGACTACATCAACTTAAATCAAAAACAACGGACTTACTTAGATAACTACTTTGAAGAACAAATCTTTCCGGTTCTCACTCCCTTAGCTGTTGACCCTAGCCATCCTTTCCCTTTTATTTCTAATCTCAGCCTAAATTTAGCGGTTGTAGTCCAAAATCCGGACAGTGAGGAAGAATTTTTTGCCCGGGTAAAAGTCCCCAGTGTCTTACCGCGATTTGTGCCCATACCACCAGAGTTAGGGATTTCTGAAAGTGGAGAAACTGCTCACTGGACTGGTGTACCCCTAGAACAGGCGATCGCCCATAACCTGGAATTTCTATTTCCAGGCATGAATATACAAGAATACCACCCCTTCCGTATTACCCGCGATGCTGATTTGGCTTTAGAAGAGGATGAAGCCGATGACCTACTATTAGCTATTGAACAGGAACTACGCAAACGGCGTATGGGGGGGACGACTGTCAGACTAGAAATTAAATCCCACACTCCTGAGCCAATACGTTCTCGGTTGCTGCAAGATTTGGAGTTAACCGAAAATGATCTTTATGAGGTTGATGGTCTTTTAGGACTCCGGGATTTAATGTATTTTATGGCTTTACCATTAGCCGAACTTAAAGAACCCCCACGTCAGTCTGTAGTACCTTCACGCCTCCAAAGGTTAAAAGAACCCAGTTTAAACTCAGAGGCCTTGGAACTAGAAGAAGGTCAAGACTTTTTTGCGGTGATTCGGGAAAAAGACTTGTTGGTACACCATCCATATCAATCCTTTTCCTCAACAGTGGTTAACTTTATTACCCATGCAGCCTATGACCCGAATGTCCTAGCAATCAAGATGACCCTTTACCGCACTTCTGGCGACTCCCCCATAGTAAAAGCCTTAATTGCAGCTGCAGAAAATGGTAAGCAAGTATCTGTACTAGTGGAATTAAAAGCGCGGTTTGATGAGGAAAATAATATCTACTGGGCCAGGAGTTTAGAAAGAGTCGGTGTACATGTTGTCTACGGTTTAGTAGGGCTGAAAACCCATTGCAAAACCGTGATGGTCGTACGACGAGAAAAAGACCGGATGCGCCGCTATATACATATAGGTACCGGTAACTATAATCCTAAAACAGCCCGCTTGTATACCGATTTGGGATTATTTACCTGTCGGGAAGAATTAGGCGCGGATATCACAGACTTATTTAACTTTTTGACAGGCTATTCTCGGCAAAAATCGTACCGGGAAGTACTAGTCGCACCTGTGAATATGCGCGATCGCTTTTTAGGCTTAATTCATCGGGAAATAGAAAATGTTCAAAATGGTTTTTCTGGGCGCATTGTCGCCAAAATGAACTCCCTTGTAGATCCGCAGATTATCGCTACTTTATACGCAGCTTCTGGAGCTGGAGTGGAAATTGATCTGATTATTCGGGGTATTTGCTGTTTGCGCCCAGGACTAAAAAACATCAGTGAAAATATTCGCGTAATTAGCATTATCGGCCGCTTCTTAGAACATTCTCGCATTTATTATTTCCATAACAACGGACAGGAGGAAATTTACATTGGGAGTGCTGATTGGATGAGGCGGAACTTAGATCGACGAGTTGAAGTAATTACTCCAATTAAAGATCCAGATATTGCTAAAGATTTGCAAGAAATTTTGGGAATTATGCTAGCAGATAATCGTCAAGCCTGGGAATTACAATCTGATGGTACTTATATCCAACGCCGTCCTGGTGATGACTGTCCAGCCACCAGTTCCCAAACAACTTTGCTAAATATGGCATTAAGTTCAAGTAGTATAGCCTCAAACCTGATTGATTCCAAAAAAAGTTACTATTACACAGACAAATAGTCAACTTTATTTCCTAAGTATGAAACTTAATTCGTGAATAAATAGACTCATGAATTACTATCGACAACAAATCTTCCTCAACCATAAGATAGAGTGATTTCTCTTGCGTCTTACCATAAACTATAAGGAATGTTGCCAGTATTTTTCATTACCTTAAATGTTAACTTTTTTCTGTGAATCTGTGACATTGCGTGTTCTGATTGTTGATGATCACGAACTTACACGGTTAAGTCTAAAATTGGCTTTTTCTAATCAGGAAAATCTCCAGGTAGTGGGGTTAGCCTGCAATGGTCAAGAAGCTATAGAAATGCTGAAAAGCTACCAACCTGATGTAATTATTCTAGATTTACAAATGCCCGTTATGGATGGTTGGCTTGCTTCTAGTCATATTAAAGCAATATCTCCTAAAACTCAGATACTAGCTTATTCTTCAGTGGAAGACGCAAATCTGTTCAATGCTAAGACCACAGCCAATTTTGACTATGTTTCTCCCAAAGATATTCCTACTACTAAACTTATTGCTCTGGTTGCGCAGTTAGGAGAAAATGCCAGGAATCGATAAGTTAGAAGCAATCATCTTATCAAGTTGTTTGCAAACTAACGGGCTCTTAGTAAAATATATATCTAGAATACAGCAAGAAGATTGTGATTATAGGCAAACAGCGCCAGTTTATCCGTTAAATCACGGTTTAACTAACGCTGCTATATGTTTTGATCTAGTCAGTTTAGCCTAATTATTATCGGTCTCTGGAAAAGTCCGCTTAAATTCATCAATTAAATCATCCATTTCTTCCAAAGCCTGGTTAACATCAATTCTCAGAGTTCCTAAGTTTGGCTGCTCCAAAAGGCTTAGGAGGTACTCGCGTTTGTTAGTAACCACGGCAATTCGTTCTTTTATCGTCTGTAAGTCCATAATTTTTTCTGATGTTTCAATACCCTCAGATTTAAACTTAACCCAAAATGGAGTAGACAGGTGATTAGTCCCGCATTTAGAAGATCATCAGCAACAGGGGACGGTTAGACGCAAAAGATATCAGTGATGATTGTCAAGACCTCAACTTAGTGGGGGTAGTTCACTTGTGACCAATAACCGATGATAATAAAACAGAGATGTTAAAAATCTATAATATCCTAAGCTCATGTTACGTAAAATTTCTTTGGGGACTATCGGTTTAAGCGTTGGTGGTATATTAATCATTGTTGGTTTCGTAGCCTACGCTGCTGACAATGCCACACTTAATCTTGTCGGTTTTTTCTATGGGTTTCCTCTTTTCTTGGGAGGATTGGCACTCAAAGCCAATGAAATTATACCTATACCCTTTAGCCAAGATACAACGCCAGATGTATTACGGTTACGGGAGCAGCAAGCAACTATTACTCAAAATAAAATTCGGAAGGACATCACTCGATACTGTTATGGTCAAGAGGCCCATTTAGATGAGGCTCTCTCTTATCTGGGTCTGAGTCCTACAGATGAAGACCGTCCCGTGGTCACAGGTTTACGAGAAACGGAAATTAATGGGGCTTATGCATTGATTTTAGAATTTTATTCCCCCTTTATTTCATTTGATGTTTGGCAGGAAAAACAGGAAAAAATGACCCGGTATTTTGGACCTGGAGTAGATATTAAAATTACACAAGTAAGTGAAGATATGATTGAATTAACAATTTTAAGTATCGTTGATAAATAATATCTCTACCTATAATCCGGTCATAGCCGCGGAGAGTGTCAACGTAAGGCTACTTCTCTAATCGTATTGCATACCACTGTAAATATTTTCCCAGGCCAACATCTAATTCACAACTTGTATCAATTAAATATTGAGCTTGAGATCTGACGGAATCAAACCTTTGTAAGTCTGTGGGTAATTCCTCTCCAGTCATTGTTTCTAACACAAGCTCAAGCTTTTCTAATAATTCGTCTGCTGTGAGAAATTGTTCCGGTTGGTCTGTTTCTAAAACAACAAAGTTGTCCTGCTGATACATTAATGAGTCTGGCATTTGAAAAATCTGACTAACTAATAGGTTGTGGTTTTTAGCAAAAATGATTAAATTAACTTTTATCGCTATTTTTGGTATAATTACGCGGTTATTCCGCATCCATGATAACTCTTGCCCAGTCACCAGTGGCTAACTAAGATGGGTACACTGGTAATGTAAAATGGAACCAAGCGCCGCCATTGGGGGCAGAATCAACCCAAATTTGTCCATAATGGGACTGTATGATGCGTTGGCATAAACACAGACCAATTCCGTAGCCATCAATAGCTTGATCACGTTGTAATCGATAGTGATGTTCAAAAATGCGTGTGCGCTTTTCTGGGGGAATTCCCGGACCGGTATCACCAATAGTGATTTGAACTTTTTGGGTGGTACGGTGTAATCCGGCAATAGTAATTTTGCCACCTTCTGGTGTGTATTTGATAGCATTATCTAACAAATTAATTAGCACTTGGCGCACACGTTCTGGATCTGCATATATTTTTGGTAAGTCCTGGGGAATATCAGTTTCTATTTGTTGGGATTTGGCAATGTAGCGATCGCGCAATTCTGCCAACACATCGAAACATATCTCGCCAATTTCCATTTTTTGTGGTATGATTGGTATGCTAGTATCGTAACTACGCCCTACCTGCAACAGATCAGCAATCATTCTGTCAATAGTCTTAGTTTGATTCCGAGCTTGTTTTAATAAATGTGCTGCCATAGCTGGTTTAAGACGCTTATTAAATGCACCAATATCTACGTTGTAATTAGATTGTAGAGTTTCTATGGCGATAGCCGCAGCCGTGAGAGGATTGCGTATGTCGTGGGCCAGCATAGCTATGACTCTATCTTTAAATAATAGCTGCTCTTGCAGTTTCTCTTTTTCCTGTTTTAACCGAAAAACTTCGTCTGAAAGTTTGATGAGTTCTGCAGAAAAAGCCACAGAATGAATTGTTGATTGCGGTGATGATACCCCGCTATTATCATCTATTTGTTCTGGTAAGTCTTGTTGTACTTTTAAGTAAGTATCGGCGGACGCCTGCCAGCGAGGCCACCAGTCCTTCAATTGGGCGATTATATTACTTCCAGCTATAACTTGTCGCGGTTCTGGCTGAATTTTTACCAGAGCGGGTGTAGCAACTAATTTAAAATGTTCTGCTAAATAGGGTTGTTCCCCAACATCTATGATTTGAAGTTCAAAATTATACTCTTTTCGTAATTCTTTTAAGTAAGCACGGATACGCTGCACTTGTTGTCGAGACTTTGGTCGTCCATCGACAAATAGTAACAGTTGGAGTGGAGCCTCAGAATAAATAGGCTGATCCTGGGAAACTTGCATGTAATCGTGTTTCAGCACTGGTAACAACCCGGCGATGCTTCGCTTAACAGAAATGAGAATTGATTGACGGTTGTCGATGGTCGTTGATTGTTTTCTTAATATCTATCTTAGGTTTTTCATACTCCTATCTAGTGTCAGATACATTTGATTGCTCCTCTTGAGGAAAAACTTACAAGACTGATAGTCGAGTGCCAATATCAAAATGAGATGATAAACGGTTAACGACCTTAAGTGAAAACCCCCTCAAACAAAGTTACCAAAACTTACTTAAACTTTAGCAGAAATATGGCTAAAAAATACCTTAACAAGGGCAATTCATTCATTTACAATAGATCCTAGCCAACAATCACGCCTATAACCCTCATGGTTTCAAGCTAGCTCACAGAATTTCTCTGTCCAATCCTGTAGATACTTTCAATGGAATTTCTCTACATTTTAAATAAGCGTGGTTTCTTTTAAACTCAAGCAGTAAGGCAATTCCAGATTTCTAGGTGAGTCTGAGTAACTTTAGTAGAGATACAATTAACAATTCAAGTAAAGACCCTAAAAAGTTATCCGAATCTTCATGAAAAATAATCTCAAAACTCTGTGTAATTTCAAGATAGATTGACAGATAAACCCCGGGATCTTACCTGACTAATGGACTGTAGCCGTAAATCAAATTTATGGCTATTTATTATGCCCTTCTAGTCAGGAATCATTCAAACCGTTCCCAGTGCGAGACAGACTCTAATCTACACTGATGCGTATTAGGACTGGTAAATAATCCATACCTGGCAACGACTTACCTGACTGTACAAGAGAACCAAATTTATGCGCTGACATTTAAGCAACAGTAACGAAAGTTTTTCGGCTCCATTCCGGATAGATTACAATCTAATTTGATTGTGTGTTATCTTTTCCCCTGTTTGAGGGATGCTAAGAATAAATTTAACCTTAGTTTAGCACTTCAGTTGGTGCAAGAATATTTTCAATTATCGGAGTCATTTTCCCTCCTAGTCGTGACGGTCTGCGCTAGTGTAGGAATTGAAACCCCATTTGTAGTTTCCCGTGTTTTTGTCTAAACCTCCAGCTGTATTATTGAGCTTGGCTATTCTATTCACTTCTTTAACAGCTTGTGCTAACAGTCCCACCGCCAAAACCCTAGAACAGTCTTTGGCTGCTGATCCTAGATTAAAAGATCACCCCGGAATATTTGGTGAATCTCAGTTAAATCAGGGGAAAGCCAGGCAGAACCAAAAGCAACCCAAGGTTAACTTACCATCTGATTTTCCCCCAGATATCCCCTTGTATCCTAATGCTAAATTAGAGTCAGTCACACCCGCTAGATCTGAAAAAAACAGCATAGTCACTCGCTGGCTAAGTTCTGACCCCAGCAATTTTATTGCTAGCTTTTATAGTGACCAGTTTCAGAAAAACAACTGGCAGATTTTACAACAGCCCACAGATAATTTAGAAGATACCTTTGAAGCACACCGTCAAGGTGTCCAGGTTAAGGTATCTATTCAGCCACAATCAGTTACTCAACCCAAACCTGATCAACCACAAACAGCTACCGCATTAGTTATTGAGTACATACTTAATAAAGGTATAGAAACTGCCAACACTGACGATCTGCAAGCTAATAATTCTACTTTTATTAGTCCGGGGGTATCTGATAATCTATCCACGCAGCCGGGTAAGACATCTGTTAGCCAAATGGCTACAGCAAGCTCTCAGCAATTCCATGATCTCAACCAAGCACCGGTAGAACTACGTCAATTCATTCAAGACTTAGCATCTTTGGGAGTTTTGTCTTTACAGTCTCAAGAAGTCAAGACCCGCTCTAATGATGTGATCAGTAAATCATTTGAACCCAGTAAACATATTACTCGCCGAGAATATGCCCGCTGGCTAGTTGCTGCCAACAATACTGTGTATTTTAATAATCCTGCTAAACAGATTCGCCTGGCATCCCAAAACACTCAATCGACTTTTACTGATTTAGCGCCCACTGATCCTGATTTTCCAGTCGTTCAAGGGTTAGCTGAAACCGGTTTAATCCCCAGTCCCTTGTCTGGTAATTCCAGTGCAGTTTTGTTTCGTCCTGATGCACCACTAACACGAGAACAGTTGATTTTGTGGAAAATCCCCCTAGATATTCGTCAAGCCTTACCGGACGCTAGTTTAGAAGCAGTGAATCAAACGTGGGGTTTTCAAGATGCGGGAAAAATTGACCCCAAGGCTTTACGCGCCGTACTGGCTGATTTCCAAAATGGCGAAAAATCGAATATTCGTCGGGTGTTTGGCTATACAACCTTGTTCCAACCTCAAAAACCAGTGTCTCGGGCTGAAGCTGCCGCAGCTTTGGCATATTTTGGCAATCTGTCCGAGGGGATATCTGCTGCTGAGGCTCGCATTGCCAAGCAAGTTGCTAACTGAGCTTGATCTAGCTAAGGAGTGTAAAGTATTGTTAATTAACCTGAGCCAAGCCGATGACGGGATTTGAACCCGTGGCCTGCTGATTACGAATCAGCTGCTCTACCACTGAGCCACATCGGCGTATACAGTGGAATATTATAGCATTATTTACTCATGATCAAACCAAATTCTCAAAATCCCATCAACCCAGAGCAATATGCCCGTCTCAAAGCTGAAATGGCAGCCCCCTATAGGGGTTTACGCCAATTTCTGTATCTAGGTTTTGCTGCATCTGCTTTAATTGGCGCGTTTATATTCTTTTTTCAAGTCCTTGCCGGCAGGAATATTGAGACAGCAGCACCTAATTTAGCCCTGCAGATGGGAATTTTTGCCCTCATGATCCTCCTTTGGCGCTGGGAGCAACGTCGGCGAAGCGGTTATTAGGTAAATTAATGTTAAATTAATGTGATTTTTGGACTAGTGTTGTGGCAAAAATGTGCAAATTATTAACTTTTAGTTAGTCTCGCCCTTTGAATTTGCTGGCTAAAAGCTGAACTAGTTCTGGAGGATCCCCCACCACAGCTTCATCTGGGCAGCAAGGATAATCTGGGGATCAAAAATACATCCATTTTGCGTAAGCCACTTTCGGCAGGAGCGCCATCAAATGGGCAAATCACCTTCAGAATGTTTGATCCGACCTGTAGAAAATTTCCTTGATTTTTAATAAGCTAAGGTTTCTAAAGTTTCTCGTAAATATCTCCTTACTTGTTTTTCGAGATGAAGTCCCTGCAATTGGGGATAGTGTTCTAGTCGCCAGCTTTTAAAACCTGAACTAGTGGAGATCGCACATTTTAGGCTATACCAAATTTCCGCCTCAGCAGAAAATTGACCATTCCCTTGGACATTGAGCGGATCGCCATCGCGTTCGCCAAGTGCTTGCTTTGCAATCAGCCCACCGTGGGAATCTCTACTAGATAATGGAATTTGAGCCATAGTTCTTCATTCCTCAGTTTTAACTTCAATATGGCAGTATTCAGTTTCACTAATTACGACATTGCCCACATCAGAAACTACATAATTCCTTTAATACTTATCAGGTTTTACCTTAGAGGATGTTTGGAAAGTGTTAAACAGGTAATTTTTATATTAGGGAACAGGGAACAGGGAACAGGGAACAGGGAATAGGGAGGAGGGAGGATGGAATGGGGGATAGGGAATGGGGGATAGGGAATGGGGGATAGGGAATGGGGGATAGGGAATAGGGAATAGGGAATGGGGAATGGGGAATGGGGAACGCACAAAAAACAGTAAAATCCAGTTCCCTCCCCTTACAAGGGCAGGGTTAGGGTGGGGTCAAACAATAATTGATACACTAATCATACCTTTTAAAACATCCTCTTAGGGTTGATGGTCGGTTTATGTTAATTTCTACTTTTGGGATTTAAATCGCCACGGTGGAATTTGATTGACCGGCACACCTTACATACTCCCATAGTAGGTGGGCCAGCATACAGTCTAAGCCTCCCATTATCACTACGCGGTTTGTTGTTCATTCCACTCTCGGCTTCCCCTGATTTATGGGGATTTTGCCGGAAACAACTAAATTTCTTCTTAAGAATATAGTACTCAATACCAAAAATTCTGTCTTATTAGTCACTAAAATACGTGATAGACTCACTGGCAGTGTGGAAATTAATGTTAAACCTTTCTATAACACCTATCTAAACCTACCTAAGCAGATTGATTGTTTACTTCTTGCTTCACCTATTTCCAGTGCATAACTGGTATATGAGCAATACGTGACATCATTCTAAACTGATTGCAAGCAATACAGTATAGGCTTCTCATCTCATCCACCTATTGCCATGCCTACCCATCCTACTAGGCTATCGGAGGCGATGAGCTTTGTTTGCTTTAAGTCCACTCAATGCTCTACCGCCGATATAAATTTCTTACCTTTCTGAGGAAACTACAAAATACCGAGACAATTCATCAAGATACTAGAGGGCATTGATGAGTTTTGAACTGTGAGTTATGCACTCATTTGATCTCAAAACTCATCATTTTCACTCACAACCCAGAAATGAGTAACCAGCACTATTTCGTCAATGTGAGTGTACGACGCTTAGTTACCATTTGGAAGGCTTCAATCAAGTCACCTTCTACCCAGTCATGGAACTTATCAATGTTGATACCGCATTCATAACCGGAGTTAACTTCTCGCGCATCTTCCTTCATCCGTTTGAGGGAGTCAAGGACACCTTCATAAACTACCTTACCGGCACGACGCACTCGCACCTTGCAGTTGCGAACCAATTTGCCAGACTGTACATAACAACCAGCTACGGCTCCACGCCCCACAGGGAAGACGGCACGGACTTCGGTTTGTCCAAGGGGTTCTTCTACCAACTCTGGTTCCAGCAGACCTTCTAAAGCTCCTTGGATATCTTCCAAAAGTTTGTAGATGATATTGTATTCCCTCACATCCACTCCAGCTTCGTCGGCGGCTTGTCTAGCGCCACTAGCATAGGTAGTATTGAAACCAATGATCACAGCGCCACTAGCTGCGGCTAGGTCAATATCGGTTTCAGTTATTTCCCCAGCGGTTGCCAATAGCATACGAATTTGAACTTCGTTTTGGGGGATTTGTCTGAGAGATCCAACAATAGCTTCCACAGAACCTTGTACGTCTGCCTTTAAGATTAAGTTGAGTTCTTTCAACTCTCCCTCTTGTGCTTGGGCGGAGAGCGTGGTCAAAGTGACACGCCCTTGTAACAGACGGGATAGACGTTGCTTGTCAGCGCGATCGCTAGCCAGGGTTCTGGCTTCTTTTTCGTTAGCGAAGACCTCGAATTCATCGCCAGCGGCTGGGACATCACTTAAACCGAGTACTTCCACAGCAAAAGAAGGACTAGCAAGCTCTACTCGTTTGCCTCGGTCATCTACCATTGCCCGAACTTTACCAAACGCCGAGCCTGCCACTAACATATCTCCCACATGGAGGGTACCATTCTGAATCAGCAGGGTAGCAACCGCGCCTTTTGCCTTATCCAGATGTGCTTCAATCACTGTGCCCTTAGCAGACCTGTCTGGATTGGCACAGAGTTCTCCCACTTCTGCTACTAGCAAAATCATATCCAGAAGCGTATCGAGGTTTTCGCCCTTGATAGCACTTACAGGAACCATGATTGTTTCACCGCCCCACTCTTCAGGTGTGAGACCATACTGAGTGAGTTCTTGTTTAACTCGGTCTGGTTGTGCCCCTTCCTTATCAATTTTGTTAATGGCAACAACAATTGGTACTCCTGCAGCTTGGGCGTGACTAATAGCCTCTACCGTTTGGGGACGAACACCGTCATCAGCAGCCACTACTAAAATCGCAATATCAGTTACCCTTGCTCCCCGCGCCCGCATAGCCGTAAATGCCTCATGTCCGGGAGTATCAAGAAAAACTATCTGCTGTTCTTTTCCCTCATGTTGCACATCCACATGGTATGCACCAATGTGTTGGGTAATACCACCAGCTTCCCCAGCAGCAACCTTAGTTTTGCGAATGGAGTCAAGCAGAGTTGTCTTCCCATGGTCTACGTGACCCATAATTGTCACCACAGGCGGACGCCGCTGGAGTAGCTCCATATCTGCCACATCCAGCATTTCCGTGACTTTACGGGCTTCTGCTTCTGGTTGAGCAGTTTCCACTTCTATCTCCAGATCTTTTCCTATTAAGGTAATGGTGGGGATATCCAAATTCTGGGTGATACTTACAGCCATACCTTTGAGGAAAAGGATTTTCACAATCTCCGTATCGGCGATCGCAAAAACATCAGCCAGTTCTTGGACTGTCATTGGACCTGTGATTACTACCTTTTCAGGACGTTCACGCTTTGTCTCCAATTCTTGGCGACGGTTTTGGTCGCGACGAGAGAAGGATTTTTTCTTTCTAGCAGTTGGGGCGCTAATAACTGCTGCTGCTGGTGACTGTGTACCTCGAGCAGCTTTTGGTTTAGGAGGACGGGCGATGGAAAGACTAACCTGGACTGTGGCTGGTGAGTCTTGATCTTCATCATCGAGTAAATCCTCTTCTTCAAAGTCATCTTCAACGATTGGTTTAACCCGCTTGCCTTTAGGTCCTACTTTACCGGACTTTTCCTTGATTTCGTCAATAATTTCTTCCTCTTGCCACCTTTTACCACCTTTAGCCAGACGCGGTGGTGTGGGGCGTTTCAAATCAATTAGTTCCGGTGCGATCACATCAGTATCCAGGTCTGGTTTTACCTGTCCCCCTGACATGGGTTTTGGCGGAGTAGCAATTGGCATTGCGGCTACAACTTCTGACGGACGTACTGGACGACTAGGTCTTGTCCCATCTGCCAGTGGTGCACTTCGTAACCGCTGATCGGGGTGACCTTGTCCGGGCGGCCGATTGCCTTTTTGTTCTGCTTTGACTGGATTTGTGGGAGTAGCACGATGCTGTTTTGCCGCCGGGGCTTGTGGGCTGTCACTGCTAGTGCCTCGTTGCGGCTTCTGCTTGACTTGATCGCGCTTGAGTACTGGTTTTTCTGTCGATATCTGGCCGATTCCTACACGGGAATTTCCAGCAACTGGTCTGGCTGGCGGCTCTGCCAGATGGGGTTTTTGCGGTTTTTCCGCTTTTGGTTTAGGGGAAACCCCACTTCGGCTGCGTTCAGTTCCAGCTTTTTCAGGTTTTGCGGCTGCTCTTGTTTCTAGCGCCTGTGTATTAGAAACTGGATCTACTGGTTTGATTGCAGGTTCTGGTGAGGTCTCAGATTGATTCCGGGGTACAGGTCGAATTGGTGCCGTCGGCTTCATGGGTGAGACTGGTGTATCGATTGGCTCTGATTGTGAAGAAGAATGAACTTCTGAGGAAGCAAGTTGGCTATCATTAGCCACTGAAGCTTGGGGGGCGTTTCGGGTATTATTTCTCAATATTTTGGGTTTGCGAATTTCCAAAATTTGTGGTTTGTGAGGTGGTGTAGGTCGATTGCGATTGCCTCCGGCACTGCGCTCCGCGCCATCGCCAGGTTGTGATGTATTTAGTTTACTAGATGTATTGTTGCCTTTCAAATTATTAGCCGTCAGTTTTTCGGCAGCCGTGCGTATACGTTCTGCCTCAGATTCGGAAATAGTGCTGCTATGGCTTTTAACCGCGATTTCGAGCTGATCGCAAATAGCTAATAGCTCTTTGTTATCCAAATTCAATTCCTTTGATAATTCGTAGATTCTAACTTTGCCGTTGTTCATCCACTCTTCCCCTTTAATTTACAGTTTTTTGGCGGATGGTTGCCTGGTTTGGGACATCTCCATCCTTCGATTACTGTTTTAGGTTGCCCTTGGTGATTTTGCCGGTGCCTCCAGTCAGGAAAGAGAGATATTTTGGTTTAACTCTGACATCTCCACCAATAATCATGATGCTTGATGCCCAGCTGCCCCTGATCGCTACCAGGTTGCCATTCTTTAGTTTTTTGTTTTGCTGATTCTGAGCCTTCCACAACACAATCGAGTAAAACTTCTTGGGGGTATTGCCTGCCACTCGTCTTGTAAAAAAGCCGCTGGCTACTACACCCATTTACTATTTTGGTATTCACCCCATTAATTGCAGAGTCGGCTTTATGCACAAAGACTCTGGGGATTACCGCCTCCAGGTTTTTCCACCCGTTGTTAATTTTGATTTTGGGCATGGGTTTGGCCTAGACGTTGCCACAATGTTTGATACAGTGTTTCAGGCACTGATGCATGTAGCGATCGCCCCAGTCTATTTTTTTTCTGAGCCGCTTGTAGGCAACTCATTTGGGGGCATATATAGGCAGAACGCCCCATCCCCCGATCTAATTGTACCTTTCCGGATGGAAAAACGCGGACAACCCGCCAAAAGTCTTCTTTCAAGCCGACTTGACGGCAACTAATACAACGTCGATAATTCGGTTTCATTGGTCTTATTTGACTACAGGGGAGCAATCTGGTTGTGAAAATAAAGTTGGCTTTACCAATCTTTACTTAATAGTGACATGATTGATTCTGTGGTAATCATTAAGACTAGGAATCTTGTCAATAGTATAATAACTGCGTCAGAGTCATAAAGTTAATCTTGATCACTGATCTCAAAAATTTCTTCCTCCTGTTCTAGTTCCTCTTGGTTTTCATAATCTAGCTCCTCCAATTCCAGATCATCTGCCTCTGGTTTATATTGGGCTCTTGCAGCCGCGAACTTAGTATCCTCTCCCGTATAATCGTACTTAGCTTTGTCTTTGATGTCGATTTTCCAACCAGTGAGACGGGCTGCTAAACGAACATTTTGTCCTTCCTTACCAATAGCTAAACTCAGTTGATCTTCAGCTACAAGTACGTGAGTTTGGCGGGTTTCAGGATCCATCAGACGGACTTCATCCACCCGGGCTGGACTCAAGGCGTTAGCAATATATGTAGATGGATCTGGAGACCAACGAATCACATCTATTTTTTCCCCACGTAATTCGTTGACTACTACTTGAATGCGTGACCCCCGAGCACCAATACAAGCGCCAACTGGGTCTACATCCCGCTCAAGGGTATCTACTGCAATTTTAGTCCGAGGACCCACATAACGGGAAGGCGGATTAGCTTCTCGTGCTACGGCAACAATTCTGACTACCTCATCTTCAATTTCTGGGACTTCGTTAGCAAACAGATAAACAACCAAACCAGCATCAGCACGGGACACTAGCAACTGAGGACCCCGTTGTTGCCCTTGGGAAACCTTTTTGAGATACACCTTAAAAGTAGCATTAGCCCGGTAATTATCATTGGGGAGTTGTTCTCGCTTTGGTAATTCAGCTTCCACTTCGGGCTGACCAAAGCCACTGGCCACTGCCAGAATCACCGATTGTCTTTCAAACCGTAAAACTCTAGCTTGTAGGACAGTTCCTTCTAAGTCTTGGAATTCTTCTTGCACCATTTGGCGTTGCTGATCCCGGAGTTTCTGCGCCAGCACTTGCTTGGTTTGCATGGCTGCCATGCGACCAAATTCTCCCTGATCTGGTGTGACATCTAGTACTACAGAGTCTCCCAATTGTGCTTCAGGAGCGACCTGTTGCACTTCATCGAGGGATATCTGATGGTCGGAGTTCTCCACTGATTGCACAATGCTTTTCGTAGAAAGAACGCGAAATCCTTCTCCTTCGATGTCAAGTTCTACCTCAAAATTCTCAAAATACTCTTCATCAAATTGTCTTCGTTCTAAGTTTTGGGCGCGACGATAACGTTCGTAGCCTTTAAGCAATGCTTCTCTAATAGCTGACTGAACTGCTAGACGTGGCAAATTGCGCTCACGACTGATACTTTCAATTAATTCTTTTAATCCTGGTAAACTAACCATTGACATAAGTAATCTCCTTTAAAATCGAGTCTAAAAAAAATAGGGATAAGGAAAATTAGAGGCGCAATTAATCAACCCGCGCCCTGTCAACTTTCCCAAGTTAGAGATAATTCATCAATTACCCCTAATAAACTCTCCTCTATACAAAGGGGTGGAGAGTGAGAAACTACACATTAGAGGCTTGGGATTAGAGAAAAGTTTGACTCTACTCCCTAGCCTTTTACTTCCAGTTACTGTTGTCTAGCTCTGAGTTCCTCACCTATGGGTGCTCATCTAGCTGCACCCTAGTAATCAGAGTGCGGGGAATTTCGATCACACGACCTTTTTGGTTTAAGTAAACAGTGACTTCATCCCGGCGAATCAACTGACCGATCCACTCTTGTTGTCCATCGTAGGGTTGGGAAGTGGAGATAATCACAGGAAATCCCTTAAAGGAAATAAATTCCCTGTCTGTAATTAATTGTCGTGAAATTCCAGGACTGGACACTTCCAAGACATAAGCATCTGGAATGATCTCCGCCGCATCTAAGGAAGCTTCTAAAGCGCGACTCATAAGCTCACAATCATTCAGTCCAGTGTCTTTCTGAGGGTTGCGGATATCTACCCTTAATACTGGAGGACGCTGGTTAGTCTGAAAAACTATGCCAACGAGTTCCAACCCCAGTTCTGCTGCTACTGGTATTGCCAAATCGATAATTTGTGAAACTAAAGGATGAGTCATGCGAAATTTCAATAAAAAAAGTGGGCATCGACCCACTTCCTGCGATAGGGATATCTTCCAAGAAGTCTTGTGACGAATCAATAATGGTTCGTCTCTCTTCCGAGTTTAGCGCATTTCTTTAAGAGTCTATAGTAAATAGTCATTGGTCACTGGTGATTAGTCAATCTCTTGTGCCCTTATCCTCCTGATTCCACTGATATCCACGATTTTGAGCTAATTTTTGTTCTTGACGGGGAGAATGTTATTGTTATCTACTGATGCTTGTATTTTTAGCTGTCTGGTTTGTTCCATAATCTGGTCTATGTCTTCTTGGGATAACCGCTGGACATAGTTGAGCTTAAGTTCTTCGAGGTAGTCAGACATTAAGCCTTGAATTTCGGCAATTACGTGTTTTTGCTGTACTTCTTCGGAGAATATTTTGCTAAAGCTTTGCGCTAGTTGAATAGAAAGTTCGCCTCCTACAGGGTCTTTCATAGCTGTAGTAACCGCGCTATAAAGGTTTCTGGTAATTTGAGTTGCTAGTTGCTCACTGATTTGGGCTTGTATATTACCTAATCCCCAAGGGACAAGGTGGCGATAAAGAGGGACTTGATTAATGGTGGTGGCAATATTGTGACGTAAAATGGCAATGATTTCTGGTTGAACTTTCGGCAGTACTTGATAGACTACAGTTTGCACTAAAATATTCGTGATCGCTTCTATTTCATTGATATTGTTAATATTTATATAGGGGCGCGCATTTTGTTTTTGCGTCAGCCATCTGGTGAAATCGCCGCTGCGAATTGAACCTTGAAGCTGGTTAATGACTCTGACTACCACTATTTCTGTGAGGTCTTCGGCAAAATTCGCTAATATTGATTGGTTTATTTGCTGCTGGAAGGGCTGAAGATTTAATAACCTGGCTTGGTGTAGGCGCACTGTTACCGGTATTACCCGTAACCAACGCCAAAAAGGCAATACTAATAACAAGTCATACCAGCGCCACAATATAGCATTTACCCAGGTAAAATTGGGATGACGACGGCGCAAGTAAAAGGAGCGCCCCAACAATTCTATGCCAAATAGCAAGATAAAGGGTAAATCAATCTGCCAAAAGTTATCAAACAATTCCCCATTTTCCCCGATGCGGCGGAAATAGTTGCTGGCTATTAAGGGTCGGATTTGTCTGTTAAAAAAGTTAATCTCTTGGTTCCATCCTTGTCTCGATAAATACTCTCGACTCCAGAAGGTATTAAAAGACTGTTTTGCGGATTCTTGACCGATGCGATCGCGCATCCGATTTTTAGCTTTTTCAAAATTACCACCTTTATTCACTCCTGCAAAGGGGTTACCGTCCACCATCTCATTACTGAGACGACCAAGTTCTTCTAACTTAATTTTGGCTTCTGGGGAAGTTAACCCTGTTTGACTCACCTGGTCTTGGAGTGCGTCTACTTTATTTAAATAATTTGTCGTTTCTCTATGGTCTTCAATACCCTTAACAGGGTCATAAACCCGGGTAATTTGGGGTAAATTCCGTAAATAGAAATCCCGCCACGGTATGTAACTTAAGTTAAAAAATACTAAACATAAATTAACCGTGGCCATGATTGCCATGAACCTTTCCAAAAGTAGGTTTGATGATTTTAAAGGCTTTTGTTTACTCATTGACTGTGATTATTTGCTCACTGGTTGGGCTAGTGCGGATATAATACCGATATATACACAGCACCTCTCCAGTCAATGAACTACACAGATATTAATATAGTAAATCTCATGGGACAGACAGGCAAGCCAGTCTTCTAAGCAGATGAGATACGCCGTATATTTACGGTGCTGGTTTCGGGAAAAACTTGTCAATGAGTCATCTCTACTGTGAGGTGTGTTCCTCCTCCTCCAGTTCTAAATCGCCGCCCTCTAGGGTTTGGTGGGGAATGGCGGCAATAATTGCATCTATCACTTTAGATACTGCTAATATCTCGATGTTAAAATCCGGGTATTTTTGCCCCTTAGGAACGATTGCTCGTTTAAATCCCAGTTTAGCAGCTTCTTTTAATCGTAGTTCCATTTGAGACACAGATCGCACTTGTCCTCCTAATCCCACTTCACCAATTAATATTGTACCCGGCTCAACTATGCGATCGCGGAAACTAGCAACAATAGCGACGGCTATTCCTAAATCCACCGCTGGTTCCTCCACATTTAAACCACCTGCTGAGGCCACGTAAGAATCTAATTTTGACATGGGAATCCCGACCCGCTTCTCTAAAACAGCCAGAATTTGCACCAGGCGGTTATAGTCTATCCCTGTACCTGCACGCCGGGGAGAAGGGTAACTAGTAGGACTGACCAAAGCCTGTAATTCTACTACAATGGGGCGAGTACCCTCACAAGCTACCACAAGAGCTGTTCCCGGTGCTGGGTCATCACGGTTACCTAAAAATAACTCTGAAGGATTAGGCACTTCTCGCAGTCCGTTCTGTACCATTTCAAAAATACCAATTTCGTGGGTGGCACCGAAACGATTCTTGACAGTTCTTAATAATCTGTGGGAGGCAAAGCGATCGCCCTCAAAATATAATACTGTATCTACTAAATGTTCTAAAACCTTCGGTCCGGCGATGGCTCCTTCCTTAGTGACGTGTCCGACAATTAACATGGTAATATCTTCATGTTTTGCCACCTTCATCAAAGCTGCTGTACACTCCCTCACCTGGGCCACAGAACCGGGTGCTGAGGTCAGCGCCGGAAAAAATATTGTTTGAATACTGTCAATTACCGCCAGATTCGGTCTTAGTGAGTCCATCTCCTTTAATATTTCTTCTAAGTCTGTTTCTGGTAATACATATAAATCAGCATTTATACCCTCTTCTCCTACCTCGTTTGCTGTGGCTTCTGATTGCTCACTGGTGAGATGCTGGGTTTTTGCTACTCCCAAGCGAGAGGCTCGCAATTTTACCTGTTGTCCTGATTCTTCTCCTGTGACGTAGAGAATGCGGTATTTTTGCGCTAACTGGTTTGATACTTGTAGTAGTAAAGTAGATTTACCAATTCCCGGATCACCACCAATTAGCACCATGGAACCAGGGACAACACCACCACCTAGCACCCGATCAAGTTCACCATACCCAGATTCCCAACGGGCGATTTGGCGATCGCTAATTTGATCAAATGTCAGGGAAGCTCTAGGTTTTGCTGGTTTAACCGTAGATTTACCAGGATTGTGACTTCCTTGCCAACCAGTTATTCCACCCCTAGTCAGCACATCTACTGATGATTGAATGGTAATTTGCTCTTCTAAAGAATTATATGTACCACAAGCTGGACACTTACCAAACCACTGGGGAGATTCTGCTCCACACTCGTTACAAATGTAAAAGGTTTTAGGCTTTGCCATTATTTAAAGTTGTTCAAAAATCTTAATGTTTTCTTAATTGTTGGTCAAAACTAAAATCAAATAAGAATAAGAGTTAGAGCTTTTTCCCAATCAATTGATGGAATGATATCTTAATATTATGGTATTAAAAATTAATCATGTTAAATTTTAGTTAAGGAGCATAGAGAAACTTGGAAAGCCATAAAGAAAAAATCTTGGTGGTAGACGACGAAGCCAGTATTCGCCGGATTTTGGAAACGCGCCTTTCCATGATTGGCTACGATGTGGTGACTGCGGGAGATGGAGAAGAAGCTTTAGAAACCTTTCGCAAATCAGAACCTGACCTAGTAGTGTTAGACGTAATGATGCCAAAGCTGGATGGCTACGGCGTATGTCAAGAATTGCGTAAAGAATCCGATGTTCCCATTATCATGCTAACAGCCTTGGGGGACGTTGCTGATCGCATCACCGGTCTAGAATTAGGTGCTGATGACTATGTTGTCAAACCATTTTCCCCCAAAGAGCTAGAAGCTCGCATTCGCTCAGTACTCAGACGAGTAGACAAAACAGGGGCTTCTGGTATTCCTAGCTCCGGGGTGATTCATGTTGGTAACATTAGAATAGACACCAACAAACGCCAAGTCTACAAAGGGGATGAGCGCATTCGGTTGACAGGTATGGAATTTAGTCTCCTAGAGCTACTAGTTAGCCGTTCGGGAGAAGCATTCTCTCGCTCAGAAATCTTACAGGAAGTATGGGGTTACACACCAGAACGCCATGTAGATACCCGTGTCGTAGACGTACATATTTCCCGTTTGCGGGCTAAATTAGAAGATGATCCTAGTAATCCAGAATTAATTCTCACAGCTAGAGGTACTGGTTATTTGTTTCAGAGGATAATTGAACCAGGCGAGGAATAAGCACAGTTGTAAAAAGTCAATAGTTGTATTCTCGCAACTAATGACTAATCACTAATGACTAACCACTAATGGCCAAATCTGACCCCAATAAAATTTTACGCCGTTTACCCCTAGCTGTGGGTGGGTTAGGCGCTGTACTTTTGCTGATTAACCGGTTGCTGACTCCAGAACTAACAGAGTCCCAAGCACGTGGGGATGTAGTGGGCGTAATTTTGAGTGCAGTTTTGATTCTCACAGGTTTAATATGGCAGCAAGTACAGCCGCGATCGCCCGATTCTGTAGAATTAATTGGGGAAGAAGGTTTTGTACTTGCACCAGACTTACCAGATATCGTCAAAACCGAACTAGCCTGGGCATCTCGTTTATTATTAACTAATACAGTCACCCGCTCACTGGTAGTAGTCTATAAAAACCAAGTTCTACTGCGTCGTGGTATTCTGGCTGCTAAATCGAAAGTAATACCAGGTCCCATCCTCAAACGAGTATTAGAAACACAAAAGCCAATTTATCTCGTAGCTTTGAAAGTATACCCCGGGAGAATTGAATTTGATTACTTACCGGAAAACACACAAGGTGTAATTTGTCAACCAATTGGTCAGGAAGGAGTGATGATTTTAGGAGCCAATGCACCCCGCAGCTACACCAAACAAGATGAACAATGGATTGCGGGAATTGCTGATAAATTAGCAGTAACTTTGCATTCCTCCTTGCTAGCTAATATGGAGATTTAAAACTTTATGCAAATTACTTATTGGCTACTAATTACCCTCATGGTAGTGGGGGTAATTGGTTCGGTGGTTCCCGGTATACCCGGAAGCAGTTTAATTTTAACTTCTATGATTATTTGGGGTATACTGGGTAGCTCCTTTGCAGCCATCAAAATACCACTGGTTGTCACAATTGTAGTTTTAATTCTCAGCATCGCCGTAGATTTTCTAGCTGGCTACTTAGGAGCAAAAAAAGCCGGTGCTAGTAAGTGGGGACAAATCGGCGCTATCCTAGGATTGATATTAGGCTTTTTTGGCCTACTACCAACCTTACCCTTTGGCGGACCTCTGTTAGGAATTTTATTAGGTCCGCTACTAGGCGCAATTACCGCTGAGTTTATTTACCGACGCGAACTATGGCCAGCAGTTAAGGCTGGTGTAGGCATTATAGTGGGTTCGGTAATTGGAAACTTAATTCAAGGAGTTTTAGCGATCGCCGCAGTTGTAGTTTTTATAGTCACAACTTGGCCTCAAGTATATGGAAGTTGAGACAATCAAGCCAAATTTAAAGATTTTTTAGCTTCATTAGCTACCGCTTCCACTTCGTCATCAGTAAGAGTTTCTAAAAGCAAGTGAGCATCAGCACCACCTAAACGACTCAAAGCTTGAACAACCCTATAACGGATTTGCCAGTCGGAGCTAGTAATAAAGGGAGCTAAAAGGGGAACTGCTTCCATATCTCCCAACTCACCCAACGAACTAATCGCAGCTGTTTGGACTAATTCATTTTTTGATGATAGTGCTTCTTTGAGTAGTTCAAAGCCCCGTGGATCACCCAACTCTCCCAATGTCGCAATAACACTAAACTGCACCAGCCATTCAGGGCTTGTATTGTAAAGTTGCTGTAAATCTTCAAAAGCATCTTCGAGTTTTAACGCCCCCAAACAATCAGCCGCAGCAGCTTGTACATCAGGTTCAGGGTCATTGAGCATACCGCGCAATACATCCAAAGACAACTCTAAATTTTGCCTTCCCAGAGTATCCATCTGACTTACTGCTGAGTATCTTACTCGCGAATTACGGTCACCCATAGCAACTTGAATCAGTTCAAAAGCTGTTGCTGGTTCCAGTTCACGAACTTGATTAACACCACGCAAGCGATCGCCCAGATTTTCCGAACTCAGCAACTGCCGGACAGACTCAGAAGTAATATTAGTAATATTCATTTATTTGTCCTAAAGGTTGTAAATTTTTTCAAAAAGCCTTGAATATTAACTACTTGCCATAGCCCGAACAATATCACCACGGGTAAGGATACCAACCACCTGACTCTCGCCGTCAATCACTGGTAGGCGGTGAACATTCCGTTCATGCATCAATTGTGCTGCTGCTTTCACAGTTTTATCCGGTGAAATACTTACAGCATTGGGACTCATTACCTCCCCAACAGTTTGTCCCAATACCTTGTGTAGTTCCCTTTCATAAGTAGCGGGATTTTGTAAATAGATGACGCTGTCTAGAAACATGATGTAAGCCGGAGGAGTCACACCAGTTTCTTGCCACATCAAGTCTGTTTCTGAAATAATACCCACCAGCTTACCAGCATTATCCACCACCGGTAAACCACTAATGCGTTTTTCTGCCATAATTTGAATGGCCTCCTGAAGCGGAGTTTCCTTCCCCACAACAATTGGGTCACAGGTCATAACATCACTAACGGTCTTAGGCATTTGCTTACTGATACCCATGCAGTTAATGAAATATTATATCATCTCCCCGGCAACAAGATCACTACTTAGATAATGCAACAGGCTCCAGTACACCAAAAAGTCTTTTATTCAAAAATAATATCAATTTTTAACTTCCCGCCTTAACGCCGCGATAATTTGACTATTAGCCTCGGGAAAGGTAAATTTTTCCAGATCATCCAAATCCACCCAGCAAATTTCATCGCAGCCTATGGTTTGAGGAATACCCATAATTAGACAACAATGATACACCATCAGAGTAACCCGCAAATGAGTATAAGTATGGTCAATAGTAATTAAATGCTCTCCCACTGAGATTTCTATGGCTAGTTCTTCTTTAATTTCCCGTTTAATACATTCTTCGATGGTTTCACCAGGCTCAATTTTGCCTCCGGGAAACTCCCATAAACCACCCATCACACCTTGGGGAAGACGACGATCAATTAAAATTTGCTGATGCTGGTTCCAAATTACCGCCACACCGATAATTTTGTGAGGTTGGCAATAAGAACTAGTTGTACTCATATATTATCGGGGGGTGGAGACTCCGCTAAAGTAAAAAAGTTAAGGGGATTCTTGGTGAGTCCATCCTCCCCGGAGACTAAATGCCCAGCACGCACGCCCATTGCCTGAAGGCGTTTGATGTAAGATTTAGGTAACAATATTGACTTTCTTAGGTAAAATTAGAAATCATTAGTCAACTGCGTGATGATTCTCTTCGGTTCCTTGTAAAACAGTTTCAAAATGCATTCTCTGTTCAGCGTTCCGGAGAAAATAACCACTAATCATTGCGGAAGCCAGTAGCTGACCAAGACTTTCCCGACTGGTGGTGATTGTAATGTCGAAGTGTTCTGAAGGTAGGTTGCCTAATAATCCAATGATATTACGCTCCATTACCTGAATAACTTCAGAGGAAGTTGGCTTTGATAGTTGGGTAACTGTGTCCGGAGTCAGAGATTTAACGTATTGCCACAGTAAGTTAGTAGTTTCTGAATCACCGTTAAAAAATTCTGAGACCTTCTTGGATTGGTTACTCATCTTGTACCTCCTGTACTCACACTAATAACTGTAGTGTGGTGTTTGAACTTGAATAATAATTTACTTATTTGAACAGCCCATCAACTGTTCCTATCAATCTAATTTAACAGTCTAAGTCCATGCTTAAAGTCGATGTAACCGTACCTCTAGTAGCGTACTTTCTCATCTTAACCTAAACTCTGCTCACAAGTATTCCTGAGAAAGACGCGATCACTCGCGTCTGTACTCAACTTGCTAAATATTCATTCATGTTAGCTTTAGATTTACGAAGTTTACTTAAGGCTTCTCGTTCGATTTGCCGGACTCGTTCACGGCTAATCTGGAGAAGATCACCTATTTTCGCCAAAGTTAGAGCTTGTCCATCTAGTAAGCCAAAGCGCAATTTAATTACCTCCTTTTGTTGCGGGGTAAGTTCATCCATGAGGCGCTCTAAGTCAGAAGATAGAGAAGACTGCATGACAAACTCTTCTGGAGAAGCTCCGGGATCTTCTAACATTTCCCCCAGTTCGGTGTCGTAGTTATCACCCAACCGCAAATCTAAAGATAAAGGTAACCGCGCCTTTTCCAGATACTCTCGTACCTGTTTGGGTGTTAAATCTAACTCTAGAGCCAGTTCAGCAGCTGACGGTGCGCGTCCCAGTTGTTGCGATAATTGCCGTTGTGCCTTTTTGATTTTATTGAGTTTTTCAGTAATGTGAATTGGTAATCGGATAGTCCGAGCCTTTTCAGCGATCGCCCTGGTGATGGCTTGACGTATCCACCAATAAGCATAGGTAGAAAATCTGTACCCCTTGGTGGGGTCAAACTTTTCTACACCCCGCTGCATCCCAATACTACCTTCTTGAATCAAATCCAATAGATCAACGTTACGCTTAATGTACTTTTTGGCAACTGATACTACCAGACGCAAATTGGCTTCTACCATCTTGCGTTTAGCGATTTCACCCTGGGCGATCGCATCTTTCAACTCTGTTACTTCTAGATTTGCAGCTTTCGCCCACTCTTCTAGACTAGGTTGACGACCCTCTTGGTTAACCAGAGAATCCCTGACATCGTGCAAAATCCGAGAAAATTGCACCTGTTTACCGTAGAAAATTTCCTCCTCGTGGCTTAAGAGTGGCACACGGCCAATCTCACGCAGGTAAGTCCGCACGAGGTCTGTGGCTGTCTGAGCGGTCTTCATGGCGCTACTCTTTGGTAATTAATGATGGATGTAACGGTAGGGTAATTAACTGATCTTTGTTGTTGTGGGATATAACCCAGTGAGAATAATACCTGGTGCTCAGGTTACTACTTTATACATTCCGATGTGATCATCGGCTACTTTGTTCCCTGGCTTAGGGCTTGGCGGCTCGACTCTATAATTTATGTCTCATTTTCCACATCTGTCTTAGGTTAGATAAAACTTAATAAATCAAACATTTTTTGTATCTATATTAAAAACTGTAACATTTATGATAAAAGATGCCAATACCTGTAGACGCTGATTTTTGTGACATTTACTAATGAATATCATTATCTTTAGCAATGGTTAGAAACAGTACCAGTGGACAGAATTGGCGAAATCCACAGGTTTAATCACAACAAGTGTTCTATTTTGCCCTTTTCCTCCTGTTTTAATCTATGCGTCTTGCCATAGACACAACTTATAGAGTTCGATCACATTTGTATCCTCTTGATTACGAAGGACTTTAACCCCGCACCATAGCCGTGCTAAGAGCGTATCCAGACTTATCCCATTACGAAATACTAACCGTATCCGCTCATATTTCTTAACATATCTCAATATAAATAATAATTATGGTTCTATAATAATTACTTAATTTTTCTTGTAAATACTGCTGAGTGGACATTCCCCAAAAAAGCAAAGTGGTCAGGCAAAGTTGACCACTTTGTTCTTATAAGCCCGAAATTCTCAGGTGCTAGCCTCTAATTCACCCACCTTGCAGTAATCTTGGATCACCTTGACATCTAAAGTAGTATTTTGCAGCGAACGAATAGCTGCCACAGTAGCTCTAGCGCCAGCAATAGTAGTCACAATGGGGATTTTGTAGGCTAAGGCTGTACGCCGGATTAACCTAGCATCAGTTTGGGCTTCTTCCCCAGAAGGTGTATTAATAATCAATTGAATTTTCTGATTTTTAATTGCATCCAGCACGTGGGGACGACCTTCATGGAGTTTCAGGACTAACTCAACATCTAGCCCATGTTCCTGGAGGACACGGCGTGTACCTAATGTAGCCATGACCGTAAAGCCCAATTGCATCAGTTCCTTCACCACATTCGCCGCGTCAGATTTATCGCGATCGCTCATGGAGACAAACACAGTACCCTTAAGGGGTAAAAACTCTCCAGCAGCTAATTCTGCCTTAGCAAAAGCCCGCCCAAAGTCGGTGTCAATCCCCATTACCTCACCAGTCGAGCGCATTTCTGGCCCTAATATAGTGTCAGTTCCCGGAAATTTATTAAACGGTAATACCGCTTCCTTCACAGCGATATGAGATGGAATCACTTCCTGAGTTAAGTTGAGTTCTGCTAAAGTTTTCCCCGACATAATTAAAGATGCCAGTTTTGCTAAAGGTACACCCGTAGCTTTAGATACAAATGGCACAGTACGCGAAGCCCGGGGGTTAGCCTCTAGAATATAAACTTGGGGAGAATACCCTTGCGCGCCCACAACAGCAAACTGAATATTCATCAATCCCACCACAGACAATGCTTGAGCTAATTGCACCGTCCAAGTGCGGATTTGTTGCAGAACTGCTGGAGACAGGGAAATGGATGGTAGAGAACAGGCAGAATCCCCTGAGTGAATACCCGCCTGCTCAATGTGTTCCATAATGCCACCAATCACCACATTCCCCGTGTGATCAGCGATGGCATCCACATCGACTTCAATGGCATTTTCGAGAAACTTATCAATTAAAATAGGATGATCTGGTTCTACCTGAACGGCAAAGGTCATGTAACGTTCTAATTCTGTATCAGAATAGACAATTTCCATGGCCCGTCCTCCCAACACGTAACTAGGGCGCACTACCACTGGATAACCAATGCGTTGAGCGACAATCAGCGCATCTTCGTAACTGCGAGCAATACCATTAGGGGGTTGAGAAATATTCAACTGATTAAGAATCTTCTCGAAACGTTCTCGATCTTCCGCCATGTCAATGGAATCCGGCGATGTTCCCCAAATTTTGGTGGGTAGATCGGTGTTCTGGTTAAGAAATTCCTGTAAAGGAACCGCCAATTTTAGGGGTGTTTGTCCCCCGAACTGAATAATTATACCTACGGGATTTTCAGCTTCGATAATGTTGATCACATCTTCTTTGGTTAACGGCTCAAAGTACAGGCGATCGCTCGTGTCATAATCTGTAGAAACCGTTTCAGGATTAGAATTAACCATAATTGTCTCAAATCCCGCTTTCTTCAAAGCATAGGCCGCGTGACAACAACAATAGTCAAACTCAATTCCCTGGCCTATGCGGTTAGGACCACCGCCCAAAATCATCACTTTCGGCTTAGTGGTGGGTAAAACCTCGGTTTCTGCTTCGTAGGTAGAGTAATAGTAGGGAGTAAAAGCTTCAAACTCAGCCGCACAGGTATCTACAGTTTTATAAACCGGAATTACTCCCAATTGTTTACGGTAATTGCGGACTTCATCCTCACTCGTCTTAGTAGCAAAGGCAATCTGGCGATCGCTAAAGCCATCCCGTTTAATTGCATATAACTGCTCTTTTGTCAACTGTTGTAAAGGTGTGCGCTTCAGGAACTTTTCCACATCCAGCAGTTGCTGCATTTTATCCAAGAACCACGGATCAATGGCCGTAAGTTCGTAGATTTCCTCGCTACTTAACCCCAATTGTAAAGCATGGCGCACCGCAAAAATGCGATCGGGATGAGGGGTTCGCAATTGAGCGCGAATTTGTTCACCACTAGGCAACTTTTCCGATTGGTCACAACCCCAGCCAGCCCGTCCAGTTTCTAGAGAACGGAAAGCCTTTTGGAAAGACTCATTAAATGTCCGCCCAATCGCCATGGCTTCACCCACTGACTTCATTTGAGTTGTCAGCACAGGGTCAGAACCAGGAAACTTTTCAAAAGCGAAGCGGGGAATTTTAGTAACTACATAGTCAATAGTCGGTTCAAAAGATGCGGGAGTTTGCTTAGTGATATCATTTTTAATTTCATCCAGAGTGTATCCCACAGCTAGCTTGGCCGCAATTTTGGCAATGGGGAACCCCGTAGCTTTGGAAGCTAGGGCGGAACTGCGGGAAACACGAGGGTTCATTTCAATCACCACCACATCACCAGTCACGGGATTAACCGCAAATTGGATATTAGAGCCGCCGGTTTCTACGCCAATCTCCCGGATAATTTTAATTGCCATATCCCGGAGCCTCTGATATTCCTTATCAGTCAGCGTTTGGGCAGGGGCAACAGTAATGGAATCACCGGTGTGAATCCCCATCGGGTCTAGGTTTTCGATGGAACAGATAATCACTACATTATCTGCCAAATCCCGCATGACTTCCAACTCGTATTCTTTCCAACCGAGTAGGGATTGGTCTATGAGAATTTGCGACACTGGGCTAGCATCTATACCTACCTGTGCCATTTCTTCAAATTCTTCTTGATTGTAGGCAATACCGCCACCAGTCCCGCCCATTGTAAAGGCAGGACGTATAATTAGGGGATAACTGCCAATGCGATCGGCGATTTCTTTGGCCGCTGATAAAGATGAAGCCGTACCACTAGGACAAACAGCCACCCCGATTTTTTCCATAGCTTCATTAAACAGTTTGCGGTCTTCCGCTTTCTCTATGGCTGGTAATTTAGCGCCGATTAGTTCAACGTTATACTTATCCAATGCGCCATTTTTCGCTAGGGCTACGGCAAGATTGAGTGCTGTTTGTCCTCCCATGGTAGGTAGGAGGGCATCAGGACGTTCTTTGGCGATCACCTTTTCGACCATATCCGGTGTTAGTGGCTCAATATAGGTGCGATCCGCTGTTTCTGGATCGGTCATAATTGTTGCCGGGTTAGAATTAACTAAGACTACTTCATAGCCTTCTTCTCGCAGTGCTTTACAGGCTTGAGTACCGGAGTAGTCGAATTCACAGGCTTGACCGATGACGATAGGACCAGAGCCTAACAGTAGTATTTTCCGGATGTCTTGACGGCGGGGCATAGTTGTTGCGTTGGAGTAAGAGAATACAAATCCTGATTATTTTAAAGGTCTTTCGCCTTTGTCAGATTATTTATTATTAAGTTTTCCAGGTTCGATAGCGCATAGGGACTGGGGGCACTTACCTAATACGCCAGCCATTGTATCAAGGAAACTACTATAGCCTACCTTTTTGTGGCTGTACTATCCTTGTGCAGTATGGCTGATTACAAAATATATGAATCCTCCATAAGTTCCACTGCTTTTCCCACCATCAAGCAATTTTTGAGGTAAAGGTCTAATTTTCTTCCCATGTCCCATCACATTTTTCTTAACATATGTAAGTTTTCTACTAATAGTAGAAATTATCAATAACAAAAATTTGAGTATTAGTAAATATTTTCAATTGCAACTAATACTTTTTAGAATATATCTGAGAACTTTATCTAATTTGAGTGATTGGAAATCATATCTACTCAGGCAAAAGCCACGAACCCGGGCTTAAAAGCCTTGGTTTTTCATCAATCCATCCTTGGTATAGTAGCGAATTATTTTCGCCAAAAACTTTTCATATATCCTCCAAGTTTCATAGTAAGTTTATGTTCTAACTAGCTTGACCATTATTGCCATACATTAAAAAAGCAGGTGTTTCAACCCTTGGGAGTTAAAACACCTGGCTTTTGTATATCTTCTTAATGTTTAAGTCTGTCAACTCCTATCTGAGAGAAGACTTGACGCGAATCAAACTATCAAACTCTAATTTTCAGCAGTTTGGACAAATCCTAAAGTTAAGCTATCTTTACCCAGGAAATGAGCTAAATGGTAAGCCCTTTCCTCAGTTTTTAACAGAATTTTTTCATAGAGATAGCGGGTACCACGGTCGCCTAAACTCTCTGCCTGAGAAGCTTGACGACGAATAACCTTAATAATGGCTTGTTCTGCTGCTAAATCATTTTCTATCATTTGGCGGCAAGAATATACACCGTCGGATTCTGGCTCAAAACAGGTGAGTTCCGCTAACTTACTAAAACTAGCCGCTGGTACACCACCCAGCCCGTTTAGGCGCTCGCCAATTTCATGGACATGACCTTGTACTTGTTCGTAGTTGTCGCTAAAGAACTCATGCAGTGAGTAAAATTCTGAACCTTCTACTACAAAATGATGCTTTTGATATTGTAAATATAGTGCTTGGAAGCTAGCTAATACAACGTTGAAACCTTCTGTTACCGGAGCAGTAACATTATGATCTAGCAGTACAGGATTGTCATAAACCTGACCAAAATTTTGTACTAAAGTTTGTGTATCAGACATTGTTCTCCTCGCTTTTTCACAGTTATGGCTTTTAACTGCTTATCTTTTATATATTAACATCTCTAGAAGGAATCAACAGCGATTAATAACAAAAAAATTAGATTTTTATTTCTGTAAATATGGTTTTTATGAGAACTGGAATCATGGCAGGGATCTCATCACATTTATGATTAATCAACTAATAAAAGTATCTAGCAATTATTTTCTAAACATAACCAATCTCATCCCTTCCAACTTTCAGGTTTTTCATCAGCAAAGGAGATGATCTTTACCTTTCCACCCGCCAAACAACCCAGGTAATTAGGGGAATTAGTAAAATTTTCACCTTCTAGGCGATGAAGTTTAACAATTTCAGTCATTTTACCGCTCAAACATGGGAGATTTCCAGTCATTGGTCGCAATGAGTCAAAACTCAATCGCCTATTCCTCCCACACTCACCACTACCCACTTCCTAATTCATAACCGGAAAGTATGAGAAATTTGTGATCTTTTTTTGATTTTATTGAGAAATCTTTTCATTTAAGGTATGCTGATATTAAAGAGGCATTATTCCCCAAGATTTTTCAGTTCAGGGGCTTAAAGCACTAATGGGTTGCAAGTTGAGGGCTAGTCTGTTGAAACGGTTACGTTCACAAATCGAGAAAAATTTTATTGTAGGCGTAGAGGTGGACTGGGCAGACCGATGGCAAGTGTATAAACGCTTACGGGAGTTAGATATCCCCTGTTCCTGTGAGACTAACCAACCCTTGAGGGTTGAGATGAACACCCCTTTAGCAATGGTTCAAGTCTGGTCTGTAATACAGCAGTTAACAGCATCTCGACAGGATTTGATTTGGAGTCTGGAATGCTGCTGGAAAACTCGTTACCGAAATTTCTGAAGTTTTGACACATAACACCTATTTAGGCTGAGTTAGTTAAGGAGAGATTAAGCAAAATGAGTGCATCTTACAGTAGAGAAATATCGGAATTTCGCCTAGAAGGAAAATTCATAGATTTTGTCATTAAAGATGGCTACAACCTCAAGGGCTTGTTATTACACACTGCTGAGGGTGAATGCTATGTTAAACTTGCTAAACATTTACGCGCCGCTTTTGACTTGCGTTTAGCGCCTGGTAGTTGGCTGCAAGTTGTTGGTTTTCAAAAGCATGATATAAAAAAAGATAAAGTTATATTGAAGGCGGAGCGTGTGATGGCAGTACGTTCTCATATGGAGACGGTTGCAACGGTTACCTCAGTCATAGAACCCCCAGCCATCAAAAACACGCAGGAAAAAATAAGTAAAAATAAAGACACTATTTTGGTGTGTCACAAGTCTGATTGTATGAAGCGTGGCGGTAAAGCAGTTTGTCAAGCGTTGGAGGCTGCTTTAAGTCATCGTGGGTTGGAAGATCAAGTGAGTATTAAAGGTACTGGCTGTATGAAAAAATGCAAGGCTGGACCTAATATAGTGATGCCAGACAAAACCCGTTATAGTCGTATTCCATATACACAAGTTCCGGCAATTATGGATAAGCATTTTGCTCATTGCCAGAAGCAACAGCAGTCACATAATTGCCCACAGGGGGTCATACATCATCGGGAAATTGGTTGAAACCGCTGGTAAGGTTGTTTGTCTTGCCTGTTGTTTGGCAATGGGTATTAGCAATTATTATTAATAATAATTTTCGGCTGAAGTTGAAGGCGATCGCCCTAGGATTGACTGTACAATCTAGGCGATCGCCTAATATTTTCCTGTGGCAAAAATAGGCTAAACAACCGCAATACAATCGATTTCTACCAAAACATTCTTTGGTAGACGAGAAACCTGGACACAAGCACGGGCTGGGGCTGTAGCTTCAGGAAAATATTGAGCATAAACGGCATTGACTACGGCAAAATCATTCATATCAGCTAAAAATACTGTAGTTTTAACCACACTTTCAAATGTGGCACCAGAGGCTGTCAGAATAGCTTCTAGATTAGCCATAACTTGCTCAGTTTGCTTTTTAACATCATCTGTGTATATGACATCACCCAGTCGGGGATCAATGGCAATTTGTCCAGCCACAAAGATCATTTGACCGTTAGCGGCGATGGCTTGATTATAAGGTCCCACCGGAGCCGGTGCTTTATCAGTACGAATTACTTGACGATTCATAGGTATCATGTTCTCTAATAATGTTTCCCCTGTGCCAATTTCTCCGTCACAGGTGTTTGGCTGTTGGTACACCTCGCCATCAGGCATTATTGCACCAGTGAGGTCAGCATTTTCAAAGCTCGCCCCATAAATATTGGCTCCGGTTAAAATTGCCCGTTGCAAATTTGCACCATCGAAATTTGCTAGCATTAAATTTGCATCTGTCAGACACACTCTTTCCAAATTAGCCCCTTGCAAACAGGCCTGTTTCAGGTTTGCTTGTTCTAAAGACACCCCAACTAAATCCGCCAGAGCTAAATTGACCCCTGACAAATCGCACTTGTCCAGACTGACCCCCCGAAATTGCGCTTCCTGGAAGTTAGCATTTTCAAATAATGCTTTACTGACATGGGCTTGGTTCAAGTTGGCTTTGGTGAAATTTGCTCCGGAAAGATTGGCCTCTTTCAAATTTGCAAAACTCAAATCCGCACCGGTGAGATCCGCCCAACTCAAATTTAGCAGGCCCCCTTCAATTCGACTCAAATCTGTAGCCCTTAACGAAGCTCTAGACAGATTTGCTTCCCAAAGATGAGCTTTTTTGAGTGTCGCCTCACTTAAATCCGCTCCACTCAAATTTGTTTTGTATAAATCTATATCAGTTAGTTGTGTGGCTTTGAGGTTTACCCCACTTAAATTTAACTCTTTAAATTTCCGTTCTCCTGCCGCATATTTCTCTAACAATTCCTCAACATTCATAATCCACCGCAAAATACTACTAACACAGTATAAAGTAAAATTTATTCCTTGTAATCTATGTGCATCTGTCGCTAATTAATCAAAACCCAACTGGGGACGTAGCCCATAATGGCGATAATACCAATAATCTTGGAGAATGCGCCCATGGTCAAAACATAAATTACTCGGTACACGCCAAGACTCGAAAATGCCTATATTTTTGGCATCATCACCCGCCATTGGTTCCCCCGTGGACGTTGCTAAAAACACAATGCTGATGGTATGCTGGCGTCGATCGCGGCTAGGGTCAGAATATACCAAGAATTGTGTAATTAACTCGACTTTCAAACCCGTCTCTTCCTCAGCTTCCCGTCGCGCCGCCACTTCGACAGGTTCACCATAATCAACAAAACCACCGGGAATAGCCCAACCAAAAGGTAAATTATGCCGCTCAATTAATACTATTGGTCGATGTGGACGGTCTACCAATTCAATAATGATGTCAACGGTGGGTGCGGGGTTTCTGTAAGTCATGATAGATTTGATGGGATAACTTCTTGTTATATTTGAACTTAAATATGCCTTTTCCTAGATCCAGTGGTATTTTATTGCATCCTACATCTTTCCCCAGCCGGTTTGGTATTGGAGATTTAGGCTTAGAAGCCTATAAATTTATTGATTTTCTCAGAGAGAGTTACCAGCAATATTGGCAAGTTTTACCTTTAGGACCAACGGGATATGGTAATTCTCCTTATGCTGCATATTCAGCTATGGCGGGAAACCCCATGCTCATCAGTCCAGAACAGCTGCAAGAACAAGGTTTACTAACTGAAGAGGACTTTGCTAATTTACCAGTATTTAACGACTCTCAGATAGACTATGAGGGAGTCAAGTCCCTCAAGACTGCTTTGCTACAAAAAGCTTGTAATCATTTTCAAGTTAAGGCCACACCTTTACAACAAAAAGAATTTGCTGGTTTTTGTGACAGCAAAGCCTATTGGTTAGATGATTACGCCTTATTTATGGCGCTCAAAGACACTCATAATAATACCAGTTGGCATACTTGGGAGGCGGAACTGGTCAAACGTGAACCAGCAGCAATAGATAAAGCTAGGGAAAAATTAAGGTCGGAAATCTTCTATTATAAGTTTCTCCAATTTGAATTTTTCCGCCAATGGTCTGAACTTAAATCCTATGCCAATATGAGCGGCATTTACATTATTGGCGATATTCCCATTTATGTAGCCCAAGATAGTGCTGATGTGTGGGCGCACCCCGAGATATTTTGTCTTGATGAAGAAACCAGAGAACCAGCTTTAATGGCGGGAGTTCCACCCGATTACTTTAGTGAAACTGGTCAATTATGGGGTAATCCCGTTTATAACTGGGAAGAATTAAAAAAACAAGATTTTAAATGGTGGGTGGGTCGCTTTGAAGCGATGCTAGATTATATAGATGTGATTCGCATTGACCATTTCCGCGGATTTGAAGCCTACTGGGCTGTGGAAAGGGGAGAAGAGACAGCCATGAATGGAGAGTGGTTGAAAGCTCCAGGAGATGAGTTATTTGATGCGATTAAAGCGAAACTAGGTACACTACCAGTTTTAGCGGAAGATTTGGGGGTAATCACCCCAGAAGTAGAAGCATTACGGGACAAGTATGAATTTCCTGGGATGAAAGTTTTGCAGTTTGCTTTTGGTTCTGATCCCGGTAATCCTTTTTTACCTTTTAACCATACACGTAATGCTGTAGTTTATACGGGTACTCACGATAATGACACAACTGTAGGCTGGTTTAATCAAGCTAACGATTGGGAAAAGCGCAATTTATTACTTTATTTAGGTTGTATTAGTCCAGAAGGTGTCCACTGGGATGTAATTCGACTGGCTTTGAGTTCCATCGCTAATCAAGCAATTATTCCTTTGCAGGATATTTTAGGTTTAGCAAGCGAGGCGCGAATGAACTTTCCCAGCACTGCTGAGGGTAACTGGGGTTGGCGTTACCAGTCCTCATTGTTAACAAGAGAACTAGGAGAGCGTCTGAAAAATCTGACTCAACTTTATGGACGCGCACCCCAGGAGAAGTGAGGAATAAACAGCTGTTTATTCCTCAGGACTTTGGTCTAGCAGCAATCTTGATTTCTCTCTCTTTACCCGGTTCTCCCATTTGTTTAGCTTCTTGCTGATTGACACTGATTAATACGCTACCCGCATTATTGGTTTTCACCGTTAGTTGCTGTTGGGCTTTCCAACTGCGCTGACTTCCTTCTGGGAGAACGCCTTCAAACTCAATTTTGCCATCAGCTATAATACGAATCCATGATGATGCTTTTAATGTCACACCAATATGTAGTGAGTCACTGTTATTGATGCGATTAAATCTATCGCTAACACTTTGGAACTGGTTTGACGCTTGGGAATTTACTTGATTTTGCTGTGGTTTGAACACAGTTTCTTGTTTTTGCTGTTGATTGCTATCGCTCAGAGTAGTATTATTTAGCATGCGAGATAAGCTACTTACAGAGCATACAATGACAAGTATGTAAAGTAAGTAAAGATGAACAGGACGTAGTAGACCACTTAAATGAATTTTCCCAGTAGGTGCTAAACTCACGGGTGGACAACCCAGAGGAAAAGTAGTGGACAATTCTACTCCATTTAAGCCTAATACTTCGGCAAATTGTCTGATTAAAGCTCTAATATAAACTGGTTCTGGCAGATCATCTAATTTACCTCGTTCAATGGAATCTAACAGTTTCTGGGGAATTTTGGTTAAAAATACTATGTCTTCTTGGGATAAACTTCTTTCTTTACGGACAGCCAACAGGTAAGCTCCCAGTTCTGCCAATTTTTCCGATTGTTGTTGTTTTAATGAAACTCTAATTTCCGGTTTATCTTTACTTTTGAGCCACTTCATGCTTTCGTTCCATTCCTGATCTCATCTCAATCTTTAACGGGTAGATGCTTAATTTGTTTTTGTAAAAAGCTAACTTCAGCATCATTAAGTGAACGATATTTACCCTCATGTAATAAGGGCAAATTTGGCCTTTTTAATTGAATCGGACCTATGGCAGTACGATGTAGCTTAATTACTGGATATCCCAAATGTTCAGCTACACGGCGAATCTGTCGGTTTCTCCCCTCTTTTAAAACTATTTCTAAATGGCTATTTTTAGCAATAGTTCCTATGAAATTTACTGTAGCAGGAAGTGTTTTTTTTCCCCCCAAGACCACCCCTTCACGCCACATTTCTAGCACCGCTTCCGGGGGATGTCCCTTTACTAGTACCCGATAAGTCTTAGGAATCCTGTGACGTGGATGGGTGAGTCCAAATGTGAGATTTCCATCATTTGTCAGGATTAATGCTCCTGTTGATTGTGCATCTAAACGACCAACTGGGTGTAAACCTGAACCCTGGCGTAACTCGGGTGGGAGTAAATCCAAAACTGTTTTTCTTCCTTGGGGGTCGTCACAAGTAGAAACTACTCCCGCAGGTTTGTGTAGTAATAAATATATCAAGGGTGGACGCCCTTGGGCAGAAACTGGCTGACCATCTACGGCAATTTTATCTTTTTCTGGATCAATTTTTTGACCTAAATGTGCTGTGACACCATTGATCCGCACTCGCGATCGCCGAATCATTTCTTCAGCTTCACGACGTGAGGCAATCCCCCACTGAGCTAGAATCTTTTGTACCCGTTCCTCCATAATGAAATTACTGTGTATAGTCTTTTCGATTTAAATAATCATATGATTTAAATTTGGTGCAGAATAGAGATAAATGTTACATTTAAGGCTAATTTCGCCTCAGTTAGTTACTGAGCGAGTACCCATCAACCTAGTTGTTCCATGTCCGAGAAAAATTCCCTAAGCAAAAATCCACCTAAAATCAGGATCATCACACATACACTGACAACAGCCCTCAAACTGTGGTTAAAATCACAGGTCAGCCAAGTATCGCAGTTAGATGTAGAAATTAAAGCGAGCGATCGCCAAATTCTCTCTGGTTGTGTTCCTTGGGTATCTATTTTTGCGACTAATGCAGTGTATCAAGGTATTCATCTCACACAAATTCAACTTTTAGCAGAAAATATTCAGGTAAACATCGCCTCAATACTCAAGGGACAGGCACTAAGACTATTAGAAATAGTACCAGTTTCTGTTCAATTAATGGTAGAAGAGAAAGACCTGAATAGTTCTCTCTCATCTGAATTATTCTCTACTGGTTTAAATGATCTACTGTTGAAAATATTACCAGAAATTGGTTTGAGAGACAAGCTAATTTCCTGGCAAAGAATAATACTTGATAATAATAAAATTCTCCTCAGGTGTATTATATCATATGCAAGTGAAGCCACGCATCTGGAAATTAATTTCAATTGCTCCTTAATTGGCGGTCATGAGTTGAAGCTAGACAATATCCAAGTTATGCAAAACGAAGCATCTCTGTCAAAGGATGAGCACAGTTATAATCTGAATTTTGGCTCAGATGTCGATATTCAAGAAATCAGTGTGATCCCTGGTCAGATGATTTGCCAAGGAATGATTAAGATTAATCCTTGAGGAGAGATGAAACCTGGATCCGGGGTAAATGGTTTAGCCTACAGTCCCCATTCTCCACAGGTCAGAGATTTGCAATCAATGGTAATAAAAGCGTCACAAAATAGTAAACCAACGGCGCTGTAAAAATATAACTATCAGTGCGGTCTAAAATACCACCATGACCGGGGATCAACTGCCCTGAATCCTTCACGCCAGCGTCACGCTTGAGCATAGACTCAGTGAGGTCACCTAACAGACTAGCAATACCAATCAGTAAACCCAATCCTACACCAGTGAAGAGGAATTTTGGCAAGTGCAGATAATAGGCTCCTACCAAAGCTACAGCGACGCTGGCTATAATTCCAAATACCGCCCCTTCAACGGTTTTTTTGGGACTGATATCAGACAAACGGGTTTTACCGAAGAATTTGCCAATAACATAGGCACCAATGTCAGCAGCCCAAATACAAAAGAAAGTCAACACTGTTAGACTTAAGCCTGGAGGTAAGGATGCAAAACTGTATTCCTGGAAGTTGTCAATATTGGGCCAGTAACTACCGTTAGCTTGCCTAGTGTAGCCATAGGGGAGATTGGTGTAGGCTAAACTATCAAGATTACGCAATCGTACCCAGTAACTTGATAAGTAGCCAACATAAAATAGTCCCATAATCGAGGCCGAAATATCGGCGATTGTAGCCATTTTGGGTTGAAACAATAAATAAAAACAAATTAATGTCCCTGCTATGGGCATCACAGCATCAGCCAAACTTTCATTAAAGTTACAAATCACTAGTAAAGCTAGGCTGACAAACATGGTAGTTTTAGCAGCGGGTAAAATACCTCTAGCTCGCACCAAATTAAAATATTCTTCTTGACCTAAAAGAACCACCACCGCAATGGCGATAGTAAAGTACCAACCACCCAAAAGGGTAGCCGCTAGAGCCAGGGCGATCGCCACAATTCCACTAATAATCCGAGACCAAGGCATAGAAATGAGTATGAAGTATAAAGATAAAGTCTAATAGCGTAGCGTGGACTAAGCCATAGTAGAAGCTGTAATTTATCCTGGATGCCTCAGTTTTCATCCTCCTAAACTAGTCTAGTTTCTCACCACTCAGGATAAAGATGGGATCAACAGCCACAAAGGTTTGAGAAAAGCCCCGCGTCTCCAAACGGTTGACAGCAGACTGGACAACTTCAATATTTCTAGCGCGCAACAGCGAGAAGCTTTGAGAAATAGCATATAGTCCTTCTAGATTAGCAGCTGTGGCCACAACCCTCCCTGATGTGGGCAAACAATGCCATACGGCTGGTAAAATATCCTCTATGGGTTTTCCACCCTCAATGCAGACGCGATCAGGGGATAGCTTCAGCTCATGCAAACACTCTGGGGCGCTACCTTCAATTACTTGCACATTCTTGACTTCAAAGCGATCGCAGTTGCGCTGAATTAAGTTGGCTACATCTTCATCCCGTTCTACTGCTATAATGTGTCCGTTAGGACATAGTAGTCCAGCTTCTACAGGAATTGTCCCTGTTCCCGCGCCAATATCCCATAATACTGAATCAGATTTGAGCCGCAGTTGGGAAATTAATAATAGTCTCAGTTCTCGCTGACTGAAGGGAATACCCGGTAAATGCTCAAATAATTCATCGGGAATACCAGGAGTAGTATAAGGCCAAAGTTGGGAAGGCATAGAAAAACACAATTATACTAAAGGTATCAGCTTGCCCAATTTGACAAGCCATAAGCCAAAAAAGCTTGAAAAATTAGCGTTATTAGCAATCATAATGATCAGCGAAATCTTAGGCGATCGCTACGAAGTCCAGCAGCTATTAGGAAAGAAATCAGGGCGACGGACGTTCTTAGCCAGGGATAAAACCACAGGGGAGTTAGTAGTCGTCAAGTTACTTTCTTTTAGCAGTGACTTTGAATGGGATGATCTCAAGCTATTTGAGCGCGAAGCCAAAATTTTAAAATCTTTATCCCATCCCGCTATCCCCAGTTATCTAGACTATTTTGAAGTAAATTTACCCAAGCTTAAAGGATTTGCTCTAGTACAGAGCTATATTTCAGGTCAAACTTTAGAACAATACATCAAAGTTGGGCGGACTTTTACAGAATCTGAAATCAAACAGGTAGCCACAGAGCTTTTAGAAATTCTCATCTACCTACATGGGATGCATCCACCTGTGATTCACCGTGATATTAAGCCTAGCAATATTTTATTGGGTGAGCGCTCCGCTCATCATGTCGGTCAAGTTTACCTAGTAGATTTCGGTTCTGTGCAAAATGTACTTGGTACAGAAGGCGGGACTAGAACTGTGGTCGGAACATATGGCTATATGCCTCCAGAGCAATTTGGGGGGCGTACTGTTCCAACTTCTGACCTTTATAGTTTAGGCGCAACATTAATTTATTTAGTCAGCGGTAATCATCCAGCCGACTTACCCCAAAAAGATTTTCGCATTCAGTTTGAACAAGTAACTCACCTCAGTCCAGGGTTGACTCGCTGGTTAAGGTGGATGACTGAACCAACGCTAGAACGGCGACCAAGTTCGGCTTTAGAAGCCCTGAAAGCTTTGAATGAGTCCCAGTTGAAAAGCCCCCTCCCTTTAAATATGGTTAAACCTGTGGGGAGTAAAATTCAACTTTCCCAGAATTGGGATCATCTAGAAATTCTCATCCCATCGGGT
>CAIWDD010000004.1:0-20000 GCA_903911355.1 uncultured Nodularia sp. | reverse complement strand
TATATGATCAAACCAAAACAGACCCGAAACCTCTAGTAAATATGCATCCTATAGATCAAGATGATTTTCCTTATAAAGATGCAATTGGAGATGTTTTGACAATTCAAAGTTTTGACAATGAGGAAGATGAGCAGAAGTGGATCAGTGAGCAAGTGGCAAATGACCTAAAACAAGGATTACAACCCTCAGATATTATTATTACATCTCTGTGCGGCGACGAAGAAAGAGATTATTTTAGCAATATTAAAGACGCTTTAAATAACTTTGGTATTGTGGGTTATATTGCCGGAGTGGATGACAGTCCTGATCTTTTCCAAAAGGGTGGCTGTGTAACCATATCTAATATTTATCGAGCTAAGGGTAATGAAGCGTATAAAGTTTATGCTTGTCGATTTCATTGTGCAACGAAGCCTTTAGATTGGAAACAAGAAAGTGAAGTGCATAAACGAAATGAAGCTTTGGTTGCGATCACCCGCGCAAAAGTTTGGTGTGTTGTGACCGGTGTAGAATCACCCATTTTTACAGAACTGCGCCGATATCAGGAACAGTTCCCCTATTTAATTTTTCCCGCCTTTAATAAAAACTCTCTTAAACGAGTCACTGACGACGAGGACGAGTAGGATGAATTGATCAATGTTTAAGGAATTGTATCAGCGCATCCTACAAAATGTCACTACCCTCAAGATGATATAGTCAAAGTACACAGCTTTTCCTGTCCACTTTAAAAGATTGATCACAGAGAGTGTTAATCACTGTATCGCCTTGGTGTGTAAACTGAGATAGTCCCATCCCGGCGGTGAATTGTCCGGGTTTGACTGGAACCAATTAAAACCACAGTCCGCATATCCGCTGTATCTGGTGTTAACTCTTGTAGTTGAATAACCTTGACACTTTCCCCTGGTCTGCCGAGATTTCTAGCTAATACTACTGGTGTATCTGGTGTTCTATATTGCTGTAAAATTTCTCTAGCTGCTGTTAGTTGCCAAGTGCGCTCTTGAGAAACAGGGTTATAAAAGGCGATGACAAAATCTGCTTGAGCAGCCGCAGCAATGCGTTGTTCAATAATTGACCAGGGTTTTAAAATATCAGATAGTGAAATGGCGCAGAAGTCATGTCCCAATGGTGCGCCAATGGCCGCCGCTGCGGCTTGCATGGCGGAAATACCCGGTGAAACATGAAGATCAATACTTTCCCATTCTGGTTTGGGGTTTTGATCGTAAGCCTCAAATACAGCGGCCGCCATTGCATAGATACCAGGGTCACCAGAGGAAACTACAGCGACATATCGCCCTGTTGCTGCTAAATCCAGCGCCATTGTCGCCCTGGCGATTTCCTCCCGGTTGTCTGACTCATGGAGTTGTTTACCCTCAGCCAGAGAGCCAATTAAGTTGATATATGTTTTATAACCCACTAAGTCAGTGGCAGATTTAAGTATTTCTCTTACCTCTGGAGACATCCACTGAGAACCACCCGGACCAGTACCAATAATAGCTAACCGCCCTCTGGCTTGACCGATGGTGCTGGTATCAATAGGGGCTGGAGCAATGGCAATTCTGAGGTGAGGACATGGGGAGGATAATCCAGAGGATCCGGTGACTAGTAAAGCCATGGCTTGGGACGGGCTATAACCTTGTGATATAAATTTTTCTAACTGATTTGAGGTAAAAAAGCGAATAGGTACTTTAAATGCGTTAGCAATGGCTTCTATGGCTGGATTTGCAGCCAAGGTAATATCTGCAAAAATACCCCCTACTGATGCTGGGGCTAGGGCTGCATCTGCTAACAGCTGTTGTATTAAACCTAGATCAACAATATCACTGATGGTAACGGCTATAGTTGCTGGGTGATAAACAAGGCGGTCGGGTGCGGGGGTGACTAAGCGTTCTGTAACCTGGATGGTTAAATTACCATCAGGGTCTATGGGTAATTGACTATTACTCAACCAAGGCGCTGTACCTTCGAGCTTAACTTGCGCCCCGGCTAATAAATCTGAGATAAATTTCTTAGCGTCATCTGGGTTAGCTAAATGATACCCTGGTGGGGGAGATAATAAAGCGGTGCGGAAACGAAGATCACCTGTGGTGGTAATTGCTGGTTTCACATCCAGGACTTCCGCAATGCGTCGCGCTAAATCATTCACCCCATTGAGTCCACCCAACAGGGGAACCACTGCACTCCCATCTTCAGCTACTGCTAATACTGGGGGTTCCTGTTTTTTATCCGAAAGCATGGGCGCTATGGTTCTGATGAGAATACCAGCAGCACAAATCCCAATTATGGGTGTTCCCTGTGCGAATAATTCCCGTAATGTTTCACCAAAATTTGTGAAAGTAATATCAACCTTAGATGTGCGACCTGCCAAACCGTATAATGTCCCACCCTGTAGTATGCTGATGATTTGGCGGGCTAGTGGGACGCTGTTTTGACTAAGTACCACAATGGCAGGTGCAATCTTGATCATTATTTAATTTAATTAGATGTTTTATATTAAACCACAGATGGAAACAGATAATTGGGCGCTAACAGTCTAATATTTCTTGAATAACACTTTTCAAATCTCTGTCAGTCGGGCGTTTGGCAAACTGCTCATGACTATAAATCCAAACTAGGCTAATGCTACAAGTACTTTCATTTACTAAATACATTAACCTGATTTGTCCAGATGCTCCCTGAGAAACTCGCATTTCCAATTTATGAAAAGTCCATCCTGCTGTTAGTTTAATTTTGCCAGGTAAAGGTTCTTGACGGGAGTTATAGGGATAGGGGTCATCTATTAAATTTTCCAGAGCTTCGGCGACTAGCTCCACAAAGGTAGAAACATGAAATTTTGCTAATTTTTTAAAGGAACGCTGGAAATTATCAGATTTTTCAATCAAGAAGGGAGTTGAGCCAGTCACGCACCTCTCCTTTACTAATACGATTTGAGGATTCTGAATTACAAGCGTCTTCTAAAACTTGGGACATTACAGGTTGATAAGCAGGATGGTCTCGTTCTATTAAATCAAGTTTCTGATAACCCAAAGCTTTCATGTCCTCTAGCAAAATCGGCTCAGTAGAACTGGCGTTTGGAGGTAAACCCTTACGTGCTTTTTTCCACGGAAACTCTAAATGCGTCATATCACTGAGGAAATAAGCATGGTAGCTACCAAAATATCCCCAAATTTCTTCTAGCAGGTTTTTCTCTTGTTGAGGTATTTTTAATAACGATTCTTGGCTGGGTATGGGTAACTGTTGCGCCTCAAATTCGTTGTAAAATCTGTAAGCAACAGGACATACTGGACCATATCGCCATGCTTGAATTTCCTCATCAAACAATGGCTGATTATATAATGCTAAATACAAACTCTGTGAATAGTAGAGAAGCTTTTGAACCTTCATGTTAGTTATTTCGGCTTCTATACCGTCCTCATAAGCCCTCGCAATAAAGTAGCGAGCTGCATCTAGACAGGTGATCATAGCTCAGACCCGCAAATTATGTTAATTATTATAGCAAATTTCCACTTTGCCCATACACATTATAACTTGAATATAGATAGTTAACAACAGGAACACCACCTTTGATACCAAGTAATTTGGCTAGTTGTGTAGCTGTAACTGTGCGATTAGGACTATAATACTGCTCCTGAAGTAACCGAATTTGCGTATCATTTATGCGAGCGATCGCTAATTCTATTTAAACCGGTTATGTATTTAGAAGAAGATGTTACTTTACTGAGTTGATAAATTCGCGCCATAAGATGACCTATAGCTAGGTAGTTTGATTTTTTGATTGTTGCACTAGTGCTTTTAGCTCCTCAATAGTCAATGGTATCAAACGACGGTGAATCATTCCATGGCAGTTGGGACAGACAGGGCGTAAATCTTTGATGGGATCAACTTCGTACTCTTGACCAATTTCAGAAAGAGGGCGCAGATGATGCACATGAATCAAACCTTCACCCAATTTTCCAAAGACTTCACCGAAGTTAAAACCACAAACGTAACAGCTATAACCATAGTGGCTAATACACTTTTCACGAGCTTTGCGGTCTCGTTCATAAGCGTTGACAGAAACTTTATGGACTGCGCCTTCATAAAATCTCTCTTGAGGACTAACTTCGTCAGGAAAAATAGCATCAGAGCCAGCTTCTTTACTCACCCAACCCAAGAACTCTAAAGCTTCAGCAACTTCTGAATGCATTTCCCATAAAAAATTATGTTGGGTTGCATGACCAATAGACCAAACAGACCACCAATAATATTTGTCGTTGATATAATCACGTGGTTCAAACCCAATTGCATCACAAAACAGATGTCCTAGTTTGCCATACTGAGAGTTAACAGTTGGAACACCACCTTTGATACCAAGTAATTTGGCTAGTTGTGTAGATGTAACTGTGCGATTAGCACTATAGTACTGCTCCTGAAGTAACCGAATTTGCGTATCATTTATGCGATCGCTAATTCTATTTAAACCGGTTATGTATTCAGAAGAAGATGGTACTTTACTGAGTTTATAAATTCGCGCCATGAGTAAAACCTGTTGGTAAATCTATAGCCGACTTTTAGTCGGTATGATAATCATAGAAAAATAAGGGACTTGATCTGGATCAACTTGATCCAGGGGTATAATTGTTTGTTGTGCCATTGTTGCCCGCTCAATGTATAATGCCCGTGATGCTAACCCTAATTGATGTAAAACATCTCGCACTTTGGTAAAATGGCGACCTAGTTTCATAATCGCCGCTGCATCGGTTGCTAGTAGGTGGGTGATTAATTGTTCTGCTGGCATGGGGGCGGGGAGAACGGTCATGATATCGTTGTAATAGGTAAAAGGTACACCCAAAGCCACAGGACAAGCCATGAGTGAGGAAACTCCTGGGACAACTTCCGTTTGGTACTTCTCAGATAAACGTGTGAAAACATACATAAAAGAACCGTAAAAAAACGGGTCTCCTTCACATAAAACTACGACATCACGTCCTGCGGCTAGATGTTCGGCAATGGGTGCAACTTCTTGGTCGTAAATGGCACTTGCCGTTTCTGGTTCTAAGGCGCGGGGTAGGTGAAACAGGACTTCGATTTGATGACCAGACAGATATTGAGAGACTATACCGCGGGCTATACTGTCCTTATCTACTGCGGACTGATAAGCCACCACAGGAGCAGCTTGTAATAGTCGCAGTGCTTTCAATGTCAGTAGCTCTGGATCACCTGGCCCTACACCAATTCCATAGAGGCGGCCTTTGGTTGGCATAATTATTCTTCCTCTGTTCCTAGGGCATTAACTGCTGCAGCTGCGATCGCACTGCCACCACGCCTACCATATAAAGTTAAAAATGGTACATTCTGCCTATTTACTGCTAGTGCTGCTTTTGACTCAGCAGCGCCCACAAATCCCACGGGAAAACCTAAAATAATCGCTGGCTTGAAAAATCCTTCTTCGAGCATTTCCAGAAGGTGAAATAGTGCTGTAGGTGCATTACCAATTGCTACCACTGCGCCATCTAAGTGCAAGCGCCACAATTCCACCGCAGCAGCTGATCTGGTATTACCCAACCGTTTAGCCAGAGCTGGAACTTCCACATCATAAAGGGTACAAATAACTTGGTTGTTTGCAGGTAGTCTCTGTCTGGTAATACCCTCAGCAACCATTCGACAATCACACAAAATTGGCGCACCTGCTGCTAGTGCTGCGCGTCCACGCTCTACCGCTTTTAATGAATATCCCAAGTCATTAACGATGTCAGTCATTCCACAAGCATGGATCAGGCGTACAGCAACTTTTGCTACATCAGGCGGCAGCATATCCAGCTTGGCTTCCGATCTAATGATCTCAAAGGACTTACTGTAAATTTCTTTAGCATCTCGGATGTAGTCAGACATGGGAAAATCGGGAATAGTTAATGGTGAATAGTGAATGGGAGCAGAAATAAACCTACCTCACTGGGGAGAATAACAACTGTAATTGCTCAATCTCATATCGATTAACAAATTCTCCAAAGGATTCATTGCTGTTTCGGCATTGCATTTTATACACTCGTAACATCTGTTCTAACAATACAGGGATCTCGTCCATACTCACATATTCATAAAGTTGACGACCAAATTTTTCGTTGCTCTCACCTGTACCAACATAAATCTGATAAGCTCCCAAAGTACCATTTTTTGATTCTAGGCTGACACCAAGCATAGTAATATCACTATTACGATGGTGGGCGCAAGATTTTTCGCAGCCGCTAAAGTGAATATGAACGGGGTAATTGAGGCTAACATGAGTTTTGAGATAATTTGCTAAGATCAAGGCGTCACCTTTGGTATCCGTAGCTGAAGCTGCACAACCTTGATTACCAGAACAAGCCACTAATGCACTATTGATATTACTCCCTGAGAAATCTAAATTTAAAGTAGCTATCTCATGCTTAACATTGGGAAGCGATCGCTGAGAAATGTCAGTCAACAGCAGATTTTGCCAAGGAGTTAACCTGAGATTCCCACTACCAAATTCTGTTGCTAAATCAGCTAAACTCCGCATTTGCTGACTTTCTAGCCGACCCAGAGGTAAAACCACACCAATATAAAATAAGCCCTGCTGACGCTGGGGATGAACGCCGATATGTGGATAGTTAAAGTTTAATGTGTTTTCGGTGACGAGACGTGATGAAGAATTGGTTGTGTCAAAGCGCTGATGGAGAGTGAGTTTAAAAGCTAAGAGTTTTTCAACTTCTTGAAGATAACTTTCACAACCCAATTTATTTAATAACTCTCGCAAACGCAGCTTGCGTCCACTGTGAGCATCGGTATGATTTCGGTAAACCTCAGCCAAAGCTGCTAAAACTGGTAAACATTGCTCTGGCAATAATACAATTCCCATATCAAGGGGTGGTTTTCCCCGATCGCCGACGCTCAAACACAGGCGAAAATAAACTTTACCATCAATTAAAACAGCAGCGAACATGATATCGTTGAGGCGATCGCATACGGAAACTTGACCACCACCATCAAAAGCAACACTAAATTTTGCCGATAGTCCTGATAGGTTGGGGTGTGCGGCGATATAATTATCCCACTCTTGCACAAAGGGACGGGTATCAATTAATTCTTGGGTATCAATACCAGCCGTAGGACTGGTCATAATATTACGAATGTGGTCAACAGCGAAATTAGCAGCACCAATACCTATATTTTGTAAATTCTGGAGAACACAGGTATTTATTCCCGAACGCAGCTCCCGGATTTGGAGGTTAGCGCGATTCGTCACATCCACATAACCACCCCCATAATTCTCCGCTACATCTGCGATCGCATGACATTGTTTACTATCCAGAATCCCACCTGGTATTCTGATGCGAGATAATATCCCATCTTGGGCTGGTGTATCATAAAATAATCCAGGACATAAGGCAAAACCGGACAGCAAAATATTCACTCCTTCCCTGTGCGACGCAGGTAGTAGATAATGTGTCTTGATGACACTGTTATGGTTGGCATTCTGACTTGGCAAGTAAAAAAACTGAACATTCTGCTTTGGTCTTACCATTACAGCTGCGGCACAGTCCCGGAATTACACCGGAGTTTCCCAACCTATTTCCTTACTAATCTAACATGATCAGGTATTCAGCCCACCGGATGCTGCATTTTTTTTAATATTCACTTAAATATCGTACTGAGTATATCTGGATAGTGTATTTACAACCGCCATTAACCCTATAATAATTACTTAGGGTAATTACGCAAAATTAACTAAATCCACTAAGGTGTCGGGCTGGAACCGCACCACACAGGAAACTAAGCATCCACGATAATGCTCAGATGTAAACACCAATAGTGTGATATTCGTGGAACCAGGATCCAAGATGCGCTTCACCTTGCAAACCTGCATTTTATTCTTACAGTAGGCAATAATGCGATCGCCTGCTTTGACATCCAACGCTTTAATTTTCAATTAATAATCAACCTAATTATGAAATTTAACCAAGTCAAGTAAATATATATTACCATATATTACTTGTGTAAAACTTGTAATGCACATTTATTATAACACACTCATAAAAGTTGGAAAATTCCGCAATTTTAGAGCGGAAAAACTACCACATCTAGTGAAATTATTATCAGCTTCTATGACAGGCAAATGGCTATCGATTGTTGGTATTGGTGAAGATGGGTTACAGGGGTTAAGTGCGATCGCACGTTCCCTGATTGACCAAGCTGAGGTGATTGTAGGAGGCGATCGACATTTAGCCATGTTACCGGGAGTGTACCGAGGAGAGAAGATAGCCTGGACATCACCCATTACCACATCAATAGAAGAAATTATCCGCCGTCGCGGTCAATTAATCTGTGTATTAGCCAGCGGTGACCCCTTATGTTACGGTATCGGTGTCACCCTCACCCGACAATTCCCCCTAGAGGAAATCACCATCATCCCTGCGCCTTCTACCTTCAGCCTCCTTTGTGCCAAACTAGGATGGTCTTTAACCGAAACAGAAACCTTGAGTTTGTGCGGTCGTCCCGCGTCTCTTCTCCAGTCTTACATTTATCCCCAGGCGCAACTGTTAATTTTGAGCGCAGGAAAAGACACACCGGCAATTGTTGCCGAAATCTTGACAAATCGCGGTTATGGTGGTAGTAAAATTACTGTTCTAGAACATCTGGGTGGTATTCAGGAAAGAATTGTACAAGGTACAGCCGCATTTTGGAGTGAAACAGAAATTGCCTCTCTCAATGCGATCGCAGTTAATTGTATTGCCGATCCTGGGGTAATACCCTTACCCAGATTACCAGGATTACCAGATCATGCCTATCATCACGATGGACAATTAACTAAGCGTGAAGTCAGGGCGGTTACCTTGGCAAAATTAGCCCCCACTCCCGGAGAACTATTATGGGATGTCGGCGCGGGTTGCGGTTCAATTTCCATTGAATGGATGCGTACTAATTCCCGATGTCAGGCGATCGCCATTGAACAGAATCCTGGTAGACTAAAGTACATTGCAGACAACGCCGCCGCTTTAGGAACCCCCCACCTCAAAATTATTCCCGGTCAAGCACCATCAAGCCTAAAAGATTTACCTACACCGGATGCTATATTTATCGGCGGTGGAGTCACGGCGGAAGACCTTTTTGATACCTGTTGGACAGCATTACGTCCCGGTGGGCGGTTGGTAGCTAATGTTGTCACCATAGAAGGGGAGCAAACCTTATTTAAATGGTATAATCAACTTGGTGGTAATTTCACTCGTGTTTCTATTCAAAGAGCCGAACCTATCGGTAAGTTTTTAGGTTGGCGAGCTATGTCCCCTGTGACTCAGTGGGTGGGAATTAAGTTTTAAACCCCAATAACTGCGCAGATCAAGCAAAAACCACATCCTCATACACTTGTGCTATGGTCACCTCAAAGTCAATGCTAGTTAGTCGCAATGACTTTTGTTCTGGGGTGTAGAATTGCAATACCCAGAGTCCTTGGTCGTTACGACTAAAACAGTCGATGCGCTGACGTTTTGTATTGATTAAGACATACTCTCGCAATGTAGAAATTACCTGGTAATCTGCAAATTTATCACCACGGTCAAAGCCCTCAGTAGAATCAGATAAAACTTCGACAATTAAACAAGGGAATTTTTTATAGTCCGGCGTTTCCCGATCTCTTGGGTCGCAAGTCACCATCACATCAGGATAGTAGAAACGATTCAGCGATTCAATCCTGGCTTTCATATCGGCCATGTAAACCCGACAACCTGAACTACGTACATGATTACGCAGCAGACTAGCAAGGTTGAGAGCAATAGTTACATGGGAGTCAGAAGCCCCAGCCATGGCGTAGATATAGCCATCAATATATTCGTGTTTGGTGTGACTATTTTCCTCAATTTCTAAGTATTCTTCCGGTGTGACGTAGATTTCAGGGGAAGTAACCATATTTAAAACCTGAAGATATAGACTTGATTGCTAGAGTTTCATCCTGAAGCCAGAAGTCAACAGCTTTCATACTATCTATTATATGAATATAAATATGGGAAATGTACCTCTAGCATCACATTTGAGGTCGTGACCTGATACTGTGCTGGAGTTGCTCATGCATGAACTGTTTCAGACTTGTTTAGATGCAGATGAAAAAATCACTCTATGTCAGTTTATTTTACAATTAAGTGAAACCAATAAACGTTACTTCTTAAGAAACGAGATTTTACACACTTTTGCGGATTACTGTCAAAGGAAGCAAAAGCCAGCTTACTTTTACTACTCTTCTTCTGTGGGCAGATTAATTCACAATACCCATGAGATGATTTTATCACCGGAAGGTACTTGGTTTGTTCTTCGCCCCAGGATTGCTAACCAGGAAGTGTGGCGACTGCAAGCTGACTGCTCTAGATTTGAGCCAATGACACCCCAAGCATGGTTGGATGTTAGCGATCGCCTGGTTAACCGCTACCAACCCCACATTCTAGAAATTGACTTTCAACCCTTTTACCCCAAATCCACCAGAATTACTGACCCCAGAAACATTGGTCAAGGATTAGCCTTTCTTAATCGTTACTTATGCGATCAACTGTTGACTGACAGCAATTATTGGTTAGAGCTGTTATTTCAAGCATTATATCAACTAACTTATGATCAAAAACCCCTGCTAATAAGCGATCGCATTCCCTGCGGTATCCACCTCACTCAACAAATTAAACAAGCCCTAAAATTTTTGGAGCAATTACCCCCTGAAGAACCCTACGCCAATTTTCGCCCTCACCTACAAGAACTAGGTTTTGAACCGGGGTGGGGTAATACATCTGGGCGCATATCCGAAACCCTAGAACTGTTAGAACAACTTATACGCAGTCCCCAACCCGCTATCTTAGAAGCATTTGTCACCCGCATTCCTGCTATTTTTCGCGTGGTTCTCATTTCCATACATGGTTGGGTTGCTCAACAGGATGTTTTAGGTAGAGATGAAACACTCGGTCAAGTGATTTATGTCCTAGAACAAGCCCGCAGCTTGGAAAATCAACTACAAACAGAAATAAAACTAGCAGGTCTAGACTTATTGGGAATTAACCCCCATATAATTATTCTTACTAGACTTATTCCTAACTGTGAAGGTACAGAATGTAATTTGCGGCTAGAGAAAATTGATGACACTGCAAACGCTTGGATATTGCGAGTTCCCTTTGGTGAATTTAATCCTGAGATTACTAACAATTGGATTTCTAAATATGACATTTGGCCTTATTTAGAACAATTTGCTGTGGATGCAGAAAAACAACTATTAGCTCAATTTCAAGGTTGTCCCGATCTGATTGTTGGTAACTACAGTGATGGTAACTTAGTAGCCTCCCTCCTTTCCCAAAGCCTGAAAGTCACCCAGTGCAACATTGCCCACACTTTAGAAAAACCCAAACATTTATTTAGTAATCTATATTGGCAGGACTTAGAAGAACATTATCACTTTTCCGCACAATTTACCGCTGACTTAATCAGTATGAATGCTGCGGACTTTATCATCACTTCATCCTATCAAGAAATTGTGGGCACACCAGATACAATAGGGCAATATGAGTCATACAAGTGTTTTACCATGCCCCAGCTATATCATGTAGTTGATGGCATTGATTTATTTAGCCCTAAATTCAACATGGTACCCCCCGGTGTCAGTGAAAATGTCTTTTTCCCTTATAGCCACAAACATAGGCGGGATGTTGAATTTACCAACAAAGTACATGATTTACTATTTACTCGTAAACATCCCCAAATTCTCGGTCATTTAGACCACCCTCATAAGCGACCCATCCTCAATGTTGCCCCCATCACCTCAGTGAAGAATCTCACAGGTTTAGCGGAATGTTTTGGCAAAAATCCAGCCTTAAAAGAGCATTGTAATCTGATTTTCATTACTAGTAAACTGTATCCCACCGAAGCAACCAACCCCAGAGAAGCAGAGGAAATTCAAAAACTCCATGACATAATTAATCAATATGAGCTACACGGCAATATACGCTGTATAGGGATGCGTCTTCCCAGTCGTGAGCTAGGAGAAGCCTACCGAGTCATTGCGGATGCTCAGGGAATTTATGTTCACTTTGCCCGGTTTGAATCCTTTGGTCGCAGCATTCTGGAAGCCATGGTTTCCGGTTTACCCACTTTTGTGACTAAATTTGGTGGTGCTGTAGAAGTTATTGAAGAGCAGCAAAATGGATTTCATATTAACCCTACAGACGAAAAAGAAACAGCAAACCAAATTTTGAGCTTCATAGAAAAATGTGATACTCAACCAGAATTATGGGCAGAATTTTCCCAAAGCATGAGCCAACGTATTCTACATAAATATAATTGGCCAATCAACAATAGTCAAATGCTCTTGCTGGCTAAAATATTTAGCTTTTGGAACTTTGCCGCTCCTGAAAATAATGCAGCCAAACATAGATATATAGAAACATTATTCCACCTGATTTTTAAACCCAGAGCCGAAATAATTTTACAACAACATATGCAGAATTCTGTCATGGTTAAAAATTAAAAAGTTTTCCTTCCTAATTGGGAATTTAGCACAGGGATTGAAGATGAATAAAAAAAGTGATTATAACCAATTGATATATACAGATTGGATATTAATTGAAACTGCATTTGACCCTGATCAGTTACATTCGAGAGAAACCATCTTCACCATCGGTAACGGATACCTGGGAACACGGGGGAGTTTTGAGGAAGGCTATATTCGTGCATTACCAGCTACTTTTATCAACGGTGTCTATGATCATGTTCCTGTAGTTTATACTGAACTCGCAAATTGTCCAGACTGGTTACCATTGATACTCAATATTAATGGCGATCGCTTCCGTTTCCATGAGGGAGAAATATTACAGTACGATCGACAACTAGACCTACGGCAAGGGATTCTCAGCCGTTCTGTACGCTGGTGTAGTCCCACTGGGCAAACCATAGACATTGAGTTTGAACGCTTTGCTAGTTTAGCTGATCAGCACGTATTAGGGCAACGCTGCCAGATAACGCCTGTAAATTTTGATGGGGTAGTCGAACTTCAGGCTAGTATTAACGGCTACCCAGAAAATCAAGGTTTCAACCACTGGGAAGCAATCGACCAGGGTAAAACCGCAGCAGGAATCTGGTTACACAGCAGAACTCGCGGCTCCCGGATTGATATTGGTATGGCTGCAAGGGTGGTATTATCAGGAACTGAATCCGCTTTACAAGTGCATACTGCTCCTGGCTACCCTACGATAACTGCAACCTTTCTGGCTACACCACAGCAGACAGTGACAGTAGAGAAGGTAGTCACAGTTTTTACCTCGCGGGAAATTTCGCAACCAGTCTCAGCAGCTCAAGAAAAACTCGCGCACTTACCAGACTATATCACCCTGCGGCAAGCCAACGCCCAAGCATGGGATGAGGTTTGGCACTACAGTGATGTTGCCATAGAGGGGGATAGTAAAGCCGCCTTTGCCATCCGTTACAATTTGTTTCAGCTGTTAATTGCCGCCCCCAGACATGATGAAAAAGTTAGCATTCCCGCTAAAACCCTTTCGGGATTTGGCTACCGTGGTCATATTTTTTGGGACACAGAAATTTTTATTCTGCCCTTTTTTATCTTTACTCAACCAGCCCTAGGGCGTAATTTACTGAGTTACCGCTATCACACTTTAAATGGTGCCAGACGTAAAGCATCCCATTATGGGTATCAAGGGGCGATGTATGCTTGGGAAAGTGCTGTTACGGGGGATGAGGTAACACCACGTTGGTCGCTTCCTAGTGATTTTTACGGTAATGATATCAGAATTTGGTGTCGTGACCACGAAATTCACATTAGTTCAGATATTTCTTATGCTGTCTGGTATTATTGGCAGGCGACTGGTGATCATGAATGGATGCAAAGGTGCGGTGCAGAGATTATTTTAGATACCGCCATTTTTTGGGCTAGTCGGGTTGAGTTCAATTCTGAGCAAGACCGCTATGAAATTCTCGGGGTAATAGGAGCAGATGAGTATCACGAGTTTGTTCACAATAACACCTTTACTAACCGGATAGTGCAATGGCATTTAGAAAAAGCGGTCATAGTTAATGACTGGCTGCATCAAAGCTTCCCGGAAAGAGCCAAGGAATTAGACGAACAACTACAACTTAACCCTGAAACGAAAAGCCAATGGCAGCAGATCGCCGCTAAACTCTGGATTCCTTACGACTCTTCAACAGGACTAATAGAGCAGTTCCAGGGATTTTTCCAGTTGGAAGATATTAACCTGAATGACTATGAACCACGCACCCAGTCCATGCAGGCCATTTTAGGGATCGAAAAAACTAATAAGTTGCAGGTACTCAAGCAGCCGGATGTATTAATGCTTTTATATATGATGCGGGAATTGGGAGATTTCCCCTACAATCAAAAATCATTACAAGCAAATTGGGACTACTACGCACCCCGCACGGATATTACTTATGGTTCATCTTTAGGTCCGGCAATTCATGCCATCTTAGCCTCAGATTTAGGAAAACGGGCAGAAGCTTATCAACGTTTTATGCAAGCAGCAATGATCGATCTTGAGGACACCCGAGGTAACACTGCTGATGGTATTCATGGGGCTAATGCTGGGGGAATTTGGCAAGCTGTGGTTTTTGGTTTTGGTGGAATTAAACTCAGGGACAGTCGCCCTGTGGCTAACCCTCATTTACCCCAGGGGTGGACTGGTCTGAGGTTTAAACTGCATTGGCGGGGTGAATGGCACGAATTCAATTTACGTCCCCAAATTACTCAGGGGGAAAGTCGCAAAGGATTGATTTTATTTGCGCCCTCATCTTCCCCCATCCAAGGAGTAATTTTTGACCTAGATGGTGTCTTAACTGATACGGCTGAATATCACTATTTAGCTTGGCGGAAACTAGCAGATGAAGAGGGTATAGAGTTTAATCGAGGAGCTAATGAAGCTTTGCGGGGTATATCCCGTCGGGCTTCTTTAATGTTAATCATTAAGAATAAAAAATATTCAGAGTCACAAATTCAGGAAATGTTGGCGCGCAAAAACCGCTACTATGTGGAGATGATTGCTAATATTACACCCAGAGATTTGTTACCAGGTGCGATCGCTTTGTTGGATGAGTTGCGACAACAGGGTATTAAAATCGCTATTGGTTCAGCTAGCAAAAATGCCCAGATGGTTGTGGAGCGTTTGGGAATTGCTGATCAAGTCGATGCGATCGCTGATGGTTATAGTGTACAACAACCTAAACCTGCACCGGACTTATTCTTATATGCAGCGGAGCAATTAGGAGTCCCACCAAAGCAATGTCTAGTCATTGAAGATGCAGCAGCGGGTATAGAAGCAGCCCTAGCTGCTGGTATGTGGGCTGTGGGTCTAGGTCCATGTGAGCGAGTTGGTGCGGCTCATGTTGTTTTACCTAGTTTAGCCGGTGTGACCTGGGCGGGGTTGCAAGCCCAATTAAGCAAAGCTGTTGTGTGAGTGTGGGTATCAATATCTGGGTAATTACAGATGAACACAGATAAATGTTTACTTGATTCAGTGTTTTAGGAGATCATGTTATGTCTAGTTCAGCAAGAGTCAGGGAAATACTTCAATCAATTAAAAATATTCCTCAGCAATCAATGAACTATATTTCGGAAGCTGTGAGCAGAATTTTTAGTCCTAGAGATGATGACTATCCAGCGACGGGGGTTCAACCTTTTGAAGGTGACCCTGCTGATAAACACAAGGATTAACAGCCAAGGGATCAAAGGACACCAAGAATATTTGATCATTAGGGTATCATAGCCTGATTGCGGTTAATTAACCTGACTCAGACCAAAACAGCTATATGTTTATACTAATGCTTTGAGTAGGGCTTGAAGTTTCAGCTGCACTTCTGCAAATTCTTTCTCAGGATCCGAACCAGCAACTATACCAGCACCAGCATACAGCCTGGCGCGATCGCCATCTATTAATGCTGAACGAATCCCAACTATAAATTCACAATTCCCCCTACCATCTATCCAACCTAGAGGTGCAGCATATAAACCCCGCTCAAAGTTTTCATAGCGACGAATTTCTGCACAGGCAAAATCTCTGCTAGCACCGGCAACCGCTGGGGTAGGATGAAGTTGGGATACTATCCTTAAGGGGTGAACGTGAGGGGGAACTCTGGCTATAATGGGCGTCCATAAATGCTGGATGTTAGATAATTGTCTCAGTCGCGGTGCTAATACCCTGGGTGACAAACCTAGCTGTGATAGGTGTTGAGTAATAAAATCAATCACTAAAGAATGTTCGTGTCTTTCTTTGATACTATTTAGTAAGCGGTTGGCGTTTGCTGCATCTTCTGCATCTGTTGTACCTCTGGGTGCAGAACCGGCTAAAGCGTCGGATACTAATTCTTGATTATTAACACTAATTAGTCGTTCTGGACTCGCACCAATAAAGCTTTGTCCTTTGCCATTACTGGTAGAGAAAATATAACAATTAGGATGTATTTCCCGCAAATTCTGTAAGGATTTGAATAAATTAAAACTGTTGCTGGATTTCACATCTAAGGCGTTGGCTAGGACAATTTTACTTAAGTCACTGGTGCGAATTTTTTCTACTGCGGATCTTACTGCTCTTTTAAAGTCTTGAGGATTAGTTACAGGTTGGTTGCTAAATTTATTTGGTATTTGATCCCATTTATTCACAGTAGATTCTAATGACTGAATTTGCTTGATTTTATCGTGCAAATCCTCAAGGATATTTTCTACATTCCTGTGGGAATTGATAACTATATTGTTAACTAATATACACTGTTGATTTTTAACTGTTATTTGCCAACGTGGTAAAAAAATTGTCGCCGATGGAAATGGGTAGTCTATTTGGGAATTATCCTCAAAAAACCTGAAATAACAAAAAAAGTGGGGACCACTAAAACTCTGCTCAGTTATACCAAAATTATTGATATCTTGGAGACGGGATTTAATAAAATATTCAGCTTCCTGAAAACGCTGTTTGCCATCAATTTCTAGTTTTAACACCGTATCAATGGCGGCGATCGCTTCTCCCTTAGCCTGGTTCTCAATATAAAAATTTATATCCTCTTTATGCGTAAATTTATTCAACACAAGCAATGGATCTACCCAGTCAATATTCAGGGAAATACTCACAATTTGCCCACAATTATTTTTGAGGCAATTTTCCTGAACTTTGCACAGAAAATGGTATAGGTCTTTGTGTGTAACAAAGAAGTTGCTGCGACATGGTGAAACTGTCATGGGTCTAGCAATAGTAAAGTTTTTTTAAGTTAACTTCCTAAAGTGTAATTAAACGTGGTGGTATTTCTACAGGTAGCATATTCAGTTGCGAATTCACCAGAGTATGGTTTGCTGTATTGATGGTGTTCCCATAAGCTAAACAGTTATCTGTGAGTTTTGGGTGAACCAACCACAGTAAATACCATAAGTTTGGCACTTAACTAGTATTTAGTAAAGCACAGGATGGTTTTGCACTACCTGGAGGGGCGCTGGTGTCTCCAGAACCCCTAAAATTTTAGATATGAGTAAGATAACTATAATCTCATTAATAAGGACTGATGACTACAAAGCAGGTTGTAAATCCTCCAATTAAATTATGGATAGCGGCAATTAAACCGCCAATGTATAGTGTTGCTATTATGCCCATTTGGGTAGGAACAGCAGTAGCTTTTGCGGAAACTAAAGGATTTAATTCAGTAGTATTTTCTACTTTTATAGGGGCAGCAATTTTAATTTTAGCTTGGGAAAACATTAGTAATGATGTTTTTGATGCGGAAACGGGAATTGATAAAAATAAACATCATTCTTTAGTTAACTTAACTGGCAAAAAGTTATTAATATTTTGGTTAGGTAACTTGTGTTTATTGGCTGGTTTACTGGGAATCATCGCCATTGCTACTTGGCAACAAGACCCGACGGTGATAGGTTTAATCTTGGTCTGCTGTGCTTTGGGCTACACATACCAAGGGCCACCTTTTCGCTTAGGATACCAAGGTTTAGGGGAAATTATTTGTTTTTTTGCCTTTGGACCTTTGGCGATAACAGCAGCATACTATAGCCAAACTCAAACTTGGTCTATGACTAGTTTAGCAGCTTCTGTGATTGTGGGCATTGCTACGAGCTTAATTTTATTTTGCTCGCACTTTCACCAAGTTAAGGATGACATAGCAGCGGGTAAGCGATCGCCTGTGGTGCGTTTGGGAACCGCCAAAGCTGCAAAAGTCCTCTATTGGTTTACCGGTAGTATTTATCCCCTGATTTTGTTATTTGTTGTCTGGGGGGTGTTCCCACTCTGGACTATGCTTAGTTGGCTGAGTTTACCTTTGGCTTTGCAGTTATGTCACCATGTGCAAAAAAATCATCATCTCCCGGAAAAGGTGAGTAATTGTAAGTTTATTGCAGTTAATTTACATTTTTGCTGTTGTTTACTGTTGGGTTTGGGGTTTATCTTGGGGGGTGGTTAAGATTTTTAACTTTGATTTTCGTTGTTATAGGAGGCGGTTTTTACAACCATTGCTGACTAATCATGGGCTTTGGCGTATCCGTGAGGGTGTGATTATTCATTTGCGTGATGCTGGGGGTAACTGTGGTTGGGGAGAAATTGCGCCTATTAGTTGGTTTGGTTCGGAGACTCTAGAGGAAGCTATAGATTTTTGTCGCCAATTACCAGGGGTAATTACACAGGAGATGATTTTCTCGATTCCCGATACTTTACCCGCTTGTCAGTTTGCTTTTGAGTCAGCTTGGGAAGCAATGGGTAATTTACTCAGATCCCCTCAATCTCTCCGTTGTAGTGGATTGTTACCAGCAGGGGAGGGGGCGTTAAGTAAGTGGAAAACCCTGTGGGAGCAAGGATACCGTACATTTAAATGGAAAATTGGGGTGGGTGAGTTTTCTAGGGAGTGGGAAATCTTTGATTTATTAACCCGGAGTTTACCCCCTACAGCTAAATTGCGATTAGATGCTAATGGTGGACTGAGTTATGAGGAGGCTAAACTATGGTTGGGGATTTGTGACCATGTTTCTCATGTTGAATTTCTGGAACAACCATTACCAATCCCAGAATTGGCGGCAATGTTGGAGTTAAGCGCTAGTTTTCAAACTGCGATCGCCTTAGATGAGTCTGTGGCCACATTCCCACAACTACAATACTGCTTTCATCAGGGTTGGCGAGGGATTTTTGTGATTAAACCAGGGATAGCGGGTTACCCTTCCCGTCTGCGCCAATTTTGCCAACAGCATCATATTGATGCGGTGTTCTCCTCAGTGTTTGAAACCCCAATTGGTAGACAAGCTGCTTTACAACTAGCAGCAGAATTATCCCCCAAAAATCGGGCGGTTGGTTTTGGTGTGAATCATTTTATCAATTAAACTCCTGACCATCACGGTTGACGGTTGACGGTTGAGGGTTGACAGTCAACCTTCAAGAATCATAGAAGTTATAATTAAATCGGAGTATACATGAACTTTTATGACTAAATGGTTTAACACCGCAGGCCCTTGTCAACCGGATATACATTATACCCTACCCACCAGTCAACGGTTACCAGAGTTAAAACGCCTGATTGAACAGCGCAATTACTTTGTCATCCATGCACCCAGACAAACTGGTAAAACCACTGCCATGCTCACCCTAGCACAGGAATTAACGGCCAGTGGTAAATATACTGCCGTCATGGTATCCGCAGAAGTAGGCTCTGCTTTTCCCGATCAGCCAGAAATAGCAGAAAGAAGGATTTTAGATGCTTGGCAAGATGCTATTGACTGTTGGCTACCAACAGAATTACAACCATCTTTCTTAACTAACGGTAATCCACCCCAACGTATCGGCTCTTTCCTCAAATCCTGGGCGGAAACTGCTGTGCGCCCCTTAGTAGTGTTTATTGATGAGATTGACTCCCTGCAAAATCAAACTTTAATTACTGTCTTAAGACAGTTAAGGGATGGTTTCCCCCGTCGTCCCCAGAGCTTCCCCCAATGTGTAGCCTTAATTGGGATGCGGGATGTACGTGATTATAAGGTAGCTTCTGGT
>CAIWDD010000003.1 GCA_903911355.1 uncultured Nodularia sp. | reverse complement strand
CTCTCACGAATGTTAAGAAAGATCCGGGTAATGGATAGCCTTACAAGGGGAGGGTTAGGGAGGGGTCAAACAATAGTTGATATACTAATCATGACTTATCAAACATCCTCTCAGGGTCGATCGCCTGTTGGTGTACAAGTTCTCACCAATCCAGGAAATAAATTAAGAGTCTTCCTGGTTTTGGGGTAGGGTGGAGGTTAATTTAAATCGGTTTCTTGTTCTGATACCGATATACCCTTTTTTAGCTTGACTCTGATGGGATTCTGTGGCACCGCCGCGAGTTCTGCTGTAAAGTGATCGATCTAGTTATCATACACATGGTTGAGCGATCGCGCCCTGACAGTCCTTAGCCTAGCTATATGTCCTCTGGGTTAATCCCTAGACTGCGTAGGTGAGCCGCCAGACGTTCAGCCCGTTGGCGTTCCTGTTGTGCTTGTTGCTGGGCTAATTCAGTCCGTTGGCGTTCCTGTTGTGCTTGTTGCTGGGCTAATTCAGTCCGTTGGCGTTCCTGTTCTACAGGTGTAGGAATCCAATTCCCATCCCCGTCATACCACCGCAACCAGCGACGATGTACCCCTTGATAAATCCCCTCCCATAACCCTAAACCTAACTCAGCTTCTTTGAGCCATACCCCTAACCCTTGGGGGCTTAACTCTTGATATTCGTTCACTACTAACCCAAAGGCTTGTAACTCATCTGTGTAGCGATTAAATACTATGTAATAGGGAATCCTTAACATTCTTTCATACACCGTCCACTTATTAGGCGGTTGGTTCACTTCCCTGAAACTGCGCCCTAGGTCTTCCTTTTCTGTACCTGGCGATAGTAATTCTATTACCACAAAGGGGTAAATTCCCTCCTGCCATGTCACATAACTTAACCTTAAATCTTTGCCATCATAAAGCCTGGATACTCCCAAGACCGCAAACCAATCTGGACGTTTATACCATTGGGGATGACGGGGGTCATAATATAAGTTGAGGTCACTGGCTGTGAATATCTCCTCCTCTTGATAAGTGGGAGGGCGAAAGGTCAGCCGCAGTAACTCTGGTTGTAGTAGGTGAAATTCGTCCGGCAAACCAGGCTCCTCCGGGTCTTCACTGGGTAAGTCGTACATGGTGGGTAGGGCTTCCCGAGGTGATAAGGGCGGTGAATATTGGTACATATCTACTTTACCTGTGTCACGGCGTTTTAGGTGATATTCCCTGCTGACCGACGCTTTTTGGGGATTTATGTTATTTGATTATACTATTATATATTTTTTATATTTTTGACGGTGTTCGCTCTGGGTTGATTAGTTAGATCATATGTGTCCAGCGGGGCGATCGCACTATCCCGTATATTTATTCTATGTAATCTGAGATTTCAATCATACTTAATGGCGATCGCGAAGCCCTGCACAAAGAAGCAGATCGACCCTTGGTACAGTCAACCGTCAACCGTCAACCGTCAACAGAATTCATAATTTCCTCATACCAAGGTGATGTTCTCAATCCTGTCATCTCCCACCTCGTATCATACAATGGAAACACCGGACTTAGAAACAGAGGCTTTGGGTGCATTCACAAACAATAAAAATTATTGAGAGCATGATGGTTAAGTTGTTTAGCATTTATCCGCGTAAACTCACCCACTGAAGGATTCCCGTCAGGGTCAATTACTCCTGTTACCTGTTGCCAAAGTTCCTTGGGTGCCAAAGAAATATTATATCTACCATCATCTGACTGACATACATAATACCACTTTTTTTCCTGACACTGTTCACACCAAAAAGCCTCTAACCACTCTCCTTGTAAGGGTACTGCTGTGTAATTGGCGATGGACAATAATGCCGCCCGCCGACTTAAGCCTCGTTCCTGTAATTGTCCTGCCTTGTCGGCGAAAAGTCTATATTTTTGACTCACGCTATCCAGATAACAGCCATGGATAGGACAATAAATATGCCTACGTTTTGAACGTTTCCGATTTCGGTCACACCTTCTCCGCAATTCGACCTCCTCAGCTAAATCTAACTACAACTTGCGAAGGTTACGTTTAGAGGGACTGAGATCAATTGAGACCATCGAAGCCCAACTCTTAAAAAGGAGTATGCCATTTAAAATAGCATACTTACTAATTTTTTCAGCTACAAGCGAATCACAGAAAATCACAGCATTTTTCACCGGATTGTTTTAGTTACAAATGGTTATAACATATACTTGAGAATATGCCACACCGTGAAACTTACATTTTACATTAAAGCATATTTGTGATTTTTAGGACATAAATTTCATCCTGTCTTCTATAATGTTTGTTTTGTTACTTGTCTAAAACATCGCTCTGTGCGGATGGGAGGGGGGCTACTTTGAGGTAAATCAAGGGCAGTATCAATTTTTATTTAACCATTTCCCCGTAATTGCTTTTAATTGCGACTGAATCTTATCCCTCTTCCTTGTGGCATTTCTGGAATTATTATAGTGAGAATAGTGGTAATAATTGTTGTGGTAATAACTGCTCTTACTAGATATACCATTAACCACCATACCCAACACCGGTAACTGTGAATTGACTAACAATGCCTTTGTTGTTATAATAGCATCAGAGTTCACCACACCAGGACGAGAAACTAACAAGATTCCATCTGCGATTTTGCCGATAATTGTGGCATCGGCAATCAATCTCAAAGGTGGAGTGTCAATAATCACACAATCATAATCTTGGGATGCTTGTTTTATTAACTCCTCCATCCGCCGAGAATCCAATAATGCAGCCGCGTTAGGGGGTATGGTACCAGCAGTTAGCAACTCCAGATTTACCGATATTTCCTGAGCAGTTTGTGCTAAATAAGCCTGTCCCGCCAAAATATCACTTAAACCCATCAAGTTACGTTTTTTCCACACCTCATGTTGACGGGGGCGACGCATATCTGCATCAATCAATAGCACTCGCCGTCCCATCTGAGCGGTAGCCAATGCCAAATTAGCTGTAACAAAAGATTTACCCTCACTGGGTAAACAACTACTAACCACAATCACCTTGAGTTCCTTGTCAGAAAGAGTAAAACCAAGGTTGATTTGCAGCATTTCAAAAGCGGAATTCACTCCCGAATAGGGGTTATCCAGTAATGGTAATTCCGTTGTCCCCTCTTGAGGGTCTAACTGAGGAATTGCACCCAACAAAGGATACCCGAACAAACGCTCGGCTTCCTCGGCTGTTTTTACAGACTTGTCTATAGCATCCAGGAATAAAGCCGAGCCAAAAGCTAAAAATACCCCTAAAAATCCCCCTAGTGCCAAATTTAGAGCGATACGAGGAGAAACCGATTCTTCGGGCGCTAAAGCTTCAGAAATAATCCTAGCATTACCAACATTTTGGTTTTCCACTACTTGTATTTCTTGGAATCTTCCCAGCATTTGTTCGTAGATTGTTCGTGCTACTTGTAGCTCGCGCTGTAGCCGTAACTGCTGTTGTTCGAGTCTGGGTATGCTTTTCAGGCGGGCTTGATCGACTCTAAATGCTTCTGTTAATACATTAACTTGATTTGCCAATCCCAACCTTTCTACTTCCACTTGCACCAAATTAGCAGTTAAGGATTGCCTAAGTTGTCCTATTTGTAAATCCCGGTCTGGAATCGGTTGTGAACTACCCAGAGTTTGGATGACTCTTTGTTCCAACTGTGCTTTGAGAGCTTCTTCCTTTTCTAGTAAGTTGACAATTGTGGGATGTTCATCTGTTAACCTTGACCTTTCCACCGCTAACTGGTCTTGAATCTTCTGGTATTCTGACAGCACTTGTTGTACTGCCGTTGACTGACTCAAATTACTCAGGGACACAGCTTGCTGTGTAGTCAATGCCAACTGATTTTGCAAAGCAGCAGAACGACTGTTAACATCTACCAACCTCGCCCGTAGTAGAGTGATCTGGTTAGATATTTCATAGAGTCTTTCAACTCCTTGTTTAGCTTCTTCTTCTAGGAATACAACCTCGTATTTTTCTTTAAACTGACGTAGTGCTAATTCTGCTTCTGCAACTTGTGCTTCCACCTTGGGTAGCTCCTGGCTTAAAAATTGCCGTGCTGCGGTAGCCTGGGAACGGTTGGTCAGCACGTTATTATCCAGATAAGCGGACATCAATTGATTGACTACCGCTTTAGCTTCTTCAGGATCAATACTACGGTAGGAAAGCTGCAAAATATCCGTACCTCGGATAGTGCTGACTGTGAGGTTACGCAAAAAACTAGTGACTTTTAAAGGTTCTCCATCCTCATTTTTCAGTTGCAAGGCATCAATAGTTGTTTGAATCAGCGGGTGAGAGCGGATAATTTCGGCTTGGGTGTCTAAAGGGTTAGAGGCACTTCCCACACCACTGAGTTCTCCGAGTCGCTCACTTACTCCTGTGAGAGACACACTACTTTGCTTATCAAAAATCAGCTGCCCCTCGGCTTGATAAATCGGCTTTTGAGCAAAAGTATAAAAGGCCGTGAGACCAAACACAGAGGTGGCTATGGTGACTATGAGCAACCACCGTCTTTTTATAGTCAGCCAATACTGTTCTAAATTAATTTCGTCTTGGTCTTCTTCGTAAGAGGGCATATATCTATATTGTGAATAATTTATACTGGAAATTCCAATTATATAGTATAAGATTATCCTATGCCTACAGTTTTCGCCAAGAAACTATCGCCAATATCCCGGAGTGGAAAGATGCTAGGGTTGGGAGTAGCGATCGCATATCCAGCCAAGATAGAGAAAACTTTAGTGCTGTCTACAAACTTTTAAGATGTACTTTAAGGGTCAATACCTATACAGAGATTGAATAAACTGCCATTGTTGAAACAACCCCTCTCTCAAAGATACTTGGGGTAGATAACCGAGAATGTTTCTGGCCTTAGATACATCAGCGGCCGTGTGCCGTGCATCACCCATGGCCTTTTCAATGTGATTTCTTTTAATTGGTTGACCGACAATTTCTGCCATTGTATCTAAAACATCTGTTAACACTACCCTACTACCACCACCAATATTCAAGATTTCCCCCACAGCTTCTGGTACAGTAGCTGCAGCTAAATTAGCCGCCACAGCGTCACTGATAAAGGTAAAGTCACGGGTTTGTTTTCCATCACCGTAAATAGGAATAGGCTGATCCTCAATTACTGCTTTAAAGAACTTATGAAATGCCATATCTGGGCGCTGTCTAGGTCCGTAAACTGTAAAATAACGCAGTGAGACATAGGGAACACCAAAGTTTTTGTAATACAGTCCACACAATTTCTCTGCTGCGAGTTTAGTAATACCATAAGGTGAAACTGGCTGGGGACAAATTCCCTCATGGGTAGGTAAGGTTTCGGCATCGCCATAAATACTAGAGGTAGAAGCCAAGACTAATCTTTTCAGGTGCTTGCTATCTTTTGCCGCTTCCAGTATAATATGTGTAGCATTAATGTTGCGCTCGGTGTAAGCACGAAAACCCTGACCCCAACTTGCACGTACCCCCGCTTGGGCAGCTTGATGGTAAACTATATCTACATTTTCTAGCAGTGTCTGCCAATCTAAAACCTGAATATCTCTCTCAATTAAAGTAAATGCGGGATGATTTTGGAAACTGGCGATGTTTTTACGCTTCAGTTCAGGACTGTAGTAATCATTGAACTCGTCAACTCCAATGACTTGCTGTCCTTGATTTAACAGAGTTTCTACAAGATGAGAACCGATGAATCCAGCGGCTCCGGTAACAATGGTTTTAATCATGAGATAATTTAGTATAGGGTGTATATAGATGACATTTTCCCTCCCCTTTGCAAAGGGAGGGGACTGGATTTTATTGTTTTTTGTCTGTTCCCTGTTCCCTGTTCCCTGTTCCCTGTTCCCTATTCCCTATTCCCTATTCCCTATTCCCTGTTCCCTGTTCCCTAATATAAAAATTACCTGTTGAAAACTTATCAAACATCCTCTAAGGGTGAAGAAAACAGAATCTGCTCATATTCACTTAAGGCACGATGGAATGTATATTTGTTTTCATATAGTTGACGCGCTCTTTCACCCATGAGTTTAACTTTTTCTTCGTCACTTTGCAGTTGACGAATTATATCAGCAAGGTACTGAGGATGATTAGGGGGAATATTAATCCCACAACCAGAATTACTTAATAGCTGGTCTATATATGAATTTGATACCGATATAGATATAATTCCCCTCCCTGCTGCTAGCATTCCGTAAAGTTTTGAGGGTGCAACTATGTATTCTGCACCTGGTATGAGGCTAACTAAGGAAATATCACAAGCTGTTAATGATAGAGGTAATAGTTCTCGCGGTTGGTATGGTAGTATAAGAATGTTTTGGAGATGCTCGGCATCAATAGCTTGTTTAACTATCTGAGTTTTGGCACCATCACCAATAAATACAAATCTAATCGGTTCATCTCTAAGTATTTTCGCAGCTTCCGTTATGGTTTCAATATCATGCATTCTACCCAAATTACCTGAATATAAAACTGTAAATATTTGCTGAAGCTGATACTTTTGAGCAAAATTATTTTCTTGTTTCTTGACAATAGGAATATCTGCAATAGACCAGTTTTCAATGATTTTAATTCGAGATTTTAAATCAGGATATTTTTTCTCTATAAATTCCTGCATTGATGTGGTGAGAACAATGATATACTCAGAATATTTATAAGTAAAATAGATAACTTTGCTGAGGAACTTATATATGATGCTGTTTTCCTTGATTATTCCAGACATTGCAGCTGATTCGGGAAAGATATCTTGCAGGAGAAAATAATATTTACCCCGATGGATAATTTTAAAACATATACCTAAAACACCAGCGTAGGGGGGGTTAGAAGCAATTAACAGGGGGGTACTAGAGGGTAATTTAAATATCACATACCATAAAGCACCCAGAAGGAAAAATATTGAACTGGCAATTTTACTGTAAATGCTGGTGCTGGATTTAATGGGGGAGAAGGCGCGGTTAATGTTAAGATTTAGTGATTCTGGGGTGGTTTGTTTTGCTTGGGTTCCTGTGAATATATTAACAGTGTATCCCCGGTGGGACAGTCCCTTAGCTAAGTCTGTAATTAGCTGAGAGGTGGCACCTTGATGGGGGTAGAAGTATTCGGTAAGAATAGCGATTTGTTTCATGATTATATTTAATCTGGATACCAAATAACTGAGAGATTTAAGATTTAATATTAATTGCCTTGTCAAGGATGTAATTACTAGAAAGAATTTCAAACAATGAGGTCTGTTAATTTATCAATGAATGAATCATTAGCCTCAGCTTGAAATAAATCTTTAACCTTGTCTAATTCTGAAATATCTTTATTCCACCATTTTATAGACAATAGTTTCTGCATATTTTCCTCCGAAAATCTATATCTAATGATTTTTGCAGGAGAACCTACTGCAATGGCAAAAGGTGGAATGTCTTTAGTGACAACAGCATTAGCACCAATGATTGCACCATCTCCAATAGTAACGCCATCAAGTATAACAACGTTGACTCCTATCCAGACATCATTACCAATAGTTGTTCTTTCAAATTCCGTGAACTTTTGCGATCTTACAAACAATTTTTTTAAAGGGTTATTGAGAGAATAAAATATTGGTGATGTTGAAATGAAATTTGCCGGATGTTTACCCAAACCAATTTTTACACCACGCGCAATTGAAGAGTAATTACCTATCTGACAATTGTTAATTATACATCCGTAAGATATATAAGTATAGGCTCCAATTTGGGTGTCACTTACTTTAGTAAAGGGATATATACGGCTATATTGACCTAACTGAGAATTTAAAAAGGAGGAAAAAATTGATATTTGCTGTATATATCTAATTTTTTCGGTATTTATCAAAGATTTCACAAATTTTACAGCCATATGATACCTTAAAAAATTAGTGTTTACGGTGATTAAAAATAGGTCAAACTTGAGATTATCAGAGTATTTAAACAAAGTAATTACGAACCGCTAAGGCACATTTACGAAGTTTTACAGTCCAACTAGGAATCAATAATTTTTTCAGGATTTTCACCCATTTGGGCTGTAAAGTTCTGAGATATTTTTTAATAAGCTTAAATTTTTCTTCCTTGATTTGAATATCATTTGGTAGTGTAAATTGACTCAATTGTTGATACTGAATCTGTTTTAAACGTTGATTTACGTACCAAGAACCATGTGTACCACTACCATCTAAACCGATATTAGTAATGTAACTGTTTGGCGGATATAGTACATATCCATTATGTTTAAAAACACTCCAATACCAGCGAACTGCCCAAGAATCTATTTTGCCAGACATTTGTTGATTTAGCATATCAAAAAAACCGTAGTTATCATCTAAATCAAAACGCGATCGCATATTTTTATCACTCTTTAATACTTCCCAGCCAGTACTTTGTGGGTCAAACTTTGACCAAGCCCTTTGCCATGTAGCCCATCCCCAAGAATATATGAAGGGTAAAAATAGGGCTTCGGTTTCCGGTATTAACTCTGGAATTGGAAACATATATCCAGAAACTTGCATTACGGAGTCTTGATCTTGGTACTTATCTAAAGCGGTGTTTAAGAATGTTAAGAACTCAGGCGCTACTACTAAATCGTCCTCTAGAACTATTACACGACCATATATTTCACATATATGACTGACTCCAGCAATAATTGAATTTGCTAGACCCTTATTTTCTGAAGATTCTATAATCTTGGCTTTTTCATTTAATAAAGAGTGAACTAATTCACGAGTTTGATTTACCTTTTCTCTATCTTCTTCTTTTTTCACACCATCACAAAAAACATAGAGGGGACTATCAGCAAACTCAGGACACTGGATAAGACTTTCTAATGTACGGCGAGTATGCTCAGGACGTTTATAGACAAAAAGCGCAATGGGAGAATAATTCATAATTAAAACCAAATCAAGGTATGAGTCAAAATTGCTATTGTCCGGGGGCTGTATTTAACTTCTTCCAACCACAAATAGCGAAGAATAAATACCAAAACATATATGAATTGTATAAAGAACCAGAAAACATACCAGCAATAGCATACTGAATATAAATAATCCCTAACCATCCCCATGGATTATTTTCATACATAATTATTCTTAATGCTTTGATGGCAGCATAAATATAAAGTATCAGAAATAAAAATCCGCCTACAAGCCCAGTAGCAAGAAATGCTTCAAGTATTATATTGTGTGGATATCCCACACCAGGTAGTTCTAAACCATAGCCAAATATTGGATGTTTGGCAATGAGTTCAATAGCCGTCTGATATAGTTCTGGGCGTTGTACAAATCTTGAACTATCAAAATCATTAGCGGTAGAAGAAAAACGTTCTATTAAACTACTACCCGAATCCAATGCAAATGAAAGGGCAAGATTTGCAAAAACCATTAACATTATAATGACACCCATTTTTTTCCATACATTACCTTTTGACTTTTGTACAAAAATTCTAATTAAATATAAAATAAAGCAGAAACTAACCGCTATAACTGGACCCCTGGAAGAAGCGAAAAAGAGTAATATCAAACCGATGAATGAAAATAATATATATAAATTTTGAGTAATTTTATTATTGGTATCCTCTTGATTAAGTAATATGTAGAGACTGATTAATAATAGTGAACCACCTTGGTGTCCCAAGGAAATTGGATTTAATGCTTCCCTGGCCAATCTCCCCTGTGCGACAAATGTTCCACTGGCTTGTTCTTGTAAAATGAGAGGTATTGCTAAAATTGAGGCGATCGCCAATAAGAGCCAGGATAAATATAAATATTTTTGGGAATGCTTAAAATCTAAAAATATAAATGTTATCCCTGGTATTAAGCACATACCAAACCAAAATAACAAGTATTCCCTAGGTTCTCGAAATATATCTTGGTATACGACATCATGGACTAGTCTTAAGGAGTATAAGAAAATATATATAAAAACAAAATACAGTAATGATATTTTACCTGGATTACTTGTTTTCAGATGATTATTATGATTAATATTAGTTAAAAATACTAGTATACTCAGTAAAAATATCAATGCCCGATAAGGTAGAGTTAGCAACCGCGAAGTTGAGCCATCGTAAATAAAAGAGGCAATTATTCCATACCCAAATAAAGCTATTGAGAATAATAATATTTTTAATTTCAAGTAAAGTGGGGAAGATAAAATAGATGTATGTATATTCATATTTTCTTAACCTATGAAAAATCAGCTTTGATTTCTGTACAAATATTTTTAAACAAAGTATGGGAAAAATTATCTACAGAATTTTGTTCTACAAAATCATTCATGAGTTTTAAGTCAAAAATATCTCCTGTATTTTTTTGATTATCAATAAAATAGGTCATGCTATTAGCAATTGCTTTATGTGATGTTGAATCTACAGCTATACCCAGTTTATTTTGGCGTACTAATTGACCCATCAAACCATAATTAGATGCCAATACGGGCTTTTTTGCCGCAGCAGCCAGTAATAATATTCCACTCATTCCCACGTGTTTTTGGTAAGGAGCTAAGATAACATCTGATAGTTGGAAATAGAGGTGTACCTGTTCTTCTGCAATGAATTTATCACAGGTAATGATTTCTATAGGCAAAGACTGAGAAATTGCTTCTATTTGACTTTGTACTAATATTTTATCTTTTTGTACTATAGAACCCACCAGTAACAAACATATCTTTTGACAAGCTTCTTCAGGTAAAATTTTAATAGCATCTAGTAATTTATAGATACCTTTACGACTAGTTATTTTACCGAATAGAAGAAATATCTTTTTATCTTTACCAATACCAAGCTCTTGGCGCAGTACCTCGATTTTCTCTTGTTCAGAATTATATGTTTTTACAGGGTCAGCTAAACTAACAATCTCTGCTGGAGAGTGAAGTTTTTTAATATATTTACTAGCTAAGTTGTCCAAGCAAAATAAACAGTGAAACTGCGGGTTATTTAAAACTCTATACAAAATTAATTTTTGTCGCCACCCTCGAAAGATATCTTTTACAGAAAATGTGTAGTTATTAAAATCTTTGTAGTGAAATGTAGGCCTAAAATAAATCCCAGAGAATGGACAAGGAGACTGTTCTCCTAAAGCTATAGGTAATTGCAGAGTATCCAAATACATTAATAAACAGTGTGTTGCTTGCAGAACCCTTGCATATTGGCAATATAATTTCCACTCTCTAAATATTTTCTGCAATAAAGAACCTGCATTAAGTAAATTAGTATATTCTTCTCCAGTTATGGATATAAATCTAATTTGTGATTGATTTCTGTTAATGGGAATTTCCACAACATCAGCATGTTCATCTATAAATTTAGGCGATACAACAATATCTAGGTTAATTGGCAACTTTTTATCACAGCAATAATTCACTAGATGGCGAATATAACTTGAGTGATGTCCTCCGGTTTCCAAATCAAAAAGGAGTATACAGGGACTGGAATTGACCTTATGAATATTCCCATATAAACTTTGATCTAAATTGCCTATTGACATGATTTTTTATCCATATTTTCAAACCTACTCTACGCCGTACATCTACCAGTTAATTTTCACAAACATATTTATATATTGATAAATAACTGTTAGCCTGTATTTCTAAACTAAAGTTACGCTCAACTTTTTCACGAGCATTCTTACTTAAATTTATTAATCTTTCTTTGTCCTCTAATACCCAAGTAATTCCTTGAGCTAAATCATCTATATCAAAAGGTTTAGCCAAGTAGCCATTATGTTGATGATCGATAATATCTTTTAAACCGGTTATGTCGAAAGCAACAACTGGTGTACCACAAGCTAATGACTCAGATGCAGTTTGTCCAAAAGCCTCTTGAATAGATGGTACTATCATCACATCTGCGGCTGAATATAGTAATGCTAGTCCTATATCATCATGTAAACGTCCTAAGTAGTGTGTTTTGAACCCAAAATTGGGAACCTGTGAAGGTTGAGATGCACCAAAAATAACCAATTCGATATTGTTGGAGTTGTGATCTTGGCTCAACTTCTGTAGAGCAGGTTGAAGTAAATGAAAACCTTTGCGTTTATTAGCTGTCGGGTTAATAGCGCCAAACAATATTAGATGTTTATCTAATGGTAAATTGAGCAACTTTCTAGCTATTGTTTGCTCAATGGGTTTGTAAACTTGAGTATTTAACCCATTGGGTATAACTTCAATTCTTAAGTCCTGGAATAAAGGACTTTTTCTAGCACAATCAGCCAACCAACGACTAGGGGTGACTATAGTTAAATTTAGATTAGACCATGCTTTAGCTTTTCTGTGCAAAATCCATTGAGTAATATCACCTTTTCTATGACTTCCTAGTTGTGGACAAGCACCACAGGACATTGTATATTTATCACAATCCTCACTATAGTGACACCCCCCAGTAAATGCCCACATATCATGTAGTGTCCAAACTATGGGTTTTTTCAACTTTCCAAGTGTTTCTATTTGCATATAACCGTTATTAACCCAATGTAAATGAATTACGTCAGGATTAATTTCAACTACTTTTGCTCCTATTTGATCAGGTAACCACTGTAAGGAGAACATTAAATTATTACTAGGAGAATAGGTTTTTAGGGGTAGGGAGTCTAACGCTGCTGCTATTTTTATCCATGCTTTACTTAGTTTATTATTTGTTCCTAAAACTGTAATATCATCACTAGTCTTATTTCCCACGAGCATTGTGGAATCAATATTTATTTGTTTTAGCCCTTGATGTAGCCGATAAGCTGCACGAGCAGCACCCCCGTCTATATCCATTGTGTTAACGATTAGTGGTTTAATCATCTATAAATCTCCGCTTATAGGTTGATATAATTACCTTCATTTTTAATGATTTAAAACTAAAACTTCCTCCACTGCTTTTCTAGCAGAGTTAGCAACAGATAATTCATCAGGTAAATTACCAACTGCAAGCATCATTATTACAGTTTCAGATTCTTTAATACCTGCATCTTTTCTCAGAAGTTTATCTGTTTGGTGACTCACGCACCAATTTAAACAACAACTTCCCAGTCCCAATGAATGCAAAGCATAAATTAGAGACATTGCGAATAAACCACCATCTACAAAGCACTGATTTCTCTCTGAAGAACCTGTAAAATAATTGAGATCTGAAGTAATTATTAATACTTTATCAGCATACTGTCCAAAGCCTCGGTTACCATTCTGATGGCTCAAAATTTTATTTTTAATTTCTTCATGACTGTAAACATGAACTTTCCAAGTTTGTCGATTACAAACAGATGGAGTTTTTATAGCAATTGAAACCGCCTCTTTGATCAACTTTATATCTACATCACCATTAGCAAAATTTCTAATACTGTGTCTACTGTTGACAAAATCTTGAAAATTTATCAAAGCACTTTTATGAATATGTGCTTTTTTAATTTCAATTGTACCTCCCTCTGATAAATATTCATTATTAAGCGATTTCTCATCTTTAATTTGAATTATTTTCTGGTAAAGTTGTTCATTATCATAATTATGACTCAGATTAAATTTGTAATAAGAATATAAAACATTAATAGCTACCTCGGTTACTTCATCTAACCCATAATTTTCTTCATAGTGTTTAAGTAGTAATAGTAAATTATTTACTATATTAGCTCCAAAACCAGGACGGGGAGTCTTTAAAGATAGCCCTTTTTCTATTACATGATAGTGAGCAATAATTCTCCCTTGCAGCATAGTCTTTGTTGTATAGGGATTATTTGTTGCAGAAAATTGAAAGAACCTTTGCAGATCATAATAATAATCAAAGATTAGATTTACTCTGAATTTAAGCATTTGATATTGGGTAATTAGTTTTTGCAGGAGAGGATTCTTAATCATAAGACTATTGAAAAAATGAGCTATTTTAATGCTTTATAAAGTAAATAATCCTGAGAGTATTCAATCTGCTTCTTTAATTCTTTCTTTTCCGAATCAGTCATAATGTATGACGATAAGTTATGGTCATCACTTATTTTTATCTTGTTCTGGTCTGTTTCGGTTAAACTTAACATCCTCTGGTTTAAATTTAACATACTTAACAAATCATTTATTTTAACTGACTTACTGTGCTGCTCAAAAACAAGAAATGGTTTGTTAAAAATCAAAGAAAATATTACACCATGATAAAACTTAGTAACGACAAAACTAGCTTGACTGAAAAACCCTAACCATTTTTCTGGACTGATATCAAATAAATCTAATTTCCCAAACTTTGTGAAGTTATGTGAACCTATAGAAATGATTTCTAAACCTTCCTTATCCGCTAAAATTTTGACATATTCAGCTTCACTTATCGTTAAGGAACCATAGACAAGTAAATATTTATTCTTGATCTTAGGGTAAATTATAACATCTTCATAATTGATTAGAAAGGTTGGATCCATAACTTTTTGTGCATGAAAACCACATTGATTAACTAATCTGACGCTATTACTATCTCTCACTGAAATAGCATGAAATTGTTTAAATATTTGAGATATTTCTGGCTGAGTAATGCCCAGAAATTTTGTAGATCCAAAACTGGCAGCATAACTGAATTTAAGAGTTTGTTGATTACTTACAAAGTCCAGGAAATAAGCTTTGTCTAACCCTCTTAAATTGATATTCCAAATCTCATCACTACCACAAATCATATAATCATATGAATGATTATATTGAGTCAAGCTATCAAGATTATAAAATTTTCGCCGGCTCAATTTAATATATTTATCTATGAACTTATTCATATTCCATTTTCTTTTTATTCCCCCTAGGGGATTTAAAAGAAAATATTTAGATAAGTATAAATATCTTTTTTCTTCCCGGCTAACTGATTCTGGTCGATAATCAATTACTTCTACTTCATATCCCTTGTTTTCTAAAAATTTAAACATGGCATATGTCTGTAAGATTGCTCCATAGTTAATTGTATGATGATAGGTGATGATTCCAATTTTAATTGACATAATATCTCCTAATGTAAATATGATTTATCTATTTATGAAAAAAGTAGAATGCTTGAATTTGTAATTTAAATATTTTTCTCGTTTTGAAATTAATGCTATGAGATAAAAAACTAGCAATTGCATAAGAAATTACAGTGGCGATCGCCGCACCTACTCCAGCATAAGCTGGAATTAAAAAGAGATTTAAAAATATATTGGTAACTGCCCCAATCAAGTTTCTCTGGAAAGCCAAATGGGTAAAACCCTCGGCTACAAACCAAATTCCTGTAGCAATTCCCATAGATACAAATACAGCAGCCCAGATATGAATTGCTAATATTGAACCTGCTGCTAAATAGCTACTACCAAAAAGCATTGTAATTACTCTGTTTGACAGAAATGTCATTGGTAGAGCAACAAAAATAGAAATCAGCACTAGTAAACGAAGTAATTGTTGAATTTTTTGATAATAAACTTCTTCGCTTATATCTTTAGCGGCATAAATTCTTGGAGCAACCGAAGAAGCGATCGCCATCGGAATAAAATACCAAACCTCAGAAATACGGGTGGCTGCTGAATACAAACCCACAGCGGTAGTATCAACCATTTCCCCCAACATAATCTGGTCAATTTTCATATAAATCATGATGGTTAAACCAGATAACATCAAAGGCCAACTTTCTTTCAATAAAGTCTTAGCAAGTGTCAGACTCCAACGCCAGAATATTGAATAACCCTTAAACCTATAAGCAATTATTAAACCTACGGTACCCAGTGCAACTTCTGCTAATGTAGCCCAAGCAAAAGCAACTAACGGCGCTTGCATTTTAATCAAAGCAACTTTCACTAGTGCTGTAATAATAAATGCCGTATTCCTGGCAACTACAGTATATTTAGACTGTATTTGAGACTGAAACCAATAGTCAATGGCATCAAAGGCTTGAAAAATTCCCGCCGTTGCCAAAATTGCCACTATCCCTACAGTTAACTGGTCATCGTGATGCAATACAAAAATAGAGCTAACTGCTAAGAATATAGATGCTATTGCACCAGCTAACTTGAGCCAAAAAGTTGTCCCTAAAATTTGGTCTTTAATTCCTGGCTCACGCACAATAGAACGGATTATTAACCCATCTAAACCCAGCTTTGTTAAGGGATTGAATAAGGCAACAATAGCAGTAGCATAGTTAAAGATGCCAAACTTTTCTACTCCTAAATAACGCGCCACCCAAACACCCACAAATAACCCCACACCCATGCGCAGAATGCGATCAAAAAATAGCCACGCTACATTTTGAAGAATTGCTAATTTTCCAGAGGCTTTTTCCTGCCATGAGAACAGACTTTTTGTATATTTGTCTAGCATTTGGCTTCAGTCTCCCGAAAATTAACCCGAAAATTAACCCGAAAATTAAATTTACTCTACAAGAGTATTACTTTTTCTCATCAGGAACTGCTAAAGTCTGGCGTTCATCCGCGTAAAGTCCCCCACAGAAGGATTAACCTGAGAATCAATCAGCCCTGTTACTTGTTGCCATAGTTCCCTGGGAGCTAAAGAAATCTCGTATCTCCCATCATCAAAGTGACGGATATAATACCAGTTTCTTTGCTGACACTCTTGACACCAAAAAGCCTCTAACCACTCTGATTTGATGGGAACTGTTGTATATTTGCCTATTAATAAAAACGCATTACGCTGAATTGAAAAGCGTTGGTATAAATGACCTAATTTATCTGCATAAATTCTATATTTTTGACTAACGCTATCAAGATAACAGCCATGAATAGGACAGTAAATAGCTCTACGTTTTGAACGGTTCCGATTGCGATCGCACCTTCTGGGCAATTTGACCTCCTATACTATTGTACAGATTGTTAATAATTCAATGCTTGCATCCTATAAAAGGGCTTAAGTTCAGCAATTTTCATATCTTATGCCTTCTCCACAAAAAAACAATAGGTAATTTCATCGAATTTTAAAAAACGTATTTCCACTGATGCTATTACTATGTAAGGTTTTCCAGGAGCATGACATAATAATAATTACGATTTATTGAACCATTTGCCGGTGATTTCCTTGAACTGAGCCTCAATAGTATGGTTTTTCCTATAACCGTTTTTAGAATCATAGTTATAATAATGATTGTAAGAGTAAGTACTGTTATTAGATACGGCATTTACCACCATGCCCAACACGGACAACCGCGAATTTTCTAACAGTGTCTTTGTAGTGATAATAGCATCAGAATTAACCACACCAGGACGGGCAACTAATAGTACTCCATCTGCCATTTTCCCGACAATTGACGCATCAGCAATAAATCTCAAAGGTGGCGTGTCAATAATCACGCAATCATAATCTTGGGAAGCCTGTTGCAGTAACTGCTGCATCCGCTGTGAGTCTAATAGGGCGGCTGCATTAGGGGGTATGGTTCCCGCAGTAACTAAGTTTAGATTTACCATGACTTCGTGAGTGGTTTGTGCCAGGGCTGCCTGCCCTACTAAAATATTACTTAACCCCATCAAGTTAGGTTGTTTCCACAGTTCATGTTGGCGGGGACGGCGCATATCTGCATCAATTAATAGTACTCGCCTTCCCATCTGGGCAGTAGCCACTGCCAAATTAGCCGTCACAAAAGACTTACCCTCACCTGGTAGACAACTGCTGACCACAATTAGCTTGAGTTCCTGGTCGGAAAGGCTAAAACCAAGGTTGATTTGCAGCATTTCAAAGGCTGCATTCACCGATGAGTAAGGGTTATTGAGTACAGGTAATTCTGCTGTATTCTGATCACGAGATAGCCTAGGAACCGTACCCAACAAAGGATAACCGAATAACTGCTGGGCTTCTTCGGCTGTTTTTACAGACTTGTCCACAGCATCTAGTAATAAAGCGGCTCCAAAAGCCAAGAAAAATCCTAAAAATCCCCCTAGTGCTAGGTTCAATTGAATACGGGGAGAAACGGATTTATCCGGCAATAAAGCCTCAGAAATAATTCTGGCATTACCTACATTCTGGTTTTCCACCACTTGCACTTCTTGGAATCTTGTCAGCATTTGTTCATAGACAACTCTTGCCACTTGTAGCTGTCGTTGTAGCTGTAGTTGTCGTTGTTCGAGCTTCGGTAAGGTTCTCAGACGGGCTTCATCAGCTGCAAAAGCCTGGGTCAATACATTAACTTGATTCTCCAACCCCAAACGTTCTACTTCTACTTGCACCAAATTAGCAGTTAAGGCTTGTTTGAGTTGTCCCATTTGTAAATCTTGCTCTCGAATTGGCTGTGAACTACCTAGGGTTTGACTGACTCTTCCTTCTAACTGTGCTTTGAGAGCTTGTTCTTTCTCCCATAAGTTGACGACTGTGGGATGTTCATCTGTTAACCTAGACCTTTCCACAGCTAACTGATCTTGAACCTTTTGGTATTCTGATAACACTTGTTGTACTGCTGTTGACTGACTCAAGGTGTTAATTGCTGTAGCTTGCTGTGTATTCAATCCCAATTGATTTTGCAAAGCATCAGAACGGCTGTTAGCATCTACCAACTGCGCCCGCAGCAGAGTGATTTGGTTAGATATTTCATAGAGTCTTTCAACTCCTTTTTTAGCTTCTTCTTCTAAAAGTACAACCTCATATTTTTCTTTAAACTGACGTAGTGCCAATTCTGCTGTTGCAACCTGTGCTTCAACCACGGGTAACTCTTTACTTAAAAATTCCCGTGCCGCGGTAGCTTGAGAACGGTTGGTCAGTACATTATTCTCCAGATAAGCAGACATCAATTGATTCACAATCGCTTTGGCTTCTTCAGGGTCAACACTACGGTAGGAAAGCTGCAAAACATCAGTCCCTCGAACAGTTTCCACTTTTAATTTACTCCTGAAAGTATTGATTCCTAAAGGTTGTCCATCTTGATTTTTTAACTGTAACTCAGAAATAGTTTTTTGAATTAGGGGGTGGGAGCGAATAATTTCAGCTTGGGTATCCAAAGGGTTGGAGCCAGTTCCCACACCACTTAGTTCTCCGAGCTGTTCAGTCACACCCGTTAGAGAAGAAATACTATTTTGGTTATCAAAAAGCAACTGACCTTCGGCTTCATAAATCGGCTTTTGACTAAAGGTCACGAAGGCGGTCAGTCCAAAAACAGACCCGATAATGGTTGCTATCAGTAACCAACGTCTTTTTACAGTTAGCCAATACTGTTGTAAATTGATCTGGTCTTGTTCTTCTTGATAGTAAGGCATACATCAGTTAATACTCTATATATTGACACTAATAGAAATTTTAGAAATTTATTGCCTTATTTGTAGGGATCTTCAAAGATGCAGTAGAAGATGACTATAGTTCAATTCACCTTATATCCTCTGATAATTGATCAACATTATGAATTATCTAAGATTTTTACTGTTGATAACAAACGTAATTTTACCCCTTTCACCCTATAGCAGACATTACTTAATTTATATTATTTATTACAAATAATTAAAGTGATTTTACTGAATTTACCCTAACCGCAATAATACTGATTTTTTATCCTTAGTCCATAACAAAGTAAGGTGGTTTTACTGAATTTTTCAACTTAAGTGATTTTGACGTAGAAGTGAGGAATCCAAATATATTAAGTTCTCCATGACACTCAATAACCATCAATACAAAAATAGCGGAGAGAAAACCCGAGACTTGTTTCTAATTAATCTGATGAAATTCAGTTGTGTATTCCTGAAAATCATGTCTTGGTTTTCGAGGAGTCATGATGTGTTTTTCTGAGATATTTTGCCAGGTGAGTCTCGAATTATTACTGATTTACACATATGACTACGACTTTTCCTATTGGCAGAAAAACTAAGAATTTATATCACATAGATAATCTCCTCTGTGTCCTACTGTTATTAGGGGATATTGTGGGTTTATCCTTAAGTTTATCCCTTTGCATCTGGTGGCAAGGCGGTAAATTTGAACCTATAATTTATTTATTTTTCTGCCTAATTCTCGCCGGGTTGTATTTAGCAAATACTTACCATTCAGAGACCCAAATATCAGGTTTACGTTCTCCCTACCGGGTTTTGGTCAGTAATGCGGTTGTGGGCTGTATGGTGGCCTCTCTGATTTACTGTACTGGTGTTTGGGGACAATATCTAGTTTTACAACGAGGGATTTTGCTCCCTAGTTTAGGCATATTTACCCTCTGGGCTATGGGATTAAGAATATGGTCTTCAAACTGGGCGCGATCGCAAGCTCAACAAAGCCGTTGGCTAATTTTAGGTGCAACTAAAAAAGCCATTTTATTTGCTGAAACTTTTTTAGAACACAATTCCTTAGGTCGCTTGGTTGTACTAACAACCGCCGAGCAGAACATTAATGAGTTAGGGAAAAGTAATCGAGTGTCTACCGGGAGCCTCAATGACCTACCCCAATGGAGTCAACAATCTTGGTCAGGGGTAATAGTCGCAACAGAATTATCTGATGTACATACACAGCAGTTAATCCAGTTACGTTTGTCTGGTGTCTCCATCTACGGTATTCCCGATATTTGTGAAACTTTGTGGTATAAACTTCCCTCATCTGTGCTTCAGGACAACTGGCTGGCTTTTGGTAATGGTTTTAATTTAGTAGCTGACAGTATTAGCCAAAAACTCAAGCGGCTATTAGACATTATTCTGGCATGGTCATTACTGGGGTTGTTATCTCCACTGATGTTGCTAGTAATAGTAGCGATTAAGTTAGATAGTCCAGGGCCAGTGTTCTACACACAGATGCGAGCTGGTCTGGATGGAAAGCCCTTTAGAGTGTACAAATTCCGCTCTATGTATGAGGATGCGGAAAAACGGGGAGCGCAGTGGGCTAACGAGCAAGATCCGCGAATTACTAGAGTAGGACGCTGGTTACGCCTGATCAGAATCGATGAACTACCACAAATTTTAAACGTTCTACGCGGAGAAATGAGCCTGATTGGCCCGCGTCCAGAACGACCAGAATTCGATGTCAAGCTGCGAGAAGAAATTCCTTACTATGACTTACGTTACGTTGTCAAACCGGGAATTACAGGCTGGGCCCAGGTGATGTACCCCTACGGCGCATCAGTGGAGGATGCTAGGGAAAAACTAGCTTATGACCTCTACTACATTAAGAATTATTCTCTGGCTTTAGATTTAGCAATCTTTTTCAAAACCATTCGGGTAGTACTACTAGGTAAAGGCAGATGAATCAAAAAGTCTTAGTCACTGGGGGAGCAGGATACATTGGCTCTCATGTAGTTCGTCAGTTGGGAGAAGCAGGTTATGATGTTGTCGTCTATGACAATTGTTCTACGGGTTCACCTCAAGCAGTATTACATGGGGAGTTAATTATTGGTGATTTAAAAGATTCAGAACACCTCTGGCGGGTATTTTCTCAGCACCAATTTACTGCGGTTTTACACTTTGCTGCCAGTCTGAGTGTACCCGAATCTGTGTGTTATCCCCTGGACTATTACGCTAACAATACTCGTAATACCCTGAATTTACTTCGTTGTTGCCACAACATGGGTGTAAAGCAAATTATCTTTTCTAGTACAGCCGCTGTCTATGGACAACCAACAACAATTCCCGTAACTGAATCTACCCCCACTGAACCGATTAATCCCTATGGACGCTCTAAACTTGCTTGTGAGTGGCTGATTCGTGACTATGCCAAGGCTTCTGATTTACGTTACGTAATTTTACGATACTTTAATGTGGCAGGATCAGAACCTGGTGGACGATTGGGGCAGATGTTAAAAGATGCATCTCATTTGATTCGCGTTACCTGTGATGCTGCATTGCAACGGAGATCAGGGGTGCAAATTTTTGGTACGGATTTTTCTACACCAGATGGAACGGCAATTAGAGATTATATTCATGTGGAAGACTTAGCAGCTGCACATTTAAATGCTTTGACTTATCTGGAGCAAGGTCACGATAGCCAGGTTCTCAATTGTGGTTATGGACAAGGATACAGTGTCCGTGAGGTTATTGAACGGGTGAAGGAGATTTCTGGGGTGGATTTTCCTGTTGTGGAGGCAGAACGTCGCCTCGGTGACCCGGCTTGTGTGATTGCTAGTGCTGATAAAATTGGTAGGTTACTGGGTTGGCAACCAAAATATAATGACCTGGATGAAATTATTTCTACTACTCTGGCTTGGGAAAGGTGTCGTCGGGATTTGATTTCGGTGGTTGGTGTTGGTTGATATGGGTTTTTTGAAGGAGCTGGGGAATAGACAATAGAGATTGTCTATTCCTTGTTCTGGGTTGTCTAATGTGCTACTAGTTGCTCTGTGCGTTGTGCAAGCATTTGCTTGGCTCTGTCTGCTGTTTTCTGGTTTTCCTGTTTGATATTTTGGAAGAATTGGACGAGTTCGCGATCGCCTGCTTGTTCGGCATCTTTGATATATGTTTCACAGCAGGCGGAACACTTGAGAGCGTGATATAATACGCTGATAAGATTAAAGTGTTCGTCTTTGGTTCCTGTATGATACTTGTCGGGCATTTTCTTAACTCCTGGTTACAGTAGTTTCTAAGATAACTGTGGGTTTTACCGTTAACTCCTATCGGAGGAAAGAGTTATATTTTAGTTTCTATACCCCTACTGGCTGTCTCACTTGGGATTTCACCGCTTCTACAATGGCATCGGCATCTATTTCGGCAGCATGAAGTAGTTCTTCTGGTGTACCTGAACCTGGCATATCCCGCACGGCTAATTTAATTAATCGCAGTTGTGGGCCATGATAAAAGGGAGTATTACTAGTACCAGCAAAGGCATCCAGGACTGCAGCACCTAATCCGCCTTCTATCCAGTGATCTTCGACAACGACTAAATTACCTCTGGTATCCCGTGCTGCTTGATGTAGTGTCTGCACATCTATGGGTTTGACTGAATAAGCATCGATAACGCGAATTGTGATGCCTTCTTTTTTTAGTCTGTTATAGGCTTTAATGGCTTCATGTACTGTGATACCCGCACCAATGACTGTTGCTTGGTCGCCCGGGGAACTGTGAATGGTTTTGCTACCACCAATGGGGAATTGTTGGTTAGTATCATAGATGACTGGTGTACTTTCTCTGGTGGTGCGCAGGTAAACAATACCATGGCGATCGCTCATTTGCGCCACTAATTTGGCTGTTTGATTGGCATCGCTGGGATACAGTACGGTACTACTCCACACGGCTCGGAATGCTGCTAAATCTTCCAAGGCCATCTGTGAAGCCCCATCTTGACCAATGGATACCCCTGCATGGGAACCGACTAATTTAATGTTGGCGCGAGAAACAGCGGCCATCCTCACAAAGTCGTAGGCACGAGTTAAGAAGGCGGCGAAGGTAGAAGCGAAGGGTTTGTATTTTCTCACCTGCAAGCCCACAGCAGCTGCTACCATTTGCTGTTCAGCAATGTACATCTCAAAGTACCGCTCAGGATAGGCTTCGGCGAAGTCTTCGGCATAAGTGGAATTATTCACCTCTGCATCAAGGGCAATGACATTAGGTTGGGCGGCTCCTAATGCTAATAACGCATCACCATAGGCTCGTCTTGTAGCAACTTTTGCACCTTTGTTATATGTGGGTAGTTGTAGTGCTTTAGCCTTACCAATGCTGGCTGGTTGTCTTTGTTCTTCCGGTTTATCTACCTCAATGATTATCTGCCGTTCGCCACCTAACTCGGCAATGGCCTGGGTTTGAGCATCAGGTTTTAGGGCTTTGCCATGCCACCCACCTAAGTCTTCTAGGGATGCTACTCCTTTACCTTTAACGGTACGGGCAATAATTACGGTGGGGCGATCATTCACAGTTACAGCCGCGCTATATGCTTGATCTATCTCGGTTAAATTATGACCGTCAATTTCAATGGCTTGCCAGCCAAAGGCTCTAGCACGGTTGGCATAAGCTTGTGTATTCCATCCTAATTCGGTTTGACCCCTTTGACCGAGGCGATTGACATCAATAATGGCAATGAGATTGTCTAAGGTATAGTGTGACCCATGATCAAAGGCCTCCCAAACTGACCCTTCGGCGCTTTCACTATCACCCAGTAGCACCCATGTATGATACGGTAGTTGATCTAAATATTTACCTGCTAAAGCTATGCCAACACCAATGGCTAATCCTTGTCCTAGAGAACCTGTCGCTACATCCACCCAAGGTAAAGCAGGTGTGGGATGTCCTTCTAAACGACTGCCAAAATGCCGCAGCGATCGCAGTTCTTCATCGCTAATGACTCCCGCAGCCTTATACATACTATATAGTAATGGTGCTGCATGACCTTTGGAGAAAATCAAGCGGTCATTATTGGGATTTCCCGGGTGATCGAAGTCATAGCGGAGATACTTCGAGAGTAAAATCGCCATCAGATCCGCCGGCGACATGGACGAGGTGGGATGACCTGAACCAGCAATGGTGGTACTGCGAATACTATCAACCCGCAATTGTTGTGCTAATTCATGCCATTGGTGCAGTTCCTCGTGTGTGGTCATAGTAGTTTTCCTAAATGAAAATACGGGTAATTGCTAAAATTCGGCCAATTCTTGACTCTAGTCGCGACTTTCCCCCAGGAAATCAGCATGATGCTTTATACCGAAAATAAAATGTTTTTCCAGTTTTACAGCAATTAAATGAACCACATTTCTAAATCTCACGCAAATACGCAAAGGGGCGAATGAAGAAGCAGAATACCAAGATGGCGGTTCAAATACATGAAAACTGCTGTAATTAATGTTTAGTCTTCCGTGGTGATTGCTGAATAACTCAGGTAGTTCAAGGGGTTACTTTACTCCTCCTGGGTTCACTTTAGAAAGTCCCAGATGTAATAACTACTTTCTAATGGAATAAATACCTTTTTTCACAATCTACCCAAAGCTATATATAGCATTTCCTATGCTCGTGAGGTACAAAGTTGTTTAGTTTCAGGGAACAGGGAATAGGCAATTGATGTGTACTTCATTAGCCTGAAAAAGGCTTTATACTTGCGACAGCTGACCATAACTCTACAAAAAATAGTCTTTTGTGAAGTAACAGGTAAAAAACTAGAACCCGCATCTCTAAATTGTCGGGGATGCCTATTTTGCATTATATAGTTTTCCCTTATATCATTTATTATTTTCCTAAAAGATATAGATTTTTATCTATGAAATTAATTTAATTTTTATTTAAAATTCAGGCTTGTCAATCAAAAATATTGACTGATAAACCTGTAGAATATCTCTATTGCTCATCAAGTTAGCAATAAATAAAACTGGCAAGTTATATAAGTTTTTCAGGTGATTTATTATGAGCAAGGTCGTAAAATCTTAATTGTTGGTGCCTCTGGGAAAGTGAAACGCCGTTTAGAAAAGCTGGGTGTGTTAAATTTCCTATCGAGGGAGCATTGATTTATGAATCGTGCGGAAGCACTTAGCACAGCTTTGGCTTTAGTTGATACCTATGCAGTCAGTGGCAGTAAAGCTCAAAAATCTCAATAGAGGTCTGAATTACTCAATTTCACATATAATTTAACAGCATAACTAATCAACACAACAGATAAATCAAATGACTTTTTCGGAATTGATAGTTAACTCAGTGTGGCAAAGTCCTTTTCTCGCGACCACGAACGAAGCTGAAAATGCCCCCATTGTCTTGGCTGGTGTATTACTCAGTTTAGTAGTTATTTATCTTGCCAGTAAAATTGGCGGTGAGTTGTCTAGAGTCATAGATTTGCCTCCTGTTTTAGGTGAATTACTGGGCGGTGTGTTGGTAGGTGCTTCGGCTCTACATTTAGTGGTATTTACTGAGAGTGGAGCAGCTGCTGCCGATTCCGCCATTATAAGTGTCCTGCAATTGATTAACAACATCAGCCCCGAAGCAGTCGCAGAAATTTTTCACAGCCAAAGTGAAATCATTTCCGTCCTGGCGGAACTGGGTGTGATCATTCTGTTATTTGAAATTGGTTTGGAATCAGACTTAAAAGAACTGACGAAAGTCGGTTATCAAGCAACAGTTGTAGCCTGTGTGGGGGTAGCTGTTCCCTTTGCGGCTGGGACAGCGGGACTGCTGTTCTTATTTCATGCTCCCTTGATTCCGGCAATTTTTGCAGGTGCGGCACTGACAGCTACTAGTATTGGTATTACCTCAAAAGTTTTGTCGGAACTGGGGCAGTTAAAATCCCGTGAGGGGCAAATCATTGTCGGTGCGGCTGTCATTGATGACATCTTAGGCATTATTGTCTTGGCAGTAGTAGCGAGTTTAGCCAAAACCGGGGAAGTTGATATTTTAAATGTCATCTATTTAATTGTCAGCGCTACAGTTTTTCTCGTCGGCTCAATTTTGCTGGGTAAATATTTCAATCAAAGTTTTGTCGCCATTGCTAATAAATTGCAAACCAGAGGCAACTTAATTATACCAGCATTGATATTTGCGTTCTTGATGGCTTTTTTGGCTAATGCTATTCATTTAGAGGCGATCTTAGGGGCATTTGCAGCTGGCTTAGTTTTGGATGAAACTGATAAACGCAAAGAGCTAGATGAGCAGGTCAAACCCATTGCTGATATTTTAGTCCCAGTTTTCTTTGTTGCAGTTGGTGCCAAAGTTGATTTAGGTGTTCTTAATCCTTTAGTTCCGGGAAATCGTGAGGGTTTAATCATTGCTACCTTCTTAATTTTAGTCGCAATCATTGGCAAAGTTGTCACTGGTTGGGCAGTTTTTGGCCAAGCTAAAATTAACCGATTAGCGGTTGGTGTAGGGATGATTCCCCGTGGTGAAGTCGGGTTAGTATTTGCGGGGATTGGTGCTGCTAGTGGTACTCTGGATAAACCACTACAAGCGGCGATTATTATCATGGTGATTTTAACAACCTTCTTGGCACCACCTTTATTGCGGTTTGCATTTAAACAACCACCCACAGAAAAAAAATCTTTAGAGGAAGCCAATGTTTCATAGGCTAGCTACTTATTACCACTACTAAACAGACAGTTCCCGTGTTACAAGCATCTATCTTATTTACCATATTGTGCGGATTTTTCGGCATAATTTTGAAAAAGAACCTGGTGATGAAGATCATCTCTATGGATGTTATGAGTACTGGGGTAATCGCCTACTATGTGCTAATTGCATCACAGGCTGGCTTATTCACACCCATTGTTTCCCCGGGGGAAAATCCCACCTACGCCGACCCGGTTCCCCAGGCGGTGATTTTAACAGCAATTGTGATCGGATTTTCCATTCAGTCCTTAATGCTGGTGGGTGTGATGAAGCTGGCGCGGGATAATCCCACTTTGGAAAGTAACGAAATCGAGAAGAACAATACCCCATGAATACCATCACCATCACTTGGATTGCACTACCATTTTTTTTGGGGTTCGTTATTTATCTTCTCCCCCAACTTGATCGATATCTGTCCTTAGGTGTCACCGTAATTTCCGCTGTATATGCCTTGCAGGTTTTTGTACAGGATTCGCCGTTAACACTGGAATTACTGGATAATTTCGGGGTGACATTACTGGTTGATCAGTTAAGTGCCTACTTGATATTAACTAATGCTCTGGTAACGACAGCAGTGATCCTCTACTGTTGGGGGAAACAGAAGACAGCGTTTTTTTATACTCAGGTTATCATCTTGCATGGTAGCGTTAATGCGGCGTTTAGCTGTGCGGATTTCATCAGTTTATATGTAGCCCTAGAGGTGGTGGGTATTGCAGCCTTTCTTCTGATTTCCTATCCCCGTAGTCAACGCTCTATTTGGGTGGCCTTGCGCTATTTATTTGTCAGTAACACCGCAATGCTATTTTATCTAGTGGGGGCGGCTTTGGTTTATCAAGCTAGTCGTTCCTTTAGTTTTACTGGGTTGAGTGAAGCACCTAACACAGCGATCGCCCTGATTTTTCTCGGACTTTTGACAAAAGGAGGCATCTTTGTATCAGGACTGTGGTTACCCTTGACCCACTCAGAATCAGAAACACCGGTATCAGCTATGTTATCAGGAGTGGTGGTTAAAACTAGTGTTTTTGCCTTAGTGCGATGTGCATTAATGGTGAGTGAGGTTGAACCCATTGTGAGGATGTTTGGAGTGGGGACAGCCCTACTGGGGGTAACTTATGCCATATTTGAAAAGGACACCAAGCGCACCCTGGCATTTAGTACTGCTTCTCAACTGGGATGGATTCTAGCAGCGCCGGCGGTGGGGGGTGTTTATGCCTTAGGCCATGGGCTGGTCAAGTCTTTGTTGTTCCTGATTGCAGGGAACTTACCCAGCCGCAATTTCCAGGAACTGCGATCGCAGCCCATGAATACTAGGATCTGGATTCCCTTAGTTATTGGTAGCTTGTCAATTTCTGGCTTTCCCTTGTTGGTAGGTTTTGGGGCTAAGATGTTGACATTGAAAAATGTCCTACCTTGGCAAGAGATATTAATGAATATTGGGGCTGTGGGAACAGCTATAGTTTATGCCAAATTCATCTTTCTACCCCACAAGAAAGAAGTGGAGATTCCCCCTGGTTTATGGCTACCGATCATCATCTTAACAGGAGGAATTATTGGGGGGATTGGGGTATATAACGATGCATACACAGTACAGAATATCATCAAAGCTCTGGGAATCATCGCCATTGCTTGGGTAGGTTATATTTGGGTTTTTCAACGGTTAGTAGTAAGTTTGCCACGTGTACTTGAGCAATTTGAACATCTGATTGGTGTCATGACTCTGATGTTGCTCCTATTGTTGGGGATGAGACTACCATGATTGGGCATTTAAATCTAATTTTACGACTGACTATTTGGTTTTTGCTCACCTCGGATTTAAGTGTGGCAAATATCATTATTGGTGTTATCGTTGCACTGTTATTACCTGGTCGTCAGAGAGTACCAGAAGCATTAAGGGATTGGTTGCGTGTTCTGGGTGAGGTGATTGTGGCTATTCCCCAGGCGTATTTTGAGGCGGTGGAAATGATTTTCCGTCCCCATAATCACGAAGATGTAATTATCGAAAGGGTTAAACCCCAACGCACCCCGGGGCTGATTTTCCTGGATATCTTCTTGATTACTTTTACACCTAAAACTATTGTGTTGAAATATCATGAACAGGGGTGGTATGAGGTACACCTAGTCCGAAGACGGAGGCCACAGGGATGAATCCGGTAATGATTGCCATGATTTTGGCTTTGCTCATACCCATGTATGAGGCTTGGCAAGATGACGATATTTGGCAAAAAATGTTAGCTTTTTCCAGTATTGCCACCAAAACATCAATTATGATCCTGATGGTATCCGTCTTACGTGATGATTGGATGATTGGTGTGGTGGGGATTATTATCCTGAGTGTGGGTAATGCGGGATTAATGTTATTGGCACATCTACTGAAACGCATGGGTAATTTATGATAGACATAATTAGTTATATTTGCATAGGTTTAGGCATCGCCTTTTGGTTTTGGGGAACCTTCCCCCTCCTGGGTCATCGCTCGGTATTATTTAAACTCCATAGTCTTTCGGTTGCAGATACCCTCGGCTCTATGAGTATTATTTTCGGACTGCTGCTGAAAATACCCAGTGAATGGCCTTTGCTGCTGTTGGGTCTTATCTCCTTGGCAATTTGGAATACAGTCTTGGGCTATGTGTTGGCATACTGTTCTACTAGCGAGCTTGACTATGAATGATAATTATATCTATATAATTACCGCCCTGTTACCCTTATCCGCCTTGATGGTGGTACTTCAGGTCAACCCATACAATGCTTTGGTTGTTCAGGGAATATTGGGCGCTGTGGCGGCTTTGGTGTTTGCTGTTCTGGGCGCAGCAGATGTGGCTCTGACCCAAGCTTTAATGGGGACTTTCCTAGCTGTTACTCTATATGCGATCGCCGTGCGTTCATCTTTGGTTTTGCGTCTGGGGGTAATCGCAGACGGGGAAGACCATTTTCAGCCATTGATGGAGGAATTACGCCGAATTTTTCGTAACCACTATATGCGTATTGAGGTAATTACTTATCTCAGTAGCGATGAATTACACAAAGCTCTTCTAGATCAAGAAATTCATGCCACCTGTGACCAAGGGGATGAGACTGGGGAGCAAAGCCAACCCTATCACACTGTGACTAGAATTCAACGCATCTATGAAATCATCAAGGCTGAGATTTCATCACCGTTGACAACTATATCCTATGTAAATTTACTGAAATAGAGGACAACTAGCTATGAAATGGGTTTACATTGCCGCTGGCATAGCGTTTTACTGTATCCTGTTACTTATCCCCAATTCCCTCAAGGATTTAGGAGATATGTCTGTAGTTGCATCCATTGTCAAAGATAGTGGTATACCCAATGCAGTCACCGGGATTATTCTCAGAAATCGCCTCTATGACACAATCTTTGAAGTAGTAGTATTTACCATCGCCATCATGGGGGCGCGGTATCTGTTAGCTGATGAAAAACCTTTATCAGAGATTTCGCAGTTACAAGACCAACCATCAATTACCCTAGCGCGTTTGGGGGCGACTATCTGTGCGTTAGTAGGTATCGAATTAGCAATTAGAGGACACCTAAGCCCCGGTGGTGGTTTCGCCGCAGGGGTAGCGGGGGGAACAGCGATCGGCTTAGTAGCTATTACCTCCTCACCCCAATGGATGCAAGGGATTTACAAGCGCTGGAAGGCGACTATGTGGGAGAAGATTTCGGTGCTGGTTTTTATTGTCTTAGCAGTGATAACATTGAGTGGATTTGAATTACCCTACGGAGAATTAGGAACTCTTTTCAGTGGTGGCGCTATTCCCTTGCTTAATATATTAGTAGCAATAAAAGTTACCTTGGGGTCTTGGTCTGCAATTGTGGTGTTTATTCACTATCGGGGATTATTTTGATTGCTGTCCAACAGTCAATATTCAGTAGGGTGTGTTACCACTAACCGGGGTTGGATGACCTGGAGAAACTGACAATTCACCGTAACACACCACATTAAACATGGTTGATAGATTTTATTATCAGTAATTACCCGGTCATGATATGATATTTAAATTTGGCAGTCGTAACCTCTATAGTTATAGTCTTGATTTAGCTCCTCAAATTCTACTCCATAATGATACCTAAAAAAACCTATAGTAATTCCCAACCTTTCCCAGAGACAACTCGTTTAGTAGAGCCAAGTCTAGAGTTAAACTCTATTTTCTCCCATGGAGAACTTTTAGAGTTAGTTCACTCATTAGAACTCAAACGGGAAATACCTTTAAAGTATGGTTACAAAGGTCCAGGTGGTAAAATATGGCATAGTTTTTATGAAAAATATCTTATCCATCAATGGTTTCAACCTAAAAATGTAGAGATTGATTTATTACAGGACAATTTTGACTATATTAATGGCTCTCAATGGCTAACCTCAAGGGATAGCTCTGAGAATTACCAGAGGATAAATATTATAGATGTAGGTGCTGGTAATTCTTACCCAGTGAAAAAATTTATTTCCCGACTGGTTAAATTAGGTAGGATAAATAAATATATTGCCTTGGATATTAGCCAGGAACTTTTGAGTGTCTCAAAAGCCAACTTCACTAAATGGTTTCCCCAAGTTCAGTGTGAGAGTTACACAGTTGATATAGAAAATACTCCCATTTCCCCGGAGATTTTAGGAAGTGAGGATATACCTAAGATATTTTTACATTTAGGTGTAACTATTGGCAATCATCAAGACAGAAGTAAAGCCTTACAAAACTTCCGACACAGCATGAAAAAAAATGATTTGCTGGTGTTTACTAACGAAATTGGTGCTAATTGCCAATGGGATGGAATAGCTCGGGGTGGTTTGAAGTATCATGTAGACGGAATATATAGATGGATGACTGACAAGTTAGGCATAGCTGCGGAGGATTGCCAACTTGTGAGAAAGTATGATAAAACCACAGATAGCGTTACAGCTAATATTAAATTTCATCGCCACTATACTATAAACTTCAGGCAGTTAGGTATAGATAAAACTGTGGAAGTTTTGGCAGATGAAGAGGTGACTATTTGGAGACATCATAAACATCAGATACCGGAACTGATGGAGGAGTTGGCAACGGCAGGATTAGAAATTGTTCATTATAGTTGTAATAAGTATCTATCACATATTATGGTGATTTGTCAAGTTGCTAAGTCTGTTTCTACATAGCGCCAGCTTGTCACGCCATGGTCATGGGAGCTAACTAGAATGTTGAACCATTCTAAACTTTCTAAATGGTCGCCAATAACTTGCTTTTGTCCCCGGGTAAGTTTAAACTGTTTCATGACTTGTTCTAGAGTCCAATCACCGCCATGAGTGCGTAATAAATCCCGAATGGCTGCAAGTTGTTCTTTTGATTTTTTGGGGAATGGTTGCTGCTGTGTGGGTGTAATTGTAGTTTCTGGGATTGTGGTGATACCTGCAATGGCTACTTGGGTATTCACTTCATGGGGTGCTTGATATTCCGGACGCAACCACCGAATTAAATTATTTTGTTCTTCCCCAGCGCGTTCAGCGTTGAGGGCGACTAATTGGGTGAGAATTTGCTCATCACTGATATTCGGTGACCATCCGTAAGCAGCAAAAACCGCCGCGTCTAGTTGGTCGTGAATTGATTTGAGGATGGACACTAAAGCTTGATCATTATATTTTCTATCAGCATCTGTAAAGGGTTTCCCCGCGCGTAATTTTTCTAGGAGGTTATACATCCCGGTAATTGTCACATCAGGATGTTGGCTTTGTACTTGTTTGCGGTGTGCGTCGAGTTTTTCCCCTAAGTCGCGGATTTTTTGTTTTTGTTCTGCGGTGGGTTCGGGGAAAGGGAAGGGGTCGAAGCATTTTGTTTTAACATAAACTCCATCCATTCGTAATGTCCCACCTGCTGCTAAAGCCCAAGTAACATGAATCTTACTGGAAAGAACACCTAAAAAGTAGGCATCATCAAGAGCGATCGCAATTAGTCTATTATCGGGAATAACACCTTGAGCTAAAAATATAAACACCCGGTGTTTAGCTGTTTCTACAGTGACAATATATCGCTGTATATCTTGCAATGCTAGCCTAACTTCAGGTCTAGGGCGACCAAATACCCACCAGTTTTTGCGTAAATTTTGATCACGATTAGCATCTCGTTCTGGTTTGACTTTCTCTAAAACCCATTGATATGCTTGAGGATAAAGTTTTTCAGCTTCTGTTACACTCAGACCAAAGAAATCAATAATCTTGACATGGCGAGAGCGTTGCAATATATCTCTCCCATTAGTGTAAGTAAATAATATTTCTGACTCAATTTTAGTAAAATCAACTTGTTCAATAATAAACCCAGAACCAAAAAGCATCATACCGCGGCTGGAAAGTTGATCATTTGCTTTGAGAGGTTGGATATTAGTAAGATTAGCACCGCTGCGGAGATTACTAAAAATCATCTCGACATTTTGCCATGCAATATCAATTAAATCTGCCGTATCTTCTGGGGTTTCTCCCTCCCCCTTCAAGATTACCTCCCCCAATTGTACCACCTGAGACACTGGGGAACCTTCCAACTCCGCCGCGGTCATAGCAATTCGCACCGCAGCACCGTCATCAGTCCAAGGGTGGTCAGGAATGGCAAAAATTAACTTAATGGGGTGCTTTTGTTTTAAATGATATTCTATCACACTCCTTAACCGCACCTGACTAATAGTATTAGTCGTAATCAAACCAAAGCGCTTTACCTGACCCTTTCTGACTAAATCTGCGGCTTTGTGCCACCAATACATGACAAAATCAACACTATCCGGTACATCTTGATATACTTGACGCAAAGTTTCAGTATAACCATCACCCAATAATTCCCGCATTCTGGCATTACCAATAAACGGCGGGTTGGAGACAATATAATCAGCCTCTGGCCATATTGCCATCCGGGGATTACTATAACTATAAATAGGGATTTGGTCTTGAGGGTCTGGAACATCTTCCCCCGTGACTGGATGCTTCATAGTACGTCCACCCCACCGGGTGCGGGTTTGGTGAGTGGTGGGGTCAATGGCGGGTTTTTTGCTATCCCAACCTAACACCGCATCTCGATATTCAATATTATTAAATTTCTGTAACACTGGTTCCGGTGGGGAAGTGTTGCCGAATTGTTTAAAATACCATTGTAAATAACCAATCCAGATGACTAATTCTGCAATACTAGCAGCTCTGGGATTTACTTCAATGCCTAAAAACTGAGAAACATTAACTTGATCTAAAACACTAGATTGATATTGTCCGGTAATATCAGCTATGCGGCGAATCACCTCCGCTTCCAGAGTTTTTAGTAAATCCAAGGTGACATACAAAAAGTTACCAGAACCACAAGCAGGGTCAAGAATTTTAATAGTTCTCAACTTTTGCAGAAATTCTCTCATTAATTCTACCGCTTTCTTTTTCTGGGTCGCAGTTGGTTCTAAGTCCCCTGGAACTTTTAATAACTGGTCTACCACAATTTCTGTTTCTAACCAGTCTTGGCGTAATGGTTCTATCACCACTGGACGCACTAACCTTTCCACATAAGAACGGGGCGTATAATGTGCGCCCAACTTACTGCGTTCTTTGGTATCCAAAGCCCTTTCTAATAAAGTTCCAAAAATTGCCGGTTCTACCTGGCTCCAGTCTCTTTTAGCTGCTTGTAATAATACCTCTAATTGGGACTTTGGTAAATCAAAAGCTGTGGCATTTGTAAACAAACTACCATTAAATCTTAATATACTATCAAAACCAAAAGTTCCCCCTTCGTCCATGGTGCGCCATAAAGTTTCAATCTCTGGTTTAAAGCTGCTGGGTTGACATAGCCATCTTTGAGTTAATGCTTCAGTAAATACCCCTGTTTTGAGTAGTTGCACATCTTCAGCAAACATGGTAAATATACAACGCATCAAAAAATTAGCGACTTCTTGGGGGTGATGTTGCTGTTTTTCTAACCAATAGGCTAACTGAGCTAAATCACCCGCCACATCTCGCGTTACTTTGGCTCTAATTTTCTCTGGGTTGCGCTTTTGGGGTTGGGTAAAAATATCAACAAATAAATCAAAAATATCAGGTTTTAATAAATCATTTAGTTTAATAATTTGTCTGGCTCCATAACCGCCATAATCACCACTAAATCCCATCCATAACTCAAAATGGTCACCAATATCACAAGTTAATAAAAATGGTGGCTTGACCGGTAAATGGGGTGCATAAGCAGTGGCTTGAATAAATGCCTTTTGCATATACTGATCATAAGCCCTAGTGCCGCGTTTGGGTGTACTATTCCCAGATTTTATACTGCCCTGTTTGGCTTCTAAGATAAAATGTCCTTGTTTATAAAAATCAATGCGCCCCTGTTTGATGTTTCCTGTAGACTGGGGCATTTTAACATTTTTTTCCAGACAATATGGGTCACCGGTCACCCTACCTTGAGGGGGTGGAGGTGCGACCCCTAAAGCTGTACATAAATCTAAACAAAATGAGTCTTTGTTAGCTATTTCATTACCACTAGATCCTTGCCATTTATCTAAAAAAATCTCAACTCTTTGTTGATCAAGTTCCTTCATGTTACTGGTGAAAACAGGTATTTTGGTCAAGAAATATCAAGATGACTGAATACAAAACCTGAGTTAATTGATGCTATACTAAATATAACATTATCATTAAAGATAACACTGGTATATAAATACCCGGAGTTGCTGAATTTGAAGATGAGCCAAAATCAACTTACCTAACCTCCCTTCTTTGCGCCTTTGCGCCACCTGAAACAGCCAGTTAATTCTCATCCATAGCCCCGTAGATGAAGGTAGCAGACATCATGGTAAAAGAAATATTGTCAACTGAGCTTGCACCTGAACCAGATATCACCCATATTGTTACTGAAGATGATACACCAGTGGATAATTTCCTGTCAGAAAAACAACAGCGCTTATTAACAGAGGTATTATACAACGGTTGGGTTGCACCCGCAGAAACAGAAAATTTTATAGCTGCTGCTAATGTCGGGGTGTTTTACAGTATTGGTTTACCTCCCCTAGTCCCTGATGTGTTCCTTAGTATTGATGTTACCATGCCCTCGGATTGGGGAGAAAAAAAGAACCGCAGTTATTTTGTTTGGCAATTTGGCAAAACTCCAGATGTGGTTATAGAAATAGTTTCTAACCGGGAAGGAAACGAATTAGGCTCTAAATTAAAAGATTACGCCAGAATGGGGGTTCCCTACTACGCAGTATTTGACCCTTTGCAAATGCTCGGGGAGCAACCACTGCGCGCTTATCAACTGAATATTAGACAGTATTTAGAAATGGATAATTTCTGGTTTGCAGAAATTGGTATAGGCTTAACTTTGTGGTCGGGGGTGTTTGAAGGTAAAGAGGATATTTGGTTACGGTGGTGTGATGACAATGGGGATGTGCTACCCACTGGGACGGAAAGCGCTCAGTTAGCTAGGGAACAAGCTCAGTTAGCTAGGGAACAAGCTCAGTTAGCTAGGGAACAAGCTCAGTTAGCTCAACAGGAGGCGATCGCAGCCAAGGAACGCACCGCTCAATTGGAAGCACAATTGAAAGCTCTGGGAATCGAACCAGGACAGTAATAGCTTAAGTAAAAAAACTTAGTCAAGCTCACTTTTTGTTACATAATTTTTAGAAAATGAGGGAGGATCTGGCTGCTAAATGCCTACAATAAAAGGTTTTTACTGTTAATCTCCCTATTGGTATACTGGTAATTTCAGGTATATTTCCCATAGCGATCGCACCGCAGTGGGTGACCTCAGAAATTAACTCAAGGCTGATTTTAAATCACTTTCGGCTTTAGCTAGAGCTTCCGGTAATTTACTAGTTTCCCGTCCCCCTGCTTGAGCTAGATTTGGTTTTCCTCCACCACCACCACCGCAAATTTTGGCTATAGCGCCGACGAATTTACCTGCTTGGAGTCCTTTTTGATTAACTTCGGGGCTGAAGGCTGCAACTATACTGACTTTACCAGCTTCAGGAACAGAACCCAATACCACTGCACCATGAGTAATCTTTTGTAGTAACCTTTCGGCAGCAGTTTTTAATGATTCTGGGTCAACCTCTTCCATCCGCGCTACCAATACCTGATAATCCCCTACAGATTCTACTGTTTGCAGTAGACTGTCAGATTTTGCGATCGCCAACTGTGATTTCAGGGTTGCTAGTTGTTTCTCAGCGTTTCTGAGTTCAGTTTGCAGTGTAGTGATCCGCTCTGGTAATTCTTCGGGTTTAACCTTAAAGCGATCGCTTAAATCCCTAACCACTGTATCACGAACATTGAGATAATCCAAGATAGCCGGACCAGAAACCGCCTCAATGCGCCGCACCCCAGAAGCCACACCCCCCTCTGAGATAATTTTAAAGCTGCCTATTTCCGCAGTATTACTGACATGGGTACCGCCGCACAGTTCCATAGAGACACTGGGAAAGTCAATGACCCGCACTTGTTCGCCGTATTTTTCCCCAAACATAGCCACAGCACCTCTAGCCTTGGCTTCTGCTAAAGGTAACACCTCTATGTGAGCTGGATGTGCTTCGGCAATCCAGGTATTTACCTGTTCTTCAATTTGTTGAATTTCCTCTGATGTCAAAGCGCGGGGACAGTTAAAGTCAAACCGCAACCTGTCAAAGGAGACCAGGGAACCAGCTTGAGATATACCATCATCAACAATTTTCTTAAGAGCGGCTTGCAGTAAATGTGTAGCGGTATGATTAGCTTGAGCGCGACGACGACAAGGGCGATCGATTTGAGCGGTGACAGTATCTCCTACTCGGATTGTACCGCGTTCTATGCGGCCAAAGTGGATAAAAAAGTCAGATTCTTTTTTCACATCTGCAACCCGCACCAACACACCATCACCGGAGACATAACCGCGATCGCCAATTTGCCCCCCAGATTCGGCATAAAATGGGGTTTGATTGAGGACAATTTGAACTTCTGTTCCAGCTTCTGCTTCCTCTTGGGCAATACCATCTATTAATATGGCTTCTACTTTAGCAGTGGAAGCGGGTTGAGTATAACCTAGAAATTCCGTAGCGTGGATATGTTCAGCTAACTTGTCTAAAGAACCTTGCACAGTTAAATCAATGGTTTCGTGCGCAGCTTTAGCTCGTTCTACCTGTTTTTGCATTTCAGCATCAAAACCAGCTTCATCCACAGTCAGGTGATTTTCGGCGGCGATTTCTTGGGTAAGTTCTAAGGGGAAACCAAAGGTATCATATAAAGTAAAAGCACTTTCGCCGCTAATTTGAGTTTTACCTTGGGCTTTCACCTCTTGAATAATTTCCGCGAGTAGTTTTTCACCTCTATCTAGAGTTTTAAGGAAATTGGCTTCTTCTCGTTGCAGTTCGGCTTTAATTGCTGCTTCCCGTTGACGCACATTGGGGTAAGCTGATTCTGAAAGAGAAATTGCGCTTTCTGCAACTTGGGTGATAAATTCCCCATTAATACCAATTAACCGCCCATGACGGACTACCCGGCGAATTAAGCGCCGTAGGACATAACCACGTCCAACATTAGCAGCGCGAATTTCATCAGCAATCATGTGGACTACAGATCGCACATGGTCACCAATGACTTTGAGGGAAACTTGGGTTTTCTCGTCGCTGCTGTGGTATGCTATTTTAGCTATCTGAGCAGCTGTTTCAATAATCGGAAAAATTAAATCAGTTTCGTAGTTATTGGGGACTTGTTGCAGGATTTGCGCCATCCTTTCCAAACCCATACCGGTGTCAATGTTTTTATTTTGCAGTGGGGTTAAATTACCCGATGCATCCCGGTTATATTGCATAAACACCAGGTTGTAAAATTCAATAAACCGGGTATCGTCTTCTAAATCAATATTTTCATCTCCCCGTTCTGGGTGAAAATCATAATAAATTTCTGAACAAGGACCACAAGGACCCGTAGGACCAGATACCCAAAAGTTATCTTCTTCACCCATGCGCTTAATTCTAGCTACTGGTACGCCGATGTCATCGCGCCAGATATTATAGGCTTCATCATCTTCTTTAAAGACGCTAACCACTAGGCGCTCTGGTGGTAAACCAAAGATTTTTGTGGATAGCTCCCACCCCCAAGCGATCGCCTGCGGTTTAAAATAGTCACCAAAGCTAAAGTTACCCAACATCTCAAAAAACGTATGATGGCGTTTAGTGCGACCGACATTTTCAATATCGTTAGTCCTGATACACTTTTGAGATGTGGTAGCGCGGTTAAATTCCGGTGTGCGCTGTCCCAGAAATATGGGTTTAAATGGTAGCATCCCCGCAATAGTTAGCAGTACGGTGGGGTCTTCGGGAACGAGGGAGGCGCTGGGTAAGATTTTGTGTCCTCGTTGGGCGAAGAAGTCAAGGAATAAATCGCGAATTGCATTACCGCTAAGTTTCTGGGGAGTGGAAGCCATGGGTTGAAAAAGTCGTCTTAATACTTGTTTTTACACAAAAAAATATGCCCCAGGATAGAGTATCTACGCCATAAGTGACTAACAGCCCACCGACAGGTATTTATTCTACTGTTTCTCAACCACAGCGATCTGCCTGTAGCAGTGCTGGCGCTATCACCAGGAGCATCTATAGTATAGGTGATGATGATTCAGCTGTGGCAATGATCCGCTGACAATCCCCGACAGATGCGCCCTGTTCCATCGATTTAACTAAGGCTTCGTAACTAGACCAATTTGCTTGTAATAAAGTCTTTGCTTGTAGCAGATGAAATCGTTGTTTCTGTTCACTAGCTGCAGCAGAAAAACCCAAACCTGCTAAAACTCCCGCTAACTTGCTTTTATCGTCAGTACCGCCTTGTGCATCATTGAAAACTAAAGTTTCGGCGGCAATACCCGCCATCCAGACTGTACAATAACGGTCAAGGATTTGAGCGCTAATTGTCCCCCGTTCTAATTGGGATGCTAATTCCCCATCATCAAAGGTCACACCCCCCTGTCCTGGTTGTCCTTGTTTCCAAGCATCCCAAGCAGTGAGAGTATAACCAGTCACAGGGATATTCAGCAGATGTGCAGCCAAAAAATGACCAGCTTCGTGGTGGATGATGCGATCGCGGTGTTGGGGAGAAAAACCAGCAATCCAGTCTAAAATTATAGTACCACCCCGCCCTTGTAAACTAAAACTGTCAAAAGTGACTATTCCCAAAATACTAAAGGTGGCGATCGCTGGTACTGCGGGGGACAAATGAATTAATGGCCCTAACAAGACTGATAGGGTCATGAGAAATATAGATATTGCTAATAAATTTAAACCAGTTTGACTCATTCCAGGGATTCTCTGAGTTCTTGACACTTAGCCTGTGCAGCTTGGTAAGCTGCTAAATATTCCCCACCACCCAACATCACATTACCATAATACTCATAGGGTGCATCCCCATAAACCGGTAATGGGTCATCCTCCGGATAATCTTCCTGTGATTCCTCAATAATCGCTTTTAATTGTTTCCTGGTAAAACTTTGGGCGGCAAAGTACCAAAGTTCTTGAGTTTTTTTGTTTAGGTGTGGTAGACTGGGATCTATAATCTTAATTAGAGAATCCTCCCCAGAGGTATCAGCCAACTCTAGCCAACCATGTTCAATAGGTTGGTAAGGTTTACCCCCTATAGCCAAAAACCCCTGGACATAGTTCGCCTGATCTGTAACTAACAGCGCCCTATAAGCATTGTCAAAGGGCTGACGAGCCTTACTTTTAATATTTTGCGCAACTTCCATTGACAGGGTTTCATCCAGTGCCTTGTTCATTGAATGCGGGAATTATGGCATTAACTAGAATATATTATCATTTCCAGCTATGCTGAATATTGCTGATTTTCGCCGAGAGCAAAACTGGAACCTTTCCCCTGATAGCTTCTCCTGTCATCAGTTCCACAACATCCATGCCATTACCAATTACCCCTGGTACACTAGGATAGCCAGCAGTAGCCCCCACAAGAAACAAGTTAGGTAACTCTGTAATATATCCTAACCGATTTAACCCCACTTGTTTAGGTACTAACTTTGCACCATAAATATTACCTTGGGGTTGTCCGAGATAAAATTCACTGGTGGTGGGTGTACCAGAAACCTTCATGCGCGCATACTGGTCTACATCGGGAATTAAATCTCGAACACTGGTCATGATCTGCTGGTAAACTTCCCGTTTCTTGGCTTTATAGCCTTGGTGGTTGGTGTCTTGCAGATGTTTAAATGGTTCGTAAGGGCAGACGGTGGCAATTTCTAAGATATGATGACCTGGTGGAGCTATTCCGGCGTTATCTCTAGATTTCATCGTGGGACAAGATAGGAAAATCCAAGGTTGGCTGAGGTCTCCCTGAAATTGGCGTTGATATTCCCCGTTTAAGTCTCCTGTGGGATAATACCAAATATTCCAGTTACCAATCCTATAATTTTCTGGTTGAAAGCGACTATCTAAACCCAGGTAAATATTAAATGCACTAGTTGAGTATTCGTAATTGGTAAGGCGTTGACGTTCCCTTAAGCTCAAAGCTGTGGTGTCGTGGATTAACTCTACTGTTAATTTGGGGTCAAGGTCGCTAATATAGCCCTTACTAGCTTGGTAGGTTTGCTCACCAGCCGTTACCCATTGTACTTGCTTTTGATTAACTTCAATATGCTGGACAGGAGTTGAATATTTAATTACACCTCCCCCTTGGGTGATCGCATCTGTAATACTATCTACAAACTGCTTAAAATGATATTGAGGATAGTAAGCGCCTTCTGAGTAATCCCAAACTAGGGAAGTGTGGATCAGTAAGGCGATTTCATGAGGTGGTAGTGCATAATCACCACTTTGTCCCCCTAGCACTGCTTGTAATTTGCGTGATAAACCCACATGGTCATATAAGTCTTGTAGAGTCCAGTTGCGCTTTCTAAATAAATGGAAATATTTAGGTAACTTCAACCAGTCTGACCAATTCTGATTATACCAACGTATTTCCCCCCCTAGGCTACGCATTTCCTGATGGATCTGGGCAATTGTGTCACAGTAGCCATTAATAGCAGTTGTCTCCTCGGGAAAAGTGGAGAGTAAACGCGATCGCAAGTTTTCCCATCCTAAAGGAATTTGAAAATCTACCTCCGGTGTAATTATCCGGTCTATGCAGTCTGGGTCAAGGCTATTAAAGGGGACATGGCGCTGAATATAGTTGAGAAATTGCCCAATAGTTTGACTAGGTGCGCATTGAGATATATAATGGACATTAGCGCAAAAACTATAGTCACCATAATCAAAAGTGTGACAACACCCGCCAGGTAAGTAATGTTTTTCTAAAACAGCTACCCTGTATCCTTGCTTAGTTAAACAAGCTGCGGCGGAAAGTCCACCTAATCCGGCCCCCAGAATGACATAATCAAAATTCTGCATCTGGCTGTCCCCTTTTGCTTGATAATTTTTCTAGACCCAGACAACGTACTAATTCAATTACTCAGAACTAGATTCACCCCCACCATCTGGGGTAGTCATCATATGTGCGGGAGGTGCGGATTCTGTTTCAATTTCATTTTCTGCTTCTACTTTAACATCTAGCTGTTGATTAACAGTAGCTTCAGGGGTAGATGTGCTTGACTCGGGTTGCTCTGACTCTTGACTAAGACCGGGTTGCTCTGGGGAGGTTTCCCCTTCTTGAGCTAAAACCTGAGATATGGGATTGAAAGCAGTAACAGCCATACTGCTAAATAGTAGCATAAAGGCGACTTTGGCCAAAGACTTCATATCTTTACCTGAATAAGTTTTAACTTTATTTTCAACAATCGTCAAAATCTAGTTATCCTACTCAAGTTAGAACCGCTACAATCTTCAGTCAGATTTCCCCAGAGGGGGAAAACATTTAATTTAGGCTTCTAAATCTGCCAACTGGGGAATTAAAGCCTGGAGAGCAAGACCCCTATGGCTAATTGACCCTTTGATCTCCCGTGACATTTGCGCAAAAGTCAATTGCTGCTCAGGAACGTAAAATATAGGGTCGTAGCCAAAACCACCTTCACCCAGGGGTGTATGGAGAATTTCGCCGCAACACACCCCAGTGGATTGTAAAACTATTTTACCATCAGGACGAGCGATCGCCACTGCACAGACAAACTGAGCTTGGCGATTTTCTGAGTTACCTAACTCTTGTAATAACCTAGCAATGCGACCTGAGTCGCTCTGACCATAACGTGCAGAATAAACCCCAGGAGCGCCATTTAAAGCATCTACTTGTAACCCAGAATCATCAGCGATCGCCCATTGTCCTGTAGCTTGAGCAATTTGGGAAGCCTTGAGACAAGCATTGTCTGCAAAAGTTGTACCGGTTTCTGCAACTTCTAATTCTGGTGGTTTGAGGGTTAATTCCCAACCAGAATTAGCGAGATAAGCTTGTAGTTCCCGGAGCTTACCGGGGTTACCCGTAGCTACTACCATTATTTTCGTCATATATTCATTTAACAGTTTAGGTCGCCCAATTTTTTGCCCAAGCCAAGGTTTGATGTACTTCCTCAAGTGTTGCTGCTTCACAATACAGACGTAACACCGGTTCAGTACCGCTAAACCGAATCATTAACCAGCTGTCATCAGCTAACCGGTATTTATAACCGTCTATGGTTTGACAATCAACTACTGGTTTGAGCGCAATTTCCCTTAATGGTTCGGTTTCCAGTTGTTGTAAAAGACGCGATCGCACTGCCATACTAGCTAAAGGTAAATCAATGCGGTCATAAGCGGAGGTGAAACCTGTTTTCTGTTGTAAATCCCGGTAATAATCGCTTAAATCGAGACCAGATGATACAATAGCTTCTAAAACATACAATGCTGATAGCAGTGCATCACGTTCGGGAATATGACTACCATAGCCGATTCCTCCCGACTCTTCACCACCTAACAACACCTGTGCTGCTAACATTCTATCAGCGATGTACTTATATCCCACTGCTGTTTCAAAAACTGGTAAATTATGCAGTGCTGCTACCCGGGGAATTAAATCTGAACCACTGACAGTTTTAACAATTTCACCTGTAAAACCCCGCCTTTGGGTAAGGTGGTCGATTAATATAGGTATTAAGATTTGGGAACTCAAAAAGTTAGCTTTTCCATCCACTGCGCCGATGCGATCGCAGTCCCCGTCAAATACCAATCCCACCGTTAAACCTGATGTGTCTGTTTGGCGGTGGCTTTTGATGACTGAGAATAAACCAGATAGGTATTTTGGTAAAGGTTCTGGCGCTCCTCCTGCAAATAAAGGATCGCGGTTACTGTTGATTTCTTGAACCCCATCTTTGAGTAATTTTCCCAATCCCCCTGCTGCCGCACCATGCATGACATCGGCGAATAATGTCAGTTTACCACAGGCGATCGCCTCTTGAATCTGGGCAATATTAACTTTAGCTTTTAAGGCTGTGATGTAACTAGGCCAGGGGTTAAATATATCTTGTTTCCCGGGTTTAGCTGCTGGTGGTACACCCGCAGATAATAAAGTTTCAATTTCTTTTGTCACCTCTGGCGGTACTGAACCCCCAAAATGACCCTTGACTTTTAGACCTAAATATGTACCGGGGTTATGACTGGCTGTAATAACTAGCGCCCCCAAAGCATTAAGTTCTTTAGCCGCCCAACTAAAAGCCGGAGTTGGGGCGTAGGTTTCGCACAGTAAAACATCAAAGCCGACAGCACAGACAGTATCAGCCACAGTGCGAGCAAAGTCTTCGGCCATAAAGCGGCGATCATAGCCGACAATAATAGTTTTGCTGCCAACTGTAGAATTATATGTATTATATAAGACTTGAGCGGCAACTGGTGCCACTAATGCTAGGCGTTCAAAGGTGAACTCATCAGCAATCACCCCCCGCCAACCGTCTGTACCAAACTTAATAGAGTTAGCAGCAACTGGCATTAAGTTATCCTCACTGTTTACGAGAGGATTTTAGCATTTATATTATAATCGAAGAGTGAATTCTTGCAATGCTTGACTCAATGCATCCGCCGAGGAAGAATTTAACAGACTGAGATTGAGAGGATATCGACTGAGATATTGAGCATAAGAGGGTCGTAAATAAGAAGCATATTCGGGGCGATTGACAAGGTGTGCTTCCCAAAAAGCCAGATTCAAAGCCCGAAGGTAAGAATAAGCTGGCGCAGGATTTGGACCGAGTAAAGCCGGTGGTATAGGTAACACATTATTTTCTGCATCTATTTGGGCGATCGCACTGAAATGAGTAGCATTTTCAATTAATACCAAATACTTATTAGGAGTAGTTAACCAGGTAAAAGGCCGCACCTGCTCAGACACCATGGGGGTAGCAATATCCTGACTATTCGCCACCAGCATTACAGGAACTCGAATTTGACTGATTTCACTTTCACCAAAAATTGAACTAGATAGGGGATTAATAGCCAATACAGCTTTAATACGGTCATCTTGGACTGCATAATCTTTAACTTCTAACTGCGTAACTTGACACTGTAAAAACAGCGACAAATTAAAAGAGGAAATATTCGGACTACAATCTTGTTGCAGTTGGTTAAAATTAATCTTGGCTCCTGCCAAACTTAACACAGTGTAACCACCAAAAGAATGTCCTATGGCTCCGACTTGCTCAAAGTTGAGTCCTTGGAGGTTAGGATCTGATTTTTGTCTGCGCTCAAGTTCATCTAGGAGAAATTTAATATCTAAAGGTCGGTTAATAAATTCTTCGGCTTCTAATGGCCCAGCCAAACCCGTCAAGTAGCGCCGAACACGTTCCGCATTACTCCCCGGGTGTTCTAATACCGCTACAGCAAAACCGTGGGATGCTAAATGTTCAGCCAAATAAGCAAAAGAAGAACGGTCAGAAGCAATACCATGAGAAATCACAATCAGAGGAAAAGGCGACGCTGTTCCTTGTGGTAGATAAATATCTGTGGGTATAATGCGAAGAACATCGCGGGACTTATCCCGGAGTATCAATTCGGTTCGTCGCCAAGTAAACGGACCAGATGCAGCTAAATCCGGCCGTTGCTTCCAATTAATGGGCGCACCATGGGCGATCGCTTCTTGTTGAATCCAAGTTACAACCTCATCCCTTTTCTCTAATACCTGCGATAAATCATCAACTAACTTTAGCCCCTCTGTAAAATTTAACCGTACTGTGGGGGAGGGAAAGTGACGCAGAAAATTCACCACTGTTAAGCCTTCTGGAGAAGCAGCAGCTAGTATTAAAGCACCTCTGATGGCGTAAAAGCCATTTTGCCTTGATTCCGTGTGGATTAAGCCCCCTAAACGGTCTATGAGGTCTTCGCCTATAGGTGAGTAAGTCACCTGAGATACAAGAGTGGGAGTAACATTAAATTCCTGCTGTAGCACTGCTCGTAATTGAGCCAGTTGCTGGGGATTAACCCGCTGTGCATAAAAGGAAAATTCATCAGTGATTTTCCCTTTTTGAGCAAATATTTCTAATGAGTCCAGACTCAGGGAGAATTCCCCAAAAGGAGGGTAAAAAAAGCTAATCCGTTCAGCCCCCATTCCGGGGGTAGCAGTCATCAAAGTCCATAGCAGACCTAAAATTGAAGATTGCCAAAATTTTTTCAATAAAATCATGTCCGTTTAATCAAACTCAATAAAAAATGTTTGCTCTTAGTCAGTACAAACTGTTTATTATTATGTATGAATGGTCGGACATTACATAAAGTTTATCAAGTTGATCAGCTTATTTTGCTCCCAGGGGTTTCTCGCCTTTAGAACAACGAGCAAACCACTCCTGATATTTCTTCTGTAGTGACTCATTTGTCACAGCAATTGTAATTTTTACCTGCTCACAGCCGTGATTTTTTTCCTGAGCGATCGCATTTAAAAGTAAACTAGCAATTTTCGGTGAACTGAATTCACCACTCACATTTACATGGGTATTTAGAACCGTTCCTAATGGTCTATCATCCTCGATGAACTCAATACCAGAAATCTCACCCTGTGTCAAGTCAATTTCTGCCAGTCGTTTATTCTCTGGACTAACTTGCTCCACAATTAATTTTTCACGCCTCACAGGTACTTGTATTATCTGAGTTTCAATTTCTTTGCGAATAATAACCTCACCAACTTTGGATTTTTTATGATCAGCTATCAATCGTTCTTCTATTAAACGAAAAGTATCTTCTTCCTCAACTTCAGTTGGACTTTTAATCATCTTGTTATTCAGCGTTTTTAGTTCAGTTAATTTATCTACTGTTTTTTGACCATCTGCTTTTTGCAGTTTTAAATATTCAGACATAAGCTCTACTCTTGATAAAATGTTTTGATTACATCACCCTGATCAGGCTTATGGTAGAGTATTTAAACCACCATAGCCTGAGAGGATGTTTGTCAAGTCATGATTAGTGTATCGAATATTATTTGACCCCTCCCTAACCCTCCCCTTGTCAGGGGAGGGGACTGGATTTGATTGTTTTTTGTGTGTTCCCTATTCCCTGTTCCCTGTTCCCTGTTCCCTGTTCCCTAAGATAAAAATTACCTGTGGAAAACTTATCAAACATCATCTGAGAATCGATAGTGAAGTAGTTCAACCTAGTAACTATTAAAAAAGGCACACCCGCACTTGATGTTTAATTGGTTATTAGTTGTAATTATTGATTAGCGCTCCTCAACGCGAAGATTAGGAGCATTAACATCTAACTCTTCGTGACGCACAGTGTCTTGAGTCTCAATTGTTTCTTGCTCTACAACCTTATCGATTTTAATTTCTTCCCGTAAAAAAGCCTCTTTGCGAACTTCAGGAGTCTCTTCATAGATTTCTATACGAGCAACTTCCCCCTCACGGAAGTTAGCTTCGCTAGGAGGAACAACCTGACCCACATCTGTTGGAGTCACACGTTCAATAACAACATGCTCTTTTTCTATGGGAACGGAAACCTTGACAGTTTCACTTTCAACGTGCTTACCAATGACTACTTCTCCAGTTTTTTGGCGAACTTTGTCAGCAATTAAGCGTTCTTCATACAATCGCAGAGTTTGATGGTCTTGCTGATTTAGCTTGTACAAAGAAGGTTCATGTTCATAAGTGTAAGTATCACGGTTGTAAGTATGGGGAGTGGTATCGCGATAAACCCCCCTTACCTGTTCTTCATAGTCATAATCAAGTGTTCTACCTTCTTCAAACTCCGGTAAATTTTCCGCCTGTTCCCTAGTCATACCAATGGCGTAGACGCGACCAGCATCATAGTCAATGCGGGAACGTCCAACGGGTAGTAGTACTTTTTTACCAAATATCCAAAAACCTAAATCAACAACTAGATAACGAAAATGTCCCTCTTCATCGACTAAAACATCACTTACTGTCCCAATCTTTTCATCAGTCCTGTCGGTGTAGACACTTAAGCCTTTAATATCATTACCTTGAATAGTTTCACGATAATTTGGAGCCACATCTGCCAATCTGTGAAGAGCCATGACATTTACCTTTGAGTTTTGATACCATCTGTTAATGAATAACATAAAGGTTAATTAGCTATTTTCCCTCTTACTATTGACTGAATTAATACATTGATATCACATCAAAAGTTATATAGCATTTCCCATGCTCGTGAGGTACATTTTTTGTAGTTTGAGGGAACAGGGAACAGGGAATAGGGAATAGGGAATTGGTGTGTACTTCATGAGCCTGAAAAAGGCTTTATATTTCTGATATTTCTGTTAAATTAACAATAAAAGTAGAGGTAGAGGCGAAATTTCCCCTACCTACCTTTGATATGAATCACCAAATTACATTCCCTAATTAGCTACTCAAAAGGCTTGTTCAGGGTTTCTACTAGCTGCATCCATATGTAATTCCCCTGTAGTATCAATATCTAACTGTTCTCGCCGAATGGTGTCTTGTGCTTCTACCGTGTGGCGGTCTACAACCTTCTTAACTCTAATTTCTTCCCGTACAAAGGCTTCTTTGCGAATTTCCGGCCTTTCTTCGTACAATTCTATCCGTGCTATTTCCCCCTCTTGAAATTTAAGAGCTTTTGGGTCTACCACTGTTCCTACTTCTGTGGGAAGAACTCGCTCAATCAAAACACGTTCTTTCTTCACAGGTACTGTCACCTGTGCAATTTGTGTTTCAACGTGCTTACCAACTTTTACTTCCCCAGTCTTGACCCTATGCTTATGAGCAATCAAACGTTCTTCATATAGCCTGAGGGTTTGATGATATTGTTCATTTAAGTTATATAAATCTGGTTCTCTTTCGTAAAGGGATATATCCTGTTGTTCAGAGATATCTCTACTTTCAGGGCGAAAAACAAGGCGCACCTCTTTTTCATAATCCTCATCAACATTGATAGTTTCTTGGTATTCAGGTAAATACTCAACTTGTTCTTTACTCAGTCCGTCAACATAAACACGTTGGGCGGGATAATTAATGTGAGAAAGCCCAATTGGTAGTAATATCTTCTTACTCACAGAGTCGAAGCTGGTGTCAATAACTAAATACCGAAAACGTCCATCTTGGTCAACTAAAGCATCAGCTACTGAACCAACTCTAACTCCGCCTTCAGTGTAAAGGTCTAAGGTTTTCACGTCATCACCGCCAAATGTTTCTCGGTAGTTAGGGTCAAATTCTTCAAGTTTGTAAAGAGGCATATACTTACAGGTGTAGAATATTTATACCTATCAGCATAAAAATTCTGATGATTATCTTCCTCTTACTGGCGGCTGAATTGAGGGAATATATTTGATGATTTATGGATAATAAAATTATAATTTAATTTCGTGTCCAACTTGCGTCAGTCCTAAGTCAGACACAGCAATTATTTTAACCATCTCATGGGAAAATGAACAGGGATATTAACCTGTATTCCTCTTCTGTGAGAAAAATATCGAATGAAACACCATTAGAAAACTCGGAAAATAAAAGGATACCGCAATGGTTCATCTGGCTGACTGAAACAGTGGAACAGCGCCCAAATTGTCAATCCCCAATGCACTGCAAAACCTAATGCAACCACAGGAAAGAACAAAATTCCCCCTAAGCCAAATGTGAGAAAAGATATAACCCCAATTGGTACTCCAATTACGGTTCCCCAAAACCAAACATTAAAGTGAAAATTAATGGATTCTTTAGCATTACTCTTCACCACTGGGTCATCGGAAATTAAGTTAATGACAATGGGAACCCCAATAGAAAATAATGTCGTACTAAAGAAAATTGCCCCGTGACACACAGATGACAGCAATTTACGTTTATCAGCATTGTATCCAACTTCCATCCTGGTGTTCTCTCAAGTAGGTTGGTCATTTTCATTTTAACGAATACATCATCGGTTGGGTATGACAGTTTACCGTACTCTAGGAGTTGTTATTACTGCCTGTGACATAAACTAGGAATAAGGTTTAATCCACAGAGGATTTAAAAAATGGGTCGCATTAATCCCTATACATTACAAATGCAGATTACCCGGCTGTTTGACCAGGGGCAATCATTTTTTGCTACAATCAAGGTACAGGAATGGCTCAAAGAACGCAAACATAATCCATTAGATTATGATATTATTTTCCATCAAAAGCCTGCGCCCCCTTCCACGAAGTTATTTATGGTGGTAGAAATTGAACTACGGCGCAAAGATGGACAGCCTGTAGATCCGTGGTTACAAGAACAAGCCAACCTTCATACCTGATAGTTGAATTTACGTACTCCTGCAAAAAATGGCCAAATTCCTGTTTTGTTGTCCCCAATCTCAAAACAGGATTCAGCCTCATAAATATGGCTATGATTTTGGCGCTTCATTAGCCGGGAGCAAGTTCTGGTAAATATTGTTCGTAGCCTGTTTGGCAAACAACCTGGTCATACCACAAAGAAGTTAATCGCTGCCTTAGATAAAGACATCGTACATTCATAATTATATTATACTGCAAATGTACATAAATGACTATAAATTCATTAAATTATTGTAGACTTAGGAATCAGCTAAGTGTATTTTTGATTGTGTACGAAAAACTAATTGAGATTTGCCAGCACCGCCTGAATGGTCATACCATTGAGGCGCAATTGAGTTTTGTCCCATAGGCTGAAGAACTAGCCAGAAGGTGAAAACCTTAAAAGATGCCAAGTAAATATAGGTTAACTAGTGAAGACTGTCAGGATCATAAGGTAAATAGTAAAAGTCCCACAGGAGGTTTAATCTTGACTAAGTTAAAAGTTGGCATCAACGGCTTTGGTCGGATTGGAAGACTAGTATTACGCGCCGGTTTGAATCATCCCCATCTTGAGTTTGTGGGCATTAATGACCTAGTACCACCAGACAACCTGGCTTATCTGCTGAAATACGACTCCACCCATGGGCAGTTAAACAGTAAAATTGAGGCCAAAGAAGACGGGATCTTGATTGATGGGCATTTTATCCCTTGTATGTCCGTGAGGAATCCGGCTGAATTACCTTGGGGCAAATTGGGAGCAGATTATATTGTAGAATCCACTGGACTGTTCACCGATTACGAAAGCGCCAGTAAACACTTACAAGCTGGTGCCAAGCGAGTGGTGATTTCTGCTCCCACCAAAGATCCAGAGAGAGTGAAGACACTGTTAATGGGTGTAAATCATCACCTATTTGACCCAGCTAAAGATTTAATTGTCTCTAACGCCAGTTGTACCACCAACTGCCTAGCTCCCATAGCTAAAGTCATCAATGATAATTTTGGACTGACGGAAGGGTTGATGACCACGGTTCACGCGATGACCGCAACTCAACCCACTGTAGATGGACCGAGCAAAAAAGACTGGCGGGGTGGTCGCGGTGCGGCACAAAATATTATTCCCTCCTCCACCGGTGCTGCTAAAGCAGTGGCCTTAGTTTTGCCAGAATTAAAAGGTAAGTTAACTGGTATGGCTTTCCGGGTTCCGACTCCCGATGTTTCTGTGGTTGATTTAACTTTTAAAACTGCCCAAGCTACTAGTTACCAAGATATCTGCACCGCAATGGAGCGCGCTGCCGGGGGTGAATTAAATGGTATATTGGGATATACTGATGAAGAAGTAGTTTCGACTGATTTTCAAGGTGATAGCCATTCGAGTATTTTTGATGCTGGCGCGGGGATTGAATTAAATTCCCATTTCTTTAAAGTGGTTGCTTGGTATGACAACGAGTGGGGTTACTCAAATCGCGTGGTGGATTTAATGTTGTCCATGTCACAGAAAGAATAAATTACTTCTGGTTTGTGAATTAGTCAGCTAAGAACAACAAGTTTAATTAAAGTGCATTCTATTGGACAGCCAATTTGGGTAGAAAGCACTTAGAATAGGGCTGAGGCACAAAACTGCCAGTAAATCAGGCAAGATTTCAGTAAAATTGCCTAGTTAGTAATTGTCAGTAAAAGGATGGGGCACCGAACAAGGGAATCAAGAAAGTCCTAAACTAGCACAACTCATGGAGAAAAATATGTCTAAAAGTTTACTAGAACAATTACGTCAAATGACGGTTGTGGTTGCAGATACAGGGGACATTAAAGCCATTGAGAAGTTTACACCCCAAGATGCTACTACTAATCCTTCCCTGATTACAGCTGCAGCACAAATGCCAGAATATCAGGAAATTGTTGATCAAACTTTGCTCCAAGCTAAAAAAGATGCCGGTGCGGCTGCTAGCCAAGGGGATATTGTGACTCTGGCCTTTGACCGTTTAGCAGTGTCTTTTGGGTTAAAGATTCTACAAATTATTCCGGGTCGGGTTTCTACAGAGGTAGATGCTCGCTTGTCTTTTGATACTGAAGCTACCGTTACCAAAGCCAGAGAATTAATTGCCCAATATAAGGCGGCTGGGATTGACCGCTCACGGGTACTAATTAAAATTGCCTCAACTTGGGAAGGGATTCGCGCTGCGGAAATTTTAGAGAAAGAAGGTATTCATTGTAATTTAACTCTATTGTTTGGTCTGCATCAAGCGATCGCCTGTGCCGAAGCCGGTGTTACCTTAATTTCTCCTTTCGTGGGTCGCATTCTCGACTGGTACAAAAAAGATACTGGCAGAGATAGTTACCCATCTGCGGAAGACCCAGGGGTATTATCTGTCACCACCATCTACAACTACTACAAAAAGTTTGGTTACAAAACCGAAGTTATGGGGGCTAGCTTCCGTAACATTGGCGAAATCACAGAATTAGCCGGTTGTGATTTGCTGACCATTTCCCCCTCACTGTTGGCGGAATTGCAAGCCACCATTGGGGAACTACCACGGAAACTTGATCCGGCTCGGGTAGCAACCATGGAAATCGAAAAGATGTCTATTGACAAGGCAACTTTTGAGAAGATGCACAAGGCTGACCCCATGGCATCGGATAAACTAGCAGAAGGTATTGATGGCTTTACCAAAGCTTTGATTTCTTTAGAAGAACTATTAGCACAACGCCTAGAGCGTCTGGAAAAAGAAGTAATAGCTAGCCATTAATGTAGCCAAGGGTGAGGAATCCTCACCCTATTCTGTCAGTACCTTAATGTCTGCGCCAGTCATAGATTAATCTACCATGGCGATCGCGAACTAACTGCCAACGCCCATGACGATAGCGTGCCCCACTATAGTGCTGTCTTGGTCTATAGTGATGGTGGTGTCGTCTAATACGACTTCTGTTATATCTATGAGCTAGTAAAACTTCTGGGTTAGTATCTCCCCCCATGAAACTTGTCTCCACTCCCGCATTTTGGTGATAGAGAACATAATTAAGATCAGTATTTTTAGCTTCAGCCATAGCTGAGGGATAGATAAAGGCAAACACCAAAATCCCCACCGAGTATAATTTCTGGAAACCTTTCATGTTTTTGCCTTGCGGTGAATTATGGGTAATGACTTTATTTAATAGCTGAAAATTGGCAAATATATAGTTAACCGGTTACAAACCTCAACTAGGTAAAAGTAATGAAAGTACTAGTTTTAAATGCTGGCTCCAGCAGCCAAAAAAGTTGTTTGTATGAAATCCCCGATCATACTATGCCTAATCAAACCCCCCAACCCCTGTGGGAAGGCAAAGTTAACTGGACTCAAGACCGGGGTGTAGCAGAGATTGAAGTCAAAACAGCTACGGGTAAAACACTACAAGAATCAATTTATGGTGATTCCCGACGGGCGCACGTAGCCTATCTCCTGTACACTTTGACTCGTGGAGCCACTAAAGTCATAGATCAGCTTTCAGAAATCAATGTAGTAGGGCATCGTGTAGTCCACGGTGGTCAGGAATACAGAAAAAGTGTAGTAATTACCCAAGATGTCAAAAGCAAAATCTCCAGTTTATCCAGCCTAGCCCCAGCACATAATCCAGCCGCAGTAGAAGGGATAGAAGCCATTGAACAGAGCTTAGGAGATGTCACCCAAGTGGCAGTATTTGATACTGGATTTCATGCCACCCTCCCCGATGCTGCCGCCATTTACCCCGGTCCCTATGAGTGGGTAGAGCAAGGTATTCGCCGCTACGGTTTTCATGGTATCAGTCATCAATATTGCTCTGGGCGTGCTGCCCAAATTCTCAACCGAGATTTAGCATCCCTGAAATTAATTACCTGTCATTTAGGTAACGGCTGTTCCCTAGCAGCAATCAAAAAGGGTCGCAGTATTGACACCACTATGGGCTTTACACCCCTGGACGGGTTAATGATGGGGAGCCGTTCCGGTGCAATTGACCCAGGGATTTTGATTCATTTATTACGGCAATCAAATTACTCAGCGGAGCGGTTAGATTATGTATTAAACAAAGCCTCTGGCTTAAGGGGAATTTCGGGAGTATCTAGCGACTTACCTCAAGTAATTGCAGCCATCGCCGAGGGAGATTACCGCGCCCAACTGGCTTGGGATATGTACGTACACAGGTTAAGGTCTGGTATTGGTTCCATGCTAGCCAGTCTAGAAGGATTAGATGCTTTAGTATTCACCGCCGGGGTAGGCGAAAAGTCCCCAGGAATTCGCCAAGCAGCCTGTGAAGCCTTTGGATTTCTGGGACTAAAAATTGACCCCGCCAAAAATCAACAGCAGCCTGTTGATCAAGATATAGCCACAGAAGACTCAACCATTAGGGTCTTAGTCATCAAAACCCAAGAAGACTGGGCGATCGCCCAACAATGCTGGCAAATTATGTCAAAAAAATAACTTAATCTTTGCGTACCTTTGCGGATACTTGGCGACCCTTGGCGTTGAAAACCAGGGGCGGGGTCAACGAGACATTTTCACCCACCCCAGAGAAGGCCAATAGACCCCAATATTAAATTACACCATACCACCAGCAGCTTGAAAACGAGCGCGGGCGCGTTTAAAAGCTTGGGTGGCTTGGATTTGTGCTTGGCGATCGCCTGGTGTCACCTGATTTAGACGGGTTTGCGCCTGGTTAAAAGCGGTACGTGCATCTTCAAGTGAAATCTTGTCGCCACGTTCAGCACCATTCACCAGAATGGTGACTTCATCTTCTTCAACTTCCGCAAAACCACCCAAAAGAGCGATGGCTTGCCAATCCTGATTTTTGCTAGCACGGACGCGCATTACACCTATATCCAGAGCTGTCAACATAGGGGCGTGTCCAGTTAAGATACCCAACTGACCGGTAGTACTAGGTAAAACTACCTCTTCAGCTACAGCATCCCAGACTGTTTTATCTGGTGCGACTACACGAACGGTGAGAGTCATTTGTCCTTTGTCCTTTGTCTGTAATTTTGCCTAATTTGTCACTAGCCATTAGGATTACGACTAATGACTAATGACTAATGACTAATGACTAACCTTTGAGCTTTTCAGCCTTAGCGATCGCTTCGTTAATATCGCCCACCAAGTAAAAAGCTTGTTCTGGTAATTCATCCAATTGGCCAGACAAAATCATTTGGAAGCCCTTAATAGTATCTTCCAACTTCACATACTTACCAGGAGAACCGGTAAATACTTCAGCTACAAAGAAAGGCTGAGACAAGAAGCGCTCTACCTTCCGCGCCCGTGCTACAATCAGACGGTCTTCTTCAGACAATTCATCTAGACCGAGAATGGCGATAATGTCTTGAAGTTCTTTGTAACGTTGTAAAGTTGCTTGCACAGCACGAGCGGTATTGTAGTGTTCAGCACCAACAATATCAGGCTGTAACATAGTAGAAGTAGAACCCAGAGGGTCAACCGCAGGATAAATACCCTTAGCTGCTAAACCACGAGATAGTACTGTAGTTCCATCCAAGTGAGCAAAGGTGGTTGCAGGAGCGGGGTCAGTTAAGTCATCCGCAGGTACATACACCGCTTGAATAGAGGTAATAGAACCTTCTGTGGTGGAGGTAATCCGCTCTTGTAAAGCACCCACATCAGTTCCCAGGGTAGGCTGATATCCTACCGCAGAAGGCATCCGACCCAGGAGCGCTGACACTTCCGAACCTGCTTGTACAAAGCGGAAGATGTTATCAATAAACAGTAGTACGTCCTGCTTACTCACATCACGGAAGTACTCAGCCATAGTCAAACCTGACAGACCAACCCGCATTCTGGCTCCGGGTGGTTCGTTCATCTGACCATAAACTAGAGCAATTTTAGAATCATTGAGGTTATCTTTGTTGATTACCCCAGATTCGATCATTTCGTTGTAGAGGTCATTACCTTCGCGGGTGCGCTCACCTACACCAGCGAACACAGACACGCCGCCGTGCTGGGTAGCGATGTTGTTAATTAATTCCATCATGATGACGGTTTTACCAACACCTGCACCACCGAACAGACCAATTTTGCCGCCACGGCGATAGGGGGTGAGGAGGTCAACAACTTTAATCCCAGTTTCAAATACTGAAGGTTTGGTTTCCAGTTCAGTGAATTGAGGAGAAGGGCGGTGAATTGGTAGGGTTTCCTGAGCATTTACAGGCCCTTGATTGTCTACAGGTTCACCCAGGACGTTGAAAATCCGTCCCAAGGTAACTTTCCCAACTGGAACGCTGATGGGAGCGCCTGTATCAACAACTTCAAGACCCCGCACTAAGCCTTCAGTGGAGCTCATCGCCACGGATCTCACTTGGTTGTCCCCTAGAAGCTGTTGTACTTCAACTGTGAGGTTGATTTCCTGTCCTGCTTCGTTGGTGGCTGTGATCTTCAAAGCGTTGTAGATCCTGGGTAATTTTCCACCGGGAAATTTAACGTCTACAACTGGGCCAATAATTTGGGTAATGTAGCCAATATTTGTTTTTTCTGCTGTGGTGACCATGGGGAACCTAATAATTGAAACTATATTTCAGGTAGGGTCTTAGAAGACTTGAGATGATGCAATGTCATCTTACACTCTAGCACCGCAGGGGGACACAACTACCTTAGTAATTCCTTAAAAAAGGGATCAATTACTGGATATTGGGGCGCAAGGTAAATTGTTAGGGAACAGGGAACAGGGAACAGGGAACAGGGAACAGGGAATCGGGAACAGGGAACAGGGAATCGGGAACAGGGAATCGGGAACAGGGAATGGGGAACAGGGAATGGGGAATGGGGAACAGGGAACAGGGAATGGGGAATGGGTAACAGGGAACACACCGAACAGGGAATGGGGAACAACAAGTGTGGTTACTGCTTTATCAACCAGAACGTTACTTACCCAGTATCACCAACTCAGGCGATCGCCCCAATTGTTGACCATTTTACTGCTAATGCCTGAGACTCTGGCTAAATCTTCTCTAGATGTAAATTTTTGCGCCTCACGAGCAGTAATGATTCTTTGCGCTAATCGTTCACCTATCCCCGGAAGAGTTACTAGTTCTTCTATGGTAGCTGTATTAATGTTTACCGTCGTTACTTCCTGATTATCCCTGGACTTGCGGGTAATTATCTGGGGACATTCTTCTGCTTGTGCGGCGATTTTTTCCTGAACTAATGGAGGTATACCGAATGTCGCTCTGCCATAAATCCGCGTAAATTCCCGGTTGTAATGGGCAGCAATGGTAGGATTTTTGACTATTAATACTGCCTCATCGTTACCATAATTGGCGGACTGTGACCAGTTGTGAGAACCTGTAATTACTGTTTCTTGGTCAATTACGGCAAATTTATGATGTAATAAATCCCCCGGAGCTAAAGTAGGAACACCAACAGTAGTCAGGGGGGTTTCCCAAGGATGATTATCAATTTCGTATTGACAATTATAACTCAGCGCCACCCCCATCATGTCTAAAGCTTCGCTATAGTGACGATAGGCAAAGTCTGAATCCATTAAAGCGCGGATAGCCACATTTTGCAGGTGACGGGTTTCTAGAATCCGTGACAGACGCTGCTCGGAAAACACAAACAAGGCCATATCAATGGATTTGGTAGACTCAGCTAAGTTTTGACCAATTAAACCATTACTAGATTTATCCCAAGGTTGGCCGCGGGAAGTGGGGGAAAAATGTACAGTAATTTCAGTTTCACCTAGTTGAATAGTTTGGGGCGATCGCCTGGGTTTACCCAAGCCAAATTTACTATCTGGCTTCCCGAACGGACCATCCCCCCACATAATGTTAAACTCTTGAGTAAATAAACTGGCTAATTCCGGACTGTCAATATGTAACAGATTATTAGCATTGCCTAAGCTGCTAGGGTTGTTATATTGACCGTGGATATCACTGAGGGTAAAATTTGCCGAGGTGGCAATTACCCAACGATTATCTACCACCAAGAATTTATGATGCATCAAATTACTCCCAGCAGAACCATCAGCACGGTCATCTATCCAGGGAATTTGGGCATTTTGTAAAATTATTAACCCATCTCGTTGATTAATTTCTTCCTCACTGAGGCGATGATCTCGGTTTTGGTCTACAAAATCATAAAATTCTTGATAACGAGCTTGTTCTCTGGGGCTTAACTTCCGCACATCCGCCGGTGTTAAACTACTCCAAGGACGACTGTAATTATTTTCTAAAATTACCCGCACCCGTACACCGGCTTTTTGCCTTGCTACTAATGCTTGGGCAATTTTCGGTAGGCGCAATTCTTGAATGGCTACATCTACAGTAGATGTGGCTGTAGAAATGGTATCAATAATCTGTTGTTCTAGGTTATCTCCCAGGCGAGTTTGTAGGCGATAGGGTTCTGGATATTTTGCTGAGGGGGAATGGTTAAAGTAAACTTTAACTAATGGGTCTTGTGGTAGGGCTGGTAAAAGCTGAGTTTTATCTGGTAGTTTTTGACAAGCCGTGATCATCAAAACCAGCAAAAAGATCACGATGTATTTTCGTGGTCGGAAAATCAGCACGGTAATTTACAGTGGATTGGGGAAAATATCAACAATTTATAGTCATCCTATTTGAGTTGAGAAATTATCAGTGAGGAAAGGGAACAGGGAACAGGGAACAGGGAACAGGGAACAGGGAACACAAATTGTTCATGAATCATTGAGGATTGCTATATATGGTAAATTTATACCTAACGCCACATTATAACAATAATGCCGAAAACCCTTGAGAAACAGACGCATAGCGCCGTATTTCCTAGCTATTTACTAATATGCAAATATATTTAGATTACAGCGCCACCACTCCCACTCGCCCTGAAGCCATGGCTGCGATGCAAGCAGTCCTCAATCAACAGTGGGGTAATCCTTCTAGTTTACATGAGTGGGGACAACGGGCGGCTACAATTGTGGAACAGGCAAGAATCCAAGTCGCAGAATTAATTCATGGTGCGCCAGAATCCATAGTTTTTACCTCCGGTGGTACTGAGTCCAATAATTTGGCTATCATTGGCATTGCCAGATTATATAATCTACCCCAACATATAATTATTTCTCAGGTGGAACATTCCGCTATTTCTGAACCTGCGCGGTTATTAGAAAAGTGGGGTTGGGAGGTAACCCGCTTGGGTGTAGATTGCAAGGGGAGAGTTAACCCCCAAGAGTTACAAGCAGCATTACAAGACAATACTGTTTTAGTCTCCGTAATTTATGGACAAAGTGAAATTGGTACAGTCCAACCCATTGCAGAATTAGCAAAGATTACCCAGGAACATGGGGTTTTATTTCACACTGACGCGGTACAAGCGGCGGGACGTTTACCCATAAATGTGCAAGAATTATCAATAGATTTACTGAGTATTTCTAGCCATAAAATATATGGACCCCAAGGAGCGGGGGCGCTATATGTGCGTCCAGGTATAGAATTAGTTCCCCTGCTGTGTGGTGGGGGTCAAGAAATGGGTTTACGTTCCGGTACTCAAGCTGTCCCCGCCATTGCGGGTTTTGGAACTGCGGCACAATTAGCAGCGGTAGAATTACCCAGAGAAACACCCAGGTTAATTAACTTGCGCGATCGCCTATTTGCCCAATTAGCAGATATTCCCGGTTTAGTCCCCACGGGTGATTTAGTGAATCGGTTACCTCACCATGTAAGTTTGTGTATAAAAGATGCGGATGGTAAAAAAATCAGTGGTAAAGCCCTAGTTAGACAAATGAATCTGGCTGGTATTGGTATTAGTGCTGGTTCTGCCTGTCATAGTGGTAAACTTAGTCCCAGTCCCATACTTTTAGCAATGGGTTATTCAGAGTCAGCAGCTTTAGGAGGGGTACGTTTCACCCTAGGGCGTGAAACTACTGCAGCTGATGTAGATTGGGCTGCGATGGTATTTCAGCAAATTTTACACCGAATTTATTCCTGATAAATTCCTGGCTGAAATATGAGAATTTCTTATACAACTGCATTAATTATACATTACTAACATAGATAGTTATCCACACGGGAGCCATAATTTATAGTTATCCACACGGGAGCCATAATTTATAGTTATCCACACGGGAGCCATAATTTATAGTTATCCACACGGGAGCGGTAATTTAT
>CAIWDD010000002.1 GCA_903911355.1 uncultured Nodularia sp. | reverse complement strand
TACTCCCAAGGTTCCCAAAATACTAGAAGGATTACTTCCCGTCACCCTGGTGAAAATATTGCCAATATGATCCGGGTTACTAAAATAAACCCCTCTGTCAGCGCCGACATTAAAATCAGTGAAACTGTGAAATAAGTTACTCCCACGGATGGCTCCCCCTTCGATGATGTCACGGTTATTTACCGTATCATTCCTGACTGTGGAGTTTAAGCTATTGTCCGGTGTGAGTTGGGCGTTAACTACCTGCATATTTGCAGTAGTAATTAAGCCGATGAATATCTGAAGGAATAACTGATAACTGGGATGTTTGATTAATCCATTAATCATAACCTGGACTCTCCGCTTTTTTGCCATGTTCTATCCTCTCATGTCAATTGGACGTATCCCAACCTAGAGGTTGGGTCTCAAAACCATTTACCTAAGAGAACGTAAGCCGCCCAATAATAAGGACTGTTGTATTCTGGGTTGTTTAAAAGAGCTAATTGGGCTTGGCGTACAGCAGCGGCTTTACTCATATTATTACCCATCAAGGCCTGATAAAATTGACTCATGAACAGAGCCGTTGATTGATCATTTACCTGCCAAAGGGTAGCTAGTGTGCTGCGAGTCCCCGCTCGGACAGCAACGCCAGCCAACCCTAGGGCGGCTCTCCTGTCTCCCTTTACGGTTTCGCAAGCACTCAATACTAGTAATTCAATAGGCTGCTGATCTCTAGAACGCAGTAAACTATTTAACTGGTTGAGATTCAGGCGATCGTCCCAAGTCAGGATAAACGTATCATCAGGTTGCGAGCTAAACTGTCCGTGGGTGGCTAGGTGAACAACAGAAAAAGGGAGTGAATTCAGGCGACTTCTTAAACCTGCATTGGTAAAAGAGGGATTAAGTAACTCAGTGCTACTAGGAACTTGTGATTTAATTTCTTGTACTTCTTTGACAACAAAGGGTAATGGAGAAAATTCTTGCTCCCGCCCTTTGGGGGTTTCACTCAATGCGCCGATGAGAGTTCCAGGTGTTTTGTCCCTAAAAGTTTGAAAGTCTGTAAGTTGTAAGCCAGGAGCACGGGCAATGTTGTACTGTTCGATCACATACTTTTCACCGTTGTGCAGTACAGACATAGGAATATTCTGTAAAGCACTATCCAAGACAAAAACCAAAGTCGTAGTCTGACTTTGGGCTAAATCTTTTTCAGCAGGAGCTAACAGCCATTTGTATAATATCTGTGCATTACTCAGGATTACTCGTTCATAGACTCGGGGATCAATTCTAATATTGTTTGGGTTAGCTAAACTCAACTCTTGGGTCAGTTCTCCCAGAATTTCCTCAACTATATTTTTCTCAATCTTTGTGGTGTAATGAAGTAGGTCTTTCCTTTCTGGTAACTTAACAATAATCTCAATACGGTCTTGTAAAACAATGGGATAAATCAAGGCCGCGGTAGGGTCTTGTTTATCCGTTATGTCGTCAATTACCACCGGCTTCGCATCCAGACAAACCAAGCGCAGGAAATTTTCTAACTCAGCTAATTGCAGAGAATCTATGGTTTCACGGGCTAGCTCTAAGTTATTTTGGGGTATGTCTGCGTTATCTTGACGCTGCAACAGTAAACTGACATACTCACGATACACAGGTTCAGTACTTTCTCTAAAATTAAACTGATTTTCTGTATTGATAGCCACTAAATCTCTGCGTAAGGAGCGGAGAGTTGCCAATGATTCGGCGTAAGCAGTCCGGGCTGCTTCAGTTTTTCCTTGAGCCTTGAGCAGTCGTCCTTGTTGCCATTGCCATTGATAAGTTAACTCTGGTGCCTGAGCCTGCCAAGAGTACTGTAATGCGTTTTGAGTATACTTACTAGCTGTATTCCAGTCTTGGCGACTCTCATATAACCTTCCTATAAGCCCCAGGATATAAGATTTTGTCCGTTGATCCTCAAGTTGGGCAGCATCTTGTGCAACACTGTTTAAGGTTTGAATTGCCTCCTGGAAAGATACCTCATCAACCGATGATAAATTTGGAGTGATAGGGCTGAGGCAACTCGACTGTTTTTGCTGTAAACAAAGAGAGTTTTTAGTGTAACTAACCCGAGTATAAATGGTTTCTCTACTTAGGGGGAGGTGAGTTAATGAAAATTTGATTGGAGATATCAAAGCTTCTGCTTGGGTCCATTTTTGCTCTGCTATTAATAGTTCTAGTTGATTGAGTTGAGATTTCACTTGTAAAATAGCTGAACCCGGAGATGAAAGAGAAACTGCTTTTTCATAAGCTGCTTGATATTTCTCTAAGGCTTTACCTCGATAAATTCCCGCTTGTCGCCTATTTGATACTTCTGTGGCTCTGTTAGCTAAGGCAAGTTCTGTATTACCTAAGTTTAGCAAAACTTTACTTTCATCTTCCGGTAAATTATTGGTTTGAGCAATTGCTAAACTAGCTTGGAGGATTGTTTCCGCTGCGGAAAAATCGCCTATAATCCGCATCACATTACCGAGACTTATTAAAGCTTTGCCCTGGTAAATATTTTGGCGATTCCCTAGTATTTGCTGTTGCAGTTTTGCTATTTCTGCCTCGGAAATATGACATTCTGCATTGCTTAAACCTAATATTTCTAATAAAGTTTGACAAGCTCGCGGATACATTCCTAAATCTTGCATAGCTTGAGCTTGATTAATCAAATTAAGATGAAGTTGACCATTGGCTGACTGGGGATAAAGTCTAGCGGCTTGTGCCCATGTATTTAAAGCCTCCTGAGATTGCCCAGTTTTTTGTAAGAGTTGCCCCTGAATATCCAGGGTTTGGGCTAAAATGCGCTGTTGTTCTGTGGTGGTTTTGGCAGATTCCAGAATCTCTAGACTTTTGTGAATGGCTGTATTGGCTGCTCCCCACTCTCCCAGTTGCTGATGGGTGAGAGAAAGGTTACTCCATACAGTGGCTGTATTGAGCGAATTACTGGGTAATGTTGTGATGGCTTGTTGCCAAACTGGTATAGCTTTGGTAAATTCCCCTGAGTTGTAAAGTTGCCTGCCTTGTTGCATCAGTTGTACTGTATCTGTATGAATCTGAGCAAATACAGGGGGGATGGCTAAAGCAAGGCAAAAGAGTAGAATTATTAGAAAAACAGAGGGCTTGAATCTGGGTTCTAATCTAAGCTTTTTTTTGTGAGTTGTTTTCATTGTCTCCCTGACATTAAGCTCAACAGGAGAACAGCACCGCCCAGAATGCCTATCAAAACGTAGTGGGAGCGTGATCACCCCTACGCTTGTGTTTCAACCAGGGGAGATGTCAATTCTCAATATAAGTAATATAACTGATGATCAGATACCCAAGTCCTTAAAGGAGTTGGGTATGTACTGAAAGTTGAAACCCGAATTTAATGGATTAATTCAATGGCGCGTTTAGTCAACTCTTCAGCGGTTAACCCGTTAAAGGCCATCAATTCCCCGGCGCTGGCGGTGGTTTCCCCACGTTTCCAGGCAAAAGTATCACGTTTGCAGTTGCTGCGTAACATGATTGGTTCGAGCATGGCCGCTGCGCCACCAGTGACACCAATTAAGGCATCACCGCTGAATAATTGGGTAAATTGAGCATCATCCATGAAACCGCCATCGGGTTGTGAGCAAGTTTCCCAAGCTGTGTCATGAGGACGATACAAACGGCGGGGGTTAATGACAGAAACAATTTTCACGCCAATACCTTCAGTTTCTAAGAAAGCGGCGGCTTCAAATACGGGAATTAAGGTCATATCGCCAATGACTGCAAATACAACTTGTTTATCACCGGGAACTTCTTGTAATAAGATTGCGCCGTCTGCTAAACCTTGGCGAGTTTGTTCTAAGGTAGTACGAATGGGTAAGGGTGATTTACTAGCGGTAATGACGATTCCTTTATTTTTGGTGTTCAAAGCCCAGTCATAACAAACTTGAATGCTGTTAGCGTCAGGGGGAAATAGGGGGAAAACATTACCATTACGCATCAGGGAAGCAAAGTATGCTTCAATTTCTGGGCGTTGGTGTGTCCAACCGTTGCGCCCTTGCTCTAATGCACCGGCGGTAAATAAGGTAATGGTTGAGGGAGTTTGACGGCGTAATTCTGCCATGGCTTGGGTGACTGTTTGCCAAATTGGTAACCCGTTGATGGCAAAGGATTCATAGGAACACCATAGGGTTCTCGCACCCATGAGGGCTAAACCCGCAGCTAAACCTGCACAAGCATCTTCACTCAATGGTTCATAAACTTGACCGTTGGGTGCTTGGTTATATAAATCATCGGTGGTGGGGTGAATGACTTTGAGGGCTTGGTTAATGTTAGCAATTCCTGATGCTTCGTTACCGTCGGCGTTGGTGACTAGGAATTTACTATCTTGTTTACCGACAATTCCCACTAAGCGCCCCATGGCGGTGGTGGAAACTTGGGGGTCACCCGCGACTGTATATTCTTCCAAGGGTAATTTCCCTAGGTCTGGTAATGGTAATTCAAATTCTGTGACTACTGTTTTGGCTGCGGGTCCGCCACCGGCGCGTTCGGCGTTGGTTCTGACTATCTCCCAAGCTTCTGCGGGGAGGGCGCGGGTTTGCAATGCACTGATAATGTGGGGTGCGTTTAGGGTGTCTTTGGGGTAGAGGTTATGAGATTTGGAACCGCGGGCGTGAACCCCTGCGCCTTTGAGTTGTTTAATGATAAATACGGTAAGTTTGCCGTTGAGGGCGGAGTGGGCGGCTTTATCCATACCCAAAAGTACGGTTTTGGTGAAGGCTAGGCGCTGCTCAAAGGAAAAGGCGGTACTATCAACATAGTCCCCTGGTTGGTGTTGGTCGTCAAAGTCTTTGGCATCGACTAGGATGACTTCGGCAAAACCGTTTCCTTGCCAATAGGCTTTCATTTCGGCGTTGGTTTTGAGGGAAACCATACTATGATGTTCTTGGCTGTAGCCATTCCACACTAGGACGGGTAGGAAGTTGGTAGCACTGGGATAGGCTGTGTTAAAATGTGCCATGGAACTCATAATATATGGTTCACCTAGTCCGCCGTCACCCAGGGTGAAGGGGAATAACTTATGTGGGTGCAGCAGTGCGGCTGACATGGCAAAGTGTTGTCCTTGTCCTAGGGGTCCGGCGGGTGCGAGAATGCCGGGGATGTAGCCGGAAAGGTGCCCTAAAAGTCCGTGCTTTTCCCGGAAGCGATCGCGCAGTTGCTGTACTGTGTGGATTCCCATGTCTTCTAGGGAGCGGTCTAAAAACATGGCGCTATAGAATCCGGGGGCGTGGTGTCCCACTTCTGTCATAATGTTCTTATGACCTAGCATTACCAAGGCTGCATAGGCTTCTGCTTGACTGGCGAAACCCCCCGGATGTCCGGAAGCTTTACTGGCTGTGACTTGTAGGGTTAAATAGCGTAGGGCATCGGCAGCTAGTAAGGTTTGATATACCGCTGCGGGATCTGTGGGGTCGGCGATCGCCTTTTTTCCTGGTTCTATTGCAGGGATTATACCATAAGTTGCAAAATTTGGCAAGGACTCACCAAAATATTGGATTCCTTCACAAAAATTTGGCAGGGCGGAAGATGCTGTGGATGTCATACTGAGTACCTTATAAAAACTGGGCAAGCTGTAGATGCTTAATAAACTTAACAAAAATTTTACATCTTTGATGTGGTGAGGATTTATTGCTTTTTCACAAGGTGAGGATAAGAACTTTAAATCCTTAGTATTTCACCCATTTTTATGGTATGACAACAAGGGCGATGGGGCGATCGCCAAAGACAATTATTAATACCCGCCTTTCACCTTGTTCACCCGCAACTCTACTGAAGATAGCATAAACCATTGGGTATTCGATACTTAGATTTTTATGCAGCCAATCATGGCAGATATAACCTGACAATTACTCATATTTGTATATAACTTACTGTAGATACATTCTTGAATATCCAGAGTTTAAATTAAGGACTAGTGTATAACAGAATAATTAAAGCCTGTTTTAGGCTAATGAAGTACACACCAAGTTCCAAATTGCCTATCGGCTGTTTCCAGTTCCCTACAACTAAAAAACTTTGTACCTCACAAGCATGGAAAATACTATATCAACAACATTTTCTAAAACACAACTTATAATAATAATTTATCACCATATTATCCAAGCACAAATATGCAAGAGTATGATGTTGTGATCATTGGCGCAGGACATAATGGACTAGTATGTGCAGCGTATTTGCTCAAAGCTGGTTATAGCGTTCTGCTGCTAGAAAAGCGTTCAGTTCCAGGTGGTGCAGCCACAACGGAGGAATCCTTACCCCAAGAAGCCCCTGGATTTAAATTTAACTTGTGCGCAATTGACCACGAATTCATTCATTTAGGGCCAGTTGTTGAAGAATTAGAACTAGAAAAATATGGTTTAGAATACTTAGATTGTGACCCAGTGGTTTTTTGTCCCCATCCTGATGGTAAGTATTTTTTAGCTCACAAATCAGTAGAAAAGACCTGTGCAGAAATCGCCCGTTATAATGAACGGGACGCTAAAAAATACGCAGAATTTACAGACTACTGGCAAAGGGTCATCAGTGCCATGGGTCCGATGTTTAACGCCCCACCCAAATCATTTATAGATATTTTTGGTAATTATAACATCCAAAAATTCAAAGATTTATTTTCCGTCATCGGTTCACCATCCAAAAGCTTGGATTTTGTTCGTACCATGTTGAATAGTGCTGAGGATATTCTAGAAGAATGGTTTGATGAAGAATTCTTAAAAGCGCCACTGTCTCGACTCGCTTCCGAACTCGGTGCGCCCCCTTCACAAAAAAACCTAGCCATTGGTGTGATGATGATGGCTATGCGTCATCATCCCGGTATGACTAGACCCCGCGGGGGAACTGGGGCCTTAGTCCAGGCATTAGTTAAATTAGTTACTAGCAAAGGCGGTAAGATTTTCACAGAGCAACAGGTAGAGAAAGTATTAATTGACAATGGTAAGGCTGTGGGTGTCCGAGTTGGGGGAGGTCAAGAATATCGGGCTAAATATGGCATTATCTCTAATATTGATGCTAAACGTCTATTTTTACAACTTATGGACAGTGATGAGGTAGATGATGCTGACCCTGATTTACGACCAAGATTAGAACGCCGGATTATTAATAATAACGAAACCATCCTGAAAATCGACTTGGCGTTAGATGAACCTCTGCATTTTCCCTACCATGACCACAAAGATGATTATCTGATTGGATCGATCTTAATTGCAGATTCCATGGCTCATGTTGAACAAGCCCACAGTAAATGTACCTTGGGAGAAATTCCCGATACCAACCCCTCCATGTATGTAGTCATGCCTAGCGCCCTTGATCCTACATTAGCACCACCAGGTAAACATACTTTATGGATTGAGTTTTTTGCTCCCTACCAGATAGCAGCTGCACAAGGTACAGGTTTAAAAGGTACAGGTTGGACAGATGAACTCAAAAACCAAGTTGCAGACAGAGTAATTGATAAGTTGGCTAACTACGCGCCAAATGTAAAAGCAGCAACTATCGCCCGTCGGGTGGAGAGTCCCGCGGAATTGGGAGAAAGATTAGGAGCTTATAAGGGAAATTATTATCATATTGATATGACCTTAGATCAGATGGTGTTTTTCCGTCCTTTACCAGAATTAGCAAACTATAAAACACCAGTTGAAAATCTATTTTTAACTGGTGCGGGAACTCATCCAGGTGGGTCAATTTCGGGAATGCCAGGACGTAATTGTGCCCGGGTATTTTTGCAAGCCAAGCATCCTTTGGCTCAAGGGTTCAGGGACGCTAGGGATTCATTGAAATCAACTGTTGGTTCAGTATTTGGCATTGGTTAATAGAATGGGAAGATGTACCAGGTCGCCTATGCTGTAATTGGTAATTTTTATGGTGCAAGATATTATTTTCTGTTTAAAAGAAGCTGCTCTCTACTATATATGGAAAAAATATTCCACACCGCAAAATACTGCGGAATGTTTCGTCAATCCTCCCTGTGGCTGTGCAAATCCTGGGAAAGAACTCCAGTGTGAAGACTGTATATATCTAGAATCGTGTTTATCTCATATCAAACTGGGTCATAAACCAACTCCATAATCTGGTAAAGCTACCATGGGGTATGAAAAGCTAGGTTTCCCATGGATAGCACCGGGAGGGGTGGCTTATTTATCCTCACGTTGGTAGTAATAATATTGGTAGTAATTGTCTGAATGACGCTGCTGTCCATTGGCAACTACACCTAAAACATTAATCGGTGAGTTTTTCAGATCAGTTAAAGCCTGCTCAAATACAGAACGATCTGTTTTATCCATCCTGGCGATCATCACCACACCGTCGGTTTGGGGAGCTATGTAATTAGTATCAGCTAGCCCCACAATGGGAGGAGCATCATAAATCACTAAATCAAAGGTATCTTGAAACTGTGCCATCAGTTTTTTCATTTTCCCTGATGAGAGTAACTTAGGTGCATCCGGGGGAATAGGTCCAGAAGTAATGATAGATAATTCATTCATAGCAGGTAGTGGTGTGACTACATTTTCTATGGACATATCCGTGGTAATTAAACTAGTCAACCCCCAGAGATTACTTAAATTTGCCAACCTATGAATACTAGGGCGGCGCAAATCTGCATCTACCAGTAATACTTTTTTCCCCATGGATACAGCTACTTGAGCCAGATAAAAGGCAACTGTACTTTTACCCTCACCTCGCATGGAGGAGGTAATGGTTACAGAACTGATGGGAGTATCAGAGCTTAATAATTGTATATTTGTGTAGAGCAGCCTGATGGCTTCGATAAAATTGTTAGCGTAATTGGTATAGTGTCGTTTGGCTACAGTGGTTCTCTGGGTAGTAGTTTCCATTTGCCCATCCGAGAATTGCATGAAAGCATCTTTAAGTTTGAGGGTTGGGGATTTACCCCCCTGCATTTCTTGGTTAAAGGGAATATTCCCTAATACAGGAACTTTGATTCTTTCTTTGAGGCTCAAAGCATTGTGATAAGTATGATCTAGCTTTTCTATGAGTAAGGCTGCACCAATCCCCAGGGAGATACTCGCGGCAATTCCCAGAATAATATCCCGGATAAGAGTTGAAGAGACTACAGGATTTATTGGTAGGTTAGGTAACTGAATTAATTGCCAACCTTGTTCCGTTTGAGAGGTTTGAATGAGCAAATCTTCCCGGGCGGATAAAAAACGATTCAGACTTTCATTAGCAATACCTAAACGGCGTTCTATTTCTGTATATTCTCGGATGAGGGTGGGTAATTCCTGACGTTCTCGTTCTAAAATTCGGCGATTCTTTTCTAGTTCTTGTTGATTAACTTCTAAGGATTTGAGTAATTTATCTGCTTCTGCTCGCCTGGTTTGGATATATAGTTGTGATTCTCGATCGATTAATGGTTTGAGCTTGTTCTGTTTTTCCTTGAGTGTAATTAGGGTGGGGTTTTCATCTTGAAAAACAGCTGATTGTGTGGCAATTTGAATCTCTAATTGGCGCAATTCTTCATTTAAGGTCCGATATACAGGATAGTTATCCAGGACTGACCTGACACCATCTTCAGTTTGTAAGAAATTCCAATCAGCACGAGCTTGGGCTAGTTGTAGCTCCAGTTGTTGCAGTTGTTGAGTTAAAGCTGTGGTTTGTCCTGCAATTTCACCAGCTAGGACATCTGGACCGAGAAAGTCATACCTACGTCGGAACTGTTCCAATTCTTCTTGAACCTGGTTGACGCGTTTTTGTATATTGGGTAGTTCTTCATCTAGATATTTTAAACCTTGACTGAGGGTAATTCGCCTTTGTTCTTGACTGTAGGCTAAATAATCTTGGGAAATTTGCTCTAATACATCTTTGGATTCCACTGGGTCTTCGCTACGATACTGAACCTGGATAATTTTGGTTTCTTCACCTAGACGAGAAATCTTTAAACCCTCACTCAGATATTCATAGTTGATGTTTGGATACTTAGCTTGTAACTGTTTAATGCTGTTTTGCAGAATTTGAGGACTCAAGAGGACTAGAATTTGAGTTTCGTAATCTAAGGTATTTAAGGGATTTAAGGGATTTAAGGTATTTCGACCCAAGGGGTTGATGCTACCCTCTAAGTTTAACACTCTACTGTTATAACCCACAGGTTCAGCCAGCATCTGAAACCGGCTTTCATATTCTGGGGTTTTGGGATTTAAGTAAATATTTAGACCTACACCTGTGAGCACAGCTGTGGCTACTCCCACAACAACTACAATTCGACGGCGTAACAAACTTAAAAATTCTTTGTAATTCCAATCCTCCCCTTGTTGCTGATTTTCCAGAACCGGGGAATAGGGAAAAAATGGTGTGATGGAGTTTCTTGTGTGTTCGGGATCTATGAGTTTATCAGTTTGGCTGTTAGCGATAGACATATTTTATACAAAAAACCTAAATACAAATCTGGGACTAAAGCCAAATGCAAATTTAGACACAGTTGACTAATAGTATAAGAGAAAAATTACCTGTTTAATAGGACTTACGCAACTGGCACAGGCGATCGCGAAGCGCTGCTTGCATCTGTGTGTAGCAATCGCTAAATGAAAGCACATTGGTATTATATAAGTGATGTCAATGGCACGGGGGAATGCCTTCGGTTAACAGCAACTCAAACGCCCAAGTATTTCTATGTACTTGGTTTAATTTAAATTGTCGCGTGGCGCGACTACCCCCTCTCCCTGTTTGTGCCAGTTGCGTAAGTCCTGGTCCTATAAAGTTAAAATTATGATAAATTTGTGATATCTTATAAATCACACTTACTGTTCTTCTATCTACATCAGCAACCACATAAGGTGTAAAAAAAATAACAATCCGTAATCCATCACTGATCTTATAAAGCCTTCAGATTGATATCCAGCATCAACGCCAAGCTAAAAACAGGGTATGAAAAATTATCAACAAACCAGCAAACCGTTAGGACTATCTACGGCGGATAGTACAAACAAGGGTGATGATTGTTTCTATGAGCAAACTAAGTTATCTATAGTCACACAGTTTTTTCCCCCAGACTATGCTGCTACAGGACAATTAATTGAGGAACTTGTGCAGCAGTTAGAACAGCAAGGGGTAGAGATTGATGTGTTTACCAGTCAACCGGGATATGCGTTCAGGATGAGTCAGGCTCCCCGTGTGGAAGTGCGTGAGCAAACTAGGATTTATAGGTCTCGGAGTGCGCAAATGTGGCCTGGGAGAATTCGCGGTAAGGCTGTAAATGGACTTTTATATACCATTCGTGCTTTTTTATATCTGCTCCCACCTTGGCGGCGAAGTGATGTATTGCTGATCACGACAGCGCCACCATTCTTGCCCATTGTGGGTTATTTGGCTAATATGCTGTGGAAGTTGCCCTATGTTTGTATAGTCTATGATTTGTATCCAGATGTGGCGATCGCACTGGGTGTAGTATCCAAGCAGCACTGGGTAACAAAACTTTGGCAAGGTTTAAATCAGCGAGTTTGGCTCAAAGCTGGGGGAATTGTAGTTCTCAGTCCGGAGATGAAACAACGGGTTGTAGAGTACTGTCCCCAGGTAGCCCATAAAGTTTCTGTAATTCATAACTGGGCTAACCCAGATTTAATTGTACCCATTGCCAAATCAGAAAACTGGTTTGCTTGGAAGCACAAGTTAGTCAATAAGTTCACAGTCCTATACTCTGGGAATATGGGGCGATGTCATGACATCGATACTTTGTTAGGCGCTGCCATAGAATTACAACATGAGTCAGTGCAGTTTGTGTGTATTGGTGGGGGTGCTAAACGGGAAGAGTTGATTGCTAGGGTCTCTCAATTAGAGCTAGGTAATTTTACATTTTTACCTTATCAAGATAAGGAAGATTTGGCCTATTCTCTCACCGCTAGCGACCTGTCTTTGGTGAGTGTTAGCCCCAACAGCGAAAGTTTAGTATTGCCGAGTAAGTTGTATTCAGCATTATCAGCTGGGAGTCCGTTGGCGGTAGTTTGCTCACCCTACTCTAGCTTAAGACAAATAATTACCGCGGCTGAGTGTGGGGCAGCATTTGACCATGGGGATGGTCAGGGACTGGCGGAATTTATCCGTTTATTGCAAAATAACCAAAAACTAGCAGAACAGATGGGTAAAGCAGGTCGTGAGTATCTACAATCCCACTTTACACCGCAAATTATTTGCCAACAGTATCTTGAGGTTTTACTGCGAACAGCTAATATTAAAAAGAGTAAAAATTGTTGAAATTAGCCGTTAATTGTGTGGTAAAATCAAGTTGTGTAATAAAACCAGATAAATCTAAAAAGGAAATAATTCCTAATAGGATTTTTCAGCTCAAGCTTATTAAAAAACTAATAGTTACTCTCGGCATAGGCTGATTTTTTAGGAGTGGGCTTTGACGGTCTAATTGATCTCAGTTTCTCCAAACGTAACCTTCCTATTGATTTTGATATTAGGGGGCCGAGTTGCCCAGAAGGTGTGACCGCGATCGGAAACAGTCCCAACGTAGAGCTATTTACTGTCCTATAGCATTTCCCATGCTCGTGAGGTACAAAGTTGTTTAGTTTCAGGGAATAGGGAATAGGGAATAGGCAATTGATGTGTACTTCATTAGCCTGAGAAAGGCTTTATACAAAAATAATATACAAAAATCGGCGTTGCATAGTTTAGGGATTAACCCGGAGGACATAGGGTGAGGCGACTGTTAACAGGCCATCGCTCAACCATGTGTAAATAACTAGGGCGATCGCCTTGGGTATTGGGTACACCCAGCCACACCAGTCGGTTTTTAACCGAGTTAAGCTATTAGGCTCTTAATTTATTCCCTGGCTCCGGTGTAAAATATATAGTAAAGGTTTTACCCTTGAAGCTTAATATCAAGACTATGAAATCTGAAGGGGCTTCACGATACGAAGAGGATTTTTATGGCTGGACTCAGTGGCAAGTACAAGCACTAGCACAAAGGCAAGTATCAGAATTAGACTGGCAAAATTTACAAGCTGAATTAGAAGGGTTGGGAAGACAGGAATACCGAGAATTAGTCAGTCGTCTTACTGTCTTGTTAGGTCATCTGCTCAAGTGGGAATATCAGCCAGAAAACCGTTGTCGCAGTTGGTTTCTGACTATCAGAGAACAGCGCCGTGCGATAAATCGCCATTTTCGTCGCAATCCTAGCTTAAAGTCTTCCATGGCTGAGGCTGTAGAGGATGGTTTTGCAGCGGGGGTAGATTTAGCTCTACGGGAAACCAACTTACCCTTGAGAACTTTTCCGGACAAATGTCCCTACAGGTTTGAAGAAGCGATCGCAGATAGTTTTCTTTGTGATACCAGCCAAGATTGGCAATAAGTATTTACCATCGGCATAAGATCTGCTTCCAACACCAGAGGCGATCGCCTTTGGTACTGGGTACACACAGCCACACCAGTCGGTTTTTAACCGACTTAAGCTATGAGACGGGGAATTCATTCCCCGGCTCCCCCGTGTGGATAACTCACCCGCTCCCCTATGTGGATAACTCACCCGCTCCCCCGTGTGGATAACTCACCCGCTCCCCTATGTGGATAAATTGCAGCACTTAGGCGATCGCCTTGCAGCACACCTTGGGCGATCGCCTTTGGTATTGGCTACACCCAGCCACACCAGCCAAGAGCCAGGGGTTCAAACCCCAGTCTCAAAGCTCAAGCCGGTTGAAACCGGCTAGATTGTCTAGGTGATGGCAAATATTAAACTAATTGCGCGCCTGGGCGATCTGCAAGCAGCACTTGGGCGATCGCTTGGGTAGTCCAGCTATATGCTAGGCAAACCAGTCGGTTTTTAACCGACTTAAGCTTCCCCCTCTCAGCCAATAAGTGCCTGTAACTTAGCTGTCACTTCCTCCATTGTCTCCTCTGGGAGGGATTCCATAAATTTTACCTGTCGCGTCTGCCAATCAATGGTTTTGACTTGAAAGGTGAGAATTGCCCCCTTGGTGATCAAACCATTGGGCAAAACCACTTCTAAATTTAACCCCTTGATTTTGCTGGTGATGGGACAAACCAGAGCTAGGTTAGTTACCTGGTTAAACTGCTGGGGCGTGATAATCAAAGCGGGGCGGTAACCAGCTTGCTCCCTACCCAGTGTGGGATTGAAATCCAACTTGACAATATCACCCCGGCAAGGAATATATTTACCTACCATTCCTCTTCACCTACAGGTTCCCCCCAGTCATATTCCCCTCCCACCAGATCAGGGGTTACACCATCGAGTAACTCATGCAGTTGGTATTTTTTCCTGATGGGGGAAATGACAATCTTGTTACCCACCACCTCAATATTAACCACACTGCCAACGGTAAGCCCAATCTCACTGGCAATGGGCTGTGGGATTCTTAACCCCAGACTATTACCCCATTTGTTAACGATGATTGCCACAATAATCCTCTCTGCTTTAATCAAATCTTGTTTTAGTAGAAACGATTGCCGTAGGAAAGCAGGACACAATACCTCATCCTAAAACCAAGATTGTTTATCCCAAGTATATCCTTATCGCCTTTAGTATTGCATAGCGATCGCCTTTGGTATTGGATACACCCAGCAACACCAGATCCCTTTGATGTGTTTTATGTGTGTTTTACAATTGACGGGGAGCAATATAGTTATTTAATAACTTTTAATAACTTCTAAATTTAATGCCTAGAAAAATTCGAGAACTAAAGGCAATGTTGTTAAAAGCCGGATTTATCCAACGGACTGGTAAAGGTAGTCACACAATCTGGATTCACGAAAAAATGGCAGATATGCCGATTACAATTGCGGGTAAAGATGGTGACGATGCTAAAATCTACTTGGAGAAACAAGTTAAACAAAGACTCGCAAGACTAGAAGAATTGCAATGAAGTCACATTATAGTATGATGATTTTCTGGTCTCAAGAGGATAACTGCTATGTAGTCCACCTCCCTGACTTCCCTTTTCAAGACATCCATACCCACGGGAATACTTATGAGGAAGCAGCCAAACATGGGCAGCAAGTGATTGAAAGTTATCTTCAGCTTTACCAAGAAAATAACCAACCTCTACCCCAGGCTAAAAACCCCCTGGAATATTTTCAGGTGGCATAACCACTCACAGGCGATCGCCTTTGGTACTGGGCGCACAGCTAGCTGGGTAAACCAGCCAGGAGCCAGGGGTTAAAACCCCTGTCTGAAAGCTCAATCCGGTTGAAACCGGCTAGATTGTCTAGGTGATGGCAAATATTAAACTAATTGGGTATTAGGGCGTGCTGCTTGCAGCAACCCTTGGGCGATCGCCTTTGGTATTGGGTACACCCAGCCACACCAGCTAAGAGCCAGGGGTTAAAACCCCAGTCTGAAAGCTCAATCCGGTTGAAACCGGCTAGATTGTCTAGGTGATGGCAAATATTAAACTAATTTCGGTTTTTAACCGACTATGGCTAACGCCACGCTACCCCTATCAGCTATGAGACTCTTAATTCATTCCCCGGCTCCCCCCTCTCAGCCAATAAGAAGTGCTTGTAACTTAGCTGTCACTTCCTCCATTGTCTCCTCTGGGAGGGATTCCATAAATTTTACCTGTCGCTTGACACTGCCCATGCCTGAAGGCAGGGGATTCGGTGCGTCACTGACGTTCCTTGCTTTTGCAGGTCTAGAATAGGATAAATTTATTTCCTTAATCTGTAATATTGACCGGGAAGTTAAAAAAAATGAAAATCTTAGTTACAGGTGCTGCAGGCTTTATTGGCTTCCACCTGAGTGAGCGACTATTAAACCGCGGTGACGAAGTTATAGGACTCGATAACCTGAATAACTACTATAATTGTCGTCAATAGGGTCGAACCATCTATCATATTCATTAGGAGACCTCAAGCTTTGGTGTCGTTACCTTTATCTTGAGGTTTCCCCTTCTTTTTTGCTACCCCATCTCACATAAGGCGTAAATTAAAATGTATACTTGTATCTGAATAATATTTTAGTTGATGTCTAGACATGAGAAATTGCGTAGCATCAATGTTGTCCAGATGATTTGTGACCTGTTGGAGCAATTAGCCCCGGACAAACCAACCGGAGTAAATCGCAATGGAAAACAGACACGCATCTGGTCTCATACCTGCTCCATGGGTTCGTAAACATAAACATAAATAATTAATTAAAGATGTAATGAAAGTATCCTGGCCATTTATTACCTTAATTCGGCCTTTTCCTAAATTAATTGCCGGAACAGTATTACTAACGACAATAGCATCCCTCATGGAAGGGGCGACACTATCCCTAGTTATACCACTCCTAGAAAAACTGGCTGGGGGAGGTGTGGAAACCACCTCGTTAGGGGGTAACTCTGTAATCAAGTCTTTTCTGAGCTTTTTTAATAAGTTTCCCGCTGAACAACAACTGAGTGTGATTATTGCTTGCTTGCTAACTTTGTCTGTCACTAAAGGAGTTGTGAGATTTTTAGCAGACCTTAACCTGCGGAAATTGATGTTGAAGGCAGGATTAAACCTGCGTTCAATTTGTATTGATCGTTTCTTGTCTCTAGGAATTTCCTACTACAGCCAAGCCCGTGGCGGAGATTTACTCAGTTATGTCAATGAGCAAACCCAGCGTTGTGAAATGTTGACTCTACACATAGGATCAATGTTTAGTGAAAGTTTAATAATTTTTTCCTTTGTGGTGTTACTTGGGAGTATTTCCTGGCAGTTAACCCTTATGGCTTGCGTGATGATAGCTGGTATTGCTTGGGGATTAAAAAGAATTGTTTCATCGGTGAAAGCATACTCACAAAAGGTATCCCAAAGCATTGAAGAGTTTTCCAGCCGCGTATTTGAACTAATTAGTGGCATCCGAGTTATTAAATCTTATACAGCAGAAGCCTATGAAGAACGGCGCATCCAGTATACATTGCAGCAGCGTTATGTTGCTGACATCCGTTCCTGGGCTGGGCAGGCGGCAGTTCAACCCATTTCTGATACCTGTGGAATATTCATACTAGTAATCTTAATTATTTTGGGTAACCGGCTACTGTCTCAAGAGTTGGTTTTGCCCCTTCTACTCACTTTCTTATTGGTGATGGTAAGAATGTTTCCTCGCATTAACCAGATCAATGGATTGCGAGTATCCATAGCTAACTTATTACCCAGTTTTTACGCCATTGAATATTTCCTAGAGCAAACTAAAACACCTGATATTGTCAATGGCTCACGGCAATTTACGGGGGTAACACAGCAGATTTCCTTTGAGTCTGTGAGTTTTAGTTATCCCCAGAGCAACAAGCCAACCCTCAATGCAGTGAGTATGGTAATTCCCAAAGGCACCGTCACTGCTCTAGTAGGAGCTTCGGGTTCAGGCAAATCCACTTTGGCAGACTTACTTTTACGATTCTACGATCCCGATGGAGGAAGGATAAGTATTGATGGGGTTGATATTCGAGATTTAGATGTTAATTCCTTCCGCCAACGGCTGGCCGTTGTCAGTCAAGATACCTTTTTATTTAATGCTACTGTGAGGGAAAACATTCAGTATGGTAACCCTCAAGCTAGTGATGTAGAAATTCTCGACGCAGCTCGACAGGCTTATGCAGAGGAGTTTATTCAAGAGCTACCCCAAGGCTGGGATACTATTTTAGGCGATCGCGGGGTGCGGTTATCTGGCGGACAGCGGCAGCGGTTAGCAATTGCTCGGGCGATTATCCGCAATCCAGAAATTTTAATTTTAGATGAAGCTACCAGTGCATTAGATAGCAATTCTGAACGCATTGTACAACAAGCATTAGATGCTATGGGCAAAAACCGCACTGTATTAGTTATTGCCCATAGGTTATCAACCATTCGCCAAGCTGATCAAATTATTGTTTTGAACCAGGGGGAAATTGTGGAGCAAGGTAGTCATTCAGAATTGATGGTTAGTGAAGGTTACTACTATGCTTTAAATCAAGCCCAGAAAGTCGGTGTTGTATCTTAAATCATTCATAACAAGGAGTCAGGAGAAGAAATGTCAAAGCTGACATATTTAGCTCAAGTAGTAAAAGCTTACTTTGATGTGCAAATGGATGAAACTTGCCCCTTTTGCCATCACACTCAAGCAAAGGTCTTGGGTCGGAAGTATCTTGTTGTTCAGTTGAGAAAATGTGAGAAATGTGGTTTGATGTTTAGATTTCCGAAAGAAACGCCAGAAACAAACTTAAGATTTTACCAGTCTAACTATAAAGAGGGAATGACAACTGATTTGCCAGATAGTTTGCATTTAAAACATTTACTGTCAAGTCGTTTTCAAGGTACATCAAAAGATTTTGAATCAAAAATAAATCTAGTAAAGTCCTATTTACCAACAGGTATAGTTTTAGATTATGGTTGTTCATGGGGATATGGTGTTTGGCAATTTAAACAAGCAGGTTATGAGGCTATTGGATTCGAGATTTCGCAGCCACGTGCTGATTTTGGGCGTAAAATGCTGGGAGTAGATATTATTCAGCAAGAAGAAGTAAACAATCTAAATGACGCATCTATTGACATAATTTTTACTAGTCATGTACTAGAGCATCTTCCAGATATATCCAATGTATTTAAGCTTTTTCAAAGGCTATTGAAAAGTGGTGGTATCTTAGCCATATTTGTGCCTAATTGTAATGAGTGTGATAATCAAAAGATTTTTCATCAGAAAAAAATCTTTGCCTTTGGTGAGAAGCATACGATCGCATACGACTCTCTTTTTCTATCTTCAACTTTGGAAAAGCATCAAATGTCAGTTTGTTTGCTACAACAAGATACTTCAGAATTACAAGTAATTGCTCAAAAGATATAGGTGTGCAATCAGAGGATGTTTTAAAAGGTATGATTAGTGTATCAAATATTGTTTCACCCCACCCTAACCCTCCCCTTGTAAGGGGAGGGAACTGGATTTTATTGTTTTTTTGTGCGTTCCCCATTCCCCATTCCCCATTCCCTATTCCCTATCCCCCATTCCCTATCCCCCATTCCCTCCTCCCTCCTCCCTATTCCCTGTTCCCTGTTCCCTGTTCCCTAATATAAAAATTACCTGTTTAACACTTTCCAAACATCCTCTCAGATATCTGATATATATAGCAATCCTAAATGATTCATGAACAATTTCTGTTCCCTGTTCCCTGTTCCCTGTTCCCTTTCCTCACTCATAATTTCTCAAGTCAAATAGGATGACTATATTTTACCCCTTTTTCTGTTTTAAGGGAACTGCGAGAGTTCTTGCCGTTAGTGGCAGGGCATTTATAACCCTTCCACTTATTACTTCCATAAAAAAAGGGTTGGAACAATGAAGAGGTTGAAAGACTTAATGCCAACGCTGCTTTGTGGAGAAATAAGCTTTGAAGTGAGAAAATGTGATTGTAACTAACTTCTGATCTAAAATATACCAAACACCCATGCCTAAACCTAAAGTCGCTGTAGCACAATTAGGTGCTAGAAAACATTATCAAGAGCCTTTGCTGATTAAACAATGGGGAATGTTGGATACTTTATACACAGACTTTTACGCTGGCAACATCCCCATATTACCAATCCTCAAGCAGCCAATTATAGTTAATAGATTACCTCAGATATTTAAACAAGCTTTAGAGAGATATGAACCAGGCTTAAATCCAGCCAGAGTAATTCATTTTCCTGTTTTAGGATATCAATATGCTCAGAAATTACGCCAGACCAAAGGTAAAGACCTATCTTCTATTTATATGTGGGCGAATAGCATATTTAACAAAAGCATCCTTCAAACAGGCTTGGGTGATGCTAACGTAATTTATGGTTTTAATGGGGCATCTCTAGAACTTTTCCAGTATGCTAAACAGCAAGGGATAAAATGTATCCTTGACCAAACTTTGGCGGAACGCTCCCTAGTCCACCAACTGCTGGTAGCAGAAGAGAATCTTTGTCCGGGATGGTCAAAGATACCATTTACAGTGAGTGCTGCTGATTTAGAACTAGCGCAAAGAGAGCAACAAGAGCAAGATTTAGCTGACCATATTATTTGTGGTTCTCAATTTGTCAAAGATTCTTTAATAGCTAGAGGTGTGGAGAGCAAAAAAATCACCGTGGTTGCTTTAGGACGTATTAAAGAAAGTCAAACATCTCAAAACATTGTACAGCGTAGCATCCCGAAAGAACGAGGAGACGGACTAAGGATTTTATTTGCTGGAGAAGTAGGACTGAGAAAAGGAATTCCCTATTTACTAGAGGCTTTAAAGCAACTGCAAGGTCAAGTCCCTTTTACTTGTAAAATAGCAGGTGGCATCGGTATTCATCCGCAAAAAGTGGCTGAGTACAGCCATGTTGCTGATTTTTTGGGACGAGTGACCCGCTCTCGCATGGCAGAATTATACGCATGGGCGGATGTATTTGTTCTTCCTTCTATTTGTGAAGGTTCAGCAATGGTCACCTACGAAGCCTTGAATTGGAAGTTACCAATCATTACCACTAATAATGCTGGTTCTGTGGTCAAACATGGGGTTGACGGTTTTCTGGTTCCCATCAGGACATCAGAGGATATTGCCGAGAAGCTCATAACTATTTATAGTGGGGAACAGCAACTGAATTTAATTCACACTCAGCAATACTGGAATAACCTGCAAGAAAATTCCCAGGAGCTTTTAAAACAGGCAATATTGACTGTATTGGTGTGATACAACTACTGTATAAACTTAGCTAAAAGATAAATGGTTTTAGCCTACATTTATCTATACTTATTTATACTCATCTGTGTTGCTACAGTTGGCTGGTCAATTATCCGCCTAGAAAGAATATATCAATATCCCTTCTTCATGGCATCGGTTTTTTTATCATTTATCCTCCCCCAAGCCTTCGGTCTCATTAGTACTTATGATAATTATCGTTCTGTAGTCACCCCGTCCATCATTGCCAAAACCTTACTATATTCATGTATGTGCGCCGGTATGTGCTGGTTAGCCTATCAAGGTCAACCCAACCAGAAATGGCTATCCAGACTGAATATTCCCATAGATGAGCGCAAACTATTCAGAGCCGCAATTGTTCTGAGTGCTATAGGGCATTTGTGTACATTCTTCCTATCCAGGATAGAAATACAATTAGCAGCCCATAATGGTAACTGGACAGGACCAGCTACCATACTCTTCTTTTTTGCTGGCGTTCTTTACATTGCTTTACCTATATTTTTAATAATTACCTTGATTCGCCCTCATTGGCTGAATATTACACTGACCGTGATCACTGCATGGCCGATTTTACAACGTATTATTAACTCTGGTCGTCGCCAGGAAACTGTCGCACTAGTAATGATAATTATAGTATCAATTTTCTTTGTCAAACGTTACATACCTCCCAGATGGTTATTTTTGGGAGGCATTTTTTTAGGCGCTTTCATTATCCCAGCACTTGGTCAAATGCGTGGGGGTTTTTGGACTGCTCTTTTTAACGGTGACTGGGAATTGATCAGATCCACTGCTGAATCTAGCTTAGATCAAGTTGTTGAAACTGGGGATATCTTAGAATTACGTAATGCTGCTTTAATCATAGATTCCTCAGAAAGGCTAAATCAATATGGTTATGGTACGGGATTGTGGGACACGATTATTTTTCAGTTTGTACCCGGACAGATTGTCGGCTTTGATGTGAAGGAGTCACTTCAATTTCAGATAGGAACAATGCATGATTTAGAGAGGATATATGGTTACAGAATTCATCCGGGCACAACGATGACTGCTATGGGTGATTCTTTTTCTGACTTTAGCTACTTTGGTTGTCTGACTTTTGCCTTGATGGCATTTCTGTTTAAACACCTTTGGGTAGCAGCTGCATATCGAGGTAGTATTATTGCTGCTATTTTATATGCGTCATTAATTGATTCAGCTATGCTAAGTATTAGCCATGGTATCGGTAAATTTGTCAATGAATTGATATTCAAGGGTGGTGTGGTGTTCTTAGTGGCACTTTTTTGTAGAAGAAAAGTTCCAGTTATGCCTAATTTAGTATATGATAATATACAGGAATTGGCTAGGAAATAAAGGTATTAGGAAATAAAGGTACATAGTATGCTGAAAATTCCTTTAAGTATCTTAATAATTAATCAAAATTAACTGTTTTGTAAAAAGTAGGATTTAGTATGATTCACAATTCACTATCGGGAATAAAACTTGTTAATAGAGTTAGTTATATTTGTAATTTGTGCCAAGGTAAAAAAGTTCTTCATCTGGGAGCAACTGATGCACCTGTTACAAAGGAAGCCATGGGATCTGGCAGACTATTACACATTTTGTTGAATGATATATGCCAGCAACTTGTAGGACTAGATATTAGTATTGAAATGATTAATTGGCTAGAAAGCCAGCACGGTATTAAAAACATTAAATATGGCAATATAGAAAAAGCGGAAGATTATCCCCATGGAGAATTTGATTACATTGTCGCAGGAGAAATTCTAGAACATTTAAGCAATCCTGGTAATGCTCTTGATGCTATACGTAGAAATATAAAACCCAACACAAAATTAATCATAACTGTACCTAATGCTTACTCTTTTAAGGGCTTTGTTAGGGCAGTGGGCAAGCATGAGTTAATCCACCCAGATCATACTTTACATCATTCACCTTATACTCTCAAAGCATTGCTGGAAAGGCACGGATTTTCTGTAGATAGTTACTTTAGTTTCGTTAATGGTGGTCAAGGGTTAGTTGCATCTGTGGCTAATTTATTAATTTCTATTTACCCCCAACTAGCTGAGGGAATTGGTGTTATTTGTGTAACACAATAATTCAAAGTTAAAAGCGATAATTAATCGATATTTATATGAAAATTGCTGCTTTAACTTCTGTTTCCGGCCCTTATATCTTTGCCCGTTATTATGCTTTTGTAAATCAATCAAGATATAATCTGATACTTATTGAATTAGGATCAACCTCAATTACTTATCCATGGGAGCACCCCACTGTTACACCGCCTTATAAAAGAGTCATTTTGTCTGATCAGCCAGCAGAAGTTCAACCTATCTTCAAACTTTTCAATAATCTACTCCAAGCTGTACATAAAATTTTTCCTGATGTGGTAATCATCGCTGGTTATGCTAGTCCTGCGATGGTAGCTACTTTATTTTGGTGTCTTTGGCGTGGTAAACCCGCTATTTTGTTGTCTGAATCAAAAGAAGATGATGCACCCCGTTCTTGGTGGATAGAAAAAATCAAAGCATGGTTAATTACAAGATACACATCCGCCCTAGTAGGAGGACAGCCACAAAAACGTTATTTAATTAAGTTGGGCATGCGCCCAGAGGCGATATTTTTAGGTTACGATGTGGTAGGTAATGATGTTTTCCACCCCAGTCAAATCAAATCTTTATCTCCTCCATTAGATAAACCTTTCTTTTTGGCTATTAATAGATTTGTTACCAAGAAAAATCTGCCATTTTTAGTTTCAGCCTATGGTGCTTATCGGCAATTGTCTGGGGATAAAGCTTGGGATTTAGTGCTGTGTGGTGATGGGGAATTACGTTCACAACTAGAATCAGAAATTACCCAAGCTGGAATTGCAGATTATGTTCATCTTCCCGGCTTTCTGCAACAAAATGAACTTTTACCTTACTTCGCCCATGCTAGCTGTTTCATTCACGCCAGTATACAAGAACAATGGGGGTTAGTGGTCAATGAGGCGATGGCTGCTGGCTTACCGGTGTTAGTATCTAATCGTTGTGGTTGTTATGAAGATTTAATCATTGAGGGTGTTAATGGATTTGGGTTTGACCCGGAAAATGTGCAACAGCTAACTAATCTAATGGTGAAAATGAGTTCTGGAGAAATTGATTTACACAAAATGAGTGACGCAGCTTTGGCACATATTCAAAAGTTTTCCCCTGATTATTTTGCTCAAGGACTCACCCAAGCAGTTGAGTATGCATTAGCAAAACATTAAATGCTTTTGAGTAGATAGCATACCAAAAAGATAGTCAAGAAAGTAAATAAAAATTAAAAAATATGTCAAATTGTGTTAAATGATGATCAAAAGCCCTGATATTATTGTTGACTGGTAAGCACTATTCAATATGAAAATACTAATAGTTGTCCCCGCTTTGGCACCACTCTATGGCGGACCGTCTAAAGTTGTACCAGAATTAAGCGAGGTAATTGCAGAACAAGGTGTTAGGGTTGATATTATCACTACCAATGCTAACGGATCTACAACTCTCGATGTTCCCTTATTCACTTGGATTCAAGAAAAAAACTACAGAATTCAATATTTTCCTTACTGGGATTTTTTCGGTTATCAATTAACTTGGTCATTAACTCGCTGGTTGTTTCGGAATGTATCTAGATATGACATAGTACATACCCACACGATTTTTTGCTATCCGGTTTTACCAGCATATTGGGCTTGTCAACTTCGCAAAGTTCCTTATATTAACACTCCCCATGGTATGTTAGAGCCTTGGGCATTAGCTTATAAGTCTGGAAAGAAAAAATTATACTTTAATCTTTTAGAAAAGCCCGCCTTACAAAAAGCTAGTGCAATCCAAATGTTAGCTTCATCGGAAGCGGAGGGGGTCAAATCACTAAATCTTAAACCTCCCTTGGTGATTGTACCTAATGGTATCCATAGACAAGATTTTGCATCTCTTCCCAGCCCAGAGATTTCTTATCAAGAATTTCCGCAAACTCGCAATAAAACATTAATTATATTTTTAGGGCGTATTGACCCGAAAAAAGGATTAGATTTATTAGCCCCAGCTTTTGCTCAAGCACTGAAGAAATTTCCTGACACTCACTTGATTGTGGCTGGCCCTGATAATACCGGATTTTTACCCACTGCTGAAAACTACTTTATAAAAGCAGGTTGTAGGGATGCTGTCACCTTTACGGGAATGTTGACAGGTACTTTAAAATATGCAGCTTTAGCTGCTGCTGATATCTATGTTGCGCCTTCCTATTCTGAGGGTTTTAGTATGTCAGTGTTAGAGGGTATGGCCACTGGTTTACCCTGTGTTATTACCACTGGCTGCAATTTCCCTGAAGCTGGAACGGCTAAGGCGGCGAGTATTGTAGATATTGACGCTGATAAAATAGCTGACGCTTTAATTCAACTGTTGCAAGAGCCCATTGCAGCTCAAGAAATGGGCGATCGGGCTAGGGAATTTATCCTGGATAATTATACATGGGATAGGATCGCCGCTAAAATGGTGGCGGTTTATCAGGATATTCAGGGACAGGGGAGAAATTATTGATCCTTATCCACACCACAGCCAGGGGCGATCGTTATCCACACATTAGGTATAGTCTATAATTATCCACAGGGGGGAACCGGGGAATTCATTCCCCGGCTCAAAGCTGATAGCGGTAGCGTGGCGTTAGTCATAGTCGGTTTTTAACCGACTGATTTTGATGATGATATTTTCCGATTTGTACGAAAAAAATTACAATTTACAATTTTAGTCAAAATGTTCTTTTTAACTAAGACTTTAAAATTTCTTATTTCTCAACCGCTTTCTTCTTCAAAACCATGGAAAGCAATAATGAATTTTGTCCATTGGCAATTACATTATAGATTAGCTAACCAATCATTATCAGCTTTTGTTTTTCGGTTTGTAGAAAATACAAATATTATTATTAGGGGGGGGGAAACAGGCGCTACAGGTAATATTTATGTTGGTCTTCATGAGTTCGTAGATATGTGCCTAATTCTTCATTTCCTATCAAGAGATGATCTATTTTTTGATATTGGTGCAAACATTGGCTCTTATTCTTTGCTAGCTGGAGGGGTCAGTAATGCTGGTGTGATTGCGTTGGAACCAGTGAGTAACACCTTCCATAAGCTAATTGAAAATATAGGCATGAATAACTTACATGATCAAGTTAAATGTCTTCAGTATGCTGTGGGATCATCAATCTCTCAGGGAGTAATCAGTACGAATGCAGGCTGTGAAAACAAAATCTTATCAGATTCCACAACTAATTTAACAAATAAGACAGAGTTAGTTAATATCATAACAATTGATGAATTATCTAAAACTTATGGTTTTCCTTCAGCCATAAAAATTGATGTAGAAGGATATGAAGACCAAGCTTTTGCAGGAGCATTAGAAACACTCAATAATCAGACATTATCGTTGATTGTTATAGAGACAGTATCGCAGTCCCTGCATGATAAACTTACCCAAGCAGGATTTATAAAAGCTTTCTATAATCCATATACTAGAGAAATTTTAAGTAACCCTGTTGGTTCGTTAAAGCGAGGGAATAATATATATATCAGGAATATAAATTTTGTTAATCAGAAAGTTGCTCAAAGTCCCCCTTATTTGATTCATAATATGGATGTCAGAATTTAATTAACTTTAGCTCGTTCCACCCCACGCCAAAACACCGCAATCGCCAAACACAAAACCAGTCGGTTTTTAACCGACTTTAGCTTTTAGACATGGAATTTATTCCCTGGCTCCCTCCCTGGATCCTCTGGCTCCCCTATCGACCATATTGGTGCAACAAAATATACAACCGGTACATACCCTAACCCAGAGCGATCGCCCCAGGTGACTCAATATATATTAATATTAAGTAAGGGGTGGAAAACTAGGAGGAAAATATGAGTTTAGAAGCTGAATATGACCTAGATTTTTACGCCTGGATTAATAAGAATGTGGAATTATTGCGGCGGGGATCTTTGTCAGAAATTGACGCAGAACACATTGCTCAAGAGTTGGAAAGCATGGGAAAGCGCGATCGCCGTCAACTTCGCAGCCGCTTACAGGTTTTAATTATGCACCTGCTCAAATGGCAATTTCAGCCGGATAAACAAAGCCAAGGTTGGTTAGCTACCATCGAGCATCAACGAGATGAAATTGAAGCTTTACTGCTTGACAGTCCAAGTTTGCGCGGCGATTTAGAGACAGCATTAGTAATAGTTTATCCTAAGGCCGTGCGTGATGCCCATCGAGAAACATCCCTCCCGGAAACAGTATTTCCCCTATCCTGTCCTTTTGCATTAGCAGAAATTCTATCTCCAGATTTCCTACCCAGTATAGAATGTGAGAGATGAGTTTGAGCGATCGCCCTAGGGAATTGATGCTAAAAACAGCGATCGCCCTGGCAATTTATCCTTGATAATTATACTTGAGAGAGCAAATTACCCCCTTCGGTGTTCCCTCAGAGGATGTTTAGTAAGTTATGATTAGTGTATCAAATATTGTTTCACCCCACCCTAACCCTCCCCTTGTCAGGGGAGGGGACTGGATTTAACGAATTAGATAGGGTAAAGATGTGATGAAAATTACCTAAAGTTATAAAAAAAACATCTAAAGTTGATCAGGATTGATCCCCATTGTCTGTAATTTTGCCAGCAATTCTTCCCTTTGTTGGCGCTCCTGTGCCAGTAATAATTCCGCAGCCTCTGCTCTTTGCTGTGCTTGTAGAGCTTCTTGCTGGGCTTGTTGGGCTAATTCACGAGCTGTAGGTAGTAGAACCCCGTCTAAAGTTGCCCAGCGCACCCAGACGGCATTGGCTCCCCCAAATTCTCCTGCCCAATGCACTAGGGCTAAACCTAATTTTTGACTGATGAGCCTGTTTTGCTCATCGGGGATGATTGGTTCATATCCATGATCCCTGATGATAAAACCAGCAAATTCATTGGGATTAAAGGGATCATACCAAAAGTATTCTGGTACTCTCAGCCTGTTTTGGTATATTTCTTTTTTGTCTGTCTTGTCCTTGGAAGCAGTGCTAGAGGATAGCAACTCCACTACCACATCTGGCCCTTTACCCTCTTCCCAAGTTACCCAGCATTTGCGCTCTCCCTTCGGAACATCTAGCACAGCAAACATATCCGGGCCACGAAAATCATGGTTTTTCAATTGATGGGGACTAAAGTAAACAAACATATTACCCCCTACAAAGGCATCTTTATCCCCCAGCCAAGCTGCTAGGGGATCAACCAGTAAGTCCATTTGCAGTTTATGGCGATAGGTTTCCATGGGGATGCCGTCATCATAGAGTAATTCATCCTGGGTGGGGGGATTAACAAAATCTGGGGTTGAATCTGGTGTCGATTGATCTACGTTTAGCAATGTCGATTCAGTCATACTTCCTCCGATTGAATCCCGATGCTTACTAATTTAACCAAAATTGATTCGGTTTTCCATATCCAGGGAGCCGGGGAATGAATTCCCCGGCTCCCCCGTATAGATAACTATGATGATGGCTCCCCTGTGTAGATAACCACCAACCATACTTAATGAGTAGATAACCATCTGTGATACAATACATCAACAGCCATTACTTAAAACCATGACGGTTACACAACACCATCCCTTACACAGATTACCCCCTGTGAGATGGGAAAAACTGCCAGCGGATTTTCCCCTACCAGATGAACCTGTGGAAAGTAATCTTCAACCCCTCCTGGCTGCGGCTTTGCGAGAATCTTTAGAACTGGCTGGATTAATCTTAGAATCCATGCTCATTGCTTCCAATTTTGGGCTATGCGCCACCGTGGGCGACAAAACCATCGTCAAAGCCCCGGACTGGGTTTATATACCTGTAGCTCATCCCCTCCCAGAGGGGGAAGTCCGCCGCAGTTATACCCCCCACGCCGAAGGAGAACCCCCCGCCATTGTCATGGAATTTATCTCCGCCACTGAAGGGGGAGAATATTCTATTAATCCCCATTATCCCTATGGTAAATGGTATTTCTACGAACAAATTTTAAAAGTCCCTGTATATATAATCTTCCATCCTCAAACTGGAACTTTAGATGTTTATCATTTAACAGACGGTAAATACCAGCAACAATCCCCAGATGAACAGGGAAGATTTTACCTGGTAGCATTAAACCTGTTTTTGGGTGTATGGAGAGGTAAAAAGGCAGAAATGGTAACCTTTTGGTTGCGCTGGTGGGATGAATCCGGTAATTTGCTTCTTTGGGGTTCTGAATTATTAGAACAAGAACGCCAAAGGGCTGAACAAGCCGAAGAAAAAGCCGCTAAATTAGCCGCCAGACTGCAAGAAATGGGGATTAATCCCGAAGAAATTTAAGGCGCGTTGGGAAATCCCACCTGTTGTGGATGGTCTGATGTGTTAATGAAACCAGCTTTAACTCTCACTTTCCTTATTCCAAGCATGCGATTAGATAACTACACCCTTGGTAACTATACCCCCGGTGCACCCTATTGGAAACAACTGTGCTGGTACTTCCTGGGATCACCGCTAGTTGAAAGTTCTTGGTTACCCATTTCATCGGTCAAAGTGCAGATACTCCGCATTTTTGGAGCTACTATTGGTCAAGGTGTGCGCCTCAAACCAAAAGTGCGGGTAAAATTTCCTTGGCGGTTAACTGTCGGTGATTATGTCTGGATTGGTGAAAATGCTTGGATAGATAACCTAGCTCATGTGACTATAGAAAGTCATGCTTGCATATCTCAAGATGTCTATCTTTGCACAGGTAATCATGACTGGAATCACCCTGATTTTGAATTAAAAATTGCCCCAATTTATATTGAGGAAAGTAGTTGGATTGCTGCTAAGTCAATAATTGGACCTGGGGTGACTGTCGGTAAAGGTGCTGTATTAAGTCTGGGTGGAGTAGCTGTTAAATCATTAGCATCCATGACTATTTATGCAGGAAATCCCGCACAAGCCATTAAGCCCAGAAAGTTATATGATTAAGGCTTGAGGCGAAATGCTCAAGTATTTTTATCTCCCAGCACCCAATATATATAATATTACCACCTAATTGACTGATTGATGCTCACTATTAGTTAAAATCCTCCCACCTTTCACCCCTTCCACAAAAGACATTACCCATTGTAAATATTCCTCACCAGCAACAATCGCCGTATTATCATGCTCCGCACTGGGGACTAACAGCAGCTTTTTCGGTTCTGGAGCCGCGTGATAAAGCTTTTGGCTCATGAAACATGGTACACTTGTATCAGCCATGCCATGAATAAATAACACCGGTATTTTTAACTGGGGTACTTTGTTGATGGATTCAAAGCGCTGGGTTAAAATTAAGTTCACCGGGAACATCCAAAATAAATTCCTGTAATCCACCATATCCCGGATAGAGGTAAAGGAACTTTCCACAATCAAACCCGCTGCTTGTGGCTGTTTGAGTCCCAAATCAATGGCGATCGCACCCCCCAGAGAATGCCCATAAATAAATATTTTACCTGGTGCAATCTGCTTCTCATTTACCAAGTAATTCCACGCAACAGATGCATCTTCATAAACTCGCTGTTCCGCCGGGAAATCACCTCCACTCAGACCATACCCCCGATAATCAATCAGCAGCACAGAAAAACCCAGTTGATGCAACCTACGAGCATGACCAACATTAGCACCAACATTGATAGCGTTACCATGGAGATACAGCAACACATTAGGGTTTGGTTCTGGGGATGGAATCCACCAACCATGAATCAGTTCTGTCTTTCCATTCCTAACTTTTACAGGTAACCAGACATCCTCATAGGGGAGGTTAAAAATCTCTGGTGTTCTTTCAATCACAGCGGAAGGAAAGAAAATTAACCTCTGCTGTCTGACAAACAGAAATAGACAGATGGCAAAATAGCCAATGACAACAATTATTTCTACCGTCAATAGTAGTTTGAAACTTAATTGCATTGAAATTTGCCGTTTGTTAAGATATATATATTTTAATTTATATTTTAACAAATATTCTTGCGAGCTACCCCACCCTGAATATTGTCCATAGGGCGGGGTTCTGCACCTAGAGTTGAGGCTGACTTACTAGCCAATTAGTCGATTGCTCATAAGCATAAGCCACCTGAAATAGTTGCTCTTCTCCCAGTACCCGGCCAATCAGCTGCAACCCAATGGGTAGTCCCTGGTCATCAAAACCACAAGGTACACTTAACCCCGGTAAACCTGCAAGATTTACAGGGATAGTCATCAAATCATTCAAGTACATACTTAATGGGTCGCTAATTTTCTCCCCTGCTTTAAATGCTGTGGTGGGAGCAGTAGGACAAACTAACACATCTACCTGCTCAAAAGCATTTTCAAAATCTTGTTTAATCAAAGTTCTGACTTTTTGCGCTTTGAGATAGTATGCGTCATAGTAGCCAGCAGACAAAGCATAAGTACCAATCATAATCCGCCGTTTCACTTCTGGACCAAAACCAGTGGAACGGGTGCGAGTATACATAGATAGCAGATTATCTGCATCTTCAGCCCGGAAGCCATATTTTACACCATCGTACCGAGCCAGATTAGCTGATGCTTCCGAGGGGGCAATAATATAGTAGCTAGGTACACCATAGCGGAAGTTGGGACAGGAAATAATCGAAATCTCCGCTCCCAAACCCTTTAGTTGCTCTATGGCTTGACTGACCGCCTTTTCTACCACAGCATCTAAACCATCAGCCATGGTTTCTTTAATCACCCCAATTCGCAGCTTTCGGGCTTTGAAATCTGGTGTTAGATTGGCGGTGTAGTTGGGAATTTCCACTTTCAAACTAGTAGAGTCTTTGGGATCGTAACCTGCGATCGCATTCAATACAATAGCAGTATCTTCTACAGTCCGTCCCAAGGGACCAACCTGATCCAAAGAAGATGCGTAAGCTATGACACCATACCGAGATACCAGCCCATAAGTTGGTTTTATCCCCACCACACCACAAAAAGATGCTGGTTGTCGGATAGAACCACCCGTATCAGTACCTAGAGATGCAACACATTCATCAGCTGCTACCGCCGCCGCCGAACCTCCAGAAGAACCACCAGGAACCCTTGATAAATCCCAAGGATTATTAGTAAGTTGGTAGGCGGAGTTTTCAGTAGAACTACCCATACCAAACTCATCTAAATTGGTTTTACCAATCAGTACTGCCCCAGCATCAATCAGTTTTTGTGTCACTGTTGATTCATAAGGCGGGACAAAATTTTCTAAAATTCGAGAAGCGCAAGTAGTGGGAACCCCCTGGGTACACAAATTATCTTTAATCCCTATGGGAATCCCGGCTAGGAGTCCTATTTCTTCCCCAGCGGCGATTTTCGCATCCACAGCACGAGCCTGTTCTAACGCCTTTTCTGTGGTGACGTGCAAGAAACTGTGTAATTTCGGTTCTAATGCTTGAATACGCTCTAAGGCTTTTTGGGTAATTTCAACAGCAGAACATTCTTTTTTAATTAACTGTTCGTGCAACTCGCGGATGGATGCCATGATTGCTCTCTTTGTGACTCAAGTCATTGATTTTAGTACATTTTCCAGGTTAATGGATATTGGTCTGGAACAAGTAGGACAACTCTCTAGTCTGGTTTGAGTGGATACCAGGAAAATTTAGCTGGTTTTCCGGAATTGTCTAGGCTGGGGTGGTAAAGAGAATTATCATAGCTATTTATACAGAAATTCTCTACATTGTCGGGGAAAATATCTTTAACTGCCTTAATGAACACCCCCGGTTATTTTAACCGGTTTTTTTTTGCGATCGCCTTCTCCAGACAGAAACATCGTGCCAAAATATTCATTAAATTAGATAAACAGCTTTAACATCAGGTTATGACTTCTCTTACAGCCTCAGTTAACGATTTAGTATTAGTTGCTGGTGCTACTGGTGGCGTGGGTCAACTGGTCACCGCCAACTTGCTGCAAAAGGGTATGAAGGTTCGTCTTCTCACCCGCAACGCCGCCCAAGCCACAAAAATGTTTAATCAACAAGTAGAAATTGCTGTGGGTGATATCCGCGATCTAACCACCCTCCCCCCAGCTATGGAAGATATTAACTACATTATCTGTTGTACTGGTACCACTGCTTTCCCCTCCCAGAGATGGGAATTTGACCCCCAACCTAACTTACTAGAATGGGGAAGGATATTGATTGATGCTGAATATAGAAATACCAGAGCCAAAAATCACCCAGTCAAAGTAGATGCTCAAGGAGTGAGCAACTTAGTATCAACAGCACCACCCCTTCTCAAACGCTTCGTGTTTGTCTCTTCTGTGGGAGTTCACCGTAAAGACCAACCACCCTTTAATATTCTCAATGCCTTTGGCGTACTTGATGCCAAGCAGCAAGCAGAACAAGCCATCATCACATCTGGATTACCTTATAGTATTATCCGTCCCGGACGCCTGATTGATGGCCCCTATACATCTTATGACCTCAACACCTTACTCAAAGCTAAGACAGGAGGTAAACAAGGGGTAGTAGTTGAGACTGGTGACAACTTAACAGGAGATGCTAGCCGCATTGACGTAGCAGCAGCTTGTGTAGAATCTCTTTTTTACCCAGCTACAGCCAACCAAGCCTTTAGGTTAGTTAACAAAGGCACACGACCGTATGTAATTAACTGGGAAACAATTTTCGCCCAACTTAGTCAATAGTAAAGATGTACAACATTATATTTCATATAATCTTAGCACGTAAATATATTAGTAACTAGCATCACATTTATTAATACAGGTAATTGGAAATACTCATGACCATGAGCATTTAGATTTGCTAAGGTAGTCTTAACATATTGAAAAATTGAGCTAGTAAAGCTAAAAAAATAACTACTCACAGTTTCAAGTGCTGGCGGTGTTGTTTATCTATCAACAATCAAGTATTTTCATTGATAAAAGCTTATGGTTGTAAATTTTGCTAGGACATCTACTAGTGCAAATATTCTCAGGCAAGTCTTCCAAGGTGTTGATGCCTACAGCTGTCCCCAGTTATTCAATTTTCATATGCATACCGTCCACTCAGATGGAAGGTTGCAACCAACTACATTGATAGAACAGGCCATCACTATTGGACTAGAAGGATTGGCAATTACAGATCACCATAGTATAGATGGGTATTATGTAGCACAATCATATTTAGAAAACATCCGGGAATATAGCCGTGAAAATACTCCTTATCTCTGGAGTGGTGTAGAAATTAATGCTAACCTTCTGGATGTAGAAGTTCACATTTTGGCTTACGCCTTTGAGCCAGAACATCCTAGTATGAAACCCTATGTGCAGAAAAAACCGGCTGTAGGCTTAGAATATCAAGCAGACAAGATAATTGAATCCATCCACGCAGCTGGAGGATTGGCAGTTTTAGCCCATCCAGCTCGTTATAAGCGATCGCATACTGAATTAATTCCAGCTGCGGCTGCACGGGGAATTGATGGTGTGGAAACTTTTTACGCTTACAACAACCCCAAACCTTGGAAAACCAGTCCTGTGGAAACACTACAGGTACAACACTTAGCGGCTGAATATCAGCTCTTGAATACCTGTGGTACTGATACCCACGGGTTAAATCTGCTACAACGGCTGTAGATATGTCCTTTGAGGACAAATCTATGTTTAATTTCAGGAGAATATTGGTGGAAATCGCTACTGGGAATAAAAATTAACACTCTGTATCAGCACCAGTTTACTCCTTCCCCATACTGTTAAACTGAGGGGAGCAAAACACTTTTGATAGTCTAAAACGATGCAAGCATCTGCTAATTTTGACTTTGAGGACGATAGATTTAACGCCCCTCCTTCTCAAATCATCCCCTGGTGTCAGATGATTAATCCTCGCCATGGTATGGATGGTATGCAGCCCCATGGATTGGCAATTAAATTAGATAATGCTACAGCTGTAGGCTTTCAGCCCGATGAAAATTGGCAACAGGTAGAGCATGAGTTTAGCTCTGGAGTAGAAACAGTTTTTATCAGCAATGCTCCCAGATTAGTTATAGTCCGCCGGGGACCTTTATCTGTTAAAGACCGGGAAACTGGTCATAAACTTGGTACTCTTAAAGAAAATTATGACGCTTTCTTAGCAGACAAGCTTAAATTTAAAACCTTTACTCGCCACCTCATTTACTTGGTAGGGGAAAATAAAAAGTTCCTCCACGAATCTCCATTACAATTAACTCTCAGCGGTGTAGCGGGAGCAAGTTTCAGCAAAAGTTACTGCGAATTTCAGCAAGGAAGAGTCATCGGGGGATTCATAGCTGAACTGGAAAGGGCTTATGCTGTATATCGCCAGCAACCTTTATCAGCAAAAGGTCCATTATTTCACGCCCATGGGATTTTTTGCCCTATCATTGAGTGTGAAGAAAGAGGGATTGAACCCAATATTGTCATGGTGGCTTCAACGGTGGACTACAAGCATCCCACAGTGGGAACATTAACTCAATACCTGATTGCTTCCGATTCTCCTGAGTCAGCAATGATCTGCAAGACCTTTGAAGAACACAAAGAGTTTGGTAAGGAATCTATTAAAGTAGAAGCACCCAAAATGGCCGCAGTTGGGATTTCTAGTTCTTATCTTTACGCAGATGAAGATGATTATCCACCATATTAGAAACTGAGGAGTACACAGCCGGATTAATGGGGACTGGAGGAAAGATGATAACTTTCTCATCATCAGCGGCCAATCCCCAATTCCCCCTCCCTACCTTTTCAGCAGTAAGTAATATAGTGAACCGTTTCCACCCGTAACACCAGCGCGATCGCCCGCTACTTGACCAGACCCCATGAAATAATCCACCCTTCCTGGTCCTGTAATGGCGCTCCCTGTATCCTGATCCAGGACAAAGCGGTTGACAGTGCGATATTGCATCTGGCCATTGCTACCCACATATGGAAGTGAAGTATGAATCAGTGCTAATGCCCCCGCAGGCATGAGAGACTTATCTGTAGCAATAGAACGCTCCGCCGTAACTGGGACATTAATACTACCAGTAGCTGGTCTACCAGGGTTTTCTTGGAAAAAGACAAATCTTTCCCAGCGGGGTAGATAATTATTCATTTCCTGGGGGTAATTGCGGAAAAAGTTAATTATACCCGGCATATTCAATTGATTTGCCGCCAACTTGCCATCTTTAGACAATTGGCGACCGATACTTGTCCAGGGATAATCTGTTCCCCCCGCAAAGCCTACAGATGTTCTGGTACCCTCATCAGTTAACTCAATTTGGGCAGAACCTTGGATATGTACCATATATGCTTCCCAGCGATCGCGGAACCAGAGTATTTCTAACCCGCGTAACCGGCTTCTTTCACCTAGTAAACCATCCTCACCTTCCAAATCAACTCGTTTCGGGTGAGGTTGAGGCCATTGATCAAAATCTGGTGGTCTGCGATATAAAGGATACCTATATTCTCCAGTTCTTACCCGGCTAGCATAATAAACAGGTTCATAATAAGCGGTAAATTTAACAGTACCCTGGCCATCATTGCCCACGGAACGGTAAAAGTCAAACTCTCTACGGACAGCAACTTGTAGTTCAGCAGTGGATTTAGAACTGACCAATAGCTGGCGGAAACGAATCAAACTCCGACGCACCCGATCATGGGTTATTCCCCGAACCGGATAGTTTTCATAGGCCGCTATAGCACTCCTTTTCTCCAGATAACTCAAACTATGATCAATAGCAGCCAACAAAGCCGGGCGATCTCCTAAGGGTAAACTAGGATTACCCCCTGGAAAAAGTTGCTCATCCCAACCCAACCAACCAACCCTTGGGGTGCGGTCTGTTTCCACCCGAAAGAGTCTGAGTGGCGGTTGTACCCGAGACGGTGTAGAAACCTGAGCCACAGCTGACCACATACTACTTACACAGACAATTCCCCAAGTCAAGGAGACCAGAGCAAGACTTTTTTTAATCATCGAAAAATCCCCCAGACTTCGGTAACAGGGGATTCTAAATAGAAAATCCCATCATGGGAAACCGTGAGTACACGGGAGCCAAAACAGCTTTTCGGCATAATTCTCTCTTAACTACCTTCACTCTAGACGGGCTGAATTTTTAGCAGTTCCCCCAAAATTCCAGCCAAAAAATAGCATAATTGCCATTCTCACGCCAAAGGTAGGACACCCAGCGATGATTTTCCACTAATGCTGTTGAGGCCCCTTAGCATCACATTCTTTATTCAAGCAACGCTCTAAAAGTCCAATGCGCCACCTATAGGCAAAACGACGGGGATTCAGTTCTAATTGATAATTACGACTAAATAATGGTTGATTCAAATATTGCCAAAAAGGAAATTTAATCTTGTTGTGTGGTGCAGACATAGGAGCAAATAATATAAAAGCGTTGTGGTAGAGTGGTGAACGGGTTGTGTGAGAACTACTGGACAGTCATTTCCTAGCTTAAGATGACATGATACATATTCAATTGTCTTGGTGGCAATTGCGGAATCTTACCTCAATATTTATGTCAGATTTGTTAGACTGGCCATGGGTCCAAAAGTTCCAGGTTCAAAATGCTCTTGTAGTTCTAGATACCCTATGGGCTAGAAACTAGAAAACTTTTTGCTAAATGTCAGAGCAATTAAGGGAATATCTAACTATATAAGAAGACTCCCGCCAAACTTGAGAGGATGACAGGAGTCTGACAGTGGAGATTTACAGACCATTTCCAGACATTAATATCTGTACTTCATGTACTGGAAAAGTTCTGGATCTGGCAAAACTTCTAATAGTGAGTCCCAGTTTTACGATGGTTGATGGCAGTCACACCATCAGGTTTGATTAACTTACCATTGTCAACAGTTGCGTAAATTACCCAATGATCCCCACATTCCATGCGTTCCTGGACGGAGCATTCTAGATAAGCTAGGGCATCGGTGAGAATCTTACAGCCATTATCTGCAACTGTGGTGCTAAAGTTGGCAAATCTGTCTTCTCCAGGGGCAAAATTTTTGCGGAAATGCTTCGTGTACTCTAAATGATGGCCTTCCTCCAGGATATTCAAAGCAAATTTACTACCTGGATACATTAGAGATTCTATAGCTCGGTCCTTGGCGATCGCCACAGTCAAACCTGGTGGATTGAAGGTAGCTTGTGAAATCCAAGAGCCTAACATCCCAGTAGAGACATCACCTTGTTGAGCGCAGAGAACACAAACTGAACCAACAATTCTACCGACAGCTTGCTCCAAAGGGGTAGCAGCTTGTTGGGGTAACCGGATTTTTTGAGATTTTTTCAAGGTTTGAGCAAAGTCTGTACCAACTTCTTCACAGAATTTGAGCGTAACATCATCAGGTTTAAACTTAACTTTGAAAGTATCAAAGCCAAAGCGATAACCAGCATCGCGAAGTTTACCTTCAATCAAATCAAATGCTTCACCACTCCAACCGTAGGAGCCAAAAACCCCTGCGAGTTTATGACTATTACCCACGGTGAGGACGATTCCCAAAGCAGTGTGAATAGGTGTGGGAGCATGACCGCCGATAGTGGGGGAACCAATCACAAAACCATCACACTGTTGTATAGCAGTGCGGATTTCATCAGGGGTAGCAAATTCGCAGTTGATTGATTGCACTGCTGCGCCGCCTTTAGTGAGTCCCAAAGCCATAGCTTGAGCTAAAATTGCTGTATTTCCGTAAGCTGAGGCATAAAGTAGAGCCACAGAGATATCACGGTGTTTTTGAGCATTGCTGCATTGTGCATAGGCGTTGGTTAATTCGATTAATCCGGTACGTACCAATGGGCCGTTACCCGGAGCATACATTCTCACATGCAAATCAGATATTTTCTCCAAAGCTGCTTCTACGTGTTGAGCTTGAGGAGCCATTAAACAGTTGTAGTAGTAGCGCTGGTCTTCTTGTAATGCTTCCGGTTGGTCATCAAACACCTCATCCCCACAGATATGAGAGCCAAATAGCTTATCTGTGTAGAGGATTTGGGTTTGCTGGTCGTAGGTACAAAGTCCTTCTGGCCAGCGCGGACTGGGAATAGGTAAGAATTTTAAAACGTGACCCTTACCTAAATCAAGGGTTTTTTTCCCCCGCATAACTAGAATTTCTAGTGTGTTGTCTGGGAAAGCATGACGCAAATTAGCAGCACCCAAGAGAGAACAAACAAATGTTACCTGGGGTGCTAGTTGTAGAAGCGCCTTGAGAGTTGGCAGGCGATTGGGGCTAAAATGACCTAAAATTACGTAATCCAACTCTTTCAAGTTCAAGGTCTGCTGCAACGCCTCTAAATAAAGTTCCGTGAAGGTTTCAGCAGGTGGGTCAATAATTGCGGTTTTATCACCTTCAATTAAATAACAATTGGAGGTAGTGCCTCTTTCTCTTGCGTATTCAATTTCAAACCGCAGGCGTGACCAACTACGCGCTCTAATAAATGTGGTGTTTGTAGCGACGGGGATAACTTGTACGTCACGGGGTTTGGAATTGCTCATAGATTTTTGCCAAAAATAAGAGGATGTTTTAAAAGGGGGGGGAAATACTTAATACCTATTCCCCATTCCCTAATTAGTAGTAGTTACCTACTTTGCGATGGCGAACTGCTGTGAGTGCATCAGATTTAGAAACACGACCTTCTTGAACTGTGCAGTATAAGAGCCAGTGGTCGCTGCACTCCATGCTCTTTTGGACTTCACATTCCATGTATGCTAGAGCATCGGTGAGGATGGGAGAGCCGTTTTTAGCGGTTTGGGTTTTCACCCCAGCAAATCTGTCAGCACCGGGAAGTAAGCGCTTGAGAAATTGCTTTTTCAGTTCTTGATAATTTCCTTCTTCTAGGACGTTGAGGACGAAATGATCCCCTACTCGCATTAAGGAGTCAATGGCGCGGTCTTTAGCTACTGCTATGGTGAATCCTAAAGGTTGTAGGCTGGCTTGGGCTACCCAGGAGGCTAACATGGCACTTTTAACATCACCTTTTTGGGTGGTGACAATATACAGTCCGTTGCTAATCCGCCCCAGGGCTTTTTCCATGTTGACATCAAGGGCTTTAATTTGCTTGATGTTGCGTTCGCGCATCAGCAATTGTCCCAGGTCTATACCGGCTTCTTGGCACAGATGGAATGTTACATCTGTGGGAGATTGTTTAATGCGAATCGCAGGGAAGGCTTCTTTAACACCCAGGTCGATAAATTTCCGCCGCAGGGTATCAATCGGTTCGTCGTCACCACCGTAACATTCAAATAAACCTACTAGTTGTTTGTTTGTGACTACTGATAATAGTGAACTTATGCCCGCTTGTGCTGCTACAGCAGTGGATGGGGGCATACCGATGATCAATCCCGTGGCTCTACCTGCTAGCTCTTGAATTTCTTGGGGTTCTGCTGTGCCTATGTCAATGACTTCTATTCCCACTCCGGTTTTTTGGATACCTTCAGCTATGGCTAAACCTAGCTCATCGCTATATCCATACTGGGAAACATAAAATAAGCCAACTGTGGTTTCTGTTTTAGCTTGTCTTTGGCTCCAAGTTTGGTAGCAATCAGTTAATATATCTAAGTGATGGTGGAGTATTGGCCCGTGACCATTGGCGATCATGTTAATTTTTCCCAGTTCTCCCATTCTCTTCATGGCGTTTAGTAGAGAACGGGCATTGGGACCCATGAGGCAGTCATAGTAAAATCTAAAGTCTGGTTCAATCGCTTCTAAGTCTTCGTCAAAGGTGCGATCGTCACAGAAGTGCATCCCAAATGCATCACAGGTGAACAGGGTTTGGGTTTTGCGATCATAGCTGAAGATTGTATCTGGCCAGTGCAGATTGGGCGCACTCACAAATTCTATTTCGTGTCCTTTGCCAATATTAATCCGATCGCCACTTTTAACGATGCGCTTGGAAAATGGCTCGTGTACTAAACCTTCTAAAAACTGTAGGGCAATTTTTGAGGCTAATACTGTGGCTCTGGGTGCTAACTGCAACACATCTTCTACTAGACCGCTATGGTCTGGTTCTGTGTGGCTAACTATTATGTAATCGATTGTCTTGGGGTTAACAAGACTTTTGAGTGTGTCTAAATATAGTTGACGAAACTTCTGGTGGGAAGTATCAATCAAAATTGTCTGCTCACCCCTAATTAGATATGAGTTGTATGTCGTACCGTTTTGCAGTCCGAATTCGATATCGAAGCGATCGCGGTCCCAATCAAGAGAGCGAATCGCCGTTGTGTTAGGGGCAATTTCTACAGTCTGTATACTTAGTCTATGCTGTACGTTCTCTGCGATCGCTACCATTATTCGTCTCCGAGCGCAAATTTTGAGTATTCTTTTCTGCACTCATTGTCCCTTGAATCTATTTTTAAAGTTGTAATGAAGTTGCTATTTTATAAAATCTAATTTGTAGTGATTATTGCGATTTTTTTCCTTGATTTTTGGGTGGTGATTTCTTGTTTTTTCCGCCGATTAACGCCAAGTTATCAGGGTTTTTAATTGCAGGTTAATTCCAGTTTTTGTAGTAAAATTTATTTGTTTTTTGGGTGTTTTCACAGGTTAAATTTATGACAAAACAAAAGGGGAAGGTTTATCTGGTGGGCGCTGGACCTGGAGATGTGGCATATCTGACGGTAAAGGCTTACAATCTTCTGGCTATGGCTGAGGTGTTAGTCTACGATGCTCTGGTAAATCAGCAATTATTACAGTATGTCAGACCTGATTGTCTGTGCGTAGATGTTGGTAAACGTGGTGGTCAACCTAGCACACCCCAAGGGGAAATTAATCAATTACTGGTTGACTATTGTTTGCAAGGTAAACAGGTGGTACGATTAAAATCTGGTGATCCGTTGATTTTTGGTCGCTGTACCCCGGAAATTACAGCTTTGCAAGCTCAGTATTGTGAGTTTGAAGTCATACCAGGAATTTCTTCCGCCTTAGCTGCTCCTTTAATGGCTGGGATTCCTTTGACTGATGCTGTACTTAGTCGTTGTTTTGCTGTCCTCACAGCCCATGAACCAGATGTTTTAGATTGGGAAGCTTTATCTAGATTGGACACTCTGGTAATATTGATGGGGGGAAATCATCTAGCTGAGATTATACATCAACTCATCAGGCAAGGTCGATCACCATATACCCCTATTGCTATTATTCGTTGGGCGGGAACTCCTGATCAACAAGTTTGGCTGGGAGAACTGAAAAATATTCTCACACAAACCCAGGGCGTTTCTCTCTCCCCGGTGGTAATTGTGATTGGGGAAGTTGTAAAATTACGTAATTACCTACAACCTCAGAGAATATCCTTAAAATATCAAGCTTTTGACTCTCCACCTATGTTAAATAATTCCCCCCTCACAGGTAAAACTATTCTGGTGACTCGTTCCGCTGGACAATCAAGCCAATTTACCGATAGCCTCTCGGCATTGGGTGCGACTGTGATTTCCATGCCTACTTTAGAAATTGTCCCCCCTTCCAGTTGGTCAGGTTTAGACCGGGCGATCGCTAATTTGACAGATTTTCACTGGCTAATTCTTACTTCTACCAATGGGGTAGATTACTTTTTTACCAGATTATTCGCCCAAGGTCAAGATGTTCGTGCTCTAAGTAGCATTAAAATTGCTGTGGTGGGTGAAAAAACAGCCCAAAGTCTGCAACAACGGGGACTTAAACCAGATTTGATTCCTCCTAATTTTGTCGCTGATGCTTTGGTGGCTCATTTCCCCGAATCACTACAGGGTCAAAAGATGTTATTTCCCAGAGTAGAAAGCGGCGGAAGGGATGTTTTAGTTGCCGAATTGACTGCTCAAGGTGCGGTAGTTGTGGAAGTAGCTGCATATCAATCTCGCTGTCCCAGAAGTATACCAGAGTCAGCAAAATTAGCCTTGCAAAATCGGACTGTAGATATAATTACCTTTGCTAGTTCTAAAACTGTCAAGTTCTTCTGTCAACTCTTACAAGAGGTATTTGCCGATAACCGTGACATCAGCCATATTTTAGCAGATGTTTGTATTGCTTCTATAGGTCCGGAAACTTCCAAAACCTGCCAATCCTTATTAGGGCGTGTGAATGTTGAGGCTGAGGAATATACTTTAGATGGTTTAACCCAAGCAGTAGTTAAATGGGCAAAAAGTCGTTAACTGCTAAAATCTGAGATCATCACTATATTATTAAGTTCCTAATCCATCATGTCTGATTACTTCTCCCCTGAAATTAGCTCACGCATTTGCACTCATATGAATGATGACCATGCTAATGCTGTCGTTCTTTATGCCCAGGTTTTTGGGGGTGTGACAGATGTCACAAGTGCAAAAATGCTCTCCATTGACTCTCAAGGGATGAATTTGACAGCAGAGGTAAATCAACAAACTGTGCCAGTGCGGATCCAATTCGATCATATTTTGGTAGACTCAGAAGATGCTCACCAAACTTTGATTGCCATGGTGAAGCAAGCACGACTTCAGGGAAAATAATTACTAGATTAAGTGGGTTAAATTGGTTAAATATACTTAGAATGTGCATCTAAGCATAGTAACCAGAATCCACTATAGGTCATCCCAGAATCATCGGGTTGCACTAACAAAAAGTGCAATCCTCGGCTTTGTTGTTGACGCTGTTGATAGGTTTTGGCCCCCGCAACCACATCTGCATCTGTAAAAGTGGCGAGAATCCACCTATCTACTAAACCAGCCTCTAATATTAAACCATGGGGTTCACCCGCTATGTAATTTAACGATGCTGGCTGTGCCGTGTCTAACCACCGAGCCAAAGCCATTGACTTTCTACCGCCATAGATAACTACCCCGGGAATAGGCGCTGTGGATGGTAAACCAAAATTAATGGGTTGTAAGAATTCTGGTATAGACAAAATAGGTATGGGGCGTTCTGCAAATACATCCACAAGTTCAGCCCCTGGGAGCGTAGCAAAGCGCCACTGTTCCCCCCAGAGGTTTTCTGGTAATGGTGTTGGGGGTGGTTGATCTAGGGTTAAGGGATATTGCTTTGCTTGTAACCACCGTTTTAAGGCTAAAGTATGGCGGGTGGGTTCGAGGCGAATATTTAAGTTTTTGGCGGCGACTTGAATTAAACTTAGGGTCTGGGGACGAAATACCTGAATGATATCTGGTAAGTTGTTACTAGCGGCTAGCTGAATTTGAGTAGCAAGCCAATGGGCGGTTGCTGCTGACTGGGGACAGGTGGCTGTATATTCAAAGGTATGTGTTTGGTCACAAATCAACAATTCCCATAGGGTTTGTCCGGATGTCTCCTGTACTGGACTGCGATAAAAGTCAAGTTGCCAAATTTTCATAATTTTTGGGAAAAAAAGATTTATGAACCACAGATCCACAGATAAATTGATGGGTGTCTGTGCGGTGAGTTGTTCTTAAACCATGATTACATCTAAAAGACTGTCGGCTATTTCAAAGTTAGCAGTCACATTCTGGACATCATCTAAACCTTCGAGAGTATCAATTAACTTGAGCAGCGATCGCCCTTGGTCAGGATCAGCAATCTCAATATAATTAGTGGGTATCCAGCGTAATTCTACATCCCTGATCTCAAAGCCTTGGTTCTTGAGTGTCTGGGTGAGGAGTTCTAAGTTGATCACCTCGGTAAAGACCTCGGCTATGTCATGGTCAATCATTTCATAAGACTGGGCTTCACCTTCTAGGGATGCTTCTAAAAGCTGGTCTTCATTTTTTACCCCCTGAACAGTACACACACCTTTTTGGTGAAACATCCAGCTGACGCAACCTGTTTCACCAAGGTTACCTCCCCGTTTACTAAAAGCGGCACGTAAATCAGCCGCTGTGCGGTTACGATTATCTGTGAGGGCTTCAATTAAAATTGCGACACCACCCGGTCCATAACCTTCGTAGCGAATAGCCTCAAAATTGCTACTATCCCCGCCAAAGGTTCCTGCACCTTTAGCGATCGCCCGTTCAATATTATCATTAGGTATATCCGCAGCCTTAGCCTTATCGATGGCTGTACGTAGCTGAAAATTAGCGCTGGGGTCTGGTAAACCAGTCCTCGCAGCAATAATAATTGCTCTAGATAACTGGGCGAAAGTCTTACCCTTCTTGGCATCTACTACTGCCTTTTGACGCTTAATATTTGCCCATTTACTATGTCCTGCCATAATGTTAAATGATTAACCCTTTCTTGAAAGTTTAGGATATATCAAATGCGAATTGAAGTATGTAATATCAATTGTGCGATACCTGATGAGAAGTTTTGCGCGCATTTTTCCCATGCCCAATAAATTCAGAAGACAAAGAAAGAAATTAAAATACTACATTAGAAGTTTACTACTGTTACTGCTCGTCGGCATACTGGCTTTGAGTGGATGCCAAAACCTCAGAAAAACAGATGTAGTTCATATTACCTTATGGCAAGGTGTAAATCCCCCGCCTAATCGAGATGTTTTGTCCGACATGGGCGATCGCGTCCCATCTTTCCCGGCTACAATCGGATATCCGATAGCCTAGGAAGAGCAATAGAATCAGTACTACTGGGTCAAACCTCCCCATAACCAGCCCTAAAAACCGCCCAACAGCGCTTAGACCTGATCTTTAACTGAAACCACCAAGCGTTAACATCTGTGGTTTGCACTGTGCGCCTAATGTATACAACAAAATCCTACCAAGACCGAACCGCATAAAACGCCGACAATTTGGGAAAATAATAAAATAGAACACTACAAGACTGAAGTAATTTCCTGTAGGAAAATATGACTCATCCGTTCCTAGAACATCTGCATAGTCCCAACCGCCCAGTTATCGTCTTTGACGGTGCTATGGGAACCAACCTGCAAAGTCAAAACCTGACTGCGGAAGATTTCGGCGGTCCAGAATATGAAGGTTGTAACGAATACTTAGTTTACACCAACCCCGAAGCCGTCGCCAAAGTACACCGAGACTTTCTCGCCGCTGGCGCTGATGTCATTGAAACAGACACCTTTGGAGCCACATCAATTGTACTAGCAGAATATGACCTAGCACACAAGACCTATGACTTAAATAAAACAGCCGTAGAAATAGCCAAGAGGGTCGCCGCCGAATTTTCCACCCCAGACAAACCGAGATTTGTCGCCGGTTCCATGGGACCAACAACCAAACTTCCCACCTTGGGACATATTGACTTTGACACCCTCAAAGCTAACTTCGCCGAACAAGCCGAAGCCCTCTTTGATGGTGGAGTTGATTTATTTCTAGTAGAAACCTGTCAAGACGTACTGCAAATCAAAGCAGCACTCAATGGTATTGAAGAAGTTTTTGCCAAAAAAGGGGAACGTCGCCCCCTCATGGTATCCGTTACCATGGAAAGTATGGGTACAATGCTAGTAGGTTCAGAAATCAGTGCTGTGCTGACCATATTAGCACCATATCCCATAGATATTCTGGGTTTGAACTGTGCCACAGGGCCAGACTTGATGAAACCACATATCAAGTATCTCTCAGAACATTCACCTTTTATCGTCTCCTGTATACCCAATGCCGGTTTACCTGAGAATGTTGGCGGTAAAGCACATTACCGACTTACACCTGTGGAATTACGCATGGCGTTAATGCACTTTGTTGAAGATTTGGGTGTCCAAGTGATTGGGGGTTGCTGTGGGACACGTCCAGAACACATTCAACAATTAGCAGAAATTGCCCAAAACCTGAAGCCAAAAGTCAGACAGCATAGCCTAGAACCAGCCGCAGCATCAATTTATTCCACTCAGCCTTACGACCAAGATAATTCCTTCTTAATTGTCGGTGAACGTCTCAACGCCAGTGGTTCCAAAAAATGCCGTGATTTGCTCAATACAGAGGACTGGGATGGACTAGTATCCATGGCCAGGGCCCAAGTCAAAGAGGGGGCACACATCCTTGATGTCAACGTCGATTATGTGGGACGTGACGGTGTGCGAGATATGCACGAACTGGTATCGCGCATTGTCAATAATGTTACATTGCCCTTAATGCTCGACTCCACAGAATGGGAAAAAATGGAGGCGGGGTTAAAGGTAGCCGGTGGTAAGTGTTTACTCAACTCCACCAACTACGAAGATGGCGAACCACGTTTTTTAAAAGTGCTGGAGTTAGCTAAAAAGTACGGCGCTGGGGTAGTTATTGGTACTATCGATGAAGATGGGATGGCGCGGACAGCCCAGAAAAAGTTTCAAATTGCCCAACGTGCCTATCGTCAAGCTCTAGAATATGGTATCCCTCCCACAGAGATATTCTTTGATACTTTAGCTTTACCTATTTCTACCGGGATTGAAGAAGACAGAGCCAACGGTAGGGCTACCATTGAATCAATTCGACGGATTCGCAAAGAATTACCCGGCTGTCATGTAATCTTAGGTGTATCTAATATTTCCTTTGGATTGAACCCAGCAGCCAGAGTTGTACTCAACTCCATGTTTTTACATGAAGCAATGACCGCCGGTATGGATGCAGCCATTGTCAGCCCTAACAAGATTTTACCTTTGTCTAAAATTGCAGACAACCATCAACAAGTTTGCCAGGACTTAATTTATGACCGGCGTAAATTTGAGGGTGATGTCTGCGTTTATGATCCTTTAGGAGAACTTACCACCTTATTTGAGGGGGTAACTACAAAGCGCGACAAAGGTGTAGATGAAAGTCTCCCCATAGAAGAACGCCTCAAACGTCATATCATCGACGGCGAACGCATTGGTTTAGAAGCACAGCTCACAAAGGCTTTAGAACAATATCCGCCTCTGGAAATTATCAACACCTTTCTTCTAGATGGGATGAAAGTTGTGGGTGAGTTGTTCGGTTCCGGACAAATGCAATTACCTTTTGTTTTGCAGTCAGCGGAAACCATGAAAGCTGCGGTTGCATATCTAGAACCCTTCATGGAAAAGTCAGAATCTGGTAATAATGCTAAGGGCACCTTTATCATTGCCACGGTTAAAGGTGATGTCCATGATATTGGTAAAAACTTGGTAGATATTATCTTATCTAACAATGGCTACAAGGTCATTAACCTGGGTATTAAGCAACCGGTGGAAAATATCATCGAGGCTTACCAACAACACAAAGCTGATTGTATTGCTATGAGTGGGTTGTTAGTCAAGTCTACCGCTTTTATGAAGGACAACTTGGAGGCGTTCAACGAAAAGGGAATTACTGTTCCTGTAATTTTAGGTGGTGCGGCCTTAACTCCCAAGTTTGTGTATCAGGATTGCCAAAACACCTATAAGGGTAAGGTAATTTATGGTAAGGATGCTTTTGCTGATTTGCATTTCATGGATAAATTAATGCCAGCTAAAGCTGCTAATAATTGGGATGATTGCCAAGGATTTTTGGATGAGGTAGAAGCAGAACCAAAAATCACCACATCCCCAGCACCTAGTACCCAGTCTCCCGCACCCAGTGATGCCCAAACTGTAACTATAGATACCCACCCATCTGAAGCTGTGGCGGTAGATATTCCCCGCCCCACACCGCCTTTTTGGGGAACTCAGTTATTACAACCTGCTGATATTCCCATTGAAGAAGTTTTGTGGTATTTAGATTTACAAGCTTTGATTGCTGGACAATGGCAATTCCGCAAGCCAAAGGAACAGTCTAAGGAGGAGTATCAGGAGTTTTTACAACATAAGGTTTATCCGATTTTGGAAGGTTGGAAGGAAAGGATAATTACTGAGAAGTTGCTACATCCCCAGGTAATTTATGGGTATTTTCCCTGTCAGTCTCAGGGAAATACTTTGTATATTTATGATTCTCACCACCCAGAGTCAGAGGTAAGAACCAGTTTTGAGTTCCCCAGACAGAAGTCTTTAAGACGGTTATGTATTGCTGATTTCTTTGCACCCAAAGAGTCAGGGGTAATTGATGTCTTCCCCATGCAGGCGGTGACTGTGGGAGAGATAGCCACGGAATTCGCCCAAAAGTTATTCGCCGACAATCAATACACAGATTATCTGTATTTCCACGGTTTAGCTGTGCAGGTGGCTGAAGCGTTGGCCGAATGGACTCACGCCAGAATTCGCCGGGAATTGGGTTTTGGTGCTAATGAACCGGATAATATTCGGGATATTTTGGCACAGCGTTATCACGGTTCGCGGTATAGTTTCGGTTATCCCGCTTGTCCGAATATGCAGGATCAGTATAAGCAGCTGGAGTTGTTGGAGACTGACAGAATTAATCTGTATATGGATGAAAGTGAGCAAATTTATCCAGAACAGTCTACGACTGCAATTATTGCTTATCACCCTGTAGCTAAGTATTTCAGCGCCTAGTTATACTCCCCCCTTCCCCATGGGATGGGGGTAATTCAGGAATTGGCCTTGAAAATACATTACATTAGTACATGAGTCTATTAGGGAAATCATTAATTATGTGCAATCAAATTTATCGGAGAAATGTTGATGATTTACGTAAGTTAGCCTGTATGTTTTGGCCTTCAGAATTATCAAAACAAGAAGCAGAACTAAGTTTAATTCCCAAACTCATAGAAACGCAAGATCAGTTTATCGCAATTTTGAGTGTTCGTGTATCTCATTTAGATGGGCTATTTCAAATTATTGAATCTTGCAGCCTTCCAGCAAATTTATTTTTAAAACATTTACTTGTTCTAGCTGACTTTGGGGGCGAAATGATTCAGCGATTAAATACTCAGTTTGACTCAATTTTTCCTGACAGAAGGTTAGATTATTTATGGAATACAAAAAGTTACTCTTATAGTTTTCAAGTTTTACCTGTACAGGGTCGACTCAGCAACACTAAACTGGGTATAAATGCAAAAAAAATACTAGAAAGTATATTGGATATAAAATAGCTTACGTCCTAGATGGTGCGGGTAACTTTGAAAGAGAAAATGCGCTCAAGATAATTTGTTCTTATAGTCACTGCACAGTCGCCTTTTCTGGTGAGGAACTTGATGTACTTTGTAGTTTTCTGCAGGAATACTTTGTAGACATATAAATGGCTCTAAGTTTCAAGTAGTGAATTTCAATAACACAGGTTTTAAAAATATGCAAAAAATTAGATTCGTAGATTTATTTTCAGGGATAGGAGGAATTAGATTAGCCTTTGAACAAGCTGCTCATGGATTAAATATAGAAACCGAATGTGTTTTAAGTAGCGAAATCAATACAGATGCTCAACTGGTATATGCAAGAAATTTCAATCACAAGTCTTTAGGTGATATCCGAATTATAGATAAACTACCAGAACATGAAATATTATTAGCCGGGTTTCCCTGTCAATCATTTTCTTATGCTGGCAAAAAAGAAGGGTTTGGCGACACACGAGGTACACTTTTTTTTGAAATTATTAGATTGCTTGATACATATAAACCACAAGCTTTTATTTTTGAAAATGTTAGAGGGATTTATAGTCATGAAAAAGGTAAAACTTTGGCAACGATCAAACACGAAATACAAGAAAGAGGTTACAGCTTTGATGCTTTTTTACTCAACAGCGCAAATTTCGGCTTACCCCAAAATCGAGTGCGAATTTATTTAATTGGCATTTTAAATGCTAATCCTGTATTTGATTTGATGTCGGATGTTGGACCAAAAGATTCTCATAGTTATAATGATAATCAGTTATCTTTATTTGATCAAACAAAAAAAACTGTGAGTGTGTCTGATATTTTAGAAGATAATCCTAGCAATAAATATGACTGTTCTCCAGAGTTTACTAATGCCTTGAAACGGATATTTAACAATGATTTAAATCGACTCCATGGTGTAAGGCTAATTGATTATAGAGGAGGTAAGTCTATTCATTCTTGGGAATTAGGTTTGCGTGGTGAATGTACTGTAGAAGAAATTGCATTGATGAACCGTTTTATCTTAAAAAGACGCAACAAAGAATTTGGTGATCTACAAGACGGTAAACTACTGACTCAAGAACAAATAGCTAGTTTCTGTGATTATCCTAATTTGGCAGATGTTTTGAATTCACTAGTTACTAAGAAATATTTGAAACTGATTAATGGTAAATATAAACCTTTATCTGGTAATTTTTCATTTGAAGTTTATAAATTTTTAGATCCTAGGAAAATTTCTGTGACATTGGTTGCTAGTGATGCTAATAGATTAGGCGTTTATCATAATCAGCGAGTCCGACGAATAACTCCCCGTGAAGCAGCACGTTTACAAGGTTTTCCAGATAGTTTTTTAGTTCATCCCAATGATGATAAAGCTTACTATCAATTGGGAAATTCAGTAAGCATTAATGTAGTTAAGGCTGTCGCAGAACAAGTATTGGTAAAAATGTTTTCTGGTTCTCAAGTAAAAATAGAAAAGACTCAGGAATTAGTTAGATAAGTAATTTTAGAACGATGACTTTTATCTTAGCCACTACAGCAACACCTGCATCTGTAAAGATGACTACAATCCACTTATTTACTAAATCACCTTGTGATATTAAACCATATTGATCAATTGTCGCCAGCGATCGCATCCCAACTACCTTCAGGTAACTGCTAACAATACTAGGATGGTTATAATCTTTGACACTGACTAGGAAAACCAATGAGACCTTATCACCAAGTCCCTATATTAGAATGCTGTGAACCACTTGTGGCAATTCCTTTGCAATTATTTGCAGTGGAATCTCCCCATCCTTATGAAAAATTGGGCGCACCCTATGGGGGATATTCTCCTTATTATTTGCGGGAAAGTGTGGTAAAAAACTTAATTCAAGCCCAAAATTATTTACAAGAAATTCATCCCGGTTGGTATATCCAGATTTTTGATGCTTATCGCCCTGTGGCTGTGCAACAATTTATGGTAGATTACAGTTTTGCTCAAGCTTTACAACAGCAGGGATTAACTGAGGCTGAGTTATCACCACCACAACTACAAGCAATTTGGGAGTCAGTTTACGAAATTTGGGCGATACCCAGTTGGGATGAAAAAACTCCCCCTCCCCACAGTACGGGTGCTGCTATAGATATAACATTGGTGGATGATAGGGGGGAAATAGTCGATATGGGTTCCCCTATTGATGAGTTGTCAGAGCGATCGCACCCCGACTACTATCTTGATAGTCACCACCCACAAGCCGCAACATATCACGCCCATCGGCAATTATTGTATAATGTGATGTTAAAAGCTGGATTTCAACGCAACCCTAGGGAATGGTGGCATTTTTCCTTGGGTGACCAGATGTGGGCTTGGTTGTATAATCAAAGTAATCCGGCTAATTCTTTCACAGCGCGTTATGGCCGGAAAATATTTAACCCTTGAATAATCGACTTTTATTACAGCAAAAACTCCAAACTTCCCTAGAGGAGATACAAACTAAACGTAATCTCAGTTCTCCTCTGACTGATTTACAGCTAGGTGAAACCTTAGCTGTGGAAATTGCTCAATTAGCTACGGAACTAGAAAGTTATAATCCCCATCCCCAACCTCTCCTCAATGCTACTTCTGTGCTGAATGGGGGGTGGAAGTTGCTGTACTCCACAGCTAAAGAAATCCGTTCTTTAGATTCCCTCCCCCTAGGATTACAGTTAGGTCAAGTTTATCAGGTAATTGATGTTACCAATAAACGATTTTTTAACTTAGCTTTTGTGAAACATTCTTTGGGGTTAGTTTCTGGATATGTAAAAGTAACAGCTAGTTTTGCACCAGCAACAGAGCAACGCATCAACGTAGATTTTGATCAACGCTATCTATCCATTGAGAAGATTTTGGGTTTTGATACTCCCCAACTTAACCCGTTTAAAGTAGTTCCTGCTAACAATCCTCAAGGGAGAGTCCCTACTTTAGATATTACTTATTTAGATCAAAGTTTCCGCATTGGACGGGGAGGAGATGGTAGTTTATTCATTTTAAGTAAGGCTGAGGATCTAAGTCGAATTCTCAAGCATCTTGAGGATTAAGGTTAATCATTTTCCACGTGGTATATGTACCAATGGGACTCCACAACAAATAGGGTATCAATAATACTGCTGCAACTCTGTAAACAGGTAAAATTGCTAGTGTCAATATCAGACAGATGACAAAACCTGTACTACCAATAATCGTACCCACCCGCAGACTACGCAGCCAAAACATTACCGGTGTATAGGCGATGGTGACAATTTCTAATAGTAAGTATAAACCCATGAGTAACCAAGTTCGTCCCGTACCTGGATTACTTTCCCAGACTATATAAGCTGACCAACCACCACAAATAAATATTAAACTCCAAATTACTGGAATTGCTCTCTCAAAGGTTAACCATCGCGGTCTACGTAAGCGCCTAAACCATTGTACGTCGCTGGGTGTAATTAAGTTAGATCCTAAAGCTATTAACAAAGCTACACCCCCTATAACCATCCAGGATCTGATCATCTCTTTTATCCTTTAGGATATTCAATATTGATAAATATTAACCGCAATTCTGCCTCTGGATGATTACATTCACCACAGCAGCAAATTATCATCTAGGATGGGGGTAGGGTGAAAAATATGGAACCAAATACAGAAGTGCGATCGCTAGCACCATCGCACCACAATAGAAATAGACAGCATAAAATCGCCACTCAAATTCGCCTCACAGGGTGGATTACCCTATGGGTACAATTAGCATTAGCCCTAGTTTGCGGCTTATTGCTCTTATTTGCTTCTCCTGGGCGTGAATTTGCTCAACAACCGAACCCTGGTTTAGGAATTGGTGTATTCTGGGTCGTCACGTCAATTTTATTCTTATTATTCAGCATATTTTGGGATTTTCGTTACACCCGCATAGGTAGACGCTTAGACAATCCTAACCCCACTCTCCACCCCAGTAAAGCAGATACCACCAGAGCCATCCGCATGGGTGTAATGGTGGGTTTACTGGGAATACTCCTGAGCATTTTAGGCGCTACTACAAGCGTGAGTGTCCTAGTAGCGAAAGCTGTATCCCAACCCCCAGGAGTAGCGATTACTGACCCTAACAAAATCATTCGCGCCCTGGATGTGTTTATAGTAGTCGCTAACATTAATGGTATTGCTGCTCATTTTGTTGGTACAGTTGCTTCCATATGGCTACTGGAAAAAGTTCATCAACATTAGTATGGCTGCCCGTCCTGTCAGAACAACTACCTAGTACAATTAGGACTTGAACAAAAGGGAAAATATCCTCAATTTCTTTGATCTCAATCACCAAGCTATATTAGTTACACAATACAGCACGTTCTACCTAGATAAAATACAAATATTAATTATAAAACTATTGTGGGGTGGGTATCCTACCCGCTAAGAGTGTACCTCACCTAGATAAAATCCGCTGTATATAGTTCGGAATTAATGATACTCTAAATGGTAAAATATTGGTGTAAATTGCTTATGGATAGGTTATAGTACCCATTCTCTACTCCAGAAATAATCAAACTACTGTCAGATTTATGCCATTCTCTGACATCAAACTGGCTGCAGGGGGTAGAAAACAATACTATGCTACCACGTCAATATTTACTGCGGGTAGAACAGGCTATTTTAGAACCAGCAGTTTTTGAGGGTGCGGCTTAAATTTCCCGGATATACTGCTGTGCTATACCCATGCGCACTCTGATAAATCAATTACCAGCTATTTTAGAGTATCCTCTCTATAAACATCAAGCCTATCGTTTAGTGATTAAATACCAAGTTTCCACTTATATTCTCTAACTACCCCCTAATTAGTGACCAATGAATGAACCATTAATTGAACTCAAGGGTATTTCTAAGTCCTTTGGTAGCAATAAAGTCTTAGATAATGTGGATTTGACAATTTATCGGGGGGAAGCCGTAGGGATTATTGGGCCTTCAGGAACTGGTAAATCAACGGTTTTAAGAATTATTGCGGGATTAATGGCTCCCGATAGCGGAGAAATTTACATTCAAGGGGTACGGCGAGATGGGTTAATTGAGGACAGTACTGATCCTATTGGTATTGGGATGGTGTTTCAACAGGCGGCTTTATTTGATTCCTTGACCGTAGATGAAAATGTCGGCTTTTTACTGTATCAACATTCCAAGATACCGCGATCGCGCATTCAAAAACTGGTTAAGGAAAAATTAGAAATGGTGGGTTTATCGGGAATCGGCCATCTCTACCCCTCTGAATTATCCGGGGGAATGCGAAAACGGGTCAGTTTTGCGCGAGCCATTATTTCTCATCCCGATCATCCCAGCGACGGGCCACAGGTTTTACTATACGATGAACCCACCGCCGGACTTGACCCCATTGCTTCCACAGTCATCGAAGATTTAATTCGTCAGTTACAATTAACACAGGGTGTGTGTAGTACCTATGTGATTGTTACCCACCAAGATAGTACGATTCGCCGTACAACTGATAGATTGGTATTCCTTTATCAAGGTAAGGTGCAGTGGCAAGGTACAGTGAGTGATATAGATACCACAGACAACCCATTAATTAGACAATTTATCAGTGGGAGTGTACAAGGACCTATTCAGGTGGCTGGGTAGGTGCATGGAGGAAAATTATGCGAGATATCAGAACTAACAGCTTTGCGTCTAAGCGCACATTACGAGAAGGCTCAGTAGGGTTGCTCATCCTCATGGGTTTGGGAGCATTTGTGATGATTGTCCTCTGGTTGAATAGACTCACACCCGGGAAAAATTCATATAAATTCATAGTGGAATTTGCTAATGCTGGCGGTATGCAAAGAGGCGCACCAGTCCGTTATCGCGGTGTGAAAGTCGGTAATATTTCCCAAGTTCAAGCAGGGTCAAATGCTGTAGAGGTAGAAATTGAAATTGCTCCCGCTGACTTGATGATTTCCCGTGATGTGGTTATTGAAGCCAATCAGAGCGGGTTAATTAGTGAAAGTATTATTGATATTACACCCACAAAATCTCTACCTACTGGGGTGGCGATCGCTAAACCCCTAGATGATAATTGTGATCAGACCCTAATAATTTGTAATGGTTCACGCTTACCAGGTGATATTGGTATCAGTATTGATGAACTAATTCGTAGCTCAACCAACTTAGCCACTACATACAATGACCCGCAATTTTATCAAAGACTTAATCAACTTTTAGAAAGCTCAACAGCAGCAGCTACTAGTATCGCAGCCCTAAGTGAGGATGTGCGAAAATTAACTAAAACCTTCGAGGAACAAATAAGTACATTTTCCGAGACCGCCAAATCAGTACAACAAGCCACAAATCAACTGACTGCATCCGCTACTAAAACAGTAGATCAATTAGGTGTGACGGCAAGTGAATTTAGTTCGACAGCTAATCAAGCTAATCGGTTATTAAATAACCTCGATGAGCTAGTCACAAGCAACCGCAGTTCTTTAGTTGGTGCTTTAAATAATATTACTGAAACTAGCAACCAACTCCTAGTTACAGTCAATACCCTATCACCCGCGGTTAATCAATTAGCTCAAGGTGAATTACTCAAAAACTTAGAAACCCTTTCGGCAAATGCAGCCGAAGCCTCAGCTAATTTACGGGATGCTTCTCGAAACCTTAATGACCCTCAGAACCTTCTGCTCATCCAGCAAACCTTAGACTCAGCACGGGTAACTTTTGAAAATACCCAAAAAATTACATCAGACTTAGACGAGTTGACAGGTGATCCGGCTTTCCGGCAGAATCTCCTGCGGTTAGTCAATGGTTTAAGCGGGTTAGTGTCTTCTACACAACAGGTGCAGCAACAAGTTCAAGTAGCTACTACCTTAGACTCCCTCAAAACAGCCGCCAGCACACCTAATTTTGAAGTTTCTCCCCCACCCATTGTTAATTCAGCCATTCCCGCATCATCCCCAGAAAAGCTATTAAAGCAGCTGCGGAAGTATGGAGAACAAAGAAATGGAGAGGACTAATTCCAATCTTCCTCTGCTTTTTTGCCGCGACTTTGATAAATTCCCCCCAAATCATGAATTTGGCGAGTTTTAGCAAAAAGTTCCGCCTCTGTCAAACCCCACTGCTGCATGATTTGATCCAGGTCTTTTTGAATGTCTCGCGCCCCGGGAAAGCCTTGATAACGAATTCTTAATCTGGCTAATTCTGCTAAATTGTAGTCTGTTGCCCCTTGAACGAGTAAAATGTTAATAGAGGGGCGATCGCGGTTATAGAGGGGATGTTGTTGTTCTTTCTCACCGTGGAATTCCGACATGATTTATACCTTTGATGGAGTAACTACTTGATACCAATTCTAGAGTTAAAAGTTGTTATATTCCCCCATAATTAATCATGACGGCAACCACACCTCACCTCATACGGGTCTCACTACTGCCATGCAAGTTTAAATAAAGATACATTATCTTTAAGAAAATACAAAAAAGTTTAAATGCGGGTGAATATATAGCTCACCCAACGCCCAAAGCAGCAAGGGAGCAAAAACCCATTATGTTTGAACACTTCACTTCCGAAGCCATTAAAGTGATTATGTTATCCCAGGAGGAAGCACGTCGCCTGGGGCACAATTTCGTAGGAACTGAACAAATTCTCCTGGGTCTAGTGGGAGAAGGGACTGGGGTTGCTGCTAAAGTATTAGCCGAATTGGGTGTGACTCTCAAGGAAGCACGTCGGGAAGTCGAAAAAATTATCGGGAGAGGTTCTGGTTTTGTACCGCCAGAAATTCCTTTTACCCCCAAGGTAAAAAGCTTATTCGAGCAATCCTTTCGAGAAGCCAATAGCCTGGGACATAACTACATTAATACTGAACACTTACTCCTGGGATTAACGGAGGCTGGGGAAGGTGTCGCCGCCAAAGTCCTACAAAATCTCGGGGTTGATCTGAGAAATGTCCGCACAAAAGTGATCCGGCGTTTGGGCGAAGGTGGGACTGTGTTCGCTAGCACAGGCGGTACTTCCCCCCGCTCCCAAAACCTCAGCTTGGAAGAATTTGGCAGAAACCTGACTAAATTAGCCCATGAGGGTAAGCTTGACCCCGTAGTTGGTCGAGAAAAAGAAATTGAGCGTACTATCCAAATTCTCGGTCGCCGTACTAAGAATAATCCTGTGTTGATCGGTGAACCAGGAGTTGGTAAAACGGCGATCGCCGAAGGTCTAGCTCAACGCATCGCCCATCAGGATGCTCCCGAGATTCTGCTAGACAAGCAAGTAATTAGTCTGGATATGGGGCTTTTAGTCTCTGGAACCCGTTTTAGGGGTGACTTTGAAGAACGCATCAAGAAAATTGTTGCAGAAGTCCGTTCTGCGGGGAATATCATTCTAGTAATTGACGAAGTTCACACCTTAGTTGGTGCTGGTGGTACAGAAGGCGGCTTAGATGCAGCCAACATCCTCAAACCCGCCTTAGCACGGGGTGAACTCCAGTGCATTGGTGCAACTACTCTCAATGAGTATCGTCAACATATTGAACGTGATGCAGCCTTAGAGCGTCGTTTCCAATCAGTGCTAGTAGGGGAACCCTCAGTACAAGAAACTATAGAGATTATCTACGGCTTGCGGGGAGCTTACGAGCAGCACCATAAAGTACATATATCTGATCAAGCTGTGGTGGCCGCCGCTGAGTTATCAGACCGTTACATCAGCGATCGCTTTTTACCAGACAAAGCCATTGACTTGATTGATGAAGCAGGTTCCCGCGTGCGGTTGCGTCACTCTCGCACCTCTACAAATAAAGAACTCAAGCAGCAGTTAGTCGGTGTCACCAAAGCCAAAGAGGAAGCAGTTAGACTGCAAAATTTTGACAGAGCATCACAACTGCGCGACGAGGAAATCAAACTGGAAGCCGAACTGCACGACATATCACAAACTGAGCAATTTATCAAGTCCCCCGTAGTAGATGAGGAAGACATTGCTCAAATTGTCGCCTCTTGGACGGGCGTACCAGTGAACAAACTCACCGAATCGGAGTCGGAGTTACTCTTACACCTAGAAGACACACTCCACGAGCGGTTAATTGGTCAAGAACAAGCAGTTACCGCCGTATCCCGTGCTATTCGTCGCGCTAGGGTTGGGTTAAAAAATCCCCATCGTCCCATTGCGAGTTTTATTTTCTCTGGACCGACAGGAGTGGGTAAAACAGAGTTAGCCAAATCCTTGGCCTCCTACTTCTTCGGGTCGGAAGAATCTTTGATTCGCCTAGATATGTCCGAATACATGGAGAGTCATACTGTTTCCAAGCTCATCGGCTCACCTCCAGGTTACGTGGGATACAACGAAGGCGGTCAACTCACAGAAGCCGTGCGCCGCAGACCTTACTCAGTGCTACTATTCGACGAAATCGAAAAAGCGCACCCCGATGTATTCAATATGCTGCTGCAAATCTTGGATGACGGACACCTCACAGACGCTAAAGGTCGGAAAGTGGACTTCAAGAATACCCTAATTATTCTCACTTCCAACATTGGCTCTAAGGTGATTGAAAAAGGTGGCGGTGGTTTAGGCTTTGACTTTGAGACTGAACAGGATGCTAACTATAACCGCATTCGTACCTTAGTTAATGAGGAACTAAAGGCTTACTTCCGTCCTGAATTTCTCAACCGCTTGGATGATATTATCGTCTTCACCCAACTGGCTAAAGATGAAGTCAAGCAAATTGCTGACATCATGCTCCGGGATGTTGCTACCCGCTTGACTGAAAAAGGCATTACTTTACAAGTCACAGACCGCTTTAAAGAGCGTGTAGTCCAAGAAGGCTATAGCCCCAGTTATGGCGCTAGACCCTTACGCCGAGCCATTATGCGCTTATTAGAAGACCCTCTGGCTGAAGCTATGCTTTCTGGCGAAATTACTGATGGAGTTACAGCGATCGCCGATATTGACGACGACAATCATGTAACCATACAAGGGTCAGAAAAGCGAGAGTTACTCTTGGCTAATGCTGGTTAAGACCTCAAAGGAATAATTTAATTCAGGATTTCCCCCGGTAATTATACCAGGGGATTTTTTATTTACATTGATCTAGCAAACTTTTGAATCAAACTCAACAATCAAAGCATCAGTCAGATAAAATTGGATGGCTACAACCTCGGTTTAGTTTGGTATGAAAAATCTTGAAAGCTTAACCATCCACCAATTTCGAGGTTTACAGAACCTGGAATTACAGGATACAGGACAAATCAATATCCTTGTGGGAGTTAACAACGCCGGTAAAACTAGTGTACTAGAGGCAATCTCAACTTATTGTCGTCCTCTAAATTTATCTGAGTGGCTGTCAACAGCATCGCGGCGAGAAATATATCGTAGTAGTTCCAGGTTGGAAGCTCTCAAATGGTTATTTCCCCAGCAGAGATACACAAACCATACTCAGAATTACCAAGGAAAAATATTAATCTCTAGTACCGGTGATTTCCCAGTCACTAAATTAGAAGCAACCTACCAGGAACTTGAAGTAACATGGATATCCAAACAAACACTTGGTGATGACGAAATAAATGATATAGATGAAAGTATAGAAGATGATTTTAGCAATCGACAAGGTGCAGAGCTGGAACTAATGGTTACTCCTGCTAGTTGTCAAACAGACTCGTGTCCGAATCAAGATGCAATTACCGAAAAGTTTCAAATATGGGACAATGATAGATTTATTCCTAAAGGAGGGCAAAAAAATTTAGCATTACCTGTTGCTACCATTACACCATTTTCTCATCGTGCAGAACGGTTTCAAATGCGGCTGCTTTCAGATGCTATCTTTCAAGATTTCAAGTCAGAGGTAATTAAATTACTTCAGTATATGGACTCGGGAATTATTGACATCGAGCTTTTATTTCCTCCAGGTCAAAGAATACCTCGTCCCAGTATATACATTAACCATAAACAAACAGGTATTTCACCAATTAGTGTTTTTGGTGATGGTGTGTCTCGTTTGCTAACCATGGCTTTAATGCTGGTCAAGGTCAAGGAAGGAATTTTGTTAATTGATGAATTAGGAACCGCCATTCATACTGAAGCACTACAGTTTTTCTTTGAGTGGTTGATTAATTGGTCTCGGAAAATGAAAGTACAAATTTTCGCGACTACTCACAGCCTTGAAGTGATTGATGCGCTTTTAGTAGCAAATACTGACGATGATCAATTAGTAGTATATAGAATAGAACCCAATAATTCAGAGACTCACGCAGTTAGGTTGAATAAAACTATACTCAAAACACTTCGAGAGGAATTAGGACAGGAGGTTCGCTGGTGAGTCGGAAATATGCTCTGATCGGCGTTGAGGGACCCCATGATTTAGCATTTCTTAGCAAGGTTCTCAAGCTACTAAAATTCCAAGCATTTGATGGAAAAGAATCTAATTTAGACCCTTTCTGGGCAAAATTTAAACCAATTTATCCTAAAAAAGAGGGTAATTTGTATGAAAGGTTAGATATGCCAGCAATTTATTATACAGATAATCTCTCAGTTGCTATATATGCAGGTGGTGGAAGTAACCTAGCGAAACGTCTATTAGCTACTTTGGAAAATCATACCCCATATAAACAAGAAATTGTAGCATTTGGAATTATTGCCGATGCTGATCAAGATTCGCCAAATAAGATTGCTCAAGAATATAGTGGAAAATTCCAAGTATATTTTCCGCAATTTCCCACAGTAGGAGGAAAAGTAGATACAGATTACCCACGCACAGGTATTTATGTACTGCCAGATAACATAAAACAAGGTGTATTAGAAAATATCCTTCATAGTTGTGGCCATTCTGCTTATCCTTTCCACATGGAAAAAGCTGAGTCATATTTAGCTGAGTTTGATGCAGAACATAAGCTGGATTGGAAACCATTTGATCATCAAAAAGCTTTAATAGCTACAGTTGTCAGTGTCCTTAAACCAGGGAAAACTAATACAGTGAGTATTAAAGATAATAACTGGATTAGTGAAGACACTTGTAGTCAGGTTCCGGCTCTGGAAAATTTTGTAGAGTTTATCAAACAACTCTTAAATATATAAATATTAAGATAATTGACATACTGACCCAGATGTGATACTGCATCTATGAGTCAAGATTAAGACAGGGTAAACCTATAGAAAAAAATATACCCCTTCCCAGATTCTAATCTAGAAAGGGGCATTGCCAGCAGAAACAATAATCTGCTATTGGCTTTTCAAAACTCCCGGCTCTTGCTGTATGGGTAAAACATCTAAAATATCCGTTTGAGCGCAATATTTTAAATCTTCATGTGACTCGAGACGTAACAACCTTTGACCATGACTAGCGTGGTGGAATAATCCTAATAAGTCATTTTGCCATTGTGCATAAAGAGCGATCGCACTAATGACTTCATCATTCCCAGCTAATTCGGCTGGTGAAATTTGGGACTGTGCTAAAAGACTGTGAGCGATCGCCCCTGCACAAACTGTATCTTCTAAAGAAAAACTGCCTTCCCAACCAGAGCCGACAATCCACACAATCTCAGGTTGTCTTTCCAATAGGAACTTTACCACAGCCGCCCGATTAATCAAAGCGGCAGCAAGTACAATCGGAGAATCTTGTACACGTTGTAAAGCCCGAGTTCCATTAGTGGTACTGATGAATAAACGCCGTCCTTTGACTACTTCCGGTGTGCAGTCAAGAGGGGAGTTACCTAATTCAAAGCCAGTTACTTTCGCGCCGCCGCGTTCTCCGGCTCGGAGTCGTTTTTCTGGGGGCCAGTTTTCGCTGACCCCAATTAGTTGATCTAAATCACTAAAGGCTTGGACAGCTTCGCCTCCAGAAGCCAAAACAGTTGCTATTGTACTAGTAGCTCGCAAAACATCGACGACGATCGCGCAGTCGGGAGTTTTGTCCGTAGGAGTCAATTCGGGAGTGTGGTATATGAATAGCTTCACGCGGTGGATAAACCTGCTCTCAATACTATTGCCGAGATTACATTCTAATAGGTGTCATTCACCATAATCACAGTAAAAATCTGGGAATTTTTTATCGTCAGTCCTGAATATTTGTGATATGTGACTGCCAAGTTGATGCCAAGAAACACAAATCAAGGTAATCTAAAAACATAATCAACCCCTTCCTTACTTGGCAACATAGAGAGGGAATCTTTGTCATCCACCTGTCCCACCTCTCAAATTCGTGAGTAAATCAATATGGCACCCTTACCTGATTACCGCCCTAAACAATTATCTTTAGGACCCTTAGAAGCCGAAATTTTGAATATTATCTGGGAACTGGGTTCAGCTACAGTCAAGGATGTACACGATCGCATTCTCTTGGACCCTAACCGTGAATTAGCTTACACTTCTGTCACTACAGTTTTACGTCGCCTCACTGATAAGGGATGGCTCATATGTAACAAACAAGGGCGGGCGTTTTATTGGCAACCCCAGCTGACCAAGCAGCAAGCACAGGTAATTAAGGCTCACGAGCAGTTACAGCGATTTCTGGCTGTCGGTAATCCCGATGTCATCGCCGCCTTTGCTGATAGTCTGGATGAAGCCGCTAGCGACCAACTACAAGCCATCGCTAAACGCATTCAAGCCGCACGCCAAGCCAGGGAGGAACAATAATCATGCATCTGTTGATGATTTTGACTGCTTTCACAGTTGCTTGGAGTTTAAGATCCTCTGGGAATCATCTCCAGGGTAGCTGGGATCTCCGGTGGCGGCGATCGCTGTTTTTGTTTCTTTTTCCCCCATTGTTAATTTTTATGACAGCGATCGCTGTCTTATTCATGGGACCCCAAGGCAAAATGGGGGGCGCACATACTGGCTGGTTAAGTTATGAACTAGCATTAATTTATCTTGCCTTTTTTGCCATTGTATGCATTACCCTAGGTTTCCAAGGTTGGCAATCTGTGGAGTCCGCCCGGAAATCTCCCTTAATTAATTTGCAGGGTAAACAAGTTAGATTATTGAATACAGACGCGCCCTTTGCCGGTCAAATTGGCTTTTGGCATCCAGAATTAGTAGTTAGTCAAGGATTACTGCAAACCCTCTCTCCCGCCCATGTAGATAGTGTGTTGGCACACGAACAAGGACATTACCATTACCGCGACACATTTTGGTTTTTCTGGCTGGGTTGGATACGCGCTTGTACAAGTTGGTTACCTAATACAGATGTGTTATGGGAAGAACTCTTAGCCCTACGGGAATTACGGGCTGATAGTTACGCAGCCTCTCAGGTAGACCCTTTGCTTTTGGCAGAGTCCTTACTAATGGTAGTAAGTAGCACCAGTGTATCATCACCCATTTGCTGTGCAGCTTTAGGAGCTAATACAGGCAATCGCTTAGAACAAAGAATAGAGGCTTTATTATCACCACCAGCACCCGCACCAGAAATCAATTACCACTCCTGGAATAGGTTCATTTTAGTATTGATCCCATTATTAACAGTGCTATTTCACAGGTAAAATTGCCGACATACTCAAACAGCGAAGCTAAAACCTACTTAAAGTGAAGTCAGTGCATAAACTGGTAAAATACCCGGGTGCGATCTACTCAGTGCAGCAGCGCTTACGCTATCACATCCCGTCAAGATAATCAGATACATAATCTTCGGTGTCACACAGATCCCCGACTTCTGGACAGCTTATATGAGATTATCCTTAATTATCTAAAAGAAGTCGGGGATCTTACTCACCCAGGTGCGATCTGCTTGCAGCAGCGCTTCGCGATCGCCTGTGCTATGCCAACACCTACTGTGGACACTGGGTAAAATATCCGCGATTTCTGATAAAAGTTTGGATATGAAGGGCGAGGGTTCCTTGATTGGATGTGAATATGATTTATCTTCTCAAATATCTATCTTTAGATAGATGACATAATTACCTAAATACTATCACCGATTTGGCAATATAAAGCCTTTTCTGGCGATAAGGCAAATATATTATATACCCCTGGCTGACTTCTGTAATAAGTCCGGTATTCTAGTCTTGTCTGTACTCAAAACTATTTACTTTAACTCCCCAGGCTGGATTCGAACCAGCGACCAATCGATTAACAGTCGATCGCTCTACCGCTGAGCTACTGAGGAACGCTCACAAGTAATAATCTTAAACCCAACATATAGAATTTGGCAAGTGTTTTACCAAACTTTTTTTTTGTAGATATTTAATTATGATCACACTGCAGCCCAAACCCTTGCCAGTACAGGGTTATCGCCCTTTAGACTCCAGTGGCTACTATAACCCCATTCTCAATTGAGCTAGTCGTTGGCGTGCTTTGGCATCAATGGAGTTGGCTAAAAACCGACTTTTGGGTTGTTTGGGTTTTTGGTATTTATGTCGCATCCGAGAAATTGTACTTTGCACATCACTACAAAGCTGTTGTGCAGACAACAATTCAGCCCCATAGCCCTGAACTATCAACTGTTGGGCGCGGTCAGATGTGGCCACAATTACCCGATTAATCAGAGACTGCGCTTTTTGCTCCCTTAGAGATGCACAGGATTTTTCAATATAAGTGTCTGCGGTTTGTCCAAAGTCAGTGTAATGAACTGATAACAGTTCCGTAATCATTTCTTGATTAGTAGGAGCTTTATGATGTTGGGCATCAAAAATTAGTTGAGTGTTATAACCTAGAAACGAGCTGTAACTAGTCATTACTTCGACTAGTTCCCAGCGTGCAGCCTCTAGTCCTGAATGATCACGGGTTTTTTTCAGGCAAGGCCAAGCGCCAATTATATTGTAGCCGTCTACTAACAAGACAGCGGGTAGTGAGGAACGATGCATGGTATTTAATCACAGTTATCTAGAGTTAACAAAATTCATTCATAAATTTCATGGTAATTGAAATATTACTTGTAACTCTATGTTACAAACCATTAAAAAATTGCATCAGATGATAGGATTTCACTGCAAAAAGCTTGCTCAAACAGAAACGCGCCGGATCAAGGCGCGTCTCAATTGTTAGTAACTATTCAGAAAAAGGCATGGGAGGAAATGGGTATTTAAATTGATCCATTATCCATTGTCATCAACCTTTGCTTCAGACGCTGAGGATCACCTTGATCTATTAAACAGCCATTTTGTAGTAGAAAAGCACCGTCACAGTAGTTCAACTCATCTAGGCGATGAGTTACCCACAGAGCAGTCATTCCCCGACTTTTGACTAAACGACTCACACTAGCCACTAACTCTAATTGGCTATCTGGGTCTAAGAGGGCTGTGGGTTCATCTAAGAGTAAGATTTCACAACGCCGTGCAATCGCGCCAGCGATCGCCACTCGTTGTTTTTGTCCCCCACTCAAAGCATAAATAGGGCGTAGTTGCAGGGTAGACAAATTCACCGACTTCAACGCCTCCTCAACCCTCGTCCTCACCGTCGCCGGGGGTAACTTTTCTTCTACCAGTCCAAAAGCCACATCAGCACCCACCGTTGGCATTACCAATTGATGATCAGGATTTTGAAACACAAAGCCAACGGGTTCTAGAACCTTAATCTCACCGGACTGAGGAGCCAATAGCCCCGCCAGTAGTCGGAGTAATGTAGATTTACCGCTGCCATTTGTACCCAAAAGCATCCAAAATTCACCTATAGGTACTTCCAGAGAACAAGATTGGATTGCCTTCGCGCCATTAGGCCAACTAAAATTTAAATTCTTGACCTCAATGCCAAATTCTGACATTCTCATACCCTAGTTATTCAGAAGCAGTGAGGGCAAAAAAGCCTGGGGGTCTACCACTGCTAGTAGTTGTACCATCTTTTTGAACAATTTGAATACCAGAAATTTCACTGGTACGTACAGCAATTTTCTTTTCTGTCTTACCCTCACATTTAAGTTCCACAATGTCAGGGTTACTAGAGCGCATAGCGGCCAAAATTAGCTGATAGATAGCTTCAGCATCCTCTTGTGTCTTACGTTGTACAGATATGGGGAAGGCTGTATTTCTGATGCTTAGGTCAATGGTAAACATTTAGGATTAGTCCAACGTAACTTTAGGACTCATTTTAGCGTTAGCACATGGGGAATAGGGAATGGCGAATTAGTCGCTGTGGTCAACCCTCAACCCTCTGAGGGCTTTTTTGGAAAAAAAATAAAATTTAATCAAGAATTAACTAGAAAAAGTCATCATTTGCACTTATAATTATGAGAGTCAGTAAAAATTTGTAAACTAGATTGACAATCTGGTAAACTATCTGCATACAGATGGCTGTGAAAAGCTGATCTATAAGCAAACCTGTACTTATAAACATTTGGAGATTCGTTCTAATGACCATCGCAGTTGGACGTGCCCCCAGTACAAGAGGGTGGTTTGACGCTTTAGACGACTGGTTAAAGCGCGATCGCTTCGTATTCGTAGGCTGGTCAGGGATATTATTATTCCCCTGCGCTTACCTAGCACTAGGCGGTTGGCTTACCGGTACAACCTTCGTCACCTCCTGGTACACCCACGGATTAGCC
>CAIWDD010000001.1 GCA_903911355.1 uncultured Nodularia sp. | reverse complement strand
TAACTGGATAAATCAAACTGATAATGATTTTGATAGTCTTTTACCTGTGGTTGATAAGGGTGTGAAAGCAGGTAAAGGACAAGAAGCTGTATTTAAGTTGTTTTCTAGGGGTGTAGCAACTCAACGAGATGAGTGGGTTTATGATTTATCTGTGAAAAATTTAATGGCTAAGATGAGATGGTTTGTAAAAATTTATCAAGGTCAACTTCAAAAATCCCCAGAAACAGAACTGTCTCAAGAGATCAAATGGGACGATGATTTGAGAAGTTACTTTAAACGAAAAATACACAAAGTATTTCACAAAGATACGATAATAAAAAGTTTATATAGACCATTTTATCAACAGAATTTATATTTCGATAGGCATTTTAATGGTAGAACATATCAATGGTTTGCAATTCATGAGCCTGAGAGCTTAGAAAATAAATATATTGCTTTTTCAGGTATTGGTTCAAGTAAATATTTTCACTGTCTTAGTTCTAATTTAATAATTGGATTAGATACAATTGAAAAAACTCAATGTATCCCCCTATACCGCTACGACGATGAAGGAAACCGCATAGATAACATTACCGACTGGGGACTAGAACAAATTCACACCCATTACCAAGACACAACAATTACTAAAATAGATATCTTCCACTACACCTATGGGGTGCTACATAACCCAGAGTACCGCCAAAAATACGAAATCAACCTAAAACGAGACTTCCCGCGCTTACCTTTATATGATAAATTTCCCCAATGGGTGGACTGGGGTAAACAACTCATGGATTTACATATTAATTATGAAACCGTCACACCCTACAAACTCAATCGGGTTGATATTCCTTTAAAGGGTAACCAAACCACACCCAAGGTGAAGTTAAAGGCTGATAAAACCAAGGGAAGTATTATCTTAGATGATGTGACCACATTACAAGGTATACCTAGTATAGCATGGGAATATATGCTAGGCAATCGTTGCGCCTTAGAATGGATTTTAGATCAATATAAGGAGAAGAAACCCAAAGACCCGACTATTGCGGAAAAGTTTAATACTTACCGGTTTGCAGACTACAAAGAACAGGTCATAGATTTATTGATGCGGGTGTGTAGGGTGAGTGTGGAAACCATGAATATTGTTAATCAGATGTCGGGTGGTTAAGCTCCCCGACTTCTCGCATCATGAGAGGTAATCTAGGATAATTTAGCTAGAAGTCCGGGATCTGTGAAGGCGATCGCCACCCAGAGGAGCCGGGGGTTAGAAACCCCCGTCTAATAGCTAAAGTCAGATAAATCTGACTAGAAGATCATGTATTTGATTATCTTGAGCTAGAAGTCGGGGATCTGTGAGGTGATCAAGCTCCCCCACTTCTCACATCATCACAGATAGTCTAGGCTAACTTAGCTAGAAGTCCGGGATCTGTGGGGCGATCTGTGAGGTGGTTAAGCTCCCCCACTTCTCACATCATCACAGATAGTCTAGGATAATTTAGCTAGAAGTCCGGGATCTGTGGGGTATAATTTAGCCAAGAGCATAAAAAACATATATGAATTCAACGCCAACTAATCAGAGTGACCAGGAAACCATCAACCCAGACCTTACACCCTTAGAACCTTGGGCTTTTGTTGTTCATGACAATAACGTCACCATTGGAGGGCATACTTTTTTATGTATTGATGGTCAACACCTGAAGGACTACAAAAACAAGGGTGTATCTACTAGCAAGATTGTTGATGGTAGACTACTGTTACAAGTCCTCAAAGGACCTGATGAAAAAAGGGCTAGAACCTTACTCTCTGTAGTCGGTGAACTCACCCCAGAAAACAAGGTGATTAAGTTGGAGAGACCTAAGAAAATGGTGGAAGTGCATGACCCTGTAAGTTATGCTGCTTATTTACAAGCTAACCCCCAAGAGTTTACTAATGTAGTCCGTATGATTACCGGCTTTATCATCCATCCAAATCTAGAATAGAATAAATACATTCACAACCTCTGGAGTTTTACCCGTGGGCTTATTTGATGATTTGAGTCGGTTTCTAGAAGAGCGTTTAGAAGAATTCTTGCGTAATAATCCCCATCTGGAATTAGAAGCGCTGTTAGAACAGCTGCGACAGCAAGAGGAAGATACTTTAAACCTAATTGCCGATTTAAAATTACAAGAAAAGCGATCGCAAGAGCAAATCCTATCCACTGCCCAAGAAATTCAGCGTTGGCACATCCGGGTACAAAAAGCTCAAAATGCAGGTAGACCGGATTTAGCCGCAGCAGCACAGGCAAGGGAAGCAACCCTATTACGGGAAGGTAACCAGCGATGGGGACAAATGCAGGGGTTAAAAGAACGCATCACCCAATCTCAAGAACTACTGCGGAAAATTCAAGCCCGCCGTCAGGAGGTACAATCTAAAGCCACAGAAGCCCGAACAGTCCACGATCAAAGCCAGCAGCACTTAAAAAACGACGCTTGGTGGAATTCTACTAAGAATTATACCACAGGATTCGACGATTTAGAAGAAAAGTTTCGCCGTTGGGAAACTGAGGACGAGTTAGAACAAATGAAACGTAATTTAAACAAATAAACAAATAAACAAATAAAAAGTAAATAAAAAATAACTATCGGGATTGACGGATCAAACCTTGCCAAGTAATTGTCTGCTTTGTGGAACGTTCCCCCAAAGAACGAGTAGCCACTACCTCAATATCAACCTGTGTTCCTGGGTGTAGGACATCCTTGGGAATGTTTAACTTACCCAAAGCCAAGATAAAACGGTTATGGTCACGGGTGACAAGTTCACTGGGAATCTTTCCCTCATATTCAGTTGTGTAATTAGGGAAGTTAGCAAACCTATCTCCTACCCGGAATTTTACCTGAAATTCAGTGGCAATTACTTCCGACTGAGCCGCTAAATCTACTATTTTTAATTTGAGGTTTTCCCCAGCATCAACAAATTCTGCCACTGCTAACCTGGTGACATCCCCTTGGGGTATAGCATGGTTAACAGTAAATGTGGTGAGATTAGGGTCAGTTTTATAGCTACCTTGAACCCATAAATCATCAGGGAAGGTAATTTTTACCTGTTTGCTATCAGTTAAACTCACCATGACAGCTTCACCATCAAACCTAGAAATGGGTTGTTTCTCCTGCCAAATCAGTCGAAAATCAACTTCTAGACGCTGTTCAAACTCCCGATATTCATCAGCTATGACAGAACCAGGAGCCAGGAGAGAAGCAGCACCCCGGCGCAGGTTCCACTTATTTTTGGTAAGTTGATACTGCTGAGTGGTTAGCTGTTTTATTGGCAGTTGTAGCTGGTAATTCTCCACTGCTAAGGGTTCCTTGCTGTTAATAATACTCAAGGTTCCTAGGCGGCCTCTATCTCCATTTCTACCATTTATACCATGACTCCCGGTGCTGCCATCATAACACCGATAACGCTTCTTGGTGCATTTATAATCTGGTTTACCACGGGTTCCTGTACAGGTTTCTATCTCCCAACTGTGTCTATGACATCTACAACCCAATGCACCCCTACCACCCCGGCCACCTCTTCCACCTTCTCCAGGGGTACTATTAACAAAAATTTGCCGCAAATGTGCAATATCTGGGTAATAAACAGTCAGTGAGCCACCATTCCCACCATTTCCGCCCCTACCGCCGTTCCCCCCTCTACCGCCATTTGGTGCGTGAATATCACGGCTAGTATTTTTATTGTCGCGATCGCAATAAGGTCGATGGCCATTACCACCGTCCTCCCCATCTTCTCCATTTTCTCCCCACAGGTTAAGGTTGAGTGATGAACTATCGACAAAAATAGTTTGATTCCCAGCGTCACGACCATTGCGCCCGGGGCGGCCATCTATACCACTGTTCCCATCTCTGGGATAACCTCTACTAACACGATCAGATTTTACAGCTATTGCTGGACATAAAACTGAGCCAGAGGCAGGTAAAAAGCTAGTCAACAAGCAAAATGTCAGCAGCAGTGGGAGCTTAGTACTAAAACCTTGAGCAATCACGGTATACCTCCCTGGTATCACTCCGTGATGACGTTTTTCAGCTAAATTTGCTCCCAGTCTTTCATAAAAAAAGTGGTTCTGTAGATCACAAAACCACAAAATTTCCCAAACAAAAATGAATTATTTCACCTAACGAACTGCACCATGGGTAGAAACAGTATCAATGGGTTTCATTAAGTACAAACGCAAAAACTGCCACCCATGAGAGATATAAATGGGCATTTTTTGGAAGAATTGTAAGAATTTAGGCGTTTTAGAGTTAGCGATCGCAGTTAATTTTTCATTATTCTGGATACACACATCTAAACGCTGATAAAATTCTGGGTTATCTACATCCAGCATCAGGGGGAAGACTCTACCAGCATTTTCATTGGTCTTTTTAATCACATAGATGTCGTATTCTCTGGCATCCAGACCAATAGAAGCATAAAAGTCTTGACGCTGAATGTCATTCAGATACATAGTAGCAAACACTGACAACAAGAAAAAGCGGCTCCATAGCTTGGCTTTCCAGTCGTTCAACATTTGCGGCTGGGATCTCATAATAGCGTCGAAGAAATCCCCATGACGGTTTTCATCTTGACACCAGTTTTCAAAGAACCGGAAAATTGGGTAGATTCTATCTTCAGGATTTGCTTCTAAATGACGATAAATAGTGATATAGCGCCAATAACCAATTTTTTCCGAAAGATAAGTAGCGTAGAATATGAATTTTGGCTTAAAAAAGGTATAAGCGCGGCTCTTGGTCAAAAAGCCCAAATCTAGGGACAGATTGAAGTCTGACATGGCTTTGTTTAAAAAGCCCGCATGACGAGCTTCATCTCGTGACATGAGGTTGAAGCACTCAGCTAATACGGGGCTTTTTCCCTTTAAACGGCGACCCAGTTCTTTGTACAGTAAAAATCCCGAAAATTCTGCTGTACAGGAACGTTCTAGGAATTCCACGAATAATCGGCGAGTTTCCCCGTCAATATGCTCCCAGGACTGCTCAAACTCCCCATCTCTAACGAAGTGATGGCGGTTGTAGTCAGCACGGAATTCTTCTAGGATGGCTTGTAACTCGTCTTCATTGACGGAGATGTCCATCTTAGCCATCTCATCAAAATCGGTGGTGTAAAAACGGGGTGTTAATAGGGTTTCTTTAGCCGGGACTTTTACCCCTGGACGGATTTCTTCAAAGCCTGGTTTTTTGAGGGAATCTACCATGTTTTAATTGCTCTTTTGTCTTTAGGATCTTGATTACAAAGCCTATACCAATTTTTTGCTGAAAGTCAGAATACATCTGGGTGTCCAGACGATTATATCTGTTACACAGTCTGAGTCAATTGGTATCGGGGTCATGCTCTCGCAAGGCGCAGGAGACCAGAATAGTTTATTTGTATAAAGTTCAGTCTACCAATATGCAGCCTAAAATTTAGTATATAAAAAGTTAAGAGTTGCAACAATATTTGCTGATGGGGGGAACTAATCATCAGCAATTGGTGGTCAAATCAATTAATATTCTTTATCCTGGTGAATGAGTTTGTTAGAGTTTTGTGAGGTTAGCACACAGATATGATCATTAGACAAATCTCTGTAATTCAATCCATGTTAGTTATTTGTGTTACATTACTTCTAAGTATTTATATTTAATTTATCCCCTGCCATATCAATGATTGGATTGAATCAGACCCTGAAATTACCCCGACTAACCTGGAAGTAAATCAACATCAAATCTCAAGGGTGGAAAATAAGATGAATCCTGAAAAAAATCAGCATAATGACCGTCTTCTTGTCTCTTATATCTTGAGTGCAGCCTTGTTTTTTGGCTTAGGAGGATTGCATCGTTTATACAACGGTAAAATCGGAACTGGTCTGTTGTGGCTGTTTACTGGGGGTGTATTTGGTGTAGGGCAATTTGTAGATTTGTTCCTCATCCCCAATATGATTAATGACTATGAACAGAATCTCAGAGCTAAAGCGGGTTTATCTTCCCTGGGTGTACCGATGAATCAACAGGCGATCGCCTCTCAAGTCTATCACCCCACTGGTAACGAATTAATGATTGCACTGCTTCACGCCGCTGAAGCTAAGGGTGGTACTTTGACCGTTACTCAAGGTGTAAGTGCTACAGGTGCAGGCTTTGCAGAAGTAGAAGCTACCCTGAAGGAAATGTTAACATCAGGCTATGTCAGAATAGGTAACAACCCCACTACTGGAGTTGTCACCTACTACTTTGACGAACTTAACTAATTTCTACCTAGCCACTTTTGACCGTTTAAACGCTGCACTAAACCAAATACTAAAAGGTCTAATGTAATTTTGCGCTCATCAATTAGGAATGACTCCAGTGTGCTGGGTTTCTTACCTTCGTTACAGGAAAATCCCTTTTTGCCAGTGATGCTTTCCTCTGGGAAGTATACATTAAACTGACGCTGGCCATTTTGCCAACTACCGATAACTTGCCAACACTCTTCGGCTGACTGAAAGCCCGCGATGGGAAGTTTCTGTTTGGCAAAGGACAGCTGTAAGTCCTGTACACCTTGCTCGGCGATCGCTTTTTGCAAGGTTGGTAAGTAGTGCTGCTCCATAAACTCCACAAAGGGCTTATCTTCCACAGCTGGGGGTTTTTCCTTTTTTGCCGCAGCTGCGGGTTTTTCGGCTTTGGGGGCTACTTCTCCCCCTTGATTTTGATTCTTTTCTTCTGCCATTGCTCTGGTCAATCCTTTGTCTAGCTTGGGGAGCGATCGCTCGGTTTTTCGTGGTCGGTTAACTTCATTTTGACATAGGACAGCCAGGCGATCGCTGTGAACTCAACCTGCTATGCACCCCCAATGACTAATCACTACCTAATCAACCACCAGCCACGGCTGGGACAATACTCACCTCATCCCCATCTTTCAGGGGTGTATTTATCCCATCTAAAAACCGGATATCTTCACTATTAACATAGAAATTGAGAAACCGTCGCGCCTGTCCTTTCTCATCGCACAACCGGGATTTTATCCCTGGACAGTTTTCCTCTAGAGAATCGAACAGCTCGGACACATTACTACCAGTGCAAGTCAGGGTAGCTTGGTTATTAGTAAATTTTTGTAGGGCGGTGGGAACTAAAACTGTAACAGCCATAGAGCTAAAAATTTGCGAGTGAATAATAGAGTTAAGAGTGCAGCTAGGAATTGAAAGTGAGAAAAAACCCTTAACTCACAACTTCTAACTAAACTAGAACTTGTTGCCATTCCAAGCGGTCAAGTGTACGAGAGCGCTCTAAGGCACGTTCAAAACTATCGAGTTTAGCATCAATTGTCAAAGGTTCACCGACGTAACCTTGAACTGCTTCTTGGGTTTTCAAACCATTACCAGTAATGTAAACCACGGTAGTTTCATCTGGGTCAATCTTGCCAGCTTCGACTAATTTTTTCAGCACAGCCACGGTTGTTCCGCCTGCTGTTTCTGTGAAAATACCTTCAGTTTCCGCTAATAGCTTGATGCCTTCAATAATTTCTGCATCATTAACCGATTCTATATTACCGCCAGTCTTTTGGGCAATTTCTACAGCATAAATCCCATCTGCTGGGTTACCAATGGCGATGGATTTAGCAATTGTATTTGGTTTTACCGGTTTAATAAAGTCGCGACCTTCTTTGAAGGCTTCGGCGATGGGTGAGCAACCTTCGGCTTGAGCGCCACTAAAGCGGACATTCTTACCTTCTACTAAACCGACTTCTACGAATTCTTGGAAACCTTTATAAATTTTTGTAAACAAAGAACCAGATGCTAGGGGCGCAACAATGTGATCTGGTAGTTCCCACCCTAATTGTTCTGCTACTTCAAAGCCGAGAGTCTTGGAACCTTCAGAATAATAAGGACGTAAATTGATATTGACAAAACCCCAACCGTGTGTATTAGCAACTTCCGAGCAGAGACGATTTACCTGATCGTAGTTGCCCTTAACTGCCATCAGTGTGGGACTGTAGATTAAGCTACCTAGGACTTTACCAGCTTCTAAATCTGCGGGGATGAATACACAACAATCTAAACCAGCATAAGCGGCGATCGCCGCTGTAGAATTTGCCAAGTTACCAGTGCTAGCACAGGACACAGTACTAAAACCCAATTCCCGCGCCCGGCTGAGAGCCACCGACACCACCCGATCCTTAAAGCTCAGGGTGGGCATATTTACAGCATCATTTTTAATATAAAGTTTATTGAGACCCAGGCGACGAGCCAACCGGTGGGAACGTACCAGGGGAGTCACACCTGTTCCCACATCTATAACATTGTCAGTTGCGACGGGCAAAAAGGGACGGTACCGCCAAATAGAGTTGGGTCCAGCGGCGATTTTTTCACGGGTCACACTCAGCCGCAACTCACTGTAGTCATATTTAACTTCCAGTGGACCAAAGCATAACTCACAAACATGACTGGCTTTAAGTTCGTATTCCGCACCACATTCTTTACACTTTAAAGCTTTTAAAGTCGAGGTTGTTGATTGGGTATCTTTGGTGATTGCCTGAGTCATAAATGAAGCCTTCCCTGTTTTGTCAGTCAACTGTGAGTTGATGCTAACACGACTCAAAATACCCGTCAAACATACCCGATAAAAATAGTCGGGTATTGTGGTGTAATTTAAATCACAGTATTTTTTAACAGGGAAAAAATCCCTGAGATAGAGCCGTAAATCAGGAATGACACCCCATTAGTCAGAGGAGAAAGAATTGCTCACTAATTAGGATGGACTAAAGGACATAAAAAGCCTTGAAATCCAATAGAGTCGGGACTTGTGCCCTAAATCCCCACCCTTGGCAAATCAAGGTAGTTGACAGGAGCCATCAATATGACAATCACAGGACTGGATATCTTTGATACGACAGTTCAAACTACAATTCCTTGGGTCAATGACCTGTGTAATAAACTGGGCTGGGAAAGTAAACACCAAGTCTTTCAAGCCTTGCGTTCCACATTGCACGCCCTGCGCGATCGCCTAACCGTAGCAGAAGCAGCACATTTAGGAGCGCAGTTACCCATCCTCCTAGGGGGGTTTTATTACGAAAACTGGCGACCCGGAGCCACCCCCACCAAAGAAAGGAATAAAGAAGCATTTTTACAGCATATCCGTGATGACTTCCGCAGAACCGAACCAGACATAGATGCGGAAAGTGTAGTCCGTGCCGTATTCCAGCTACTAGCTGAACGGATCACCAGAGGCGAAATTGACGATGTGATTAATATGATGCCCCCAGCATTACGAGAACTCTGGCCTGAAGAAGTCCGAGTTTAATTGATTTACCAAAGAATTATTATACAAATTCAACGAGGGACAAAATGGAATATGAACAATTTCTCGATGCTGCGGGTAAACTCTCGTTCATCCCAGATAGAGAAACAGCTGATGCTGCGGTCAAAGCAGTTCTGGGAATTTTAGCCAGCAAACTAGACGAAGAACAAGCACACCAACTCACCGACAACCTTCCTGAGCCTCTTAACTATCAAAGACTGCACTCCCACCAAGTCAGAAAGCTGCCTATTTCCGCTGATGAGTACATTGCTGTGATTTGCGAACAATTCAAATTAGATGATATTCAAGCCAGTGAGCTAATTCAGGAAACTCTGCGAGTCACCAAAGAAGCTGTCAAAGACAAAATCCAGGAATTAACATCCCGCCTACCTGCTGACTGGAGCGCCTTAATTGAAGCCGCTTAGGAATGCTGCATAAAATACACAACCTCACTCCCAAGACTCTAATCACAGGTAAACAGGGGTGAGGTAAAAAACTTTTCTTCACCTACCCTCAACTCCAGAAGTGTAAAACCTTAGCGCTATGAGATAGGGGTTTTAACCTCTGGCTCCTTTGTGGGCTGAAATATCCAGCAAAAAATTCTGGATTGTTAATATGATAATTTTGTGATTATATATACAATATAATCTACTGAGATGAGATATAGATATTAATTGTAAAAATATTGTGATATATGCATCCTGCCCCCACTGGGGTAACTCAATCAAATCAAATATCCCGTAAATACCCTGTATAGGATACAGGTGGTTAGTGTAAGTAAAAATGGGCACAAATAATATTAATGATTAACTAATTTCCTCCTACCATGACCACAGTTAGTGAATATTTATTTCATCGATTACACAGCCTCGGTGTTCAACATATATTTGGCGTGCCAGGAGATTATGTTTTAGACTTGATGGATGTTTTAACCCAAACTCCTATAAATTTAATTTGTAACTGTAATGAACTCAATGCCGGTTATGCAGCAGATGCCTACGCACGGGTTAAAGGTTTAGGTGCTGTTTGTATTACCTATGGTGTGGGTGGCTTTAGCTTAGTTAATGCGGTAGTTGGCGCTTATGCGGAAAGGGTTCCTCTGGTAGTAATTAGTGGTGCGCCTAACAGTTCGGTGAAGAAAACTAACTTGCTTCTACACCACACCACGGGAGACTATAACCTCCAACTGTCCATTATGGAAAAAATCACAGTTGCTGCTGTCAGTCTGACTATAGCCAGTCAATCCGCCAATCAAATTGACCAAGCTCTGGCGGCTTGTCTCCACTACAAACGACCTGTTTATATTGAAATTCCCCTGGATTTAGTACATCAACCTTGCCATGTTCCCCAGGGTAAGCTCTATTCTTCATTGAAGTTAACAACCCCAGAAACATTACCAGAAGCTTTAGAAGAAGCCGTAGAAGAAGCAGTTGAATTATTGAACAAAGCACACCACCCGGTAATTTTAGCGGGTGTGGAGTTTCATAGATTTAATCTAGAAAAGCAACTGTTGCAACTTTTAGCAACTACTGGTTACCCGGTAGCTACAACCATGCTGGGTAAATCTTGCATTTCTGAGATGCACCCCCAATTTATTGGCAATTATGTAGGTGCTTTGAGTCGAGATAATGTGCGTCAACGTATCGAAACCGCTGACTGTGTATTGTGTCTGGGTGCAATTATGTCTGATATGAATTTGGGCATATATACAGCTGATCTGAATGCCCACAAGCTAATTAATGCTAACTCAGAGAAGGTCAAGATTAAGCATCATTTTTACCAACCTGTTTATCTGGGAGATTTCATTGATGGTTTAATTAACAAGCTACACAAAAAAGATGCTCAAACTTTAGACTTTACCCCTGCTGCGGATGTCATCGCCACAAGTTTTACACCCCAACCTGAAAACAAACTGACTAATGGGCGGTTTTATGAACGCATCAACCATTTTCTAGAAGATGGTTGTATTGTCATTTCTGATACTGGAGATGCAATTATCTCTACAATGGATTTATTAATGCCTGAACAGACAGATTTTATTGGCCAAGCCTTTTATTTATCCATTGGTTATTCTATCCCTGCTTGTTTGGGTGCCGCTATGGCCGATCGCGATCGCCGCCCGATAATTTTTGTCGGAGATGGAGCTTTTCAAATGACTGTTCAAGAACTATCCACCATTATCCGCCATCGGCTGAACCCGATTATTTTCCTAATTAATAATGATGGTTATACCATTGAGCGCGTCATTAAAGATGGCCCTTATAATGATATCCAACCATGGAAGTATCATCAAATACCACAAATCTTTGGCGAAAGTTGGAGTTGTGAAGTGTCTACAGAAGGGGAATTAGAGATAGCTTTAGCTCAAGCTAAGGTGAATACTGAATGTGTTTCTTTAATTGAAATTCACCTAGACAGGTTTGATTGTTCCCACGGACTAATGCGGCTAGGTCAAGCTATGAGTAAAAAATGATAAATGTCACTCTATCATAACAGTGTAATTACTGAATCATCTGCCATAAATCCACATAGGGGGACTAAACTGCAACTTAAATTATACCCAGATATAGACATTATTACCATTATGTCAACATAATAGAGTGCATACAGCGAGGTAACTCTATTATGGACAACAATCAAATGACTATTTCCATTGGCGACACTGCTCAAGAGCTAGGCGTGTCAGTAAAAACGGTTAAACTTTCCCATGATCAACGGTCAGAAACGGTAAGCTTTACCGGGATTGCTTGCGGAGCGGACAAACCTCTGAGAAGTCATTCTCAGACCGAGATGAAACAAGAAGTTAACGCTAAAACTACCAGTGTCCAGTTAAGTCTAGACTTAGGTAGTTTTGGGTAAGTTTAACAGAGCGGATTAAAAACAAAGCTGCTCTAATTTTTGAAAGTCTTGTTGGACTTCCCGCCAGAGAGCCTGATTATTATGATCTGTATTCAGAGCTTTTTTGAGATAAATTCTGGCTTTTAACAGTTGATTTTGGGACATTAAAAACCGTCCCCAGATTTGATAAGCGACGGCCTGCCATTGGCGAACTTCTTTGTCTGTGGGTAACCGTGCTGCTAAAGCTTCCACTAGGGCGATCGCTTGGGAAAATCTTTTTTCCTTGAGAAATCGTTGCAGCTGTTCATAAGTCTTCCACTTCAGGCGCTGTTCTATTTCGGCAATATTAGGCGGCTTTGCTCTTGGGGGCTTTTCCAATTTAACAGTAGTCGTGGGTGGTTTTTGGGAACGTTTGGATTTGCTATGATTAGGCCGCAATACAGAAGAATTACTTGAGGGTGGGGAGATATCCTCAGCAGGAACTACCGTTAAGAGGAACTTGTAAGCTTCTGTTAGGGTAATAAACTTATCTTTAGTTCTGATGTCATTGGGATTAACATCGGGATGATATTGATGTGCCAATCGTCTGTAAGACGCTTTGATGTCAGCCAAAGAGGCTCCTGACTTTAAACCCAATAAATTGTAGCAATTTTCAAGATCCATAGTGATCTATCAGCTATTAGCTTCCAATCTTAAAATTCTCACTATAAACACTAATTATATATTTGTTAGTTCATATTGGACTGTTTTACCGGAATTTTAACCCCTGGAGTTAACCCCAGGGTCTTTAGTCATCACGACCCGTAAAATTAGCATGAGTGCCTCCATGTATCCTAAACTGAGTTAAAGATTAAGGTGTGAGTCTTATAGCTCCCCCAAACCCCCTGACAAAGATAAAAACCAGAAATCAGGCTTGTCTGATTTTTTCCCCCGACTACAGGAATCTTAAGAAATGTGGAAAAGAATTGTATTTATTTTGCTATTAGTTTTGAGTATCAGCCTCAGTAATCCTGGTGTAGCTGCCGCAGCTGGACTGAAAAGTTTTGTAGACTCTTATGATGGTTATGAGTTTTTATACCCTAATGGCTGGTTACAAGTTAAAGTTGACAATGGCCCTGATGTAGTGTTCCACGATTTGATAGAAGTATCTGAAAATGTTTCTGTAGTTATTAGCCCGGTTCCTGATGATCAAGATTTGACAGAACTGGGAACACCCACAGAAATAGGGTACAAATTAGGAAAAGCAGTTCTTGCTCCCCCAGAGTCTGGTCGTTCGGCGGAATTAGTCAACGCTTTGCAACGAGAATCTAATGGGAAAACATACTATATTCTAGAGTATGAGGTAAAACTTCCTAATCTGGAAGACAGACATAATGTCGCCAGTGTTGCTGTCAGCCGTGGTAAATTGTTTACCTTTAATGCATCAATTCCCGAAAGGCGTTGGCAGAGGGTTAAAGGCTTGATGACAAATGTTGTAAATTCTTTCTCGGTGTATTAACAAGGTAATTCCTCCCCTGGACTAAATACAACTGACTATAGTATGGGGAGCTGTAATACACGCAAATCATGCTCCCCGCCAGCATTTCTTTTAGTTTCTGTGGTTTTGACTGCCATATTTTAGCAAAAGTCTTATGACAACACCTCAATTTGTACTCGCTTCAGCTTCCCAAGCCCGCCACCGCTTGCTGCAAACTGTTGGAATGAAAGTGATAGTTAGACCTAGTGATTTTGATGAGTCGCAAATTCAAGTCAATGAACCAGCAGAATTAGTCCAACTTCTCGCACAACGCAAGGCGGAAACTGTAGTTCCGCAGTTTGAATCAGCTTTGATTATGGGTTGTGATTCGGTTTTGGCTGTGGATGGTAAAATTTATGGTAAGCCAGCCGATGATGCTGAAGCTATAGCCCGTTGGCAATTAATGCAAGGTAAATTCGGCGACCTGTATACTGGTCATGTGTTAATTGACCTCTACCAACATCGGACTTTAGTTAGGTGTCAGGTAACAAGAGTATATTTCGCTAAAATGAGCGATCGCACAATTCAAGCCTATGTCGCTACAGGGGAACCTCTCAGGTGTGCGGGGGCTTTCGCCCTGGAGGGGTTTGGTAGTTTATTCGTGGAAAAAATCGCCGGTTGTCACAGCAATGTCATTGGACTGAGTTTACCTCTGCTGCGGCAGATGCTAGAAGATTTGGGATACGAAGTTACTGATTTCTGGCATTAACCGCTGCTAAATTAAAATTTTGTGCCTCCCTGGACTGGTGCGTCTGGGGGAGAAACCAAAAAATATTGGCTCAAATTCCCAGAACCCAAGTGTGACAGCAGAAGGTAGACTGACAATTAACCCTAGGATTGAATTTGCTCAAAAAAAATGTCATTTACTCCTACCACTTCGCTGCGAGAACAACAACATCCCTTAATTCATCAACTAGCGGATTGTATTGAGGCTGTTTGGCATAAACACTTAGAACTATCGCCTTACCAATTACCTGCTGAACTGGGTTATGTAGAAGGTAGACTAGAAGGCGAAAAACTAATCATAGAAAATCGCTGTTATCAAACAACCCAATTCCGCAAAATGCACTTAGAACTAGCAAGGGTGGGAACTATGCTAGATATTTTGCATTGTGTAATGTTTCCCCGTCCAGAATATGACTTACCAATGTTTGGTTGTGACTTAGTTGGGGGTCGAGGTCAAATTAGTGCGGCGATCGCAGACCTATCTCCCGTAGACTTAAAAGGTAAGTTACCAGAATCATACAATACCAAACTAACAGCACTCACAGATGTGAAGTTTTCCCAACCCCGTGAATTACCCGAGTGGGGTCATATATTCTCGGAATTTTGCATTTTTGTCCGTCCTGGTTCCCCAGAAGAAGAGAAAATGTTTCTGTCTCGTGTCCAAGAGCTTTTAGAGATTCATTGTACCCAAGCCATAGACTCCAGTCCAGTTTCAGCAGAAAAATCACTGCAAATCCTAGCAGGACAACGGGAATACTGCACCCAACAGCAACAAAACGATAAAACCCGCCGGGTACTAGAAAAAGCCTTTGGTTCAGACTGGGCGGAAAATTATATGACCACAGTCTTATTTGACTTACAAGAATAGTCATCATAGCAGAGGGGAGATACTATGTCAAGTGTTGTTAATCTCCCCATCTGTAGGTTCCGTTACCTTTTCTCATAACTGATGAATGTAGAATTTATGCAAAGAAACTTGAATGGAGTTAGACAACAGTAGCAAAGTCTGGAAATATTCGCCATATCAAGGAACAGGTAAAAAACCTACTAATTAGTTGAAAGAAAATTTAAGGAAAACGTAATGTTAGGAATTGTGTTTTTGATATATCTTGGTAGCAGATCATTGACTAACATTTTTGGATCAAGGTGTGCCTAATTAACCTGTATATATAGCCTTGGTTTGTGATCCTGTGGTATTGGTTTTTATGACGGAATCAAGGGCAATGGCTGGCAATAATCATCGCTTATTCCCAAATATTCACAGACAATTGGTATGAAAAAATGCTCACTTTGTTAGCAGAAAATTTCTTTGATAAACTGTGAGTATAGCGGCGAAAAAGCCAAAAAATAGGGATATTTTCTGGGTAAATAGGCGATGGCGAATTTCATTTAATAAATTTATACCAGGCTGCAATCATCCTGAGAGTTGGCAGATGTAACTTGCAATAACACTGCATCATGTTAGACATATCTAGGGTTGAGGGTGCATCAGATAGCAGATTTTTAGCAATTATCAGCGTGCTAGTCAGTAAAAACTATGGGATTGAATTTACAACACTTTTGTTTTTGTTTATAGCATTTCCCATGGTCGTGAGGTACAAAGTTTTTTAGTTTCAGGGAACACCGGAACAAATTGGTGTGTATTTCATTAGCCTGAAAAAGGCTTGAAGTAAATGAACTACACATCTTAATACCATCAATATTTTCGAGTAGGCATCCTCCCTACCCTGGGTAGCTCATCTCATGCACATGAAATGCGCTGTCATCCCAATTTGAAAAAAGAGTGTAATGCATAGAAACCGAGAACCAAAACATAGGTAAAGTCTCACGCATCTTCAGGTATGATCACCACTGATTCGGTTTTTTTATTTCTATAAGCACAATTCAACAAACAGGCAACAACCATGTCAAGGGTGACTGAAAAGCCAAGCTCAAGAGAGCTGCTACTGGAATCGGAACAACCTAAGATTTGGTGGGGTATTGCTGTAGCCTTACCAATTCTCATCGCTGCTGGGCTACTAACTACAGCTAAAGTGGAGCAGCTAAAAAAACTAGGCTCCTCTGTACCCATCAAGCCAATGACTAACAGCATTAGCGCTGTGGGGCGTTTAGAACCAAAAGGACAGGTTTTAAAACTCTCTGCGCCTGCAGCTGGATTGCAATCTTCCTCACGGGTGCGGCAGATCTTTGTGAGAGAAGGTGAGCGGGTAAGAAAAGGTCAAATGGTGGCGATTTTAGACAACCATGACACCCAACTAGCAGCACTGGAGGAAGCAAAAGCCAGACTGCAAGAAGCGCGGGCTAATTTAGCCCAAGTCAGAGTTGGCTCCCCCAGAGATGTGGAAGCTCAAACAGCAGTTATTGCTCGTTTACAAGCTGAGTTAAACGGAGAAAGGGATGCTCAACAAGCGATGATTGCTCGCATAGCAGCCCAGTTGAGTGGAGAAAAACTGGCTCAACAAGCAACAGTGAATCGTCTAGAAGCTGAACTCAGAGGACAAAAAGAGAGTTTAAGAGCAAGTATCCAACGCATTCAAGCCGAACAGCGCAATGCTGCGGTTGATGCTTCCAGATATGAGATGTTGTATCGAGAAGGTGCTATTTCCCAGCAGGAGAGGGATAGAAGAACATTGGCTGCGGTGACTTCCAATCAGCAAGTTATTGAAACCCAAGCTACCCTGCGACAGGTAGAGGCGACTTTACGACAACAACTGGCTGAGGCCAGAGCCAACCAGGTAAAAACTATCACCACCTTGCAACAGCAGCTGGTGGAAGCCAAAGTCAACCGCGATAAAACCATCATGGCTTTACAAAGTCAAATTGACGAACAACAAGCCAGACTCAGGAGAATTCAAGAATTCGGACCCACTGATGTTCAAAGGGGAGAAGCTCAAGTTAGTAATGCTCTGGCTAATCTCAAAAGAGCAGAAGCAGAACTGAAATTAAGTTATGTTCAAGCGCCCATTGCTGGAGAGATTTTAGCAGTGCATACAAAATCAGGAGAAGCTATCAGCGCCAATGGTATTGCTGAGATAGGAGAAACTAAAGAGATGACTGTTGTTGCTGAGGTCTCAGAAGACAGTATTGCTCAAGTGCGGATAGGTCAAACTGCTAGTATCACCAGCGAAAATGGAGCATTTATTGGGGAATTAAAAGGAACTGTCACAGAAATTGGCAGAAAAATCGGCAAAAAAGACATCTTGAGTACAGACCCAGTAGCAGATGTAGACGCTAGAGTTGTGGAAGTGAGAATTTCCCTGACTCCAGAAGATAGTGAGCGAGTTTCTGGTTTTACCAATGCTAAGGTAATTACCCAAATTAATAAAGGAATCAGTTCTGATTGAGCATTAACAGCAATGCAAAAAAAGAATTTAACCTATCAAAGATTTCAGGTTTTTGCTGGAATCTTCCCATCCCTAATTCCTTGAACAGCTTTCTTAATTAAGCATAATGGCTCGTAAAATACCCCTGTCTTGGCTGCAACTGACCAGAGACAAAAGTCGCCTAGCTGTCGCTTTGGCAGGAATTGCCTTTGCTGATATTTTGATGTTTATGCAAATTGGTTTCCGGGATGCTCTCTATTATAGTAATGTGCGGTTACATAGTAGCTTAAATGGGGACATTGTTTTAATTAACCAACAATCTAATGCTTTATTAGCCATGGAACAATTTTCTCAAAGAAGATTGTATAAAGCCTTAGAATTACAAGCGGTAGAGTCGGTGCATCCGATATATTTGGATTATACAACCTGGAGGAATCCTATTACAGGTCGTCCTCGGAGTATTCTCATATTTGGCATGAATCCAGAATCTAATCTGTTTGATTTGCCTGGTGTTCAAAGTCACTTGGAGCAATTGAAACAGCCTGATGTAGTTTTATTTGACCGTTCTTCGCGGGAGGAATATGGCCCCATTGCTTCCCAATTCAAGGGAGGAAATACTTTAATCGCAGAAGTACAAAGAAGACGAGTTAAAGTAGGTGGATTATTTACTTTAGGTACATCCTTTGGGGCGGATGGTAATTTAATTACCAGTGATGTTAATTTTCTGCGGATATTTAGAAACCGCCAAAGAGGATTGATTGATATTGGTCTGATTAGATTAAGAGCAGGACAAAATCCTCATGTTGTCGCTCAACAATTGCGTAATCATTTACCTCAAGATGTTAATGTCTTAACGAAACAAGAGTTTATTGATTTTGAGCGCAATTACTGGGCAACTAGTACTGCTATTGGATTTATATTCAGTTTAGGTACGATAATGGGCTTCATTGTCGGTACTGTAATTGTTTATCAAATCCTTTATACTGAGGTTTCCGATCATTTGTCAGAATATGCAACTTTGAAGGCAATAGGTTATACACAGAAATACTTGTTGATGGTCATACTCCAAGAAGCATTTTTATTAGCTTGTTTAGGATATGTTCCAGGATGGATTTTTGCTATGTTCCTCTACTCTCGGGCTAGAGAAGCTACACTACTACCAATCTTTATGAGTTATAGTCGGGCAATAACCGTGTTAATTTTAACTATACTTATGTGTTTTATCTCTGGTGCGATCGCTGTACGTAAATTACGTTCTGCTGATCCAGCGGACATCTTTTAATTTGAAAATAAATCGAAATTCTGCATCTAGATCGAGAATTTCGATTTATAATTGGTACTTGATAAAGCCTTTTTCAGGCTAATGAAGTACACATCAATTGCCTATTCCCTATTCCCCGTTCCCTGTTCCCTGAAACTAAACAACTTTGTACCTCACGAGCATGGGAAATGCTATATATATTCAGTATTTACAGGCACTACAGTTCTGAGACGGAAATCCTAACACCTACTCACCCACCTAAATATGAGACAAGAACCTGTAATTGCTATAAAAAATCTCAATCACTACTATGGCAAAGGCGCGCTCAGGAAACAAATTTTATTCGACATTAACCTAGAGATTTACCCTGGGGAAATTGTGATTATGACTGGTCCATCAGGTTCAGGTAAAACAACCTTACTAAGCTTAATTGGTGGTTTGCGGTCTGTACAACAGGGAAGTCTCAAGTTTTTAGATGTAGAAATGTCTGGCGCTAGTCAAAATCAACTAGTAAAAATTCGCCGTAATATCGGTTATATTTTTCAAGCTCACAATTTGTTGGGTTTCTTAAGTGCTAGACAAAATGTACAGATGGCGGTGGAATTGAGTGATCATGTCACTCCCCATGAGGCAATTTCTAAGTCAGAAGCTATGCTGAGTGCAGTGGGTTTAAAGGACAAAGTGAGTTACTACCCAGAGAGCCTTTCTGGAGGACAAAAACAAAGAATAGCCATCGCCCGGGCCCTAGTCAATAATCCTCCATTGGTGCTAGCAGACGAACCAACGGCGGCCTTAGACAAACAATCAGGACGGGATGTGGTGGAAATCATGCAGGGTCTGGCTAAAGAACAAGGAACTTCTATCTTGCTGGTGACTCATGATAACCGCATCTTAGACATAGCCGATCGCATTGTGGAAATGGAAGATGGTATTTTAGCCCGTGATTCTCCAACAGTAATTAACACTGACAAGCATTAATTTGAGTCCCATCTAGCTGTATTATAGTTATTTTTTACCGCTGATGGAAAACGCACTATGTATAGTCGGATCAAACCACTGTCTGAGGCTTCATTCACTAATATTGCCCTTGTTGCCACAGATATGGATGGTACTCTCACTCAAGGAGGCAAATTTTCTACTACAATACTGCAAGCTTTAGAAAAGCTAGGATCTGCCGGCATAAAAGTATTAATTGTTACTGGGCGTTCCGCAGGATGGATGAGTGGACTAAGCCACTTGATGCCTGTTATCGGTGCGATCGCCGAAAACGGTGGTTTATTTTATCCATCTGGCAAGGAGGAACCAGTAAGTTTAACAGCCATTCCTGACTTAAAAGCCCATCGCCAGAGTTTAGCCGTCACCTTCGAGTTCTTAAAAACAATCTTTCCTCAAATTCAGGAATCAGCGGATAATCGTTTCCGGGTCACAGATTGGACTTTTGATATTGGGGCTTTGAGTCCAGAGGAATTACAAAGACTGGGTAATCTTTGTCAACAAAGGGGCTGGGGATTTACTTATAGTACTGTGCAGTGTCACATCAAACCTCAAGAACAAGATAAAGCTATAGGATTATTGCAAGTTTTGCAAGCATACTTACCTGAAATTTCACCCAAGCAAGTGGTCACCGTTGGTGATAGTCCCAATGATCAAAGTTTATTCAATCAAAGTCAGTTTCCTATTTCCGTGGGTGTAGCCAATGTCATGCAATATGCACACCAGCTAGAACATCAGCCTAGTTATATTACCCAGGCTGCTGAAGGAGAAGGATTTTGCGAGTTATGTAATTATATCTTACATAGGAAGGCAACTTAGTTTTATCCATTGCGGTAAATTAAGCTGCGGGTATTTTCCCCGACTTGAGTGTAGGTCACGGGGAGAAACTAATAAACAATTGAATTTTTATTTAACAAAAATTCATATTATTTATTAATACAACAAAAAGATAAAAATCATTACTTTTTGAAGTTATCAAGCTATTTGTAACAGATAATTTATAACTGTAGTGACAACTACTTTTTCAGTTAAACTCTGAAAATAGAAGGCTAGCAATTATTATTTCTTATGAATACCATATCTACAGTTGAATTCAAGCGCCCAACTTGGGAAACGGCTATCATCTTGGCTTTGGGCTTTTGGTTGAGTTCTAGTCTAGTTCTAGACTGGGTAATCATGCCTAGCCTCTACCTTTCCGGTATGATGAGTCAAACAGACTTTACCACAGCAGGTTATGCGATTTTTTGGAACTTTAATCGCATGGAATTATTATCTGCTGCTGTAGTATTAACTGGCGTACTGGCTTTGAGTCAAGCCAAATCGCGCTGGAATCCTAGGGTGATTGTATTTGCGGTCATGTTACTTGCTGTCACCTTAGTGGATACCTATTTCTTGACTCCGCAAATGTGCGCTGTAGGTGTTAATCTCAACCTATTTGCCACAAATGCGACAATTCCAGGGGAAATGAATTTACTACACAGTAGTTATTTTTTCCTAGAAATGATCAAAGTATTAGCTGCAGGAACACTTTTAAAAGGCTACTGGCAACAGCAAGTTTAGTAGGTTCTGTGTAATCTGAAATTGCCTTATTCAGCATCGGTTGAGGCTTCGCTAAACAATAGCAAACGCGCAGCCAGAACTGCAAACCCTACAGCCGCGATCGCCTTTAATAAGCGCGTCGGTAATAATTCCGCCACAGCGCCCCCGGCTAATGCTCCCAAAAAGCTCGTGAGCAATAGCGCGCCAGCAGTACCAAAAAATACCGCTCGCCGAGATTGGGAACGCCCAGAAAGTGCGATCGCAGCTAATTGACTTTTATCACCTAATTCTGAGAGAAATACAGTAATAAAACTCAGTCCTAAAAGATGCCAGTCCATAAGTTTGTGGATAGTTAGAGAGTGGGGGGGTGAGTTACTTAATTATGAAATACATCCCAAAACAGCATGACAGAAATCAGCAGTAACATCATCCCGGCTGATTTTTCTACCACTTTGGGACTGAGGCGATTAGCAATCCAACCCCCCAAAAGCACGCCTAATAGACTAGTGGTAATTAGGGCTAGTCCAGCACCAATAAAAACTACCCAGGGCGCATGAGATTCTGCACTCATTAATAAGGTGGATAGCTGGGTTTTATCTCCAATTTCTGCCAAAAATATAGTCAGGAAGGTAGTAGCAAAAGTTGCCACCACCGACTCCTGCTGTTTGGGACTATCTGTAACTACAGTTAGGTCAGATGAATCCCTGTCTTTGATTTCTGGCTGGTTGTCAGTCTCAGCAGTGATAGAATTTATCGGTACAGAGTCAAGTTTCACGGGCGGTAGTTTTCTGAAGGTCTTTCATAATTCTCTCATCTTCTCAGATGATCTTCATAAATTGCAAGCCTATTGCAGAAAGTGACATAACTTCAGAATCCCACAGCTTGATTAAACCGGATAATTTCCAAACTGCGATCGCCATAGACTCCCTCTATTTGCTCACGACAGCAGTCAATAGCAAAATCATTGAGTTCTTCGGGTTCAATTCCATACATATCCTCAAATATATCTGCCTCTACACGGCAAAAACGGGGACGATTGGCATATATACTGCATTCTCGGCTGTCATGGTCAAAGTTAACGCACCATCCCCCCTCGCCCACCATACTCAGGTATAGCTCTAATTCGGACGGGGTGAGATACTCCTCTAAATCTGGACGATCTGCGGGTTCAAGATTACAGCAGGCGCCACATTGTTTCACACATTGCCAGTTTGCCATTTTATGGACTTTCCTATAGTTTTGTTAAGTAAATTAAATGTAACAGCCCCAAGCCAGATATGATAAATGGCGAGTTTTGCAATTGAGTGACTGTGTTTTTCAAAAGTTAAGGGGATCAGGGAAAAATGTTTGACGCTTTGAGCAGTATCAATTGGGAAGTTATCTTCCAGTTAGTTTCTGTAGGACTAATCCTCATTGCTGGTCCGGTGGTAATCTTTGTACTGGCATTTCGCAACGGCGACCTGTAGGACTGTGATATCCGGAGTTATCAGTTTTCAAACTTATAACTCCGAAATCATTATCACCAGAGCCTGAAAGACAGCTTGGATAAGCTTTTCATACCTTAGTTGAGCTCATCCTAAGCTGACGATGGTCTGACACCCACTAACTCCAACTCAATACTAGTAGTACCATTAAAGTAATTTTCCCGTAACTTGTAGGCAATATCTAATCGTGGCGGTAGGGGGAAGTAGTCTCCCCACCTCCAGGCGATCGCTTTGATTTTATACTCTTGATGATTAATAGTTTGACTGAGTGTTAATTTAATGTGACCTTTACCAACAATTTGCTGGGAAATCACTTGTAAATTCCCTGTCGAGAATAAGGGGTCTGGGTTTTCCATACCACAAGGATGAAGAGCATTTAGTTCTTGGTAGAGCTGCTGATTGATTTGACTCAGTTCAAGTTCAGCATCAATTTTAACTAGTGGCTTGAGGTGGTGTAGTTCTAGACAGTGATTAGCAAACTCAGATAATCGTGATCGCAATAAGTGTAAATTATCTGCTGCCAAAGAAAAACCCCCGGCTGCCTTATGTCCGCCAAACTTCCCCAGTAAACCATGACAATATTGTAACGCTTCAAATACATTAAACTCAGGAATACCACGAGCAGAACCCCGAATATGTCCACCACCTTCATAAGTGCCAATAAACACAGGCACACCGTAGCGCTCCACCAAGCGAGAGGCGACAATACCAATTACACCATGATGCCAATCAGGTTGTACAACGACTAATACCCGGTCTTTGGGGAGAGTAGAAACAAACCACTTCTCTACATAAGCGATCGCTTCTTGTTCAATTGCCTCGCACATCTGCTGACGACTAGTGTTAGTTAGCTCACACTGCTTCGCACATTCTAAGGCTACCGTCATATCATCGGTAGTTAGTAATGAAATGACCGTCTGAGGGTCACCAATACGACCAATAGCATTAATTCGTGGTCCCAGGCGAAAGCCGATATCTTCTGGTTTTAAAGATTTAGAAGCAGTATTTCCCCCTGGGAATAGTTCCCCTTGTCCCTCTTCCCTGACCTGCAAACCAGCAACCTGAATTAGGGCTTTAATCCCTGGTAAATTAGACTGAGGTAAATGTTTTAATCCACGTTTTACCCAGCGACGATTTACACCTATTAAAGGTGCTAAATCAGCGATTGTACCTAGGGTAAATAAAGCCAACATCGGCTGCACTAAGCCTTTAATCGCTCCTAACCGTTGCCCTAGAGATACTGCTAAAATATAAGCAACACCCACACCCGCCACACCCCGATAAGGTGAAGACTCTGCAATGAGTTTGGGGTTCAGGATGGCGTTAGCTGGAGGTAATTTAGAGGGGATGTCGTGGTGGTCGGTGACAATCACATTCATACCAAGTTCTCTAGCTCTGGCTATGGGTTCATAAGCAGAAATCCCATTATCCACAGTCAGAATTAGGTTTATACCTTCATCGTGAAACTCTTCAACAATGCGTTGATTAATCCCATAACCATCACGCATACGACTAGGGATGGCGTAATTCACATCAGCCCCAAAACTCCGGAGACTACGCAACAGTAAAGCCGTGCTAGTCATACCATCGGCATCATAGTCACCACAGATGGATATTTTACCATGGGATGCGATCGCTTGCTGCAATAAATCCAAACTAATCGACAAGTCAGGAAATTCTTCTAAAGGCGAAGGTAAATTTAAGGACTCAGGATTTAAGAACCCTTGTGCTGCTTCTGGGGTAGTAATGCCACGATTAATTAGTATTTGGGCGATAATAGGTGCAACATTAGTTACCCCCGCCAGACTAGCGGCGCATTCTGGTTGCTGGCGATAAATTTGCCAACGCTGAGGTGGTAGGCGCTGTTGACATATGGTTGATTTTGGTAAGGCTTCCTCTAGCACAATTATTCAAGCATTCTTTTCTCATTATTAAAGCACACAGCGATCGCCCCAGCATTAAAAGACAACCACATCATCAGCGAGTAAATTTTCTGCTGCTTCCAACATAGATGCAGCAATATCCTTTAAATCTTCACGATTATTTAGGTAAGTTTGCAAAGCCGACCTGGGGTCAATACTGCTACTAGCGGTTAATTCTGGAATTCTCGGACGCGCCAATTGGCTGACTAATTCTGCTTTAATTGTGTAATTGTGAGCTAAACTTAAAGCTCCATGAATAGCCGCAGTATCAATAACATCCATCTGTTCCGAGCGGATTTGATAAATTAACCGCACCACAGCATCTTCAATATTATATTTAGCGATCGCCTTGATTAAAGCAGCTTGAGGATCATCTGCTTGTGATATATCCACCTCAATAGTGCGGAAACTCCGCACAGGTAAAGGGCAAAATTCCCAATTAGCTCGTCCCCGCTCCAACTCTATAATTACATAGCCCTTATCTTCTTTTTCCTCACTAAAATCGACCCGTTCAATACTTCCCGGATAAATGACAGGTGGGTTATTAGACTTATTTAAATTCTGGTGACAGTGAACATGTCCTAAAGCCACATAATCAAAACAAGGTCGCGTCAGTAAAGATAGGGGTAAAGTAAAACCCTTCCCCACCGCTAAAAGACGTTCAGCGCCCAAAGTAGCATTATCAGCCATTAAATGAGCCAAAAGCACAGTAGGAACATCAGGGTCAAGACGGCGAATTTCTCCCTCTAAAACCACTTCTAGACGTTGTGTTAACATTTCGTTTACCTCAGCCAAAGAAGCATTTTTAGTTTCCTGACGGGTCATCAACGTAGAACGAGTCAGCCAAGGTAAAGTAATCACCTGCACCCTACCACTAGGGGTATTAATACAGTGAGTGGTTAAAGTATCACCCACCACAAACCCCCGCACCCCTAAAGTGCGATAAATATTTAAACTAGCGCCTCCCGTTCCTTGAGAATGTTGGTCATGGTTCCCCACCAACAGCACTGTAGGAATATCTGCATCAACCAGGCGGCGAAACTGACTTGCAAAAGCTTCTTGCACATATGGCGGTGGGGTAGCATCCGGGAACGCATCACCGCCAAATAAGACTATATCTACCGGGTCTTGGAGCGCCCGGTCAATACATCGGGATAAAGTCTTGACAAAATCCTCTAACCGTGTATTTAGTCCTGTGTCTGGATTCATGCGCCCATGGGAGAAACCGCTCCCCATGTGGATATCCGCAAGATGCAAGATTTTAATCATCTTTGTCAAGTGTCATACTCATCACACCGTTGGTTAATTTGAATATTAAGATGCCATTAGTTAACCATTGCCTGGAACTGATTTGCTTTGATTATTCATATTGGATTCTGATATGGCTGCCGGAATTATACATTGTTTTGCAGCGCCAGCGATCGCTAGGAATAAATCAATTTTTGTATAGAGTAATATAAATATCCTTACAAATCCAGTCAAGAGCAACAATTCCCCTCACTCTAGTTGCAATCACTAACATCATCCTGTGTTACTCGCAACTTCTGATGTACACAAGCCAGATACCACATATAATCATCAATCTTGTTACTAACCGCTTGATTAATATATTCCTGTGCTAACTCCAGTTGCTTTTCCGCCTCAAAATATAATCCCACATAGAGATAAATGTAAAATTTAGTACGCTTATCTGCCTTTTTACCCAATTGAATTAAAACATCAGGAGAACAGCGCCCCGCATACAAATCATATACCCGCCGCATCACCAATCGCGGGTCATTTTTTACTTCTAATAAACACTCACGCGCCGCAGTGACACCATCAGCTTCAGCAACACAAAGATAGCGCCAAACCGTTTCTTCCACATCTTGAAAATTCACAGTTAAATCTGTCTCAAACTGTTTAGCGCCTTCTGCAAATCTACCAGCATAATAATATGCTAGTCCCCTTTGCCACAAATATGGTGTTAACCGTGGCTCAAGTTTTTCTGCTATGTCAAAATCAGCAATAGAAGCATTAATATTTCCTAGCTGAAAATGAACCATACCCCTCTGTACATAGGCTTGAGGCTCATGGGGATGGTTGGCAATCACATCATCCCAACGCCTCAGTTTTTGTTCTAGCATATTATTGTAACTCACTATTATAACATTTAATCATCCAATAAACTCATTAATGCTGCAATTTCCGGGTTCTCTGAATGGGATAATTCTTGCTGTAACTGTAATATTTGATTTTGTAATACTTCAGATGTATACAGCAGATTAGATGTTTTAGCAACTCTTAATTGACTTTCTTTAATTCTAATTTTCCTCAATAGTTCATTTACCGCTTCAACTGCATTATAATCTTCTTCATAAATCATCCTTTTACACCCTTTCAACTATCAATCTATTAACTGCGGACAGAAGAAATATATATAGCACCCTCTAACTTATTCAAGCATACATCTGAATATGATACAGCTTGTAGGTAAAAACGTAATATATAAATGTATAAATGGTAAAATTATTCTGACGGCAGTATCCTGTCCCCTATTGGCATACGCCACAAGAGGATGAAATATACTGTCAATGTGGCGGCGTAGACACTCCCCCCCCACTACAATAACCGTAACTTTTGGATCATCCTTACCCAGACATCACCCCGAAGGACTTGTTTAATTCTTACTACAACTCATATTGTGTAATATAAAACAGCCGCTGAAAGTATAAGCATCATGGGCGGAAATCTGATGGAACAACCGGGATAGATATTCGTTCATAGAAGTCAGTAATTTGATAGTTGTGAATATTCCCTCAATAATATTTATTCTGTTGATATTTTTTTCGTTTTTAACTGTTTAAATAAGCATCCGGTTAAGAATTGTTTAAATCAGTATAATTAATCCATGGACAGTATTAAATAATCTGGTACTCAGGAAAAATATGATGATAACTTTTATCAATATCTGCCATTTAGATTGTTTTATGTTATAAAGCTCACAGAAATTGATGCGACATGGAAAGAATTTCTATGGAAATGGAACAATTAGATTGTTTTAAAGCATACGGACAATTGATCTTGGAAAAACTAGACTTAGTACCCCAATACCCTTCTCAACAAGAAGATTGGATACCCACGAGGCTAGATGATTGTCTTGTGCGTCTCCGAGAAGCTGCACAAAAAACTGTAGAACTTGCCACATCCCCAGTTAGAATTGGAGTCATGGGAGAATTCAGCAGCGGTAAAACTTTGCTTTTAGGTAGCTTGATTGGATATGCTGACGCTTTGCCAATTAGTGAGAACCCAACTACAGGTAATGTCACAGCCATCCATATTGTACCGCAATCAGGCTTGGTCACTACTCAGGCTAATAATTATACGGTAGAGTATCTTTCTCATCAAGGGGTGAATGAGTGTCTGCAATTCATGTTGCAGGAAGCAAGTCGCCGGAGTGCTGCAGCTGGACTACCACCCATACCCCTGTCAACATTAAAGACTGGCAAAGATATTATTAACTGGTGCGAAGAAGCATGGAACAGTAGCAAAAATTTAGAATTACGTTATTTATTACGAGAGTTGGTATTATTCCTTCGCACTTATCAAGCATATGGCCAAGCAATGTGTGGTATCCACTATCAAATTGATGGTAACATCGCCCGTGAAGGACTACAGCTACCTGAACAGCCATTAGCTATCCAAACTCTTCGGTTTGAGGACTTACCCTCATCTCATATTCGATTACCCAGCCCACCCCAGAACCTCACGACTAAATTATTACATAACAGCTTTTCACTCATCCACCGTGTCAACATTGAAGTGAAAATATCACGGGAAATCTGGGATTTTAGCGGTGCTTCCCAATTTATTCTCTTAGACTTCCCTGGGTTAGGTGCTGCTAATTCCGGAGCTAGGGATACCTTTTTATCACTGCGAGAACTAGCAGAAGTACAGACAATTTTAATCCTTTTAAATGGGAAAACCCCTGGTAGCGATCGCGCCAATAAAATCTTTACTATGATGCAGCAGCAACGCCCAGGACAAGACCTCAAAGATTTAATTTTGGTGGGGGTGGGTCGTTTTGATCAGTTACCTCTAGATAGTCAAGGTCATGAAAGAGAACTTGACCAATTCATCGCCGATACTGAACCTCTAAAAGAAGACGATGTTTTAAGTAAATTGAAAGTTCTGCAAACAACCATTGATGCTGCTAGTGCATTCATTATTGAACAAGAACGGATGGTTTTATTATCCCCACTGCTAGGACTGGCTGAGTTGGCAAAACGTTCTAGTAAAGTTAAAGCAGGTTCACCGGAATTTCTAACTAACTTAGATTATCCAGATTATCTGGAACGGTCTAGGCGATCGCAACAAAAATGGCAACTATTAAGCACACGTCTGCTAGAATCTGATCCCCGGAGCCATTTAGGTAGACAACTGAGTTACTTCGCCCAAGATGGTGGTATTGCCAAACTGCGCGAATTAATTCAAAATCATGTAGCCAATCACGGAGTAAAACAACTGTATGAAGATACCCATAGGGCTGCTGATAATTTAATGCTACAACAAGAATACCTCAATAATATTATTACCGAAATCCACGAGCAAGGTATTCCCACATCCGATACTCACAACATCATTGAGTTGCGATCTGCTATTGAAAGTTTAGATAAAACCTATCGCAACTTTCAGAAAGATTTAGGTAAAGAACCACTCAAAGACCGGTGGGGAAATATTGTCAGTGATGTAGTTAAAGACGAACTCACATTTAAAATACTCAACTGGAACGAGTGGACATTACTATTCAACAAAGCCAACAATGGTAATATCACCATTGCGGAATTTAAAGGGGCAGCGGGTAAACTATTTGACAGAGGTAATAGAGTTAATAGCAGCCTACCTACAAAAAGTGAAGATTTTTATGCAGCTTTTGTGAAAACTGTCAAGGAATTAGAAGACTTTGCCCGAGAGCGCATTCATCAAGCATTAGCCGACTTATTAAATAAATTATCCCAGCAGATAGCCCCACAGCGGGATTATTTGCAGACTAATCTAAATCCAGAAATGGAACAAGATATTGAAACCGAATTTGGTATAGAAGAAGCCGATATTTTTTACAAGTTGCTGTTAGGATGTGACCCTAATCACTGGCTAGAAGCAATTATCGCCGAAATTAATAGCAAAGAACAATCAATTTCACCCCAAATCATATTCCCCTTAGCCCGTAGAGATGAAAAACACAATATTGGTCAAATCTTTGACTGGTCTCCTGAAAAAAGTCCAGACTTACCCAGAACAGGTAATCACCAACTTTTTGTATTGCGACTACGAGATGAAATCATTACAACTGCTAGCCTGCATCTGGTGCAATATGTCAGCCAAATCAATCAGCAGATAAATGCTGAACTAGAAGGTATTTTAGATCAAATTATTCCCAGTATGCAAAATATTTCTAAAAAAGAGGCTTTACTCAGATATATTGCGGCAGAAAGCTCCCCAGCTAAAGTTAATATTCCCCATTGGTTGCAGATTCTCGCAGAAGTTGCCACAATTTCTTATCAAGAGAATAATTTTCTAGGTACAAAAAATTCTTGATTGTTTAGGGTTCAAAGCCTTAATTGTTTACTATTTTCGGTAACTTCAACCACAGATACTAGATTTTAATTGGCAATTTATTATTAATTTCAGGAGAAATAAATGCCTGTAGAGATTCGGCTAGCACCTAATTTTCAAGTGCATATTAAAGAAAAAGAATATTTGGAACTACCCACCATCCAACTGCTAGCAGCAGGGGATAATGTCCCTCACATTGCTAGAATTAATTGCATTGTCACCGGTACGCCGGAGGAATTAGCATTCCAAATAAAAAAAGCATATAAACCATTTGATTCTGTAACTCCTAAAATTTCCCAAATCGGGCAATTAGAGCAATATCCTTGTAAGTTAAATCGCCCTTTACGAGAACCAATTAACTGTACTTTGGCGGTAACTGTTGAGTATTTCGATTCAGATGCTTTAGGAGATCCCATACTTTCTGAACCCAGGGAAACTGAAGCCTCCTGTTATCTCTGGTCACCATTAATGGATGATGAAGAAATCATTGAGGCCCAAGCCGTCACCACCCCCACGGAAACCAGTAGCTATATTGAAAACCAACCACAAAAAAGATTTCCTGGATGGTTAGCATTGGATTTTGGTACATCCAACTCTACAGTCACACTCTTTGATCCCATTGAGGTTCCCATCGCCGAAATTTTACCCAGGGAACAAGAAATCAGGTTACGCCATCGCATGGCCGAGTGGTTGAGTTCCCCCCCATCGGTAGCTTTACCCGATGTCAACCCCCATGACTGGGAGAAATTTATTGCTGATGTGAGCAAAAACCTAGAAATGGAACCCCATAATCTAGCATCAGTTTTTGAAACTGACCAAAAAGAGCGATTCTTAGAAGCAATTCGCCAAATAGAGTTATGTCTAGGTAACAGCGAGAAATTCCGGCGGGCCGCTAGCAAAAAAATTTACCAAATATACCATGAAGTTTTTCGTGTACCTACTTTAGAATCCCAAAACTTAATCCCCGTCGTCTTAGATATTAATCGCCGTGATACAGAAATACCCAGCGAATTGGAAATCTTTACCTTGACAGATTTACAACTACGGATGGGTAGAGAAGCCAGGGATAACAGAAAAAAAGCCATCGCCCAAGGTAGCAGCGTCTCTTTAAAAGAAATTATCAGCAGATTTCACCACTCACCCAAGCGCTACTTTGGACAAGATCGCACTTTTCCAGTGATTTTAAATACTCAGCAAGAAATAATTCATGTTAACCAACTTATCCAAGCAGCTTGGGCCCATTTAATCGATTTAACCGAAGATTACCGCCAACGCGCTAGGCGCAAGTTTTCTGATGGAGATTTCGTTACAGCTGTTGTAACTTACCCTACTGTCGCCCCCCCATTAGTGCGTAAGGAAGTTAAAGAATTAGTGGAAGAGTTGGGTATTGATGATGTCCAAACCGCCTATGATGAGGCTGTTTCAGTCGCAATCTTCTTTTTATGGCGAGAATTTGGTGGTAATCTCAATATTGGCATTGAATCATTTAAAACCCGTTGTCGTCAAGTCGAAAACAAATGGTCGCAAAATGTCCTCGTTTTGGATATCGGCGGGGGAACCACAGACTTAGCTTTGATTGAATTGACTTTAGAAGATAATACCCCAACCTTTGCAGACCATGAAGATAGAGGATTAGGAGGACGTTACTATAAACTTACTCCCAAACTGTTAGGATCATCAGGTCATTTACAGCTGGGCGGTGAATTAATTACCCTGCGAATATTTAGGTTATTAAAACTAGCGATCGCAGACTTTTTGTTAACAGCAATAACTACAGGGGACATCGAAAGCGAAAAGCTAGAAGATTTAATTAACACAGAATTAAATGAACGTTTTCTTGAAGAAGGAAAATTTCAAAGTGGCAGTTTATTAAAATGTATAGATAAAGAAAACCCTGATGGTGATGCTGCTTATAAAGATGCCCTAGATACTGCCGAGAAAGTATTACCCACCAGATGGCAACAAGTACCCCAGCGCCTACAAACCTTTTATACTCTCTGGGAGCATGCTGAATCAGCTAAACTCAAACTGGGGCAAAAATCAGAGCATCATCTTTTAACTTTTACTATTTCCGAAACTCACATTTGTGAACTTCTCACTCAAAGTGGAATTAAATTTCAAGTCAGAACCCCTGATAATATTGGCGTTATCATCGACAGCGAACAATTTGAACGCGCCGCCGCTTCCACTATTAAGGAGGGAATTGGTATCGCTAAAGGACTCATGGAAAGTCGCCTGGGTTTCCATGGGCAAAATATAGATGCTTGGAATACTCATAAAGTTGACTGGTTGATTTTATCTGGTAAAACTTGCAACCTGGAATTGGTACAGCGCTACATCTACGAAGAATTTAGTAAATCCCCTTACTTCGTCTGGAACCCAGAAAGAATTACCTTTGTCTTGGAATTTACAAAACTCGCTACCTCCGCCGGTGCTTGCTACGCTGAGAAACTCCGCCGACTGAGATTTGACCCCGAAGAGTCTAAGGAATTGTTACGCAAAGGAGCAAATCAGTTAGAAATAGACGTGAAAAATCTCTTTTATTATCTACCTTGTAACTTCAAACGCAAAACCCAAAGCAACGAACTTTTAACCATATTCAAAGCTGGACAGGAACTTTATCAAATCAGTCCCACAGAAACAGCCGCCAAAGTACGCACAGAATGGCAAGGGATACAATTAATTAATATTATTTACCGCCAAGACTACGAGGAGGGAGACTTACGACTGTGGGGGAGCTTTGACGGTAAAAACCTGATGCAAAAACTAGGAATGTCAGAAACTGAGTTTCTCAAAAAAATCAAAGTTCAATTTGAAATTGACCAAACTCTAGAATTTAGGGTTTTACTTTGTCAAGGGAACCCCCATTATTTAATTGACCTTCCTGGTATTGATGTAAGTGCTGCACTATTAGCAGCTTCCGAAACAGCAGCCCTATTTGCTGATGGTAAGTTAAAGTGGAATATTGCCTTAGAAAGTCCCAAGCACAACTTAAGTGATGGTGATATTGCAGTCAATGTGATTGAGTCAGCAACTGTTGACCAGCCCAACGCCTATCATTTAGTTTTTGAAGCAGGAAAAGATAATAGTCAATTTTTGCGAGAATTTCACTATGTCCATCATGGGGAACAGCAGTCACAACCCGGTTTAGTCAGTCACCCTTTACCTCCCTTTCCCCAAAGCCGTCAGCACACATTTTATATTTATCAAACAGATACCACCACTAACACCAAAAAATGGATCCGCATCGGTGCATTAAGTAAACCGGATGTCGCCACCAATTACCCTTGTAAATATTACGTGACTCTTGATAACAAAGGTTTTCTGAGAATACACGCCGGGGAGGTTCCCTATTGGACCTCCACTAGTCAAGAATGTCTTAAACAGCCAGGATGTGTTTATCAGGCCGAATTAGAACTACAACCTAACGAAGTGGATAAGGAACGCGACCCTTTTTGTGGTGTACATTAAACTTCCTCGGTTGAGTAGGTACTTTGACGGGAGCATCTGAGTTTGATAATATTTCACCTCTTGCTCCCTCTGCTTGATAACCAGAGGGTTGGGGTGGGGTTTGAAACGCTATCATCAGTTTTAGTATTAATACTCATGCAGCAATTACGCCAGTTATTAGCAATACAAGGGTCAGAGTTGGCTAAATTACTTAAATTTAGTTTACGTGGACTAGAGGCGACTTTAACTCAAGCTATCTCAGAATTTCCCCTCGACCCCGGTACTCAAATATGTGAGGAGTTATTACGGGAAATCTCCGCCTTATTGCAAGCACCGCCAGATTCTACCCCAGAAGATGCGATCGCCATGATATTTCTCCCAACTGAGTTAAAATTGACTCATCTGCGGTCGGTTTTTAATGCTGATGCCGAACTAAAGTTATATTTAGGTACTGCTGAACTACAAAGCCAAACCGATGCTGACCTATGGAACGAAATTCACCGCCAACTGCTGCGAGTTCCCGAAAATATCGCCACAGCTTGGCGATCGCGCGCCTTAGATTTAGCTGAACAAGTAGGCGCACTACCAGATAATTTACACGTTGCTGAACTTCCTTTTAGCCGTGATCAAATAATTTATCCCGGACTGAAGGGGAGTGTAACAGCGTCCGGGTTATCTTTGTCTGAGAAAGCCTTATTAAATACGGGAGTTAACCCAACCGACCAGTATGGTAATTTATACTGTATCGCTGGCTTTGTGCAGCTGTTCCTGAGATTTACCGAAATAGACCCAGACTTACATCATGCTTTAAAGACTGTGTTTACCTTTGATATTATGCCCTTGCACTCCCAGCCAGAACAACGCATTCAATATATAAACACTTTAAGCGATCGCTGGCAGCGTTTGCAACAAGCCGAGTCAAATTCTGATGAGTTGTTAAGTCTGCGTGCCTGGATAGATATAGATGAGGCCATACACTCCTTAGTATTTGTCCCACCCGTCGAGCGTTATTCCTGGTGGGGTAATTTACAGCAAGAATCACGACGGATTTTAAAAAAAATGGCTCAAACGGCGGTGAATATGGGTTATGATGTGCGGATTCGGCAGTTATCTGGACTTTATGCCGATGTCTGTTCTTTCTCTAAAGATGATCTCCAACTCAACTGTGGCGGTGTTCCGGGGGAAGTATTAACTTGTCTGCGGGTATATGCGAGCATTAATCAAGAAGAAACCCCAGGAAGGGTTATATTTCGCTCTTTGCGTTAGTCTTCTATTTTTTCCCCTTACAGTTACCCCCAGAAAGCTTTTCCTACTAAGGCGTTGAATAGGGTATTACTTTTTTCGTACTCAAAAGCAAAAAACCTCACTAATACTAGACCCTGTGTTAGGCGTAGGGAGTTTCAAAACCCCACAAAAATCTTACCCTTGCGCCTGGTGCATGAAAACAATTCATCCAGATAAGATACACACATAAGCAGTATAACTGTCAGCATCTTGCCCCCTAAGAGTATAACTCAAACATATAAAATAAGCTGTATATTCAAGGGTTTTCAGCTTGCATTATTGAGCAAGCAGATCATCTTACTTTCTTCAGATATTAAACATTTATTTTGTATAACCAGCAGTTTGATAACTTGATTGTGTGCATCCTTGGTAACTTCAAATTATGAAATTAGGTAACCCCCGCTACAGAAATAATCAGTAATTCAACAAATATAAATCTAAATACAGATGACAAGGCTTATATAAATTTACTTTGAACAAAAAATAAAGATTAATCTAACATTTTTCATCCATATAAATTACAAATTTATCTGTGTTAGTCTGTCTAAATCTATGAACCTGTAGCTTATCTACTAAACGCGCCGCTAACGCTCAGGGCTGGTTCATCATGTCTTTGTGATAACAAACAAAGCAATATGCTGTAAATATCTCACCAATATTGTGATGTATAAGATACAAAAAACCAGCAATAGTAATGACATCTGTAAATTTATTAGACTTGACTATGTTTTTTGTAACTTAGGGACAGTCTTACTAAGTTGTCTTCTGATTTTGACAGCTATTACCATAAAGTCTGTATCTGCTGCGGATAATGCACAGAAGAATATGATTTTACCAAATCAAATAAATCAGGTTGATTCTGGGGAAAATAGCCATAAATCATCAATATACCCAGGTAACGAAAAGTCACATATCACCCTCCGCGAAAGATTATTAACATCAAGAAAAAGTAATAAATCCGTTAAATTACACACAAGTAACAGTGAGGATTTAGCTGTTAAAATTGAAATTGAAAGAATCAGGAATTCCTCTGTTGCTAATCTTGGTTTTTCATCTAAGAATGTACTAACCAGCAAAATCAACGCAAGTCAAATTTTATTGGCATCCAACCACGATAATATTGATGGAAAATCACCAGAAGAAATCCCACAGCCAACTAATTTAGTTAATTTACTGTCGCAAAAACAACCAGAATTGAGCACAGATGTAGAAGTTTCATCACCTGAGGAGGATATCCCTAGTAATAGTGATACATTACGCCAAGAACTATTAATTGATCCCATCATCAACACCCAAGAAAGCATCATCAAAACTGAACCGCGAAGGGCTTTCCCTGGTTCAACAGCTGGTACTCCTTCTGGTTATGGTGCAAGTGGTGGTCAGGTCTATGTTGGTGTTGGTTTACTTTTCCCTTTAGAGGAAGATTCCGATGGCTTTCGAGATGGCTCTTACTCCGCTGGTTTTGGGTTAGGAGATCCATTGAAATCTCTAGGGTTGGAAGTTAATGTTAACTTTGCCAGTTCTGGAGGTACTTACTTTAAAGGTGGAGAGTTTGATGTGGGTACTAGCGGCTATATGGGGTTAAAACTCCACAAATACTTACGTGACCGTACATCTGTAGCCGTGGGTTGGTCAAATGCTCTCAAATGGGGAGAATCTTCCGATAATAAAGACACTATTTATGGAGTCGTTACTAGGGCGTTTCTACTACAACCAGATAACCCACATCATCAATTACCTTTGACTATTTCTGTGGGTTTTGGTAACGGCGGTTTTCGTTCTCTAGGCGCAAGAGCCGCAGGGGGAAATAATGCTAATATTTTCGGGAGTGTAGGTTTAAGAGTCATACCTGAAGCATCCCTAGTCAGTAGCTGGACGGGAAATCGTCTGAATATAGGTACCTCTATTGCTCCTTTCAGAAATAGACCTATAGTTATCAATGCTCTTCTGACAGACATTAGTCGTAATTTTGATACTGGCTTAGGTTTTGCGCTGAGTGCAGGGTACAGTTTCAAGTTTTAAGCAATTTCATCAACCATAAAAATCATGAAGAAACAAACATTCTTGCTAAATTTGGCGGTAGCATTGGCTTGTTTTACTTATCTGGCGGCTGCGCCTCATAGAGCCTATGCTGGTAAGGAGATTGTACCGGGTAGTTCTCCAGATTCTGCCTCTTTAATTGGAGATAAGGAGATTGTACCGGGAACTGGTATAGATTCTGCTTCCTCAATGGGTGACATTGTACCGGCATCCGGCGTTAATGTTCAAGTTGTTAATGATGGTAATTTTTCGGCGGGAGTTTTGAGGGTCTCCCCGGAAGTTCAGAATGATTTAAATGCAGTTCTCGATCATCTACTCAGTGCAAGTCTGGCTAAAAATACGCCCTCTGATTCCATTGAATATATCTTGCAGGGTGGAGATAATGTAGATCAGGTCAAATCTTCTATAGTGAGTTTAGAAGTGTCACCATCACCAGTAACATCACTGGTAAATGCTTTAAGTGAACTCACAGGACCAGACCAAAATGTGGATATTAATAAGTTTAATGATGCTCTGACTGCATATAATCAAATTGTGCAGGAAAGTAGCCCCGTAGTTCTGCAAGCATTGGCGAAAAACCCAAGTTTTACCGCCGTTAATCATCTGCTGAGTCAGTTAAGAGTTGCTCTAAATCAAAAGTAAAATTGTCAAATTTTAGACATAGTTATTTTCCTTCCTCTGGCTTTAGTCAGAGGATTCTTTGGCGAATATGCTCAATAGTAAATATTTTTGCGATAATATTTATTATCCACCAGAGAAAACCAGTGGCAACACAAATGCCGCTATAATTCCAAGCAACACAACACCCTCAATAATTCTCAGGGAAAAATTACTCTGTATTAACTGGTTAATTTGGTTACTGAAATTATTAAGGGGAAAATTCCCCAACCAACTACGCAAACGACTATACCAGTTTTTCGGACTATCTCCTGGGCGGAATTTCCATGACCACATTGATAGTAACAATGGCGCACCACCTACTTTAGCAGACATCAAAATATGAATCGCTAAAGAACAAACCATAATTACCCAAGCTATCAGATGGCAGTAATACCATAAGTGATCAAGTTCTCTTGTAGGTAGCCATTCCTCTTTCATCATTCTGCCAGATATTACCGCCAAAACCGAGGACAGCAACATCAGAGTATTGATAATGCGTTGTAAACTTACCCACAAAATAGGTTGACCAACCTGTGTTAAATTTTGTATGGAGTCTGGTTGTAATAGGCGTCTTTCTCCCGCATGAAAGCTATAAAGTACAAAAGCTGGTAATAACAGTAAAAAGAACAAAGCTACAGTTCCATGAATATCTTGAATTGGATCAATTCTAGGAATCAGGACTTGGCCAAATCTGCCATCGAATGTATTGTAAACTAGGAATCCAGTAATGATGGAAGTAATGACCAAAATTCCATTAATACCATGGAGAACTCGCAACAACAAAGGTTGATAGGGGGCTGAACGACTCATAGATAATGCCAAGCTGTTTATGGTAGGATTATAATTATAAGCTTATTAATCGGTAGTTCTGACTCAAAACACCACATCAGCCTCGATCAACTACATCAGAACTGAAAATGATTACAATAAATAAATGATATAATACCCTATTACTCTCACTCACCCTGGTTTTATGGGACTGCCAATTGTTGCTATTATCGGTCGCCCGAATGTGGGCAAGTCTACCCTGGTTAATCGTCTCGCCGGGGAGCAAACGGCGATTGTCCACGATGAACCGGGTGTAACGCGCGATCGCACTTATATGCCATCTTACTGGCGCGATCGGGATTTTATCGTTGTAGATACAGGGGGCTTAGTATTTAACGATGATACGGAATTTCTGCCCCTAATTCGCCAACAGGCACTCACCGCACTCTCACAAGCCAGTGCGGCAATTTTTGTTGTAGATGGTCAAACTGGCCTCACAGGTTCAGATCAAGAAATTGCTACATGGTTACGTCAGCAACCAGTACCGGCGTTACTGGCTGTGAACAAATGTGAATCCCCAGAACAAGGCGCAATTCAAGCATCTGAATTTTGGTCTTTAGGGTTGGGGGAACCTTTCCCTATCTCAGCAATTCATGGTAGTGGTACTGGGGAACTACTCGATGAGTTAATTACTCACATCCCCATGGTCACGGAAGTAGAAGAAACTAACGAGATTAAGGTGGCGATTATCGGCCGCCCCAATGTGGGTAAATCCAGTTTATTAAATGCTTTTGTGGGAGAAGAAAGATCAATTGTTAGCCCTATTTCCGGCACAACCCGCGATGCTATTGATACCGTGGTTGAACGCAATGGGCAAATTTATCGCTTGATTGACACCGCCGGCATTCGCAGAAAAAAACAAATAGAATACGGTACAGAGTTCTTTAGTATTAACCGTGCTTTTAAGGCCATTCGCCGCGCCGATGTGGTTTTATTAGTGGTTGATGCTTTAGATGGAGTCACAGACCAAGACCAAAAATTAGCCGGGCGGATTATCGACGAGGGTCGAGCTTGTATAATCGTCGTGAACAAATGGGATGCCATCGAAAAAGATTCATACACTATTTACGACTACGAAAAGAGTCTCGAAGCCCGGTTACATTTTACAGAATGGGCAGAAACTATATTTGTTAGTGCTTCCACAGGACAACGGGTAAATAAGATTTTAGACTTGGTGAATGAAGCTGCTGAGTCCCACAAACGCCGTGTAACTACCTCTGTAATTAACGAAGTCCTCACAGATGCTGTAAGTTGGCATTCACCCCCGGCTACACGTGGCGGTCGTCAAGGTAAAATTTATTATGGTACTCAAGTGGCGGTGCAACCGCCAACTATCGCCCTATTCGTCAACGAAGCTAAACGCTTTAATGACAATTACCGCCGCTACATTGAACGGCAATTCCGCCAACAATTAGGATTTAAAGGTACACCTATCCGGTTAATTTGGCGCAGTAAAAAAGTCCGAGAGATGGAACTAGGTAGCGTCAACAGAGCAACTCGTGTCAAATAAGTTTAACATCTTCTCAGGGTTAAATTTCGCCTATGTCAGGCCAAAATAGTCAATATCAAGCCTGACTCTCTACTACTTAGCACTGATAAATGGACTTATTGCGATCGCTACCCCTTGGACTGTATCTAGAACAGCCGCAAACTTGGCTACACAAACTCGATGCACGGGTGAAAATTGGTTGGTTGATGAGTTTTCTCACTAGCTACACCTTTGCTAATAACGAGTGGCGAATACTACTAGTTGCACTGTTAATTATTTTGACTGTAATGGCCAGAATACCCCAGCGAGTCTGGAAACAGCAAATGGTATGGCTGTTAACATTGTCTGTGTTTGTTTTTGCGATTATTAGTATTAGTCCCGATGGTCTGGGTGTAAGCTATCAGCAGCGTTTACCCGCTAGGGAACAGATATTAATTCCTCCAGGAAGTACCAGTAATAACGCCGAGATTGTTTCAGTACCAACACAGGAAAACAAAAAATACAGCTACATTCTATTTCATCAAGGGCCCGTTAGGGTAACTCGTCGCTCAATTGATTTGGCTATTAGAGTCAGTACAATTATATTTACTGTGATTTATAGCAGTAACCTCTATCTACTGACAACCGCACCCGAAGAAATCACCACTGCTATAGAAAGTTTAATGCAGCCCTTGGCAAGGTTGAAAGTGCCGGTAACTGAAATTACCCTCACCTTAACTTTGTCCTTGCGATTTATCCCCCTAGTTCTGGAAGAGGTGCAGAATTTAATTCGCTCTGTAATGACTAGGGCGATTAATTGGAAAAAACTGGGCTGGAAAAGAGCAGCTCAAGTTTGGATGATCGTAGCACAGAGACTGTTAAAAAATCTCCTGCTACGAGCCGAACAAATGGCTAACGCTATGATGGTGCGGGGGTTCACTAGTCCTAGTGAGCATCAAGTCAAATGGCATGAATTACGTCTGAGGGCTAGAGATTGGCTGGCGATCGCTATGCTTACCCTATTTTGGGTTGCTAGGCTAGTTATAGGAAATATGGCTTAGTCGCTGATCCTCTGAGCTATTTTGTGCCACAGGCGAATAATTATGGCAATATGGAAAGAGACTAAAGTAATTACCTTAGTGGTTTGTTGTGCATTTCTACTTTCCTGTTACCAACCTCATCTGCCAATTACACACAGGACGCAGGTTTTGATAACTGCCATTCAAAGGCCAGAATCACTAATTTTCTTATAAGCTCACGAAAGATGCTGGCAAAAGGGGTGTATTATCTTGTGAACATTTGTACTGAACTACGAAGAGATATATACTCCCAACTTGACTGTTAAATGAATCCAGAAAACTTAGAAACCTACATCAATCATCCAACTTGGGGTTTGCTTTATCGGATCTGTATGGTCGATGACAACCAGGATCTATTCACTACACTTTATGCCCAACGTTTATTTTTTGTGGTGTCCAACGATATTAAAGGTCTCAAATTTCAGTCCATAGGACGTACTGAAGCCCGAATGTTGTTGGAAAATCGCTTGCGTACTCTGCGTCGCAGTGGTCCATCCCAGGAGTACGATCAACTTCAGAGTGTTTTCCAGCGCACATTCCAATGACCAGTTCCATGAGCGAACGTATTACTAACATTTGTGGTTCACTACCTGCTTCAGTGCGATTGGTGGCTGTGAGTAAGACATTTCCCCCTGAAGCAATTCGCGCTGCTTATCATGCCGGAATTCGTAATTTTGCCGAGAACCGCATCCAAGAAGCAGCCAGTAAACAAGCCCAGTTACAAGACTTATCGGATATTACATGGCACTTTATTGGCAGTTTGCAAAGCAATAAAGCTAAAAAAGCCATGGAATTATTTGACTGGATTCACTCAGTGGATAGTTTAAAACTGGCAGAGCGTTTAAATCAATTGGCAGCACAGTTAGGAGTCAGTCCTCAGGTTTGCCTACAAGTGAAAATCCTCCCTGACCCTAATAAGTCAGGTTGGAGCGTTCCCCAACTACTAGCAGACTTACCGGCTCTGAACAAATGTGAGGATTTACAAATTCAGGGTTTAATGACAATTCCCCCTTTAGGATTGAATGAAGCGGAAACAATGAATGTATTTAACAGTACATATAAATTAGCTAAAGAAATCGAGCAGCAAAACTGGTCGCACCTAAAAATGCGGGAAGTTTCCATGGGTATGTCGGGGGACTACCAACTGGCAGTACAGGCTGGGGCAACTATGGTAAGATTAGGTACTATCTTATTTGGTGAGAGAAGTTAGGATATGAACCATTAATTTTTTGCTTCTGGTATTAATATTACTAGGGATAAAATACACAGATATATTCATCCCTGGTTATGTATGAGCATACAAAAAATAAATTTCAGTCAAGATGAGTAGCAAAAAAATCCGGGAAAGAAAATTTTTACCCGGAACAATAATTACGCTGTAATCTTGACGCGTTATTTTGTGTAAGTTAATCTACAGGCGTTCCCTCTAATTTCAATTGACCAACCCTATTTGCAATAAAAGCTATAAACGGCAAGAAAATTATTCAATCTTAGCTGTGTACTGAGCTAATATGGCTACATTAATTACTGGCCAAATCAATAAGGGTAACTTTTATCAGGAGCATAAAAATGAATAAAATTTTTACTAAACTTCGAGACTTTGTAGGTCTCAATGAACAGGTGGAATACGAATATTACGAAGACGAACCGGAAACAGATCCTGGTCGCTACCAGAACCTGTATCAAGAGGAAAATCCCCAAGCACCACCAGCAGCGGCTAGTGCTCAAAATCGACGCTGGCAGGAACCCATGACTACAATGGGTAATGATATAGCCTCAGGATCGAAGCCTACCATGGGGAATGTGATTAACATGCCAGGATCAATTAACGGAATTTCAGAAGTGTTAGTACTTGAGCCTCGAACATTTGAAGAAATGCCCGAAGCTATTAAAGCACTCAGAGAGCGTAAGTCAGTTGTTTTAAACTTGACGATCATGGATCCTGATCAAGCACAACGAGCTGTAGATTTCGTAGCTGGGGGAACCTACGCCCTGGACGGACATCAAGAGCGCATTGGAGAAAGTATCTTTTTGTTTACCCCCAGTTGTGTGCAAGTTAGTACCCCGGGGACAGTTCTGCATGAAGTACCACAAGCGCCCCCTCGTCCTTCACGTCCCTCAAATACTTCCAGTCAAAGCTGGGGTACAGACCTTAACAGAATGGTGCAATGAAGTTCTATTAGTTCAACTCAAATTTTTGATGATTGTAGGAGCAGGTTTAACCAAAATGGTATTATGCCATCAATGAAGGGTTTAAATCTGCTCTGATTGACTATATAACTTAATGACTATTAAATTGGGCTTAATTGGTGGCGGAGTAATGGGAGAAGCGCTATTATCCCGCTTGATTGACCGGGGAATCTATCAACCATCGGAAGTGATAGTCAGTGAACCCCAACCGACACGCCAAAATTATTTAGGGCAAACATATAATGTAAATCTAACTACAGATAATTGTCTTGTCTTCACGGAAGCGAGAGAAGTAGTATTATTAGCGGTAAAGCCCCAGGTGTTCAGTGCGATCGCTCAAGAATTAGCAGATGTCCTGACTACAAAAATATCGCCCCTGGTAATTTCGATTTTGGCAGGAGTGTCTTTAAGCCAACTAGAATCAGCATTCCCTGAACTACCAGTAATTAGAGCTATGCCCAACACCCCCGCCACCGTGGGGGAGGGAATTACAGCTTTGTGTTTAGGAGCATATACTAATGGCAATCATCACAAACTAGCACAGCAAGTTTTTTCGGCAGTGGGGCAAGTGGTAGATGTATCAGAAATGCTCATGGATGCAGTGACAGGACTGTCTGGTAGTGGTCCGGCTTACGTAGCTTTAATGGTGGAATCATTGGCTGATGGAGGAGTAGCCGCAGGTTTACCCAGGGGTCTGGCTAATCAGCTGGCTGTGCAGACTGTATTGGGCACTGCAAAACTCCTCCAAGAACACAAAATCCACCCCGGAGAACTCAAAGACCGGGTAACCAGTCCCGGTGGAACCACTATTGCTGGTATTGCCCAACTGGAAAGGGCAGGATTTCGCTCGGCTTTAATTGAAGCAGTCAAAGCGTCGGCACTGCGATCGCAAGAATTGGGGAAGTGAGGAAAAATCGCCTCATGACCAAGGGCAAATACCCGTTAATATAGTAAAAAAGTCCGGTTGCAAATTTGATTGAGTGAATTATCCCGCACCATCTCCAGAACTAGACTTAGGGTTAATATTTCCCTTTGCACTGGATCAGTTCCAAAAAGATGCGATCGCGTCCCTAAATTCTGGACGCTCCGTAGTCGTATGTGCCCCTACAGGTTCGGGCAAAACGTTAGTTGGGGAATATGCCATCTATAGAGCCTTATCCCGGGGTAAGCGTGTATTTTACACAACGCCCCTCAAAGCTCTGTCCAATCAAAAATTACGTGATTTTCGTGAGGAATTTGGCTATGAGTTGGTGGGATTGTTAACTGGAGATAATTCCATTAACAGGGATGCACCAATTCTGGTCATGACCACAGAAATCTTCCGCAATATGCTCTATGGCACACCCATAGGACAAGTGGGCATTTCCCTAGTAGACGTTGAGGCCGTAGTGCTAGATGAGTGTCACTACATGAATGACCGCCAGCGGGGGACAGTTTGGGAAGAATCCATCATCTACTGTCCTCGTGAAATTCAGCTAGTAGCCCTCTCCGCAACTGTTGCCAACAGCGATCAACTCACTGACTGGTTAAATCGCGTTCACGGTCCGACAGACCTGATTTATTCCGATTTTCGTCCCGTTCCCCTAGAATTTTACTATTGCAATCCCAAGGGGCTGTTTCCTCTGCTCAATGAAAGCAAAACTAAAATTAACCCCCGTCTGGCCAATAGAGGCAAAAGAAAACAACAAGACAGGGGCAGAACTGGCAGACCAGAAGCCCCGGGGATAGCTTACACCCTCAGTCACCTACAGCAAAGGGATATGCTCCCGGCGATTTACTTTATCTTCAGTCGTCGCGGATGTGATCAGGCTGTGGCAGAAGTTGGTGATTTATGGCTAGTCAATAATGATGAGTCGCAAATATTACGGCGGCAAATTGATGATTTTTTAACCCGAAATCCAGATGCTGGGCGTTCTGGACAAATTGCCCCTCTATACAGAGGTATTGCTGCTCACCATGCCGGAATTTTACCTGCGTGGAAAGGACTAGTAGAGGAACTATTTCAGCAGGGGCTAATTAAAGTAGTATTTGCTACGGAAACCTTGGCAGCAGGGATCAATATGCCAGCCCGGACAACAGTAATTTCTACCCTTTCCAAACGTACTGATTCTGGACATCGCCTACTAAACGCTTCTGAATTCCTCCAGATGGCAGGACGGGCCGGTCGCCGAGGTATGGATTTACAAGGTCATGTAGTTACAGTACAAACCCCCTTTGAAGGCTCAAAAGAAGCGGCGTATTTAGCTACATCTAAACCAGACCCCCTGGTGAGTCAGTTTACACCTAGCTATGGTATGGTACTAAACTTGCTGCAAATCCACACACTCGAACAAGCCAGAGAACTGATAGAACGCAGCTTTGGGCAGTACATGGCAACGGTGCATTTAAGACCAGAGTATGAAGAAATTGCCTCACTACAAACCCAATTAGCCGAACTCAAAGCACAAATCGCCACGGTTAATGAACATGAACTAGCCGTTTATCAGAAATTGCGACAACGTTTGAAAGTCGAACGCCAGTTATTGACAACCCTGCAAGAACAAGCTCTAGAAAGTCGCCAAGAAGAATTTGTCATGATGTTGAGCTTTGCAGTGTCGGGAACTCTGTTGAGTCTCAAGGGGAAAGACGTAGATGTGTCCATACCCATAACAGCGGTCTTAGTGGGAAAAACATCTAGTGCTGCTTCAGAAGCTCCTTACTTGGTGTGTTTAGGGCAAGATAATCGCTGGTATGTAGTCACAACTGCCGATGTAATCGATTTGTATGCTGAATTGCCACGAGTGGATGTACCAGAGCAGATCGTACCACCCCCAGACTTACAGTTAAAACCAGGGAAATCACTTCGCGGTAATCAGGAAACATTTGCCATCGCTCAACGTATTCCTCAAGTACAAGCCTCATTATATATGTCCCCAGAAGTAGCCGCACAACTGGGTCGCGTTACCGCAGTCCAAGAGGAATTAGAAGCTAATCCCATCCATAAATCTGGCAATGTCAGCAAGATTTTTAAACGCCGCGCTCGTTATGTGGAATTAGAAGCCGAACTCGAAGAATTACAATTACAAGTCGCGCAACACTCACAACACCATTGGGAAGAATTTGTTAATTTAATTTCTATCTTGGAATACTTTGAGTGTTTAGATAACTTAGTCCCCACACAGTTAGGACAAATTGCCGCAGCCATTCGCGGAGAAAATGAATTATGGCTGGGTTTGGTGTTCGCTAGTGGTCAATTGGACAATTTGGATCCCCACCATCTAGCCGCCGCAGTTGCAGCTTTAGTCATCGAAACCCCCCGCCCAGATAGTAGAGTTCACTTTGAACTTAGTAACCAGGTCGTAGAAGCTTTGGCAACACTGCGGGGAATTCGCCGCAAAATATTTCAACTGCAAAGGCGGTACAATGTCGCTTTGCCCATCTGGTTGGAATTTGAATTAATTGCCATAGTAGAACAGTGGGCCCTGGGGAAACAGTGGACAGAACTCTGTGAGAATACTACTTTGGATGAAGGCGATGTCGTGAGAATTTTACGCCGGACTTTAGATTTATTATCCCAGATCCCCCATGTTCCCCATTTATCTAAAGATTTCCAGCGCAATGCTTATCGGGCGATGCAATTAATTGATAGGTTCCCAGTTAATGAGGCGGCTGATTAATTACAGCGCATTTCATCGATGTCAGGTATACCAGGGCGGCCACCATGCTCACCCCACAAGAGTTTTAAGATTCATATACTACCTAATCTCCCGCCAAAATCCTATGTGTTTATGGCAAACTTCAGATGTAATTAATTTTCAACACTAGCAATTTTTCAAAGGGAAAATAACGATGCGACTATCAAAAATGTTATTCGTTACACTCAGGGATGATCCGGCTGATGCTGAGATTCCTAGCCATAAACTATTACTGCGGGCGGGTTATATTCGTCGTATCGGTAGCGGTATTTATACTTACTTGCCCTTAATGTGGCGGGTATTACAAAAGGTTTCCCAAATTGTCCGGGAAGAAATGAACGCCACTGGAGCACAAGAATGTCTCTTACCCCAGTTACAACCGGCTGAGTTGTGGCAGGAGTCGGGACGCTGGGATACTTACACTAAGGCTGAGGGGATTATGTTTTCCCTGGTTGACCGCCGTGAACAACAGTTGGGATTAGGGCCCACTCATGAGGAAGTGATCACGACTATTGCTCGTGATATGATTCGTTCCTATCGTCAATTACCTTTACATTTATACCAAATTCAAACTAAATTCCGCGATGAGATTCGCCCCCGGTTTGGGTTGATGCGGGGTCGGGAATTTATTATGAAGGATGGCTATTCTTTCCATGTGGATGAGGTCAGTCTCAAGGAAACCTACCAAGATATGTATCAGGCCTATAGCAATATGCTCCGCCGTTCTGGTTTAGCCTTCCGGGCTGTAGAAGCTGATTCTGGGGCTATTGGCGGTTCTGGTTCTACAGAATTTATGGTGTTGGCGGAAGCTGGAGAGGATGAAGTTCTTTACACTCCAGATGGTAAATATGCCGCTAATGTGGAAAAGGCGGTTTCTTTAGCTGTGGATGCGGTAATCTCTCCGTTTACAAGCTATGAGAAACGGGAAACACCAGGAACACAGACTATTGAGGAAGTATGTCAACTGCTCAAATGTTCTCCTACTCAAGTTGTGAAAAATGTCCTTTACCAAACTTTTTATGACAATGGTGTGACTGTATTATTTTTGGTGAGTATCCGGGGTGACCAAGAAGTTAATGAGGTGAAGTTGCAGAATGAATTGACTAAACTCGCTTCTAACTATGGTGCTAAGGCTATTATTAGCTTGGATGTACCCAGTGCCCAAATGCAGCAAACATGGGCGGCTAAATCTTTACCTTTAGGTTATCTTGCCCCTGATGTTGCAGATGACTATATTGCTGCTCGGAAAGATTTACATCCTCAGTTTGTCCGGTTAGTTGATCAAACAGCCGTTGATTTAAAAAACTTTGTTACAGGTGCTAATGAATCAGGTTATCACGTTGTTGGTGCTAATTGGGGAGAACAATTTGAATTGCCTAGTTTAGTGGTAGATATACGCAAGTCTAGACCAGGCGATCGCGCTGTTCATGACCGTAATCAAATTCTCCAAACCGCTAGAGGGATTGAAGTAGGGCATATTTTCCAATTGGGTACTAAATACTCCCAAGCTATGGGAGCAATGTATACGAACGAACAAGGAGAAGAAAACCCGCTATTTATGGGCTGTTATGGTGTGGGTGTATCACGACTAGCACAATCGGCTGTAGAACAATCCTATGATCAAGATGGCATTATTTGGCCAGTGGCGATCGCACCTTATCATGCGATTGTCACAATTCCTAACGTTAAAGACGCTCAACAGGTGGAAATCGCCCAAAAACTGTACACTGAACTTAACAAAGCAGGTGTAGAAACATTACTTGATGATCGCGATGAACGCGCGGGAGTAAAATTTAAAGATGCCGATTTAATTGGTATACCCTACAGAATAGTTACAGGTCGGGCTATTAACAATGGCAAAGTAGAAGTAGTGAAACGCGCCACCCATGAAACTCAAGAAATAGCCATCGAGGAAGTAGTTAATACTTTGGAACAGTGGGTTAATGAGGCATTAGCAGTATAATATACATCCTTGCTGGGGCAAGTATCTCGCCTGCGATTGTATCTATGACCAATCATCAAAGGTTAAGCCCGCCCCCAGCTTGAGAATGGAGGTTAGCCGTGGACAGGTTAGCTAAAATTAAAGCTGAAATCAAGTTACTATAGGTGCAGGATGACTTGCTGAAATACCCTCACCCAGGGGATTTTTAATTTCCGTTCCGAAATTGTCTTCAAATTAGCAAAATATCAAGTCAACAGAATTCAGACAAATCAAGCCTTCTTGAGATTGCAAGAAACTCCCACTCATAGATATCGTCTTTTATCAGGCTGCTCTTGTGAACCACACTATCTCAGTCTCCTGTCAGGAACCTTTTAAATATGAACAACCAACAAGGATCTAAACGTATTTCTTCTGGTGTAATTGCAGCAGTCTCAGCAGCAGTTGTATTAGTGGGTGGTGGTGTAGCTTGGCTTGCTTCTAATCAGCCTCCTACACCAATCAGTCCATCTCAAACTATTACGCCAAGAGATACTGTGCAAGGGCAAACACCTCATGTTTACTGGCTTAAACCAAGGGATACAGGGTTGGATTTGGTTCCCCAACCGGTGGAAATAGCTGCTACGCAACCCAACCAAGTTTTAGAAAGAGCCTTCCAAGCTTTATTGGCCGGACCAACAGAAGGGACAGATTCTACAACTATCCCCCCAGAAACCAAGTTGCTGGGGCTCAAAATCGAGAATGGTGAGGTTCACGTTAATTTATCTGAAGATTTTACTAAAGGTGGCGGTTCAACATCGATGGTCGGTCGCATTGGACAAGTTATTTATACAGCCACAACACTAGATCCAAATGCGAAAGTATACATTGAGGTCGAGGGAGAAAAGTTGGAGTTTTTAGGTGGGGAGGGTGTGGAAGTGTTGCAGCCATTGACTCGTCAAAGCTTTGAGCAAAACTATCCGCTTTAATCCCCTCCTGCAAAGGTCTAATGTGTACACATAAGTCTAAAACTTTTGATTTGGGTACGTTGTGTTATGGACTTTAGTCCTAACGCACCGAAAATTCAGGAGGGTGCGTTGCGCTACGCGACAACACACCCTCCAAAAAAAGCTACTCGGTTTAAATCAATACATCCGGCAGTTTTCAAGTAAATAAAGTACACAGCTGAATATCATAAATCTTGTGGGGTGGGCATCAGTGCCCGCCCTTTTGTACCTAACTCAGATGAAAGGCGCTGTAAAAGACTTTATTAGTGGGGTTTGACCTCACCCCCAGATCCTCTCCTTGCCAAGCAGAGGGGTAGAACCTTTGAGTTCTCGCTTTTTGGGCTGGTGTGTACGCGGCAGAAAAGGTAGGGGATCTCACTCTTGCGTGATTGATATCTTGATAAATTAATACCTAATCGGGGTTAATTCGCATCAAAACTTGGCCATATTCCACCGGTTCGCCATTTTGCAGCAGAATCTCCATGATTTGTCCGGATACTTCTGCCTCAATTTCATTCATCAGTTTCATCGCCTCAATGATACAGACTGTTTGACCGCTACGGACGCGATCGCCCACTTTCACAAAAGGTGCTTCACCTGGTGCGGGAGCGCTATAAAAGGTTCCTACCATGGGGGAAGGAACTTCTACTAGTCTTTTATCAATCAGTGATGGGGGATTTGCTGGTAACTGCACAGTAGAAGCAGCGGCAGTATTATCCAAAACACGACTTGTTCCCGCCTCGACGATCTGATTTGGCGATTCGGTAAGTTTCTCTCGCTCTGATTTGCGTACTGTTAGTTCAAAGTCATCGCTTTTAAGTGTTACTTCTGCAATGTCTGTTTGGGCGATAGTTGCCAGTAGTTGGCGGATTTCATTAAATTCCAATGGCACAGTTTTTATTACCTCGACCTAACCGTAAGTCAAAATTATCAATGTGGCAGGGATTTAATCCCTAAATATAGGGACTGAAATCAAAATTGCTTGGTGGTCACAAAGTCAACTTATTCCCTGCCTAAGTATTTATCTTCACGGGTATCAATTTTGATACGCTCACCTTGAGCAACAAACAATGGCACCATGATGATTGCTCCTGTTTCCAGAGTAGCTGGCTTAGTTCCACCTGTAGCCGTATCACCCTTGATACCTGGATCAGTTTGGACAATTTCCAACACCACAGAGTTGGGTAATTCCACCTCTAGAACTTGCTCCCCCCAACGAATAACGTTAACTTCCATACCTTCTTTCAGGTACTTGACGCGATCGCCTATTTGCGCCGCGCTCAATCTGCTTTCTTCGTAGGTTTCCATATCCATAAAGACGAACTCATCGCCCTCTTTATAGGTATGCTGCATCGTGCTTTTTTCCAAATTGGCTTGTGGTACAGTTTCCCCGGCGCGGAATGTTCTTTCTAGCACCTTGCCAGTTTGGACACTCTTGAGAGTTGTACGTACAAAGGCAGAACCTTTGCCTGGTTTAACGTGGAGAAATTCTACTACTCGCCATACAGACCCATCCAAGACAATTGATACACCGGGTCGAAAGTCGTTACTAGAGATCATGAAGCTTTAAGTTTTGGAAGACAATCGGCATTTATTGTACCCTTCAAGAGTCGTAATTAGTAGTTAATCATCAAGTAATTAGTCAATTCATTCAGGTATGGTGAGTCAGCGCGGTCTTTTTGGTTGCCAGCAACAAGCAACTCACAAACCCTACAGGAAAGACTAGACCGTGATAGATAATTTTAGCCCCGATCCTAAATTCCCTCATTACTCAGCACTCGTACTGTGGGAAGATGATTGATGGGTTAAGCCCAGCCAACAATGTGATGTTGCATTTGAGTTATTCCATCATGTTTAACATATTAAAATCCTGGCTGAAAAACAGCCTAATGGGAATATTGTTAATAACAATATTTTTAGGCATAAATACAGCCACCTGGACTCCTCCTAGTCACGCAGCCCTGCCATCTGGAAATGCTATTACTGAAGGCAAGGCTTTATTAAGGTATGCACTCCCGATAGAGAATAAACCAGTCCGGCGACTGCAAGCCAGTTTAGAGGATATCTCTACCCAACTGCGGGCAAATCGGCGATGGGGTGCTATCTCTAGCGACCTGAAAACAGCGTCACGGATTCTCGATAGACCTAACCAAATCCTAGCAAGCGTTCCCGAAGAACGCCAACCTCAAGCCGAAGCTTGGATTAACCAGTTAAAATCTGGGGTGGATTCACTCCAAGCAGCGGTACAACTTAAAGATAAACAACAAATTCTAGAAGGTAGAAATAAACTCCTCGATGTAGTCACCCAGTTAGAAGAATCAATGGTGACTGCATTCCCCTTTGAAGTACCTGCTGAGTATAGTAACCTACCTCAACTCAAAGGTCGGGCTACAGTGGCTGTTAAAACTAACAAAGGTGACTTGACTGTGGTGGTAGACGGTTATAGCGCCCCGGTCACAGCTGGTAACTTTGTGGATTTAGTGCAACGAGGTTTTTATGACGGTTTAGAATTTACCCGTTCAGAAGAGTCTTACGTGCTGCAAACCGGAGATCCACCAGGAAAAGAATTAGGTTTCATTGATCCGAAAACTGGCAAATACCGCCCTATTCCTTTAGAAATATTAGTGGAAGGCGAGAAAGAACCCACTTATGGCATTACTCTTGAAGAAGCTGGGCGTTATCTCGATATGCCAGTTCTGCCTTTTTCTTCCTTTGGCGCCTTGGCAATGGCTCGCCCAGAAGGTGAAGTAAATGGAGGTTCTTCTCAATTTTTCTTCTTTTTGTTTGAGCCAGAACTCACTCCTGCCGGACGAAACCTCTTAGACGGTCGCTATGCCGTTTTTGGCTATCTCATTGATGGTAAAGAAATTTTGGATAAGCTCAAAGAAGGTGACAAAATTGAATCGGCAACTGTGATTCAAGGAATAGAAAACTTGGTTCAGCCCTCAGCCGCCTAGAAAGGTAGAGATTTCTAAATAAATACGAAAGTTGGGGGAGTTTTTAATTATACTCCTCTTTTATTTGACTAATCACTAATGACCCAAGTTAAAGATATTGGCGAACAAGGTATTTTAGAGAAATTGCAGCGTTTCTGCCCCCCAGGAATGATTGGGGATGATGCCGCTGTCCTTTTAACCTCACCAGAAAAATCTTTAGTAGTCACAACAGATGTGCTAGTGGATGGTGTGCATTTTAGTGATGTTACCACATCCCCAGAAGATGCTGGTTGGCGGGCTGTGGCTGCTAATTTATCCGATTTGGCAGCAATGGGGGCCACTCCCATGGGCATTACCATCGGTTTGGCCCTACCAGGCGAGGTGATGGTGAGTTGGGTTGAGCGCTTATATCAAGGAATGACAGAATGCCTCCAGAAATACAATACCGTCATTGTTGGCGGTGACATCGTGCGATCGCCCGTCACCACCATAGCCATTACTGCCTTTGGTCAAGTTCATCCCCAAAGGATTATCCGACGTTCTGCGGCGCAAGTGGGTGATGCGATCATGGTCACTGGTGTTCATGGAGCATCCCAAGCCGGCTTACAATTGCTCTTACATCCCGAATTGAGGCAAAACCTCACCGATGCAGAACAAAGGACACTAATCACAGTACACCAGCGCCCACAACCCAGATTAGATGTTTTACCCATACTCTGGCAAATTCTCGAATCCTATTCCCCATCCCACCACCCCCCTATAGCCGGTATGGACAGCAGCGACGGCTTGGCGGATGCCATTTTGCAAATTTGCCGCGCCAGTGGTGTTGGCGCTATCCTACAAAGCAGCCTAATCACCTTACCAGGTAGTTTTCAGCATTGGCTGACACCAGAAAAAGCTCTAGAATATGCCCTTTACGGCGGTGAAGACTTTGAATTAGTGCTGTGCCTACCAGAAGTTATTGCCAATCAGTTGGTGACAACACTGGGTGAAAGCGCCGCCATAGTGGGAACTATTACCACAGGTTCCCAAGTAGTCGTAGAAGATAAAGAGCAAAAAAAACGCGAAAAATTACAAATTTTCCGCGCATTTCAACATTTTACCCATTGACACTCTCACCGTTGTGCCTTTGGCTGTAACAGGAGATTCTTGCTTTAGAGGTTTGTCTGGCTTCCAGTTATCTTTGTTTTGAAAACCCCACCAGACTCACCTCCACAAGCACCTATTTAACGTCCACTGGCTGTCCAACAGCAGACAACAAAAAACCAGTTATTTATCGTTTGTTTCCTATTGCAAGATCTGTTGCTCTTGCTTCAGTTACAGATGATTTCAAAGTCATCACTCATGACTAAACCCACTTTTGGGCCACTAGTTCTGCCAAATCTAGAACTCTTTGGCTGTAACCCCACTCATTGTCATACCAAGCCATCACCTTCACCATATCATTACCCATGACTAAAGTCAAGTTGGCATCGACAATGGAAGATGCATCAGTACCTTGATAATCTGAAGAGACCAATTGTAGTTCGCTGTAGTCTAAAATGCCCTTGAGTGGACCTTCAGAAGCCTCCTTGAGAGCTTGATTCACTTCTTCAGTAATAGTACGCTTCTCAACTTGAACTACGAAATCTACCATTGAAACGTTAGGAGTTGGTACCCGTAAAGCCACACCATTAAGTTTACCTTTGAGGTCTGGGATTACTAGTGCTACTGCTTTTGCAGCACCAGTGGAGGTGGGAACAATGTTAATAGCTGCAGCCCGTGCGCGTCGTAAATCCCGGTGAGAAGCGTCTAGCAAACGCTGGTCGCCGGTGTAGCTGTGGGTGGTGGTCATCGTACCTTTGATGATCCCGAATTTGTCGTTTAATACCTTGGCTATCGGAGCCAAGCAGTTGGTCGTACAGCTGGCGTTACTAATGATGTTGTGCTGGTTGTGGTCATATTCGTGATGATTCACTCCCATGACAAAAGTACCATCCTCGTTTTTACCAGGTGCGGTGATCAGGACTTTTTTCGCTCCAGCATTCATGTGCTTTTGCGCTCCCTCTCGGCTGGTAAATACGCCTGTTGCTTCGATAATCAGATCAATTCCCCACTCTTTCCAAGGTAAGTTTTCTGGGTTGCGATCCGATACGCATTTAATAGTCTTACCATTAACGATGATGGAGTTATCATCGGCTGTAATATCAGCATTCTTTAACTTCCCAAGCATTGAGTCATACTTGAGGAGATGAGCATTAGTTCTAGGGTCTGATGTGTCATTGACAGCAACAAGCTCAATGTTGCTATTTTCTCTGCCTACCCAGCAGCGTGCAAAGTTACGTCCGATGCGCCCAAAACCATTGATTGCGACTCTAATCACAGTGTCTTACCCTCTGTATTTATGCCTATAAATTGATATCTTTGACCCCAATCATATCGCAAAGGGGGGAGTATTAATAACCATAAATTTTCAGATCGATCAAAAAAACACATATTTTATTCAGATTTATCTGAGTAGAGGTTGTGAGTATTAATGTAGGATCTGACGGATTCCGGGACTAAATAACCAATTGACCGGCTTTCGCGGCAAAGTCTCCGAATCAGACTTGAGGAAATTCCTATTAAAGGTATGTCCAATAGTTGCCAGCGAATAGTTAGCGACTGCTGTGTGAGTTGTTGCTCCACTTGCTTGCATATCAGCTCGCTTTGATCTGTCGTCTCACCACCTAGCTGTCGGGGAGCGATTAACCAATCACACATTTGTACTAGTTCCCGTCCACGATACCAACGGGGTAAAGTTTGAAATGTATCCAAACCCGTAATCCAGTACCAGTGAGTATCTGCATAACAACTAGATAAGTCCATGAAGGTATTGATGGCATAGGAGGTCCCAGAGCGTTTTGCCTCGATGGAGGAGACGGTAAATGCTGAGTTTCCTCTTGTGGCTAATTTCAACATTTCTCCGCGATTTTTAAACAAAGCCACTTTTTTATGGGGTGGGTTTAGTGATGGTACCCAAATCACCTTTGACAGAGGTACTTGATATAAAGTTGTTTGGGCTACGAGTAAATGTCCCCAATGAACTGGGTCAAATGTGCCACCAAAGATTCCGATGTGCTGCATTCAGTCATACCTAAACTTGATTCCATATCGCCAGATGATAATACAAATATACTATCTGGCTCAAGCAGACCGGATAAGTTTCATGGAAAATTTCTCAATTTAAAACTATTTCCACTATTAATAATGTATGACTGTAGCCAACATCACTCAATAACTGGCTAAAAGGTATTGCGAAATACAATATTTTCTGTCCCGATGCGGCATCAAGTCTCAGAATAATCTTAATAACAGTTCCGAAATAGCCAAAACGTTCAAGAAAGGTAAAATCATTCTCAATCAGCAAAAAAACAGAGGAAAATAATCTGAATATCAGGTATAAACAAAATGCAAGTGCAGTTAGTCTAAAAATCAAATTCCTGGTATGATACGCGTGTCATTTGTGATTATGGTGTGGTGTCAGAGGACTCATCAATGAATAATTATGTAGATTTTAGCGGCCGACCATTTCATTTCATTGGAATTGGTGGCATCGGTATGTCTGCCCTAGCATACATTCTGGCCAAGCGTCAAATGCCAGTATCAGGTTCCGACCTTCGTCCGAGTCATATTACGTGCAAGTTGGAGTCGATCGGAACACATATTTTTGGCAGACAGGAGGCTAGTAATATCGAGTTCTTTCGATCTCGTGAATCAGCTCATAAAGTAATATTAAACTCACCAGAAATATTAGCCGCAGGTAGTAACTCAACACTGCCTCAAGTTGTTTGTTCAACGGCAATTAATGCCAACAATTTGGAATACAAAGCAGCACTGGAATTAGGATGTCCAATTTTGCATCGTTCAGATGTACTAGCAGCCTTGATTTCAGACTACTATAGCATCGCAGTTGCAGGAACCCACGGTAAAACTACTACCAGTAGCATGATTGGCTATATGCTCTTACAAGCTGGTTTAGACCCCACAATTCTGGTGGGTGGTGAGGTTGACGCTTGGGAAGGAAATGCACGATTAGGGGAAAGCAAGTATTTGGTAGCTGAGGCAGATGAATCTGATGGTTCCCTGGTGAAACACAGTCCCGAAATTGGCATTATTACTAATATTGAACTTGATCATCCTGACCACTATGAGACCTTAGAAGAAGTAGTTAGCATCTTCCAAAAATTTGCCTCTAGTTGTAAAACCCTTATAGGTTGTATTGATTGTGATACGGTACGCCATCGTTTCCAACCGACAATTACCTACAGCCTCAATCCAGAAACAGATGCTGATTATACTGCTACTAATATTGATTATCGCGCTGATGGTACCACAGCCCTGGTTTGGGAGAAAGGCAAACCCTTGGGAGTATTGAATTTGCGTTTGCTCAGTCGGCATAATCTCAGCAATGCCCTGTCGGCAGTAGCTGTTGGTCGAGCCTTGGGTTTAGAGTTTGGCACAATTGCCAAGAGCATTGCCACTTTTGCAGGTGCTAGAAGACGCTTTGAGTTGCGCGGAGAAGTTGGCGGTATTACCTTTATCGATGACTATGCCCACCACCCCAGTGAAATTCGCGCTACTCTTGCTGCAGCACGTCTCCAGTCGAGACCAGGGCAAAGAGTAGTTGCTATTTTTCAACCCCATCGCTACAGTCGCACACTCACCTTCTTAGAGGAATTTGCTGAGTCTTTCGCCCATGCTGATTTAGTTATAGTTACAGATATTTACAGTGCTGGTGAACCTAATTTAGGGCAAATTAGCGGTGAACAACTTGCAGTAGCAATAGCCAAACAGCATCCACAGGTGCTTTATGAACCTCATTTACCCTTAATGAGTCAATTCTTGGTACAAACCCTGCGTTCCGGAGATTTAGCACTCTTTCTAGGTGCTGGGAATTTAAATCAGGTCATCCCTGAAGTAATTACTACACTTTGTGAACCTGTTACAGCCACATCCTAGATGAGGAAGAACAATTACGGTGGACACTGAGTTACCCCAAGGTGTTTTCCTCTGGCAATGATTCTATTGCTGTATTTTTACGGCATTTAAATGTAAAAATTTCACAAATTTATCTCAAGATGAAAATCTCCCAGGCACTTGCAAATGTCTGCACAGTTTTTGACTCAATTACAGAGAAGCAGGAAATACAAGATTTAGGTAATAGTAAAATAATTTACTTAAAAGATACGGATTGCGCTATTAAGTCACAAGTTTCTTTATCTGCATTTACTTCTTATAGAGTAGGGGGAGCAGCAGAATGGTACGTTGCTCCTCGTAATTTAGAAGCACTACAGGCTAGTGTTGAGTATGCTAAACAACAAGAATTGGGCGTAATAATACTTGGGGCAGGTTCCAACCTATTGGTGAGCGATCGCGGTTTACCGGGTTTAGTAATTTCTACTCGTCATCTGCGCCATAGTCACTTTGATCCCCAAACAGGTCAATTAACTGTGGCGGCGGGGGAATCAATTCCCAATCTGGCATGGGAAGCAGCAAAATTAGGTTGGCAAGGATTAGAGTGGGCTGTTGGTATCCCCGGCTCAGTTGGGGGTGCTGTAGTCATGAATGCCGGGGCCCATCATAGCTGTATTGCAGATATGTTAGTGAGTGCTCAGGTACTTTTACCGGATGGTACCTTAGAAACTCTGACCGCCGACCAGATAGGTTACAGCTATCGAACTTCATCACTACAAAATCGTGAATCTTGCACAGGGAACCCTTGCCAACGCATTGTTACCCAAGCCACCTTTCAACTCCAACCAGGTATCGATCCAGCACGAGTTTTGCAAGTAACAAAGGAACACAAAAAACATCGACTAAATACCCAACCCTACAATTTCCCTAGCTGTGGCAGTGTCTTCCGTAATCCTACACCTTATGCTGCTGGTTGGTTAATTGAACAAACAGGTTTAAAAGGACACCAAATTGGCGGAGCGCAAGTAGCACTATTACACGCTAATTTCATCGTCAATCGTGGTGGGGCTAAGGCCAGCGATATTTTCTGTCTGATTCGTCATATTCAACAGCAAGTTCAAGAACATTGGTCAATTTGCTTAGAGCCAGAAGTAAAAATGATCGGTGAGTTTCAGGTGGCTGCTTAGGGGAATAAAGATTAGTAATAAAACAGGCAAGCTACCGACCCCATCTATAATGAAATTTGGTTTAATATTAAACGCACGCTGGGAAAATCAGTTATGACAGGAAAAGGACAGGGATTCGGTTTTGGTGGTCTAGGAAAAATGAAAGAACTCGCCGACGCTTTCAAAAAGGCGCAGCAAGTTCAAGAAGGCGCCAGACAGCTTCAAGAACAATTGGAGCAAATGGAGATTGAGGGAGAGTCCGGCGGTGGACTCGTGAAGGTGATTGTCAGTGGTAACCAAGAACCCAGACGGGTGGAAATTGCCCCGGAGGCCCTAGCACAAGGTGCAGAATTACTTTCTGACCTCGTAACAGTCGCCATGAAAGATGCCTATAGCAAGTCCACCGCCACAATGCGCGAACAAATGGAAGTCTTGACCAGCGGTCTGGAACTCCCTAATTTTTAATCGTTGGCTGTAGAGACGCCATGGGTTGCGTCTCTACACTCAAAAACCATTAAACTAGTGTCTGTAGATTTTTGACCCTGGAGGGTTGCTAAATAGAATTTTTATGCCTTATAAGCTGCTGTTTGTTTGCCTGGGGAATATCTGTCGCTCCCCATCGGCAGAAAATATTATGAATCATCTTATTGACCAGTCTGGATTGAGCGATCGCATCCTCTGCGACTCTGCTGGTACATCCAGTTATCACATTGGTAGTCCGCCAGATAGACGCATGAGTGCGGCTGCTAGTGCAAAGTTAGGAATTAAACTGCGTGGTCACGCGCGGCAATTTCAAAAATTAGACTTTCAGGAATTTGATATGATATTGGCAATGGATCAGGAGAACTATGAGAATATCCTGGCTCTTGACCCCACTGGGCAGTATGACCATAAAGTTTACTTAATGTGTAAGTTCTGCTCTCGCTATACCCTCAAGGAAGTTCCAGACCCTTACTATGGTGGAGTGGAAGGCTTCCATCAAGTGATTGATTTACTTGTGGATGCTTGTGAAGGTCTACTCACATACATTACCAGTCAGCAAGTAGAAAGCTAAATCTATTCAACCAAGCCATGGGTAATAGCAAAGCGCACTAGCTCCGCTCGGTTGCTGGTGTCAGTTTTTCTTAATAAACTGCTAACATACTTTTCTACAGTTCTCGGACTCAAGTGTAATTCACCTCCTATATCAGCATTAGATAAACCATGAGTCAACAGTTCCAAAACTTCTTGTTCTCTGGGGGTCAAGGATAGGAACTGATGGGATTCCCTAATACCCGCCCATAGAGAAGGCATTGTCACCTCTTTGGAAGGTATGAAATTGCCTAAATTCTCTTTATAAGACAAGCGGTATTCAGATCGAATAATTTGCGATCGCTCTAAAAGATTACGAATTGCTGCTGCTAACTCCTCGAGTTCAAATGGCTTAGGTAAGTACAAATCGCAGCCAGACTGGTAGCCAAGAATTCTTTCCTGGGTTTTAGTGCGTGCTGTTAATAAAATTACAGGTAATAACCTGAATTTCGGCTGCTGCCGTACCCGACGCACCAGTTCATAGCCGTTTATTCGTGGCATAATAATATCAGTAACAATCAAATCAGGATGGTAATTCTCTACCATTCTCAAAGCTTCTTGACCGTCATTCGCCGTCACTACGGAGTAGCCAGACAGTTCAAGATAATCACTAATGGATAGACGAGTGCCCGGGTCGTCATCCACAACAAGAATAGTCAAGGGCATGGACAATACACCCCTAGCATTTTTTAACTCAGATTAACGGATTTATCCGAGGTACATCGGTGAACGCAAGCAGAAATAGTATTCTTATGTTTGATAGTATGACACGATTACCAGCTCATGAGTCTCTTATTTTTGATTTATGAGGAAAACCTTAAATACTGAGTCAGTATTGCCAAATTACAACCAAGTTCGACTTTGAATGCTGAAAGGCTATAGGTAGCTTTTTAACTCTTAACAATAAACCAATCATCTACAGATAATACTCGCTATAGTGTAAATTAATATTTTCTCCCCTCTAACTTTTAATTGACAATTGAAAAAAAGTTAAATTAAAAGGATATGGACTAACGCTGATATAGATATCACACTTACAGCCAATCCAAACATTTTTCCAGCAAATTTAAGTACAAAAAAGTTTTTCAATGAGCGAAAAGAGCGAAAGCTACAAAGTTATTAGTGACAACCGTCAAGCCCGTTATTTGTATGAAATCCTAGAAACCTTTGAAGCCGGAGTTGAGTTGACAGGGACAGAAGTTAAATCAATTCGCGCCGGTAGAGTTAATCTCCAAGATGGTTATGCGTTGATTCGTGATGGCGAAGCATGGCTAATCAACGTCCATATTTCTCCTTACAACGCTAGTGGTCAATATTTTAATCATGAACCGCGTCGTACCCGCAAGCTGTTACTACATCGGCAAGAAATTCGTAAGTTAATTGGGAAGGTGGAACAGCAAGGTTTAACACTAGTGCCATTAAAAATGTACCTGAAACGAGGCTGGGTAAAAGTGAGTATAGCCCTTGGTAAAGGTAAAAAAATCCATGACAAACGTGAATCCCTCAAAAAACGGCAAGATCAACGTGATATGCAACGGGCGATGAAAAATTATTAAGCCCCATTGACCTCTCTATATATCCTCAGTGTGAGTTTAGAGAAAGCCCAGTTTATGGCTACGGATTGATTGGGTAAGTTCTGGGAATCGATAAACTAGTGGGTAAAGTTGGAAGGGATGAGAGATTTTCACCATGACACCTATTTTGACCAAAGCAGTTGGTGCTGGCTTTCTCACTTTGAGTATGGCAATATTGCCTTTAACTCTACCTGTAAATGCCCAAGTTACTGAACCGAGAGTTGAGACTACACCCAGAACAACAGTTTACGAACGCCGGGATTTTGATTGGGGTTGGTTAGGATTAATTGGTCTATTTGGTTTGGCTGGTTTAGCTGGTAGAAAAAGTGGCGGGGAACCTACTGCTTATCGTGAACCCACTGCTCCTAGTACTACAACATATAGGGACTAAGCCTTGATACTTTCCGGGTTGGAGCCGCGGATATTCTTGCTTCAACGAGTCCACTTAGATTAGACCCCGGTTAATTGCGGCTCCTGAATTCTGCTGTTCATTGGACTTTAGCTTGGTCTGGGTTTTACGTGACTTGAAGTCACGTTTTGACTGTGGTCTTCAGGTATGGGCGTCCAGTAACTAGCAATTATAGCCACCATTAACCACCAAAGCGTATTGACTTCAGGACGAAACCAAATAGTATCTACAGTCCCATGAGCTAGCATCCCCGTTACAGTAGCCAATGCTCCCATCAACCAAAATCCCTCTACACTCCTAGATTGCCGCAATCGTCGCACTTGTACAAATGCGTTATTAAACGTCACAATCATCAGCCATAAGAAACAGCCTAAACCGGCCAAACCAGTTTCTACAGCCACCTCTAAAAAAACAGAATAAGCACTTAAAGCCGTATAACGAGGACGTTGGTAGAGTGGATAAACTTGATTAAAAGAGTTATGACCGGGGCCAATCCCAATCATGGGGCGATCGCGAATCATCTCAAACACAGCATCCCAAACATTTCTACGGAAATTATTACTGCTATCTTGACGACCCGAAAAAATACTTAAAACTCTCAGTCGCACTGGCTCGACAAATATCACTGCTAGCAACAGTAACCCAATCATACCTCCCAGAATTATCGGCAGTGACCAAGTACGCCAAAAAGGAGGCATTTCCACACTCCACCAGTAAACTAGTAAGGCCATGGCAGTCACTACAGCCACTACTAGACCAATCCAGCCACCACGACTAAAAGTGAGAACTAAACAAGCAGCATTAGCTATAAACATAGTTAATGCTAAAGCTTTCTTGATCCTGCTATCCCAAGCAAAAATTGCTACTAGGCTTAAAGCTACCGCCGCTACAAGATATCCAGCCAATAAATTGGGGTTACCTAAATAACTATAAACCCTAGTTGTCTGAGCTAGAGGAGATTCTGGGTCTACCCAAGTTGCTAGTGATCGAGCTTTGAAAAACCACTGCCGCAACCCGTATATACTTACTACTAAAGATATATGTAAATACAGGATAATTATCCAAGACCGCACACGAGGCGATCGCAACACCCTAGCACAAAGGGCAAACAGCAGTAGATAAAGTGTTAATACTACCAAATCTTTAAACGCTGCTTGCTTGACTGGTGATAACGCTGTAGAGACTACAGCAATTGCCCAGTAAAGTAACACCAGCAGATGAATGGGGGTAAATAACGGCGTATTTGCCGGTGCTGATTCATCAGATAAGGTCAACAACAGCCAAAATCCGACACAAGCTAATAGCAACAGTCCGACTAAGCTACTGGATACAAAAGGGGCAAGAGCATACAGCAGGCTCAGGAAAACTACTGCGATGCTGTCTCCCCACTGCATCAAAATGCTACTTTGCCGCCAAGAGTGTAATAACCCCACCAAACAGCGGCGTAAGTAGCTTGTTTCCAGATATTCTTTGATTGGTAAATCAGATAAAGTAAATCGTTGCCAGACTAAATTCATTATGGATTAACAACAAAATATTAATTGTAAACAGGGAGGGATTGGGGGAGGGGTGTCAACTAGCGCCGGTGCCGTCATGTCGAAATAACCCGAATAAGGGAGCCAGAATAATCCCAAAAGCAAAGCCGCCAATGTGTGCCCAGTAAGCAACTCCGCCTGTTTCTACACTCATATTAGCAGCGGCTTGCAGACTGGCTAGACCGGATATCACATTCTGGATGACAAAAATCCCTATGAGAATAATTGCCGGTATCCTGATGGTGGTGACAAAAAAACCGAAAAAAGCTAGGGTTAAAATTCTGGATTGCGGAAAGCGCATCACGTATGCACCCAGAATCCCAGCGATCGCACCACTAGCGCCTAAAGAAGGAATGGTAGAATCCGTGCTGATAAACCACTGACACAAGGCTGCTAAAGCACCGCACGACAAATAAAAAATTAGATACTTGAAGTGTCCCATACGGTCTTCAACATTGTTACCAAAGACCCAGAGAAATACCATATTTGAGATCAGATGCCACCAACCACCGTGTAAAAATTGTGATGTAAATAGAGCTGTCCACTCTTGGGAAAAATTAGTGGTTAACTGTTGTGGTATGACGGCGTACATCCCGAAAAATTGCTCTAGCTCTTGACCTGATAGACTGAGTTCATGAAGAAAGACAACAATATTCAAACCAATCAACCCGTAAGTTAAATAGGGAGTGGTTCGCGCGGGGTTTTCATCATAGAGAGGAAACACAGGTGTTTTTCCTAATTATTATCGGTTAATTGCAATATAGCCTGTGTTGCCATAGCAAATTGCTCAACAGTATGAATTAGGCGATGATGTCTCACTCCCATAATAATAAATAGTTTGTCCTGGAAAGCAAAGATTTCCACCAGCAGGTATGGCTACGCCAGGCCAGCTCTTGGGGAATCAAAACTTTGTCCCCATCCCCACAGGGCGACTCATTGAACGTCTTAAACAACTTTGTCCAGAATATGGCATAAAATTAACGATTACTAAAAAAGCGTATACATCAAAAGCATCTTACCTGGATGAAACATGGTGAAAACCCCAACGGATGGAAACCGTCAGGTCAAAGGGTAAAACGCAGCTTGTATAAAACGTCTGCGGGGATACTGGTAAACGCTGACCGTAACGGTGCTGCAAATACTTTAAAAAAAGTAGCCACACAGCTAAGAGGATGTTTTAAAAGGTATGATTAGTGTATCAAATATTGTTTTACCCCACCCTAACCCTTTCCTTGTCAGGCTATTCATTACTCACATCTTTCTTAACAATCTTGAAACATTTATGTGGCAATGGTTTCAACGCTTGAAAATTTCCCTACTCTTGACAAAATGTACCTGATTTTTATTGATAAAACCCTTATTTTATTGAGAATCATCAACGGAGGATTAAGGTTTGGGGGTTTGCGAGCGATCGCTCTCACGAATGTTAAGAAAGATCCGGGTAATGGATAGGTTTTAACCGGGGGAGATGTCAAAAACCAAATCCTGCATCATAGATAATAGATGGGAGTAAAGTTCTCACTACAAACTTTGATTATTACTTGATGAGTAGATAGACAATGCAGATTATTCAGTGTCTCCATACAGCAATTCTCGTGACTGACTTAGAAAAAGCGGAAAATTTTTATGGAACAATATTGGGATTGTCCAAAATCGAGCGCTCCTTAAAGTATCCCGGTGCATGGTATCAGGTGGGGAATTATCAACTTCATCTCATAGTTGCAAATACTGTCCCTACCGATAAACCTAATCAAAAATGCGGACGCAATCCTCATATAGCCTTTTGTGTAGCTGATTTGGATCATGCTCAACAAGAATTACTCCATCACAACTATCCCATTCAAGTTAGTGCTTCGGGTCGCGCTGCTTTGTTCACTCAAGACCCGGATGGAAATATCATCGAACTGAGTCAGCAATGAAGATTATTGCTTATGCTTACAGTAACCCCCTGTTAGAATCTTCTCCTCATCCCCATGATTGGGGGTGGGAGGTTGATTCTATATATGAAGATTTGGGTCAGAGATCGCAGTTACAAAAATTAATCACAGACTGTAAAACTCAACCAGCAGATTATCTCCTCATCCGTAGTTTAGGGGAATTGGGGGATACTTTGGAGGAAGTGAGCGATCGCTTGCATGAACTCGAAGCAATGGGGATCATGATTATTGCTAAGGAACAACCCTACACTTCCCAAAGTTCCCGTGTAGACTCGGATTTGTGGAAATTGCTTCAGGAAATCGCAAATCAGCAGCATAGCCGCCGTATCCGCCAAGGACACGCATCTAATCGTCTACAAGCCTCACCTCCTCCGGGTAAAGCTCCCTATGGCTATCGTCGTAGTAAAGAAAAATATACTATTGACCGCAGTACAGCAACTGTAGTTAAAGATTTTTTTGAACACTTTTTACTTTACGGTTCCCTACGGGGTGCAGTTGGTTATTTAGCCAAGAAATATGGTAAGAAAATTTCTGTTACTACCGGGAGACGCTGGCTAACTAATCCCGTTTATCGCGGTGATACAGCTTATCACCATCATCAAATTATTTCTGATACCCATATCCCCATTATTTCTAGGGAAGAAGGGGCTCAAGTTGACCGCATCTTACGCCGCAACAGTCGTTTACCTTCTCGAACCGCCAGCGCACCCCGTTCTTTAGCTGGTTTGGTTATTTGTGGTGAGTGTCAGTCACATACAACAGTTACCCGCGTCACGCGGCGCCACCAAGATAAAGAGTATCTTTATTTACGTCCTATTAGCTGTAAGCGACGGACTAAATGTCGGGCGATCGCCTACCATGACGTATTACAGCATACTATTAAAATTATTTGCCGTGACTTAGCTCTGGCTGTGGACGGAATGGACTTTCCCCAATTGGATAATATTAAGAATAGTCTGGTACAAGCGATCGCAAATCAGCAACAAATACTCCAGCAGTTACCAGCTTTAGTGGAAACGGGGATTTTGGATGACGAAACAGCCAAGTTAAGGGCTTACAAACTGCGCACAGAAATTTCTCAACTCCAAGCCAAACTAGCAACACTTCCCCCAGTCAACTTGCGTTCTGTTGCTCAAGCCGTTTCCATTCCCCAATTTTGGTTAGACTTATCAGAAGCAGAAAGGAGGTTTTACTTTCGAGAATTTATCAAACAAATTCAAATTATCCGCCACGATCAAGACTGGGAGTTACGCTTAATTTTTATTTTTTAGCAGCAGATGTATTTGCCTTACCTGTATTGCGAACATTTACAAATTTACCCAGCAAATCAAACCAAAATGGTGCACCCATGGCAATTGCAATTCCACTTAAAAACCAACCGAAAATCATAGTTAAAAATTTCTGGATGGAGAAATAACCCTGTTTACTAGGCTCCCAGTCCAGTTGTTGTTTTAAATTAATCGCATTCCAACCAATAGGTAAGAGGATTGTTGCTAATACATCTTCAGTTTCTTTTTTTACTTCTGCTAAATTTCCAGATGCATTAAGATTATTATTCTTCACTATTTGCCCAGCGTTATTGACAATAGCAATCCTGACAGCAGAATCTTTTGATAGTCTATTTACAATATGGAATGCATCAGCATTTGCAATCACTGCTATGCTAAAGCCAATTAAAATTGCTACTCCTTTAGCATTTCGTTTGTATACTCCAGCAGATCGCTCCATTGATTGATTAAATGTCTCTTGTAGTTCTTGCTGTAATATATAAATTGCTTCTTGTGTATTTTGAGCTTTTGTTTCGGCACGCTTTGCTAAACTAGCCATATTCTTAATTACAGATTGCGGCAGTTTTGCCCTCAATTTTTCAAATGTTTTATCGGCTTCAATATTTTGGTTTTTAAATTCATTTATTAATCCTTGGTGAACCTCACTACCTATATTGATTAACTGCACAACTTCATTAATATGAGGTCTTAAACCTTTGAGGGAAATAGTTTTTTCAAGCTCGTTAAACATATCCCCGCGGAGGAATCTCAGTTTTTGTAAGGCTTTTCCGGCGAAAAACTCATCTGGCATATCTTCCTGAAAAATATATATGTATTTATCTAAACTTTGTGCCATGCGATTCATGCTAATCAGCAAGTCAGCTTTTTGTTTACAGAAATCATCAATAATTTCGGTAAAGCTTTTCTCAACTACTTCTGTAAATTCTTGGTAGATATTAACGGAAAATTGCGTTATGTGGTCATCTATACTATTTACTTGTGTGTGAAACTTCAATAAAATATTTTGGATCTCATGTAACTGTTCATCTTTAAAATTTATCAGTCTTGATTCAGTTAACTTATGAACTAGTTCTGGTATACCTAATGTTTCTATGAGGGTTCTAGCAAAAGTATCCGCTGCCATATAAGAAGGGCCGCTGTGCTTTATACTATGTGATTGGTTATTGTTATCTTTGATATTCCCTTTTTGGTATTGTACATATCCAAAAAAACTTTTCTTTTTTTTTCCTCCAGATAGGGTAACTTGTCCCAGAAGAGATGATAATAACCAAGTAAACCGCCGAGGTAAATTTGAAATACCTTTTGATTCTTGGTTGATAGCTTTAATCAAGGGATGGTTATATAATTCATTAACAAAGTCAATGACCCTATCATCATCTGAATCTTCTGCATCACCTGCTACAAGAATTTCAATGGATTTCTTTAGATGCACTGCCCGCCATTGTAAAACCGTAGAGATCATTTCCTGAATTTCGGAAGCTAGCAAACTGAAAATTAAGTAGATAAAAATTAAACCAATTGTTATATCTAAAATAAAAGCTAAACTCATTGACAATTTCCTCAACAGATAGTTAGCATACTCATCTTGCTAATATTTGTATCATTTCTACCAGCTAATTATTGTTAAATAAATTAAAGAACACTCAACTGAATTTCCCGAAAAATTATTTATGCATAGGGAAAATTGAGGTAACCTGAGAATTTAGGAATTATTCAAAATAGATATTCTGACTGATGGGTAACATTAGAGATGTATTCAGGTCGGGTGTGTAATCAAAACAGTAAGTAAAATCATGCTCAGAGAATATGCAAGAAAGAAGTTTTGTTTCGGACTATCTAGAAAAACAGCATCGCACGGTTAATCAATGGATTGATTGGGCATGGCTCATGGTATTACTGTTGGCGGCAGTCTTACTGTTTAGTATTAATCTGGGAGGATTATCCTTACGAGATGGGGATGAGGCTACTGTGGCACAGGTTGCCAAGGAAATCTGGAGTGCTCCCCCGGGTTCCATGAGATGGCTCCATCCTACCTTACTAGGTGAACCCTATTATAACAAACCACCTTTGATACATTTGTTGATTGCTTGGGCTTATTCTTTGGGAGGCGTGAATGAATGGACTACACGCTTACCCGGCTCAATTTTGACAGCATTTTCCGTGCCATGGCTCTATTGTCTGAGTCGGGAGATATTTCGTCAACGTTGGGTAGCTATTTATAGCTCCTTGATTTATCTGACAATGCTCCCCGTAGTCCGTTATGGCAGATTGGCTATTTTAGATGGAGCGGTGGTAACCTTTTTTATCATCATGATTTGGTGCCTCTTGCGATCGCGGCGGGATTTGCGTTACTGTCTTGGTATTGGAATTGCACTGGGATTAATTTGCTTCACTCAGGGGCTATTAGGCATATTACTGGGTGCGATCGCCATTGTCTTTCTATTTTGGGATACACCCAGATTGCTCACCAGTTTGTACTTCTGGATAGGAATCACCATTGGCATATTACCTGTGGCTGGTTGGTATACTATGCAACTGTTGCACTATGGTTACAGTTTTACTTCTGTCGTCCTGGTCAATCAATCATTAACCCCCATCAACACAGGTATTAACACACACAATGCTCCACCATGGTACTATGTCATGGAAATTCTCAAATGGACATGGCCATGGTTAATTTTTTTGCCCCAAACTGCGCGCTTAATTTGGACAAATCTTAACCTTAGCTGGGCGAAACTCTTACTGGTATGGAGTATCGTCTATTTATTGCTCATATCCTTGATGAGTATAAAACCTCCTGAGTACTTATTAACCATTTACCCCAGTCTAGCCTTAGCTTTTGGTGCTGAGTTAACAGAAATAGAAAATCTTCCTGTAGCATCATCCTATCCGCGTCTTTGGATAGCCAGTTTGTCAATACTAGCTGTAGTGGCTTCTGGTGCTAGTATTTACTTCAGTGCCGGCACAGTAGAGAAAACAGATTTACAGCTGATTTTTGCAGCTGTGGCTCTGACCATGACTTTAGCTGCCATTTTAGCAGAACGAGGTAATGGGGAATTCCTGAAAATTTTACTTTGGGGAAGTTATATTTCTCTACTGCTATTAATGAAATCAAACTACTGGGCTTGGTAATCAGAAAATTGATTAATCTTGTTCTGGAATTTTCTCAGTGGTAGGAAGTTGCCCTTCATAGCTGGTATTTTGCTGCGTCATAGTGATCATAGTCAAGAAAATAGCCAGACCAACAGCCAACCCTAATACAGGACGCTTGTTGAGAATAAAATCTCGTGTAATTCTAGCTAAAGGGCTACTTTGACGACGTAGAGACGAACAAAGCATTATTTGTTTAAGTATAAACGGATCACGGACATAATGGCCACTGCGACAGACTACTAGCCTTTGCTGACAATAAGGACAGCTAAACAAGCCTACATGAGACTGGGCTATTCTGTGCTTAGGATTTCTTTGACAAATTGGGCAACTAATATAATCCTTATCAAAGGTGTGTATATTCATCTACCTCCTCCGCTTAGTCCATTTACTAGCTCTATCTTAATGGAGCAAGAGGACTCCGGTTATAGTTCCATACTTAACCGGAGGTGAATTGCAACCACCTTATAACTAACGCGACAGCCTTTCATCTCTGCTCAGAGTAAATCATTAGTATCTGTCTAATGGTCAGTAGTCACTAGAAAAAATCAACAACTGACAACTGACAATTGATTATGCTGTAATCTCTATGGCTTCCATGTCTTCGGCAGCATCTGCATCTAGCTGTTTCAGACGAATATGTTTTTTCCCCAGTGTGATGAGAAACTCATCTCCTGGTTTGAGATTCATCTGTTTTGTATAAGCTGAACCTATAAGTAAATTACCATTTGATTGCACGCTAATTCTATAGCTAGCACTGCGCCCGCCACGTCCATTCGCACTGGGTGAACTGTCTAACTGAATGCCTTCCGCATCAATGAGGGCATTCAAAAATTTCATCATATTCACACGCTCTATACCATTTTTGGTAATGGTATAGTAGCCGCACTGCTTGGCTTTTTCTTCTTTGCTCAGGGTTTCTAGCTCTCTAACTTTTTTGAGCAGTTCTTCACCCATTAGGGGTTCTATTTTTTTCAGTTTAGGCATCAACTTAGATGAAAAATGAATGGTTGGAGTAGTTGAATCGGATTTATTTTAGCTGACATCGAGCTAGTAGGAACAAAATCCTTGAGTTTTTATCTCAGCTTTTCTGAGTATATTACACTCATAGATGAAATTGTTGCACAATTACCAACATTGTCAAGGGAATCTATTCTTTGGAATGCTCCTAACTATATCTAGTTTGTTAAGACTAGTAGATTATATTTGTTTAAGTTTCCTAAAGCCACTCTCAAGGCTTATTTACTTAAATCCCTTGCTCATGAGAACAAAAGATGATATGGAAAACTGCTCGTTTAATCCTGAGCATTAGTAATTATTCAACGGTCAGCGGTGAAGACAAAACAACTGATAACTCATAAATAAACAAAACTCGTCACCATGAAACTAACTACCAAAGGACACTACAGTGTTAAGGCATTACTAGATTTAAGTTTACAGCCAGGTTATGGACCTGCACCAGTGAGAGCGATCGCACTTCGCCAAGATATCCCCGCGCCTTACCTTGAGAAGTTACTAATAGAAATGCGCCGGGCTGGATTAGTGAAATCAATTCGGGGTAGCATTGGTGGATACCAGCTAGCATTAAAGCCAGCACAAATTTCTATAGGTCAAATTTTAGAGTCAGTTGGTGAAAATATGACTCGTTTACCACGTCACACCCCAACCGCAGCCCAAACTGAAGATTGGGTAACATTCACTCTTTGGCAAAGACTTAACCAAAAGCTCAAAGAGGCTTTATACAGTATTACTCTGGCGGATCTTTATTATGATGCGCGTAGTTGGCAAGCTTCTCTTGGGGAAGAAGCTAGTTTTGTCGTTTAGTAATTGGTGATTCGCCTTCATATATAATGACATCATCTGTTATTTTGTTCCTTGCTGCACTATTAGATTACTTAATTGGCGATCCTTGGGGTTGGCCTCATCCAGTCCAAGTTATGGGGTGGGTAATTTCTCCCTTGACTAGATTTTTTCTCAAGGTCTGTCACCATTCTCACGCTCAACGGATAGCTGGAATTATCCTAGCCATAACCTTAATCATTGGTAGCGGCTGTTTGGGTTGGCTAATAATTCAAACTGCCAAATCCCTCCATCCATTATGGGGAAATTTCTTAGAAACGATTATTTTAGCTAGTTGTTTTGCTTTGAAAAGTCTTCGGACAGCGGCACAAAAGGTTTTAAAACCATTAACAGCAGGAGATTTAGACTCAGCCCGTTATATTTTAAGTAATTATGTCGGTAGAGATTCACAACATCTCTCAGAACCAGAAATTTTGCGCGCTGTGTTAGAAACTGTCACAGAAAATGCTACAGATGGAGTTATGGCTCCACTTTTTTATGCCATTGTGGGCGCTTGTGTGCCGGGTGTGGGTTTAATTCCTCTGGCTTTGGCATACAAAGCTAGCAGTACCCTTGATTCCATGGTAGGTTATCGCCAAGCACCCTATACTTATATAGGGTGGTTTAGTGCCAGGCTAGAGGATTACTTAACTTGGCTACCTTGTCGCTTAACGGTGATTACTTTGGCTCTACTATCAGGTAAACCCTTATATGTTTGGCGAATATGTTGCCGCGATGCGGTAAAAGATCCCAGTCCTAACTCAGGCTGGAGCGAGTGTGCTTATGCTGCTATTTTGGGTGTGCAAATGGGCGGTACCAATTGGTATGGGGGAGTACCTAAACAAAAACCCCTCTTAGGAGATGTCATTCATCCCATTACCCCAACCGTAATTCACAATGCCTTATTGCTGACTCGATATTCTTTTTTGTTATGGTTATGGGTAGCGATCGCTATACCCCTAATTGCTAATACACTTAACTAATATGGATGAAATAGGGCATGGGGAGATTTTTTTCCCATAGCCTTGTACATGAGCAATTAGTGGCCTCTCTACCCATTCCCTAAACTATGTCTGCCAAAGTAGTTGAAATTCTTTCATCAGAAGACCTGCGTCGTACATTAACTCGCCTAGCCTCTCAGATTGTGGAAAAGTCCCGTGATTTATCCCAACTGGTACTCCTTGGTATTTATACCAGAGGGGCGCTCTTAGCAGAATTATTGGCACGTCAGATTGAGACACTCGAAGGTGTCAGCGTGGCAGTGGGAGCATTAGATATTACATTCTACCGAGATGATCTTGATAAAATTGGGTTAAGGACACCGGCAAAAAGCAACATCCCTTTTGACCTCACAGGGAAGACAGTTGTGTTAGTAGATGATGTGATTTTTAAAGGTCGCACAGTTCGCGCCGCTTTGAATGCCGTTACTGAGTATGGTAGACCCGAAGTCATCCGCTTGGCTGTTTTAGTAGACAGGGGTCATAGAGAAGTACCAATTCACCCAGATTTTATTGGTAAGCAACTACCTACCGCCAAAGAAGAAATAGTAAGAGTTTACTTACAAGATTGGGATGGCAAAGATGCAGTTGAGTTGATGGCAGCAAATAACTAGAAATATTGCCAGTAGCAATTGGTACTCAGTTATCAATGGTGTTCACCCCCTAACTTGTTGGCAAAACTTGCCTTAATGCCGCTAAAAGTCGGTCAACGCTTTCTGGACGACTATTAAAACCCATCAGTCCCACCCGCCAAACTTGACCGGCTAGTTCACCTAGACCACCGCCAATCTCAATGTTATGTTCATTCAGTAACTGCCGAGCGATCGCTTTACCATCTACTCCCATAGGAATACGCACAGTAGTCAAAGTTGGTAACCGATACTCCTTCTCAACGTGCATAGTTAATCCTAAATCTTCTAAGCCTTCCCAGAGATACTCGGCATTTTCTTGATGACGCTGCCAACAATTAGCTAATCCCTCTTCTGCCACTAAACGCAGTGCTTCCCGCAAGCCATAATACAGACTAATCGGTGCTGTGTGGTGATAGGTGCGTTCATTCCCCCAATATTTACCCAATAATGACATATCTAAATACCAGTTTGTCACCTTTGTAGAGCGCTGCTGCAATTTGTCTACAGCACGAGAGCTCATAGTAAAAGGTGAAGCACCCGGAGAACAACCCAATCCTTTTTGACTACAACTATAAGCTAAGTCAACTCCCCATGCATCTAAAAATATAGGCACACCGCCCAGACTAGTCACCGTATCTACCAACAGCAAAGTCCCAAATTCACGACATACCTCAGCCACTCCTTCTAAAGGTTGACGTGCTCCGGTAGATGTTTCAGCGTGAACCAAAGCCAGAATTGCCGGACGATGTTGTTCTACAGCCATGCGGATTTCATCAAGGCTGAAAACTTGCCCCCAAGGCTTAGTAATAGTGCGCACATCCGCACCATATCGCCCAGCCATATCCACAAGGCGATTACCGAAGTAACCAGCTACACCAATCAAAACTACATCACCTGGTGCCGTAGCATTGGCGATGGTTGCTTCCATTGCCGCTGAACCAGTACCACTAACTGCTATGGTGTGGTGGTTTTCTGTCTGCCATACATAGCGCAGCAGAGATTGAATCTCATCCATAAGTTCCAGAAAAGCCGGGTCAAGATGCCCCACCAGTGAGTGATTCATAGCTTCAAGAACAGCGGGATGGGCATTGGATGGACCAGGACCCAATAGCAGACGCAAGGGAATTTCTAGAGGTTTAAGTTGTAAGTGCTGACTGTTGTTAATTGACATCATGGGTATCATAATTTATTTTCGCTGATACTTTGTTACTAATATTTGCCAATAAATAAATAGATAAGTTAAAAAGCCAAATTACCTTTTAACCAAGGCTCGACGATACTGAGCCAAAATCATTGAAAAAACAGAAACTTCACAGCATTACTAACTGTTCTCTTGATCTTTTATCCGGATGCGACGCTCAAACAGCTCCTTAATCAGCAGCGTTGCACCAGCAAGTCCCGCTAAAACCACCGAAGCTGCAAAAGCACTTTGGGAATCGTAATTGCGGTAAGCCCCTTCCACATACAGAGTCAGAGTTTGGGTACGGCCAATTAAATTACTAGAGACGACAGCAATAGCACCATATTCTCCCATAGCGCGAGCCGTGGTCAGAATAATACCATAGAACAATCCCCAGCGAATAGAAGGTAATGTCACCCGCCAGAAAGTCTGCCATTCACCAGCCCCCAAGGTTTTGGCAGCTTCTTCTTCTTGAGTTCCCACTTCTTCCAAAATAGGGATGACTTCACGAGCCACAAAAGGCATACCCCCCATCATAGTTGCCAGAGCAATACCGGGGAAGGAAAAGATAATCTTGATGTCCAGAGACTGTAGCACAGATCCAAGTAGCCCATTGCGTCCGTAGAGGGAAACCAACATTAAACCTGTGACAATGGGGGAAATTGAAAATGGCAAGTCAATAATACTGAGTAACAAAGTGCGCCCTCGAAACCGCCGGCGGGCGATTACCCAAGCTGCACACAAACCAAAAATTACATTTAGTGGTACAGCTACTGCCACAGCCATGGCTGTGAGGCGCAAAGCCTGAGTAAAATCTGGGTCGATAAGAGTGGCGAAAAACGGGGCGATACCCCGGCTAAAGGCTCCAATGAATACATAAAGGGTCGGGAGAAGTAACACCAGCGCTAAATAAGTGATTACTGCGGCAATCAAAGCAAATTTACCCCACTGTCTATCCTTCTGGGAGTTGACCCCTCTTGGTAAAGACTGGCTAGATTTAGGTTCAACCGTCATAACTTTGCCTCCAAGCTTGCAGTAAGTTGACCATGAGCAACAGTACCAGGGAAATTAGCAGTAATACTGTACCAATCGCGGTAGCCCCGGCTATGTCGTTTTGTTCCAGGCGTTGGAATACTAAAATGGGGGCAATTAAGTCTTGATAGGGAATATTAGCAGCAATCAAAACCACTGAGCCATATTCTCCCACCGCCCTAGCAAAAGCTTGGGTTGTACCCGTGAGGATAGCAGGTATAAGTGGTGGTAGCACCACCCGCCAACAAGTTTCCCAGCGGGAAGCCCCCAGAGACCAGGCAGCTTCTTCGATGGTATAATCTAGCTCTTGCAATACAGGCTGAACGCTACGAACGACAAAAGGCACGGAAATAAACACCATTGCCACCGCTACCCCCAAGCGAGTAAAGGAGACTCTGATGCCCAAGGGGGAGAGAAATGAGCCAATCCAGCCCTGCTCACTGTAAACAGTAGCTAGAGTAATACCTGCAACTGCTGTGGGTAGGGCAAAGGGCAGGTCAATGACGGCATCTAAAACCCGTTTAAAGGGGAAATCATAGCGCACCAGCACCCATGCAGTAACGGTACCAGCAACGCAGTTAATAGCGGCAGCCAAGAAGGCAGTACCAAAAGTGATGGTGTAGGTTGACAGGGCAACGGGAGCGGTAGCTAGCCGCCAGAATTCTCCTGGGGAAAGGGTTGCAGCCCGCACCATCAAGGCTGCTACAGGTAACAGCAGGACTATAGAGAGATAGGTAATGGTGATGCCCCAGGGTAAAGAAAACCGCTTCAGCTTTTGCAGGGCGAAGGGGAAGGTGGACTGTGAGTTGGAAACTGTCATGGCTTCAGGATAGAACTTAGCCCTAAGGTCGGGCAATATTGGCTTGGATATCGTCAAAGATTGCACCATCGGCAAAGAATTTCGGGCTGACTTGGCTCCAACCGCCAAAATCCTCGATGGTGAACAGGTTTGAGATTTGGGGATAAGTATCGGCAAATTCCGCGACTACTTCTGGTACTACCGGTCGGAAGCCTACTTTGGCAAATTCCCGCTGGGCTGCGGGGGTAAAGAGAAACTGTACAAAGGCTTCTGCTACTTCCCGGTTACCTCGCTGATCAACATAGCTATCAACTACGGCAATGGGACTATCAATAGAGATATTAATGTCGGGAATTACGTAGGGTAAGTTTTGTCCCTGTTGTTTAGCTAAGATGAGTTCGTTCTCATAGTTGATCAATACATCTCCCTGTTTTTGGGCGAAAAAAGCATCAGTAGCTTCACGGGCATCTCTCGGTAAAACGGGCACGTTAGCATAAACCTTAGTCACAAATTCTTGGGCTTGTTCTTCAGTGCCGCCTGTTTGGGTCACTCTTCCCCACAAAGCCATGTAATTCCAACGAGCGCCACCAGATGTTTTGGGGTTAGCAGTAATCACACTGACATCATCCCTGGCTAAGTCTTCCCAGTCTTGAATATTTTTGGGGTTGCCTTCCCGGGTAACTATAACCCCTACGGAACGGTAGGCAATGCCGTCGCCGTTGGGTGTCTTTTTCTCCCAGCCTGGTTTAATTAGCCCGGCTTCCTGGAGTTGCTGAGTGTCTGCTGATAGTGCTAGGGCGACAATATCCGCTTCTAAACCGTCAATGACGGCGCGGGTTTGGGCGCCTGACCCGCCGTAGCTCTGGCCAAAGGTGACTATCTCTCCGGTTTTTTCTCGCCAGTATTTAACAAATAGGGGAATAATCTTTTTGTACGCCGCACGGGTGACAGCGTAGCTCACTAGGGTTAGTTCTTTTCTGCTGGTGTTACCATTATTACCAGGGGAACAGGCGGCGATCGCACTACTTAAACACACTACTATTAAAAATAGCGCAATATATCTTTTTAAAGGCTGCTTTTGCCATCGATTCCAACTATGCACCCACATACCGGTCTGAGACTCCTAAATTTCTCTGTGTCAGGGGGTGAGGTAGCATTTTTTCCCACTCTCCCGCTCTCTTAATTTAATCTATCAAGTTACAAATAGTATTTTGATATCAGTTATAAATCATACACATATTACCATGGAATAGCAAGACAATCTCCAAAATCCCAATCAAGAATATGGTGATTAGCCATGTTTTTCCTCTGTGTTCCCTGTGCCTGTGGGGTTCGTGATTAAAAACTATTAAAAACTTAAGTGTTCGGGCATTTATAGCAATGGACAGGGCGCTGGGGAGATGATAAAACTAACGAAGCATTTCAGAGTAAGTATTTTAAGTTTTTACTTTTGCTATAATCTCCTTAACCTAAACCTTTCCAAACCTCCGATCTCGTTGCTGGTAGGCAAACAAAGCGCGGTGAAACTCAGTCCGGTTAAAATCTGGCCACAGAGCATCAGTAATATAAATTTCCCCGTAAGCCATTTGCCAAAGCAGAAAATTAGAAAGTCGCATTTCGCCACTGGTGCGGATTAATAAATCCGGGTCAGTAATTCCTGCTGTGTAGAGGTGAGCCTCAAACAACTGTTCATCAATTTCATCAGGTTTAAGGACACCTTGCTGTACCTTTTGGGCGATCGCCCGGCAGGCTTGTAAAATTTCCTGGCGTCCCCCATAATTAGTAGCTACAGTAAACCGAATGCCGTGATTATTGCGGGTTTCTGCCATTGAGCGGGAGATTTCAGCTTGCAGCGATGGAGGTAGAGCATCCAAATTCCCGACAAACTGGATTTGAACATTCTCCTCGAGCATTTCCTGCAGTTCTTGGCGGAGAACCCTTTGAAACAAAGTCATCAAAAAATTTACCTCTTCCTGAGGTCTTTTCCAGTTTTCGGTAGAAAAAGCATAAGCCGTTAGTGCCTGAATCCCCCAGTCTTTGCAACAGCGCAACAAGTCCTTGAGGGCATCCACTCCGCGCTTATGTCCCATAATTCTGGGTAGACCTTGACGTTTAGCCCATCGACCATTGCCATCCATAATCACTGCAACGTGTTTTGGCAGTAGTTCTCGTTTTAAGTCAGAAGGTAAAAATTGCAGTTGAGTTTGTTGTGCTGTCATTTTTTATTTCGAGAAGCGGTCGATGGTAATCCAAGTAAACCTGAAATTATTACTATTGCTTTACTACCGATCTGACGACCCCAACCTAAGAGACTGGGAGCAACAGCTTCCCGATCTACAGTTGTCGCTAATCGAGCCTCTAAGGACTCCTTGAGTGTCCTAATCGTCAGTGGTCTATTGAGAGTTCCTCGTTCCGCTAAGGAAATAGAACCCGTTTCTTCTGATACAACCACACAGATACAATTTTCTACCCGCTCAGTGATCCCCATGGCTGCCCGGTGGCGTGTTCCCAACTGGCGGGAGGCCGTGCGTCCCGAAAGTGGTAGAATTATACCAGATGATACAATACGCGAGCCACGGATTAAGGTTGCCCCATCGTGGAGTAAAGTTTTCGGCTGAAAAATCGTCTGTATAAGTTCCTTAGAAACATCAGCATTTAGCTTAACTCCAGGGACAGAAAAATCCCGCTCGTGAATTGGACCGGTGGTTTCCAAAATTAGCAAAGCCCCTATGCGGTTTTTTGAAAGTTCTTTGACCGCATCTACAATTTCATCAATTACACTATCAGAGTTGGGGATGGTTAAACTGGATGGTTTAAATAACTGCTGAAATTCACCGCGTCCCACCTGCTCCAAAAATCGGCGAAATTCAGATTGGAGAGCCACGGCCATTGCTACAGCGCAGCCAATCACTAACTTTTCCAGAACAAAATTGAGCAGAGGGAAACCCATTCTGCCACTGAGTGCTGAAGCTAGCATTAAGATAATAAAACCCCGCACCATCCACAGTGTTCGGCGCTCACTAATAATAACTAGTATCATGTAGGTCAGCGCTAACACCAACAAGATATCCAGAGTCCCAAGCAGCAAGGACTGCGACCATCCCAGGTTTGTCAGCCATTGCTTCCACCAATCTCTCATGACATCTGGATTACTCTTTGTTATCCCTCAATATTCTGTCATTTTGCTGTTATTTTCATGCCCCAAAGGTTAACCCTTGAGGAAACAGCAAGTGTTGAGTCATTAGCTATTAGTGATATTTTCCTAGCTAGTGACTATACAAACCGGTTATTAGTTCTGCACGTTGAGCCTGTCTGGGAGACAATCTTGTCGAATCAAGTCCTGATAACTTTCGCGGCGCAAAATTAAATTTGCTTCCCCATTGGCTACCACAACGGCAGCCGGGCGGGGTAAGCGATTATAGTTTGATGACATACTGTAATTGTACGCACCAGTCCCCATGATTACGAGTATATCCCCTGGTTGAGTTTCCGGCAGTTGGGCATTTTTAATCAGAATATCCCCTGATTCACAATGCTTACCAGCTATTGTCACTGTTTGGGTGAGGGGAGCAGACATCTTGTTAGCGACTACTGCTCGATAAACTGACTGGTAAGTAATGGGTCGGGGATTATCAGACATCCCACCGTCAACTGTCACGTAGGTACGAATGTCGGGCACAACCTTTGATGATCCCATAGTATAGGCGGTGACGCACGCTGTGGCAATCAGCGATCGCCCTGGTTCACACAACAATTTTGGTAAAGGAATATTTTCGGCAGTACAAGCTGCTTGTATAACTTCACAAATCGCCTTCACCCATTCTGTAATACTGGGGGGATCATCAGATTCAGTGTACCTAATTCCTAAACCACCGCCCACATTTAATTCTGTGACGCTTAAACCATAATTTGCCGCCTTTTTTAACCACTGCACCATGACAGCAGCCAAATCTCGATGGGGTTGGCGTTCAAAAATTTGGGAACCAATGTGAGCATGTAACCCAACGCAGTTTAAAGAAGGTTGCTGACTGACAAAGGTAAATACTTCGTCCAAATCATTGGGGTCAAAGCCAAATTTACTATCTAAATGTCCCGTGCGAATGTATTCGTGGGTATGGCATTCAATTCCTGGGGTTAACCGCAACATCACCCGGATGGGAGTGGATGTCCCCGGTGCTTGTTCTGCCATCTTCACCAAGGTATGCAGTTCTTGCCAGTTATCTGCCACAATGGTGCTACCAGACTCTATAGCTAAAAGCAGTTCTTCATGAGATTTATTATTGCCATGGAGGTAGAGTTTATCCGGGTTCACACCGGCACTTATGGCTGTATATAATTCCCCTCCCGAAACTACATCTATACCTAATCCTTCCGATGCAGCGATCGCGCAAACTGCTAGACAGTTCCACGCCTTGGATGCGTATAGTACCTGAGATTCACCCTGGTAATATTTTTTATATGTATCTCGATATTGCTGACAAGCTAAACGCAGGGTTTCTTCATCTAAAATATACAAAGGTGAACCAAACTGCTCCACCAGGGTTTTGACATCACACCCACCAATTTCTAGGATGTCCTGACTGTTAAGTTTGGCGGTAACTGGTAAAAGTTCCTGGTTGGGGGAAACATTGATGTTTTCACGTCCTTGAATTTGAGGTAAATATTGACTACCAGCATATTGAACGCCAGTGGGGTGAGTGGATACCATAGTTCTTATAAATTGTCCTTGCTCAAAGTTGAAATTTTTTTGGGCGTGGGGTCATTCAGCGTCCCGATTTTCAGTTTAACCAAAATAGGGTGGAAACAGGAGATATGCCTAGGTTCAGTTAACGGCGCTTTTTTCCCCTCAAGGATGTTTCAATCTTCATATTTATTTACCCATTGGCCATTAACGTGATCTTATTAGACTTAAAACTGAAATCCCTGACTTTAAATGATCTAACTGCCATCCTGGAACTAGATCAAGCCTGTTTTGGCGGTCTGTGGACTATGGATGGCTATCAACGAGAGTTAAACAGTCCCAACAGTGAATTATTAGGTTTATTTTCCCCAGTTTATGGGTCAAAACTGCTAGGAATGGGGTGCTTTTGGGCAATCTTAGAAGAGGCACACATTACAATTTTGGCAATTCATCCCCAATATCACCGTCAAGGTTTGGGACAGGCTTTACTGTATTCTCTACTTCAAACCGCAAGCGATCGCGGACTGGAGCGGGCCACCCTGGAAGTCCGCGCTTCTAATTTGGCGGCCATATCCTTATATGAAAAATTTGGCTTTAAGATAGCCGGACGGCGGCGGGGTTATTACCAGGATAATGGAGAGGATGCTCTAGTGTTGTGGCTGTCAGATTTACAATCTCCCCAATTTGCAGAAACTTTGGAGAATTGGCATACTACTGTGGTCTATGGGTTAAGGAAATCTTTTTGGCAAATGGGTTGACTCATGGGTGATTATGCCTAGCTAAACCGGGATGAGCATCACATTAGCCAGAAAAAATTTATGTTTTTGCTGCCATGTAATATTAAAATATTTAATCAATAACTTTTTTAAAGTTAAAATAAATTATTATTCCAGCATATTCTTGAATAGAGACTGATAAGTATGTTATAAGTCTATATTTGGAAATAGTTAAATAAAAGCCTAAGCATAGCGGCTTGCTGGATAGTTGTAAAGCAGGGAAACACTAGTAAAATCAAGCTCCTAAGTATAGCAACCATAAAACAAGTAATAAAAAACTAACAATTAAGCCAGGATGTGGGGCGAAATTTTTTCGTGGCCTATAATCTTTATACAGGCATCCAAAAGCAGAGCCTGTGCTAAAATCAGCATACCGGCACGACGCAGGTGATGGGAAAAATGCCATGTTTGAACGCTTCACAGAAAAAGCCATTAAGGTAATCATGCTGGCCCAAGAAGAGGCCCGCCGCTTAGGTCACAACTTCGTGGGAACCGAACAGATCCTCCTAGGTCTGATTGGGGAAGGTACGGGAGTTGCGGCTAAAGTGTTGAAATCAATGGGTGTCAATCTCAAAGATGCCCGGATTGAGGTAGAAAAAATCATAGGCCGGGGTTCGGGCTTTGTGGCCGTGGAAATTCCGTTTACGCCACGGGCAAAGCGTGTACTAGAGCTATCCTTGGAAGAAGCGCGCCAATTAGGGCATAACTACATTGGCACCGAGCATCTGCTGTTGGGCCTGATCCGGGAAGGGGAAGGTGTAGCAGCCAGGGTGCTAGAAAACCTAGGGGTAGATTTATCTAAGGTACGAACCCAAGTGATCCGAATGCTCGGAGAAACAGCAGAGGTTTCAGCCACAGGGCCATCGGGACGCACCAAAACTCCCACCTTGGATGAGTTTGGCTCGAACTTAACCCAAATGGCGACGGACAACAAGCTAGACCCAGTTGTAGGACGCGCTAAAGAAATTGAGCGGGTGATCCAAATTTTGGGCCGCCGGACTAAAAATAATCCAGTATTAATCGGTGAACCAGGGGTAGGGAAAACAGCGATCGCCGAAGGTCTAGCATCCCGCATAGCTAACAGGGATGTTCCCGACATCCTAGAAGATAAGCGGGTAGTAACCCTAGATATCGGCTTGCTAGTAGCAGGTACCAAGTACCGGGGTGAGTTTGAAGAACGCCTCAAGAAAATCATGGATGAAATCCGCTCGGCGGGTAATGTCATCCTGGTAATTGACGAGGTACACACTCTCATCGGTGCTGGTGCTGCAGAAGGGGCTATTGATGCAGCTAATATCCTCAAGCCGGCTTTGGCTAGGGGTGAGTTACAGTGTATTGGCGCTACTACTTTAGATGAGTACCGCAAGCACATTGAGCGAGATGCAGCCCTAGAGCGACGCTTCCAACCGGTGATGGTGGGAGAACCTTCTGTAGATGAAACCATTGAAATCCTGCACGGGTTGCGCGAACGCTATGAGCAACACCACAAGCTGAAAATCTCTGATGAGGCTTTGGTGGCGGCGGCAAAATTATCTGACCGTTACATTAGCGATCGCTATCTACCAGATAAGGCTATCGATTTAATTGACGAGGCTGGTTCTAGGGTACGTTTAATGAACTCCCAATTACCACCCGCAGCTAAAGAGTTAGACAAAGAACTACGGCAAATCTTAAAAGAAAAAGACGAAGCTGTCCGCTCTCAAGACTTTGATAAAGCCGGGGAACTGCGCGATCGCGAAATGGAAATCAAAGCCGAAATTCGCGCCATCGCCCAAGGTAAAACTAATACCTCTACCAGCCCAAGTGATAGCACCCGGGGCCCAGCGGTTGAGCCTGTAGTCGGCGAAGAGGACATTGCTCACATTGTGGCTTCCTGGACTGGCGTACCAGTGAACAAGCTCACGGAATCAGAATCCGAAAAGCTGCTGCACATGGAAGATACCTTACATCAGCGGTTAATCGGTCAAGAAGATGCGGTCAAAGCTGTTTCCCGTGCCATTCGCCGCGCTCGTGTCGGTTTGAAGAATCCCAATCGACCCATCGCTAGTTTTGTCTTCTCCGGTCCAACTGGGGTGGGTAAAACTGAGTTGGCTAAGTCCTTGGCTTCCTACTTCTTCGGTTCTGAAGAAGCAATGATTCGCCTGGATATGTCGGAATACATGGAACGCCACACCGTTAGTAAGTTGATTGGTTCGCCTCCTGGTTATGTTGGTTACAACGAAGGCGGTCAGTTAACTGAAGCTGTGCGTCGCCGACCCTATACTGTGGTGCTATTCGACGAAATCGAAAAAGCTCACCCCGATGTCTTCAATATGCTGCTGCAAATTCTCGAAGACGGACGGTTAACAGATGCGAAAGGTCGAACGGTGGACTTTAAGAACACTTTGTTAATTCTGACTTCTAACATAGGTTCTAAGGTAATTGAAAAAGGCGGCGGCGGTATCGGCTTTGAATTCGCTGATGATGCGACTGAGACTCAATACAACCGCATTCGCTCTCTGGTTAATGAAGAACTCAAGCAGTACTTCCGTCCTGAATTCCTCAACCGTCTGGATGAAATTATCGTCTTCCGTCAATTGAGTAAGGTTGAGGTGACCGAAATTGCCGAAATCATGCTCAAGGAAGTATTTGGTCGTCTGACTGAAAAGGGTATCACTTTAGAGGTGAGCGATCGCTTTAAGGACAGACTGATTCAAGAGGGTTACAGTCCCAGCTACGGCGCTAGGCCATTACGTCGAGCTATCATGCGCTTGTTAGAAGATAGCCTAGCTGAAGAAATTCTCTCTGGTCGCATTAAGGATGGTGATACCGCCTTAGTTGATGTTGACGAGAGTGGTAACGTTCAAGTTAGTGCTGAACAGCGCCGCGAGTTATTAACTCAGGGTGTTGATTCCTAGTTAGAAATTATCAAACTGAAATCAGCGGTGGGGAATTTCCGTTCTCTACCGTTTTTTTTGTGAAGCACCAGGTGTAAGAGAAAGGAAGGAGGGTTTTGTTATGGACTAGTCATCTTCAACTAATCTCGGATCAGGTATTCCATAAAGTCGTTCAGCTTGATCTATAGGAAGTTCGTAATCTGGTTCATACCCATAATACTCCAGCTTTGTTTGTGGTCTGTGATATCCGTAATCTGGTTCATACCAATCCTCGATAGTAGTATCTTCAATGTCAACACTAAAATCACTTTCAGGCTTAATACGGTCTAATAGTATTTCATGGAGTTCAGGAAATTCTAGAGCGAATTGTTTAATAGACGGAATCCAAGACGTACCTGCAAAAACGTAATGAGAGCATCTTAAATAAGAAGTATCTTTATCCAAAAGGCTGGAAATTAATTCCTGCACTGTTTCATCTTGTGTCAGTAAAACAAATTTTGTACTTTTGTCATCAGAAATAAAATTGAGGTAGTCTAAAAAATACAATCCTCTTTTGTACAAAATTTCATTTGCTGTATTATGTAGTTTTTCAGATACCACAGCATATGTGATACGCCGCCAGCTATTCTTCGGTTTGAGTTGTATTAAAACTGTTTCTTTTTCTTTGGCATCAATTTTGTAAATTTTGTACATTATAATTTCAATGAATTATCTATGTATAACTTTATTATGCTATTATAGTGTCATTCTGAAGGGGTGACAACTTAGGCTCAAACCATTATGGAATAAGGATTATGAAAGAGTCAGCCTTGAAAAGATTAAAACAAATTGGAAACCTATTCCAACATAAAAATGAGACTTGTGGGGTTTAGTTATTGAGAATAGAATCAATAAAGCCAGAAAATGATGTTTACTTTTTCAAGGCGCAAACCTTCAAAACCCTTGCTGCGTATTTAATTCAAAGGTTTTTGTCACCCCGTCAGAGTGTCATTATAAACTACAACAATTAGTAAAGATAAATGTATAAAGTCAATTTTATAAAGGGATAGCAGAGGCAATCATAACAATAAAAGATATAGTCACAGCTTAGGTACCACAAGGTCATAATCGCTGACATTTTCATTTCTCCTAGTGTGTGGGAGATTTTTTTATGTCAATGAAGCGGTAATATAAGTCATACTTTTTGACATTCCAATAGTAGTATCACTACCTATCATAACGGGCTTGTCCCATGTATAGCATTTTGCCCGATATCTACACATCAGTAAGTTTGTTATGTCAACTTAGGCTGTAAAAATTAAATGAAATCAAATTTAATTAATCGTCAAATAGTCCTTGACCTTAGACATATTACCAAGCACTTACCAGGAACACCCCAAATGCAAAGACTTCTGAAAAAAGGAATCGCTGCTCATGTGTTTAATGATCAAAATACGATGAATCAAGTTGCACAGTGCATAATAGAAGAAGGCGAGTTTATCGGCACCATTCGACAATATGAACGTTATGGAATGTTTTTTACTGAACCAATAGGTTATAGAATTAGTCCAGATGGTAGCCGTGTTCCACTTTACTATGGCGAGATGAAAATCAATGCAGACAACCAATACCACGTCATCCCCCGCACCAGACCTAGTAAAGAATAACTGGGAATTTACAGAAGTATGGATTGATCCGATGTTATCACCTCCATATATTCTTTTATTGCTTTGCGACAGTGAGGGAAACTGTCAAATTTATGATCCCAAACAGGGTGATAAGGTTATATTTTCTAGTCATAATTATGAAGCTGCTAAGTTATGGTTACTGGAAGATGAGTATGAACCAGTCCAAGGTAGGCTTTTAGCTGCTGAGTTAGTGTGAATTAGTTGGTTAACAAGCAGCAGTTTGCTGGGTATAGCTTTTATTTAACATCACGTACAAAGGACTGAAGTGGTAGAGAATTAATTCTTACCTAAAGTTTTTCACGTATGTTTATGTAAACATGGTAAAGTTGTCAAGGATAATTATGATTGAGCGCTACCAAAATCAACAACATACCATTTTTCATGGTGATACTATCAGCACCTTATCAAAATATATTCCTACAGATTCCGTAGATTTAATCTTTATTGATCCTCCCTATAACATAGGTAAGAAATTTAGCAATTTCCATGATAAATGGGAATCAGAAGCAGAATATTTAAATTGGTCATATCAATGGCTTGATCAGTGTATTCGCATTCTCAAACCAAATGGGACAATTTATCTCATGACTAGCACCCAAGCAATGCCTTATTTTGACATTTACCTGAGAAAAAAGTTAACTATTCTCAGTCGCATCATATGGCATTATGATAGCTCCGGAGTACAAGCTACAAAATACTTTGGTTCAATGTATGAACCCATTCTCCATTGCGTCAAAAATAAAAACAATTATATTTTTAATAGTGATAATATTAAAATTGCCGCCAAAACAGGCGCAGAACGTAAATTAATCGATTACAGAAAATCTGTACCTACTCCTTATAATGCGGAAAAAGTACCCGGTAATGCTTGGTATTTTCCCCGTGTGAGATATCGCATGGCGGAATATGAAAACCATCCTTCACAAAAACCGGAGTCATTACTAGAAAGAATTATTTTAGCAAGTAGTCATGAGGGAAGTTTAATACTTGACCCCTTTGCTGGTACTTTTACAACTGCTGCGGTAGCTAAACGATTAGGGAGAAAATCTATCAGTATTGAACTACAGGAAGAATATTTAAAAATTGGTTTGAGACGGGTTTTAGAATTACTAGAATATAAAGGAGAGGAACTTTTACCACCTCAGAAAAATCATCAGGTTAAAAATAAGAATGGTCAAGAATTAAATTTGGATGTGATAAAAAGTAATATTTTTGAGGCGAATACTACAACATAATTTCACACTCATTATAAAGGAAATTATCAAATATTTTAAATTATTCAAATAAGAGGTAGAGAATAATTTTTCTCTACCTTTTTTCAGGTATCTTGAATCCACTACTCAAAAATGAAGTGAGATTGTCCCTTGTTTTCCCAGGTAAATTTTCATTATTTATTTCTCCCCAGATGCAAGCTTTAAGGGATACAATGGCTCAGAGCCGTTTAATTGCCAAATTCTCCACACTAGTACAGCAGCTACAGTTAACCAAACACAGGAAAATGATAAAATCATCCCTGCTAAAGGATTAGTTTCCCAATAAATTGCTGTCACCACTAGCGCAGACAACCAAGGACCTAAAATCACCACCGGAACAGCAGCGCCTAATCTCCGTTCTACGGTAAAAATTGTATTCCAAGTATCCCCTAAAGCTAGATGTACCACAAACAGAATTAGAGGTAATACCAAAAATTGGTGATTCATTGTTTGCCAAACTAATACAGAGGAAATCACCCGCAAAACTGCTATGATCATCCAAACGATGGGAAATGCTAAAGGTGGGGGAGACCATCTGGGTCTAATTACTTGGTCATAGGTGGTACGAGAACGAGTATTATCTAAAAGGGAAAAAATCCGGGAACGGATACTTAAGACGGCAAAAAATAATGCGGTTAATGCAGTGCTAACCCAACTGGGGAAACCGGAATTATGATCAATGAATATGATTAATTTTTCCATTCCCAGCAACACAAGAATCATCACTGCTATTTGTAGGATAGTCCCTAGTTTATAAACTAAAACTGCGTTGATATCTAGTTCTTGTGTGGTCGCTGTTGAGGTGTTGGGGGGGTTTTGTTTACCAGGTTTGACCCCCATAACTGTGTTGACGAACTTTTCCAGTATTCCTGTTTTGGCTTGGTTCATAATCAAGAGATGGTGAGTAGTTGGTAAGTATTAACAATAATTAATTATATGCTCATCTAATGTTAATGCACTACCACCACAATCAAGAATGGCAAGAATTACAGACAGGAGACTTGATTGATTATTAGTTCTTCTGTCCCTAAACGGGGTAATATTTGGCTGACTAATTTTGATCCACAATATCATAAATCTTTTGGTGTGGGCATCCTGGACGCTCTATTGTACCTAACTCAGATGACAGGGGGTGTAAAATTTACAAGCACAAATATTACAAAATTATTTTTATTAAAAAGTAATATAATTATTAATTTTTTTGTATATTATTCTATGAATGACAAATCATTATAAAATGTTTGGATACATAGATGATGTATCAATAATTGTTATTTTTTTTATGAATATGGCGAATAATCATGAGAGTCAATTTTTATCGAGTCTTCAAGCTTATGCCAAGGAATTAACTAATAAATTCTCACTTTCTTCTGTCTCTTTCGGTGCTGAAGATCAACTGAAATCACCTATAGAAAATTTGTTAAAATTAGCAGCAAATATTCTGAATTTATCTATTGTAGTAGTTACTGAGGTACAAGAAAAGCTACTTTCAGGAAGACCAGATATGGGAATAACGATTAATGGTCTTTTAATTGGACATATTGAACTAAAAGCACCGGGAAAGGGCGCAGATCCTAGTAAATTAAAAGGAGATGATAAACAACAGTGGGAAAAGTTTAAAAATATCCCAAATGTGATTTACACAGATGGCAATAATTGGGGACTGTATCGCACAGGTGAAAAGGTCGGAAAGATCATTAAATTTTCAGGAGATATTACTTGCAAGGGTGGATCAGCTATTAGTTCTCAAAATGCTAATGATTTACTAACATTATTACGAGATTTTTTCAATTGGTATCCAATTGTTCCTTCAACACCAAAAGCTCTTGCTGAAATGCTTGCGCCTATTTGTCGTTTGTTAAGAACAGATGTTTTAAATGCTCTGGAGAATCCTGAATCTAATTTAAGTCAATTAGCTAAAGATTGGCGACATTATTTGTTTCCTGATGCAGATAATCCACAATTTGCAGATGCTTATGCTCAAACCTTAACCTATGCACTTTTATTAGCCAGGTTTTCGGGTGCTGATGATCTATCTTTACCACAAGCTGTTAAAACTATTAGAACTGGTCATAATTTACTAGCTGATGCTTTAAAAATCTTAGGTGATGAAGAAGCACGTGAACAAATAGAAGTTTCTGTAAGTCTATTAGAAAGAATAATTGCAGCTATTGATATTACAGCACTAAATGAAAATGATTCTGAAGACCCTTGGTTATATTTTTATGAGGATTTTTTGGCTCAATATGATCCAAAGATGAGAAAAGAAAGAGGCGTTTATTATACTCCTATTCCTGTTATTAAAACACAAGTAAGATTAGTAGCTGAATTATTAGGAGAGCATTTTGATGCTGAATTTTCCTTTGTAGATGATAAAGTTATTACTTTAGATCCTGCTTGTGGTACAGGAACTTATATTTTAACAGCTATTAAACATGGACTGGATCAAATTAGTAATTTAAGAGGAAAAGGAATGAGAGTTTCTGCTGCTACAAATGCAGCAGCAAATATTCACGCTTTTGAAATCTTAGTTGGGCCTTATGCTGTTGCTCATTTACGTCTCACTCAACAGATTTTAAGTGAAGGTGGTACTTTACCTGAAAATGGTGTTCATGTTTATTTGAGTGATACTTTAGAATCTCCCTATGCTGAATTAAGTGGCAATTTACCTTTAATTTACAAATCTTTAGGTCAAGAATATAAACGCGCTCAAAAAATTAAACAGAATACACCGGTGATGGTTTGCTTAGGGAATCCACCTTATAACCGTCAAACAATTGATGAAGATGATTTAATTAATCAAAAAAGAAAGGGTGGCTGGGTTAGATTTGGAGATGATGAACAAAAGGTAGATGAAAATCGGCGATTAATTAAAAAACGTCCGATTTTAGAGGATTTTCTAGAACCATTAACAGAAATGGGTTATGGTGTTCATGCTAAAAATTTATATAATGACTATGTTTATTTTTGGCGATGGGCTTTGTGGAAAGTATTTGAAGCTAACACAGAAAATAAAGCCGGAATTATCAGTTTTATTACAGCTTCTTCCTATTTGCGTGGTCCTGGATTTGCGGGAATGCGTAAGGTGATGCGTCAAACGTTTGATGAACTATGGATTATTGATTTGGAAGGTGATAATTTAGGGGCTAGAAAAACAGATAATGTGTTTGCAATTCAAACTCCTGTGGCTATTGCTATTGGGGTTTGTTACAACCAACCTCAACCTGAAGTTGCTGCTAAAGTTCATTTTACCAGAATTGATGGTACAACTCAAGAAAAACTAGCAATTTTAGATAATATTCACTCTTTTAAAGATTTACAATGGCGTGAATGTCCTAATAATTGGACTGATTTATTTTTACCTGTTAGTGATACACATTATTGGAATTGGGCAAAGTTAACTGATTTATTTCCTTGGCAAGAAAATGGTATTCAATTTAAAAGAAAATGGACTATTGGTGAAAACAAGGAAGTTTTACATAAACGTTGGCAAACTTTGATTAATGCTAGTAAATCGCCGGGGATACAGAAAAAACTGTTTAAAGAAACAGATGCTAGAAAAATTAGTAAACAGTATTCATCTTTAGAAGATAAAGGAAATTTATTAGCTCCCATTGCTAATTTATTATCTAAGGATTTACCTGTAGAACCAATTCGTTATGCTTATCGCAGTTTTGATCGTCAGTGGGCTTTATTAGATAATAGATTGTGCGATCGCCCTAGACCAAATTTACGACGTTCTCACAGTGATCAGCAAGTTTATATGACAAGTTTATTAACTAAAGTTTTAGGTCACGGTCAGTCATCTGTAATCACTTCACAAATTCCTGATTTAGACTATTTTTGTGGACGTGGAGCAAAAGATATTATCCCTCTCTGGAGAAATTCGCAAGCTAATCAACCTAATATTACGCCTGGAGTTTTAGAAGTTATTAGTAATATACTCAATTGCAATATTCACCCAGAAGATTTTTTTGCTTATTGTTATGCTATACTAGCAACTCCCAAATATGTCAAAGAATTTTGGCATGAACTAGAAACACCTGGACCAAGGATTCCCATTACTAAAAATAGGGATTTATTTATTAAAGTAGTGGAAATAGGACGCACTTTAGTTTGGTTACATACCTATGGTGAAAGGTTTGTTCCCAGTGGTAAAAAACCAGGTAAAATTCCTATTGGTAAAGTTCGTTGTCAAGTAGGAATACCCAATACAGTCAATGATTATCCCACAGAATTTTCTTATGATGTGGGTACACAAGAATTAAAAGTTGGTAGAGGTGTATTTGAAAATGTCCGCCCAGAAGTTTATAATTTTAGTGTTTCAGGTTTAGAAGTTGTCAAGTCCTGGTTAGCTTATAGGATGAGAGACGGTGCTGGTAAAAAGTCCTCACCTTTGGATGATATTCGTCCTCAAACTTGGCAATTTGATGGTGAATTGCTTGATTTACTCTGGGTTTTAGATGCTACTGTAGATTTATATCCTAGTTTATCTTCCTTATTTGCGGAAGTAATTAACAGTGAATTATTTGCAGCTACGGAATTTCCACAACCAACAGAGTTAGAAAAATCCAACTCTTTAGAAGTGGAGACAGAGTTACCAATTTTCAATATACAAGAGATGGATGCAGAAGGTGAGTAATCACTTACAGCAGACTTCATCTAAGTGGGTACGGTAGAGCGGGCTTTCCTGTCCACCCCACAATAGTTCGCAAAAAATAAGTAATTATTCTTCAATTAACCAACTTTGTGGTACACCGTATTCAGCAGAATTGAGTAACCATATTTCTACAAAATATCCCATTTCTGCAAACTTATTGCTAATAAGGTCTATTACGTTAACGCCATCAGTATTTTTTCGTGATAGTAAACCTTTAACGTTCTCCATCACAAACGCTTTAGGTTGAAGAAAACTTATCCACTGAGCAAAGTTAATAAATAAAGTATTTCTTGGATCATTCGGGTCTTTTTGTGCTGGTCCAGCAATGCTAAAACCTTGACATGGTGGACCGCCAATAATAATATCCGGGTTGTAAAGACAAATTTCTTTTACAGTAGTTAAGGTATTCAATTCACGAATATCATTTTGAATCACGGTCATTTGTGGGTGGTTATAACGCAGCGTATCACAAGCCCAAGCATCTATTTCAACTGATATAGGTACAACAAAACCGGCCATTTCAAACCCTAAACTAAACCCTCCAGCACCAGCAAATAAATCAATAGCCACCAATTTCTCTGTTATCATAAACTGTTAGTTTAGTTTGAAAATTAAAATAACTATTGTTAATTTTGATGAGAAATTTTATCAATTCTCTTATAAACTTCTTGGACAAACCAAGAGAGCACCTCTTTGATATCCTTACATTTGTTTGGATCGTTATTTAATTCATTTTATCACTTTCATTCTGGATGTATGGATCTACTTCAGTAATTTACATATTTCAGTAATAAAAATTCTTAAGTTCTTAGTAACTGAATCATAATCACTTTTTTGATAAAAATCGTATAGGTTCTGTGTAGTTGCTCTATTCTTAGTGAAGGATGCGTTCAATTTAGAATTAGACTTAGACCTAGCCATATCATTTATATAGTTAATTAAAAGTTCTGCGTGTTCCTTTTTATATAACTCTACAAAAGTTACGCCATGATCACGTATTCTGACCTTCTTAACAACATTTTGTTCACAAATAATTTTTTCACATTCTCGTTTAAATTCTTGTTCTTGTTCTTTTTCGTTCTCAGATTTATATACTATAAATTCAGATGTACTATTGATTTGAATTTCATGATAAAATTGTGGTCGTAGTTTGAAGTTGGTTAAAGACGGATTATATGTGATTTGTTGGTTTGCTATGTTGTTACATATTGTCTTTTCATCATCTATATTTTCTATTTCAAAAGTAAATATTGTTCCTTTGTCACTTTTGTAGGAAGATGAATTTTCTACTTTAGCTCCTTTAGCTCCATAGTTTGACAATATTTCGCATAACTTCTTTTTAGTGTCTTTTTCTTCTTCGCTCTTAATTACCGAGTTCCATAGCAGAAAACTAATAGTCATACCTTTAACTCCACATAAAAAAAATGACAATTAACATATTGTCTAAATAATGTTTTTTGAACAAATAATTATCTGTCAGAATATCTGTTATTATTTTCATAATTTTTTATACGAGACTCTATATCAAGATGAGCAGAACCTCTATGACTGACAATATTTCTCAAATCTCTAATATTGTAAATAGTTTCCTTGATATTGTGAAAATTTTGCCCGATGTGTTCTTTATCACTTGGTCTTTTATTATCATTTTCTTTGTTATTACCTGGAATCGATTCTAAACAAAATTTTAGCTTTTTTTGATGTGTATCAGGGGAACTATTATCCTTCAATCTTATATCTTCACCTTTATCTTGTTTATATTTTATTAACACTTTAGTCATCAATTCAATTTGATAATAAGCATAGCGGCAAAACTCTAAAAAATCGTTTTTTATCCTAGCTCTCACCATCATTCTGTAATCGAATTCCAGTTGTTCTCTCACATCCAGATTCTTTTTCAGATAGTCGAAACTATAATAGTCAATTTCTGACATATATTTTTTAACTTGATTATAATATTCATAATCTTTAACTTTAATATAATTTTCTAATTTTTTGATTTTCTCTTTAAGATCCTCAATTTCTTTTAAATAATTTGCTTCCATCGTCAAATCCTCATTTATTTTTACTACAAATCAAAACTAATAAGACTTTTATACTGCTTTAGATACTTTCTATATATTAGATCATCCTTACCTTTGACTACTCCAATGAACTCTATTTTCCCCCGCAGGACTTGCTTAAAAGTTGGTTTTGCCTTCTGGGGTAATCTATTTTTAAATTCATATTTAGATAAATATTCTTTCTCCGCAGCTTCAAGTCCAAACTTAGCCCAAGCGTGGAGCATAGCGCGAACTTGACGCACGTAAGTACGGTCAACGTTAGGAAAAACATTGGTTGTTAACCCTGTAACTTCTTGATGATTTCCCCTGGTTTGTAATCTGACTTTACTTTGATTGATTTCAAACCCATTGGTATTAATGATGTTTAATAGACTATTGCCAATAACTAATTTTTCTCCATCTTCATCATTAGTTATATATGCCAAATCTCTAGGGAATTGAGATAAAGTTGTTGAGAAAGTAATATCATCGGCATATCTGGTATAAGTTGCTTTACAATCTTTAGCCAACCTCTGTAATTGACTATCCATCTTGCCACAAATCATATTACTAATGATTGGTGAGGTTGGCGCACCTTGAGGTAAGTGATTGTTATGACAGCAAATTTGAGCTAAAACTGTAGCAACTTCTGGATGTAATCCGTAGGGGGTAGCCATGAACATACCCCGCACCCGACCAAAATTAATACTAGGGAAAAAATCTTTTAAATCAATATTGAGAACATAGCGTTTTTTGACATGAGCTTGAGCATTGGTAACAATATTTTTGCCCATGACAAAGCCATGTACTGATGGTTTGATGTCATAAACTGCTTGTAAAACTTGATTCAGTTTGCTTTGGATAATTTTCAGCGCAGTTATGGGAGTTGTTATTTGACGGATACCACCAGACTTTTTAGGTATACCAAAGGTTTTATAACGCTCTTCAGGTGTAACCAGATATATATGATAAATCAGACGAGAATAAGAAATTTCTAAAAGGTCAGCTATCTCTACTGGTTGTTTGAGAGAGTAAAATTTTTCTCGCAACAACTCAGGACTGCGCTGGAGAAATAAGTGGGATTTTTTTGGCACTTTGTCTGTAGTAGATAATAAAAAAATATCACTTGCGGGTATATTCTCGCTTATTCGACTCAAGATAAAGCAGTTGTCAGGATGGACATCTGGGTTAAAGCTAACCGTGAAATACACCGTCGCAGGATCAACAACGGAAATCAATACTTGTTACCGCAAGTGATTTATATGACTACTATGGTAAATCACTTTAATATGTGATTTAGAACTATTATACAGCAAAAAATAGACTATTGACGAAAATATACTCGTGTATCCTGGATTTTATCCGATCGCATGACTTAACACCCGTTTTTTTAACTTTTGTCAAGGCGATCGCCTACTTTACGGTAAGTAGTTATTTAATATACATTTACATTTACAATTTTTTACTCAACTTAATTGTAAATCAAAGTCATAACGACTATGATTAAGGCAGGAGAGGAAAGAAGGATGATGAGAGTTGAAGAAATCCCCTTAAATCAAATCAAGCGCCCTTTACCCCGTGTCAACGACCCTGATAAAGTCCAAGCCTTAATGGAGTCTATTGCGGCGATTGGACAACAAGAACCCATCGATGTCCTAGAAGTGGAGGGACAGTATTATGGTTTTTCCGGTTGTCACCGTTATGAAGCTTGTCAACGCTTAGGTAAAGTAACAATCAAGGCCAGAGTCCGTAAAGCTACACCCGGGGTGCTGAAGATGCACTTAGCATAATGGGATAGATGTTAGCTTTGTAAAACATATAAGTAAAGAGGAGAAAAATATGTCATCTCAAGCAACAGCTAAAAGTGTCAATATCGGTATTGACGACGCGAGTAGAGCGAAAATTGCCGAGGGATTATCTCGTTTATTGGCTGACACTTATACACTGTATCTCAAAACCCATAACTTTCATTGGAACGTTACCGGTCCAATGTTCCAAACGTTACATTTAATGTTTGAGACACAGTATACAGAACTCGCTTTAGCAGTAGACTTAATTGCAGAAAGGATTAGAGCCTTGGGATACCCAGCACCGGGAACCTACAGCGAATATGCTAAACTCAGTTCAATTGCAGAAACTGCGGGAGTTCCTAAAGCTAAGGAAATGATTAGCTTGCTGGTGGAAGGACAAGAAGCAGTAGTCAGAACCGCACGCTCTATTTTTCCCGTACTGGAAGAGGTGAACGACGAACCCACCGCCGATTTATTAACTCAACGGATGCAAGTTCATGAGAAAACAGCTTGGATGTTGAGAAGTTTACTGGAAGAATAAGGACTGCTGACTGGGGAGATAACCTGAAAAATATCTAGGTTGCATATTTGAATTATATTAAACTTTTGTGGGGTGGGCATCCTGCCCGCCCATGGTATATAAGTTAAATATGTCACTGCTTAACCAATGAGTAATCACACCCAAAAGCTGCAAAATTTGATGCAGCGTGTAAATATTCCTAGTTTTAAAGCATTAAGTCGTGATGCTAGTGTTTCAGAACGGCAAATTTTACGGCTGCGACAAGGGAAATTAACACAGATGCGGGTGGATGTACTGCTGAAGTTATCCCCAGTGCTGAAGATTTCATTGGCTGAATTAATAGAGACTTTTTCACCGGTGACTACTCAGGATGACCTACCCCGTGGACAAACGGAGATAGAAGCATTAAAAACAGAGTACCTGCGATCGCAACAGCAATTAGAACAACAGCGAGAAATGTTAATACAGGAGTTCCAGCAGTCGAGTTTACAACTACTGGAATCTTTATTATTACAATGGCCCACAGTAGCCTATAAAGCTGAGGAAAATCCCCAGCTAGCTGCAATTAAAATTCTCCCTTTGGTGCAGAAACCTTTAGAAAGACTGTTACAGGAGTGGGGAATAGAGGCGATCGCCCCTGTGGGAGCAGAGGTAGCATATAATCCCCAAATACACCAATTAATCGAAGGGACAGCAGAACCAGGCGCAACGGTGAGAGTACGTTACACAGGCTATGTACAAGGCGAAAAGCTACTTTATCGAGCTAAAGTTAGTGTATCAACTATTGTTTGACCCCACCCTAACCTTCCCCTTGTAAGGGGAGGGGACTGGATTTTATTGTTTTTTGTGTGTCCCCCATTCCCTATTCCCTATTCCCTATTCCCTAAGATAAAAATTACCTGTTTAATACTTTCCAAACATCCTCTAAAAAACGAGATTGTCAAACCGGATTGCTATATAATACTTGTAGTGAGTAGGACACAAATAAAAATGTCAGAAAAAACTTTTGATATTGCTTACTTATCTGAAAATTTACTTGATTTATTATCAGATATTCAAAATCATGTGGAAATTACTCTAACTCGTCAGGGCGTTCCTTGGGCAAAAGTTTTACCTCTTGAGCCAGAAGACTCTACAGTTGAAAAAGCGGGTTTAAATCATGGCTCAATGGCGATGAATGGTGAAGAAGTCTTAGAACCAAGAGTTCCAGGTTTTTGGCAAGGACAAGTTAAGATTTCTGAGGATTTTGATGATACTTTGGAAGAGGTGATTGCTGCTTTTTATGGTGAAGACTAATGAGTTTTTTGTTAGATACTCATATCCTGTTATGGTTCTTAGAAAATGATTCTAAGTTGTCAACTCAGGTACGAGAAGTAATTATTAATCCTAAAAATATAATTTTTGTTAGTGCTATTAGTGCTTGGGAAATTTCCATTAAACAGTCTTTAGGAAAGTTAATAGCTCCTAATAATTTAGAGGAAGCTTTGGGTTTTAGTCGCTTAGAGGTTTTAGCGATGAAATTGGCACATGCAATAAAGGTTTCTGATTTGCCAATGCATCATAAAGATCCTTTTGATAGAATGTTAATTGCTCAGGCTTTGGTAGAAGGTCTAACAATAATTACGGTAGACCATAAGTTTAAATTGTATGATGTTCAGTTATTAATAATTGCATAACAGGGGTTTAGATTTAATCTTGTCTTGGCAGATAGTTTATATGGTGAAAGTAGTAAAACAATTTTTCAAAACTGCAATATCCCGTATTTCCACTTTTCCTCTGCCTAGAGTGACAAAAGAGGGTTAATAGGGGATGAGGAAAGTAGGGTAATTTTCCCCATCCCCAGTTTTGAATTAAGCTGGATAAATCCGTAAACGCCGATTTGGTTCTTCGCCAAAACTATCAGACTTGAGTCGATAATGTTCTACCAACTCATGCTGCATCTTCCGTACCTTAGAAGAACGGGGTAATAACTCCACAGGCTGTCCTTTGGGAATGACAATCTGTTCCACAGCCAGTCTAGCTTCTTCTAGAGCGTCCACCTCATCATCAGTGCCACTGTGTAAAAACAGTTGTAGTTCTAGCTCATCGGTCATTTCCGGATCTTCCATGTTCAGCAACCGCCGCAAACCACGGGTAATCTGGGGAATTGTACTAGCCTTAATCATGTGAATTGGCACATGACGGGCTTTAGCCATTTGCCTGAGTTTGGCCTGGTTTTTCACGTGCGATCGCAGTGCTAAAACTGCATCAGATGTGTCAATGTCTTTAGTCAAAATCACTGGCAGATTTAACACACCAATTACCTGTTCTAGTTGGTGACGACTGACACCATAGGGATAAATATGTAGTGGTAAATCTTCACCATTGGGGCCGGTGTATCTACTGGTCTTGACATCAAAACTCTCAGAATAGTTAAAAGACTCATCCAGCAAGCGGTCAAACTCAGTAGCTCCACTTACCCGCTCCCGTTCTAAAGACAGGGGAGGTAGTGCTACCATTTGTCCTGATGAACGCCAACCATTAGTTGGTCGCACTGGTGGCAAAGATTCCTCTGTGCTGGGAAACTCCCCACCCAGACCTTTAACCAGGGATAACTGCCGGGTAATGGACACCTTCCCCTGGTCATCTACGGTTCTAGTTTGTGGGCTAGGCTGACGACCTCTCAGGAGAGTATCTACAGTATCAGCTACACTTTCATGTATTACCCAGCGTTGCCGTTCTAACATTTCCACAGCAATTTCAAAAGTCGGTGGGGCTTTGCGCTCCAGAACCGTTTTTTGACTACCCCGCCTTCTAGCTTCGTCATCCCCTAAGGTCACAGCCTGAATACCGCCAACTAAATCAGAAAGGGTCGGGTTTTTAATCAGGTTGGCAATTTGATTACCGTGAGCCGTACCAACTAACTGTACACCCCTTTCGGCAATAGTCCGAGCGGCTAAAGCTTCTAATTCCGTACCAATTTCATCAATAACGATCACTTCTGGCATATGGTTTTCCACTGCCTCAATCATCACCTGATGCTGTAGTTCCGGTTGTGCGACCTGCATCCGTCTAGCCCGACCAATAGCCGGGTGCGGCACGTCACCATCCCCAGCAATTTCGTTAGATGTGTCAATAATTACTACGCGCTTCCGTAAATCATCCGCCAAAACCCGGGCAATTTCTCTTAAAGCCGTGGTTTTACCCACACCTGGTCGCCCCAGCATCAGAATTGATTTACCAGTTTCCACTAAATCGCGGATCATGCCAATAGTGCCGAATATTGCCCGACCCACACGACAGGTCAAGCCAATAATTCTACCACTACGGTTACGTATAGCACTGATACGATGTAAAGTTAGCTCAATTCCGGCTCGGTTATCTCCGCTAAAAATTCCCACGCGCTGAATACAATCGTCGATTTGTGCTTGAGTCACCGGTGTTTCGCTTAGATACTCAGCTTGATTGGGAAAGCGAGCCTCTGGACAACGACCAAGATCCAAGACCACTTCTACTAAATTATCTCGTTGGGGATGACTTTCTAGAACTTTCTGCAGGTCTTGGGGTAAAATGTCTAATAACTTTTGAAGGTCTTCTTTAATCGTCATGCTTTCTATGGTGACCTTTTGAGAGATAACGTTTACACTGAAGGCGGCCAAAGTGAAGGAGGAGTTATAGCTCCTGCTATGACTTGATCTGGGACACTAAGGAATGGGCAAGCTTGACTGCTCGCCAGAGTAATTCGGGTTCTTCTTCCAGGCGCAGTTTGGCCTTAACACTGGTTTGACTCACCTCCTGATTCTCTAACTGTTCGAGAACTGGTGACAGCAGCACACGGGCGTAGCTACCGTAAGCGATGCCAGAAACATGAGCACTGTTGAGAGATTTCAATAGCCCCATTGCTTTTAACTTAGCAACTGTGTAGCTATTAGTGCCACCTGCTAATTGGACATACCCCGGTAAGTTAGCTGTCAAAACTTTCTGCCCTAATTTCACCGTTGCTAAGGTGGTGCCATCCCCAATATCACCACTCATAGGGCGGCCGTCTGTCTGCCAAATTAAGGCACCAGATAAGGGTGTGATTATCTCAGTAATTTCTCGGAGGTAGTTAATTATTCCCTCCCCATCTGGGCAGCTAATAGCTACTAATTGGAGTTGGTCAGCCCATGGTGCAATTGTTTGCCATAGTTGCCTAAATTCTGCCAAATTTCCGACTTTTGTATGAATTTCTAAGGCATCTACTACCTGGGAAATCACTAATGGTGCGATCGCCGTCCCACTGGATATATAGGATTTTGTATAAATTTTATCATATGGGCAAATGGGTAGGCAACGTCCACATCCGTAACACTTTTGGGCTTCAACCCCCGAAAATTCACTTATACTCTTAAATACGATGGCTTGTGCTGGGCAAATAGTTTCACAGGGTCTAGGGCAATCTGGGGGACAGTCACTAGAGTTAAACTCGGCTTTACGAAAATGGGGATCTTCGCCATCGTTCAAGCTCACCATCAAAAAAGGTACATTACCCTGATAGCTATAACCCCTCAGTTGTGCATCCTTGACCAAACTCTTGGCTACTTGCAACCCTTCCTGGGCTGCTGCGATCACAGCAGGGTCAGCAGCCACATCTATACAGTCAGCACCCGCCAATGTATAGGCTAATGTTAAACTTCTGACGGCCGGCAAATGTTGGTAGCTGGCTCCGCAGATCAGTTTGAACCAGTTTCCTGCTTTCAAGGATTGTAAAGGGGCTAACAAATCAGTCACATTTCTATTATGCTGTTATCAAACTAAAAATAGTAGTCTCGAATATATAAAAAAGTCTTGATTTTCTGAATCTTGAGTTCTTAGTAGTTAGAGTCTCATTGTGTGAATAGTCTGTCAAGCCTCTATAGATAGATATTTGGCTGTGACTATTTGATTTTTCCCATAAATTCATACTTCCTGGTATTCATTGCTGCTGAACAAGAATGAACGCCAGGAGTTGAGCGCAATTCCCCATCCGGGGGGTTTGACTGTAATTGAATCTAGGCATACAATAGCGGCTAATTCAGTCCCCCAATATTATTTAGCGGCCAAAAACGGAGTACAGCACGACCGATAATATTCTCCCGGGGAACAACACCCCAGCAGCGGCTATCATAGCTACTGTTGCGATTATCACCTAAAACTAAATATGAGTCAGGGGGTATGGTTTGCGGTTGTGCTAAGTATGCTTGCTGGGTGGGTGATGTACAAACATCAATTTCTGTGCGCTGCTCGGAGGACAGGTAGCTAAGTTCCTTCAGGGGTTGATTATTAATGTACACTTGCCCATCCTTAAGTTGTACCTTTTCTCCTGGTAGGGCTACTATACGTTTAATAAAGGCATCTTTGTATTGTTCGTTTTGTAGTGTTTTTGTGGGAGAAAAGACGACAATATCTCCGCGCTGTGGTCGAGAAAACCTATACTTCAATTTATCGACAATTATCTTGTCTGCCTTCCACTGGTCGGGAGTACCATTGAGTGTAGGCTCCATAGAGCCGGAAGGAATCCAGCGAGCTTCGGCTACAAAGGTACGAATGCCTAGAGCTAGCACAATGCTTAATACAACTGTTCTAGCTAGTTCGCCAAACCACGAATTATCAGATTGTTGAGCGGAGTTGTTATCAGACACTTGATTTTGCATGAAATTACTGAAAATTTGGCAGGAGGACAGTAATTAACTCGTTGGCGGAGAATATATTCTTTAATCTTAACGAGTAAATTCTGTTTTCTGACTTCAAGTGATCATTGATCATAGAAGGTTTAAGCAATTAAAAATTGACTTTTTGTGCTTTGGGATGCCAAAGGTAGTCAGGATATGTAAAAATACATCCCAATCAGGGAAATTAACTGGCAATCAAGTTTAACCTAAAAGTACTAGTATCTGTTGAAATCCTATTAACCTCATGTCATCTCCATATAGTTTACTAATTCGTGGCGCTAATATTATTCTCCCCAATGGTGAGTTAATGGTGGGGGATGTGCTAACGCGCGATCGCCAAATAGTTGAAGTTGCGCCCCAGATTTCCACCACTGCACCAACTACAGAAATTGACGCTCAAGGGTTAACTTTGTTGCCGGGAGTTATTGACCCCCAGGTGCATTTCCGTGAACCGGGTCTAGAATATAAGGAAGACTTGTTTACAGCCAGTTGTGCCTGTGCCAAAGGTGGTGTAACTTCCTTTTTGGAAATGCCCAACACCCGCCCGCTGACTACCACTCAGCAAGCTTTAGATGATAAGTTGCAACGTGCAGCCAGTAAGTGCGTGGTTAATTATGGCTTTTTTATTGGCGCTACCCCTGAGAATCTGCCAGATTTACTTTTGGCAACGCCGACACCAGGAATTAAAGTTTTTATGGGGTCGATGCATGGTCAGTTACTGATGGATCAGGAAGAGGCTTTAGATGCTATATTTGCTCGGGGCGATCGCCTAATCGCTGTTCATGCGGAAGACCAGGCGAGAATTAACCAACGTCGTCAGGAATTTGCCGGTATTCATGATCCGGCGGTTCACTCTCAGATTCAAGATAATCAAGCGGCACTTTTAGCCACTCAATTAGCATTAAAACTTTCTCGTAAATATCAACGCCGTCTGCATATCCTCCATATGTCCACGGCGGAGGAAGCTGAGTTACTACGTCAGGATAAACCAAGTTGGGTGACAGCAGAGGTAACACCACAGCATTTAGTATTAAATACTAGTGCTTATGCAACAATTGGCACTCTAGCCCAGATGAATCCACCCTTGCGATCGCCCCAGGATAATGAGGTACTGTGGCAGGCTCTGCGCGACGGTGTGATTGATTTTATTGCTACAGACCACGCCCCCCACACCTTGGCAGAAAAGGCCCAAGAATACCCCAATACCCCCTCTGGAATGCCGGGGGTAGAAACTTCTCTCCCAGTCATGTTAACTGCGGCTCAGGAAGGTCGCTGTACTGTGTCTCAAGTGGTTAATTGGATGTCTCACGCCGTGGCGGTGGCCTATGGTATCCCTAATAAGGGGGCGATCGCTCCTGGTTATGATGCGGATTTAGTTCTAGTAGATTTAAGCACCTATCATCCCGTCCGCCGGGAGGAACTCTTAACTAAGTGTGGTTGGAGTCCCTTTGAGGGCTGGAACCTCACAGGATGGCCTGTAACCACTATCGTCGGTGGTGAAATTGTTTATGACCAAGGTAAGGTAAATACAGAGGTACGGGGACGGGCTTTAACCTTTATGTAGTTAATAGTAGTTTTTATCAAGTAAGTAGCTACTATAAAACCTAACTGTGTAGGAGCTACTTACTTAAAAGTGGCTTTAAAGCCTTTTTCAGGCCAATTAAGTACACACCAGTTTGTTACCCATTCCCTATTCCCCATTCCCCATTCCCTAAAACTAAAAAACTTTATAACTCACGATCATGGAAAATGCTTTATGTCAATATATAATCTGATGTTTATACCTATTCTCACCTACATAAATTTATAAGTATAACTTCTAAGAAAAATCATTTAAATAAATTAATCTCATTCATCTACTATCAGTAACTGTTGCTCTGTAAATCCCGAATCCCACGGGGGAATAGCACTGACAAGGAAGTTCAGGATATATATTTAAAATATGAGTTTTTGTGTGGAAACTATCCGGATTTTGGATTTAAACCACGTATTCAGTAAATAGGGTTAAGTAAACAGGCATTTTTTTCAAAACTATGTTTGATACATATAAAAATTTTGTATTCATTTAACTGAACCGTCTGAAAACTTAATTCTGATAATTCTGATTATTTTTGATTTCCTTCTGTAACTTTGATCACTAGCTTAACAGCCGGTAGTCAGTCGAAGCACAACCAGATAAATCAGCATCTGATCACACAAACTTAACCATTATTTACCGGGACAGTCAAAACAATGAAGCAATAGGAATAACAATACTAGCAGCAGATAAAAAAACATGGTAACTACCAAAAACTGCTGGTAAGTTCACAGATATTGCTGATCAAAGCAATCTCGTCGGATGGTTTGAGTTAGTTGACGTTCATCTAGTACCATATCATCTGCGAGAATAGGTACTCCTAGTTAACCGCAGTGAACAGCTAGTAGATGTCAATTATCACCGGTTCACATATTCACGAATATTTAATTGATTTTGGAATCATGAAAACAACAATGATAACTATAAGTTTTACTGATGAGCGTGGTAGTGGTAGATAGCCGCATTGATTTGTCAAAATTCATACTAAATATATTTAGATGCCACAAGCAAGGTTATTAGTAAAATGCTGCACCTTGACAACTCTCAGTGTTAATACTGTAACCTTTTTTCTTAATCATCTCAGGTTCACTACTCAGGCGATTTCTCGCTTGAGTTTTTGTGCTTTGATGCTTTTTTGGTTTTAGACAGGGGAAGTTGAAATCTCTGGAGATACTTTTTGCTTTTTCGCAAGCGTCTGGGATTCTCAACCCGGTTACCTTTGATATCAGTTTGACATTAAACTTACTTTAGAGGTTGTTTGGAAAGTATTAAACAGGTAATTTTTATCTTAGGGAACAGGGAAGGATTGGGGAACACACAAAAAACAATAAAATCCAGTCCTCTCCCCTTACAAGTGGAGGGTGAGGGAGGGGTCAAACAATAGTTGATAGACTAATCATGACTTGACAAACATCCTCTTAGATAAGTTTCTCAGTTTTGAGAAAAGATTTCTCAACTTCTATCAGATCCTGTTTTCTGGGTGCAATTCGTTTAATGGGAGAACCAGCATAAATTGTGAAAGATTGACAATTTTTATTCACAAGGCTTAAAGCACCAATTGCTACACCTTCCTCAATAATTACTCCCGGTAAAATAACTGAGCCTGAGCCAATAATTCCATGTTTGCCAATTATGACATCAGCATGGGTGACATTGGTAAATTCAGGGGGAATAGTGGGATTAGTCATTGCACTCCCACTGTAGTCATCATTGCTACTATAAACAGATACCCTGGAAGAAAGATTACAAAAATCACTCAAAATGATTTTTCCAGCCCCTATTAAAGAACAGTAAACAGCTATATGCACATTCCTACCAATTGAGATCCCACCACATCCCGCCGATAAAACACAAAAGTCATCAATTCTAACGTAATCTCCAATTTCAATTTGGGCACAGTTATAATAGGAAGACTTATCAGAAAGCAAGATATTTTTACCAACTTTGGCAAATCCCAAGTTATTTATTTGTTCATTAGTTAGCCATGCCATACTATAGTCATCCTATTTGACTTGAGAAATTATCAGTGAGGGAAGGGAACAGGGAACAGGGAACAGGGAACAGAAACTGTTAATGAATCATTTAGAATTGCTATATTTAAGCGGATATTATAATGTAAGAGAATTTATTTCTGGGCTGTGAGGTAAATGAGCAATTGTCAATTGAATAATTTCACAAATCTTTGTCACATCCTCCTCAGAAATCGCTGTCCCCGTGGGTAAAACCAACACCCTCTGACCTAACTTCTCAGTCTCAGGTAACAACAAACCCGCATGGGGGAAATAAGAGCGATAGGGTTCCATACGGTGACAACCAGGATAAAAATAGCGCCTCGCAATCACATTCTCAGTATGGAGAATCTTGATTAACATATCCCGACTAACTTGGGCTTCCTCCTCGTCTATCTCCAAGACAATATACTGATAGTTATGCTTTTCAGCCTGATTCACAGGAAACAATGACACCCCAGGAATACCAGCTAAACCTTCTTGATAACAGTAATAGTTGCGGCGGTTAACCTCAATAAACTCCTCCATGCTTTCTAGGGAAGTTAACCCCATAGCCGCGGATACCTCGGACATTTTCCCATTAGTACCTAAATAGATGACATTATCAAAACCAGAAAAGCCAAAGTTTTTCATTAACCGCAGCTTCTGATTTAACTCATCATCATTGGTGACAATTGCACCCCCTTCAAAGGTATTCATAAACTTGGTCGCATGGAAGCTAAACACCTCAGCGCTGCCAAAGTTACCAATCATTTTACCACCGTGGGAACACCCAAAAGCATGGGAAGCATCAAACATCAGCTTGAGATCATGTTTCTCGGCAATTTCCGCCAGCATTTCCACATGACAAGGCTGTCCCCAAACATGGACACCAATAATACCTGATGTGCGGGGTGTAATTAAAGACTCCACCCGCCAGGGGTTAATAGTATGGGTTTGGGGGTCAATATCACAAAAAACCGGGGTAATTTCTTGCCACTGTAAAGCGTGGGCTGTGGCGATAAAGGTAAAAGAAGGAATAATGACCTCACCCTGCAAATCCAGGGCGCGAATTACCAACTCTAGGGCAATAGTACCATTGCAAACAGCGATACAATGTTTAACCCCCAGATAGTCAGCTAGGCGCTGCTCAAATTCCTGTACAAATACACCGTTATTGGATAGCCAACGGCGATCTAACAGGTCATTAATGCGAGCTAACAGGCGGTCTTTGTTACCAATATTGGGGCGACCGACATAGAGTTTTTCTTTAAATTTCGGTTCCCCGCCGAAAAAAGCCAGGTCAGAGATTAGGTAATTCAACATTGTTATATTAATATTATTATTAATATTGCATACTTTTTTATACAATTTTTTGATAACATCTGCGTAAGATGTATACAAATACGCCACGCCCTGGGTTGGCTACCGTTCTACGGTGTACAGGGAGTAAACGTTCTTGGCAGGAGTATAACGCTTTACGCTGTGACTTTTTTATCGTACACTGTAATCCGTCGGATGTAAATAGCTTCAGTGCTTTTATAAAAGTTGTCTTTCCGCTTCTGAATATACAGCAAATGAAAAATCTGGGAAATATGAAAAAGCATAAAAATAACAATCAAGTTTTGCCCTCATCTCCAGCCAAAACCAATAAAGAAAACAGCACCATCACTCAACCGCAGGAAAATGCCCATTCCGGCTTTAATATCACGGAATTTGAAAAATTGTGCTTCTCCAAAACCGACTCTGATGTGGCAAAAGCCCTGGATATGTTAAGAGATTTGCTGATGAATATGTCACAAGGCTCTGGCTTGCTCTATGGCGACATTCAGGGAATCACCATGGACACGGATAATGAACTACCCCACGATGCCACCCTTGAGCATTGCTACACCCGCATAGCTAACGCCATCGGCGCTCTCTTCCTCCATCCCCAATTCAATGAAATTAGCTACCCGGCCTTTAAATTATTCATGATGTTGCACATCTGGCTATCCCGCATCTTTCAAGCCAGTTCCTATCATAATGCTGACCACATTATTGCCGCCTTCAACACTACCAGCGGCGAGAAAAAAATCACCTTCAACGGTAACGATTTTCGCAAAGTCCTGTTGCTCTATAACCCGGAATCCGGCATCAAAATTGATACTATTTTACAGTTTTGGCCATCGGATCCCATGGGGGTAACTAGCCTGATGATTGCCTTACTCTCCTCACCCTTTTGCGGTTCCAAACGCGCCCACGAAAAAAAACAAATCCTCCTGCGGGAACTTCCTAAGCGGCTGATGGAAATTCAGGATCCCCAAGAACTTCCCCTCCCCATACTCTTGTGCAATACCTATATGAATTGCAGTTATGCTGAGGGACTCAACAAAGAAGATATTAAAAAAACCATACACCAATTAGCCAGGCAGATTCTCGCTTCCCATGAAGTAGAGGATTTTACCCCAGGGGAATTACAGCAATCCGTCCCTAAACCCGGTAACCTCCCCACTTTGGTAGTAATGCACGAGTGGATGCACTGCAAATCTGCCATGTATCGCTGTTATGCCCCTGCAATCAAAAGTTTGAAAAAGCACTTTAATGTCATTGGGGTAGGGCGACTATATCAAATTGATGAAGTGGGGATGGCGCTGTTTGACCGTCACGTTGCCCTATCGGCAGACATTCCGGTTCAAATCCAAGAAATTTACACCATTATGCGGAGTGTTGCCCCCGCGGTCATCTATATGCCCAGTATTGGCATGGAAGTACACACAGTCTTGGCGGCATCCTTGCGCTTTGCCCCCCTACAAATCATGAGCGGCGGTCATCCCGCCTCCACCCATTCTCAAGGCATAGACTATATTGCCGTACAAGAGGATGTTGAGTTGACAACATCCCTATTCAGTGAGCAACCTTTGTATTTTCCAGTTAGTAGTTTTCCCATGGCAGATCATCCCGATCTAGCTGAGATCAAAGCCAGTCAGCCAGAGCGGGGAGCAAAACTCCCCGGAGAACCGGTAATAGTGGCGGTATCAGCCACCTCCATGAAACTCTCCATGCCCTTCCTTGCAGCCTGTCGCTCCATCCGGGATCAAGCCACCCAGCCCCTACACTTCCGCTTTTTCCTAGCCGAGGCTAGGGGTATAAGTTACCATTACATCAAAAGAATCATCCACTCTTTTCTCGGCAACGGCGTCAGTGTGTTCCCGGTACAAGACTATAAAGATTATATGCGCCAGTTAAGGGAGTGTGATCTTTCCCTCAGCCCCTTTCCCTTCGGCCATACCAATACCATTTATGACTGTAGCCATTGTGGTGTGGTGAGTATCTGTCTGGAGGGACAGTTTTTGCCCCAGACCTATGAGAAAGCTCTGTTCAAAAGATTAGGACTACCAGCAGAACTGGTTACCCCGTCTGTAGAAGAGTATATTTCCAGAACTGTCAGCTTGATTGATGACCACGAAAAAAGATCACAGCTGAGTCAATATATTCAAACTAAGGTGGAAGAATCCCCCTTCACCCAGGGAGAACCGGAAAAATTTGGGGACATTGTTTACCAAAAATACCTAGAGACTTGCTCACAGTAACCTCAGAGGATGTTTTTGACAGTCGCCCACCCTAACCCTCCCCTGATTCCAGGGAGGGGACTTGATTTTGTTGCTTCCCTTTTTGGTAAGGGGGGATTAAGGGGGGTAAAAATCTGATAGAAATTACCTGTGGAAAAGTTATAAGACAACTTGTAATGAAGTACACATCACTTGACTCGCCGTTCCCTGTTCCCTAAATCAACTTTTGCCACCTTCTCCAGCCAATACCAATAAATAGAACAAATAGCACCATCATGGAAGCCCAGAACAATCCCACCCCAGTGTTTAATCTCATGGAATTTGAAAGAGTCTGCTTTTCCAAAAAACACTCGGATGTGCCAAAAGCCATAGAGATATTAAAAAACTTGCTGCTGGGTCTTTCCAACGGAAATGGCTTGTTCCATGGCAATTTTCAGGGAGTCACCATTGACATAAATAATGAATTACCCCACGATTTCACCCTTGAGCATTGCTACACTCGCATAGCTAACGCCATCGGCGCTCTCTTCCTCCATCCCCAACTCCATGAAATTAGCTACCCAGACTTTAAATACTTAATTATCCAACATCGCTGGCTAGCCCTGATCTTTCAAGCCACTTCCCATCAGAATGCTGACCATATTATTGCCGGCTTGAATGATACCAATGAGGATAACAAAACCGCCTTCAAACGTCAGGATTTCCGCAAAGTCCTGTTGCTCTATAGCCTAGAATCCCACATAACAATTGATACCATTTTACAGGCTTGGGAATGGGATCCCATTGGGGTAACTAGCCTGATGATTGCCTTACTCTCCCCACCCTTTTGCGGTTCCAAACGCGCCCACGAAAAAAAACAAATCCTCCTGCGGGAACTACCCCAACGGCTGCTGCAAATTCAGCAACCCCAGGAACTCCCCCTCCCCATATTCGTGGCTACCTATATGTATTGCAGTTATGCTGACGGACTCCACAAAGAAGATATTAAAAAACCCATTCACCAATTAGCCAGGCAGATTCTAGCCTCCTGGAAAATAGAGGATTTTATCCCAGCGCAATTACAGCAATCAGTCCCTAAACCCGGCACCCTCCCCACCTTGGTAGTGATGCACGAGTGGATGCAGTGCAAATCTGCCATGTATCGCTGTTATGCCCCTGCAATCAAGAGTTTGAAAAAGCACTTTAATGTCATTGGCGTGGGCCCCATATCTCAAATTGATGAAGTGGGGATGGCGCTGTTTGACCGCCACATTGGCCTATCGGGAGACATTTGGGTTCAAATCCCAGAAATTCACACCATTATGCGGAATCTTGCCCCCGCGGTCATCTATATGCCCAGTATTGGTATGGGGCTGCATACAGTCATGGCCTCTTCTGTGCGTTTTGCCCCCCTACAAATCATGAGCGGCGGTCATCCCGCCTCCACCCATTCCCAACGCATAGACTTGATTACCGTACCAGAAGATGTTGAGTTGACAACATCCCTATTCAGTGAGCAACCTTTGTATTGTCCCGTCAGCAGTTTCCCCATGGTAGATCATCCCGATCTAGCTGAGATCAAAGCCAGTCAGCCAGAGCGGGGGGCAAAACTCCCCGGAGAACCGGTAATAGTGGCGGTATCAGCCACCTCCATGAAACTCTCCATGTCCTTTCTTGCAGCCTGTCGCTCCATCCGGGACCAAGCCACCCAGCCCCTGCACTTCCGCTTTTTCCTAGCCTTAGCCCAGGGCATCAGTTACCATTACATCAAAAGAACCATCCAGTGTTTTCTCGGCAACAGCGTCACTGTCTTCAAACACCAAGACTATAAAGATTATATGCGCCAGTTAAGGGAGTGTGATCTTTCCCTCAGCCCCTTTCCCTTTGGCCATACCAATACCATTTATGACTGTAGCCACTGTGGTGTGGTGAGTATCTGTCTGGATGGGCCGTTTTTACCCCAGACCTATGAGAAAGCTCTGTTCAAAAGGTTAGGACTACCAGCAGAACTGGTTACCCCTTCTGTCGAAGAGTATATTGCCAGGGCTGTCAGCTTGATTGATGACCACGAAAAAAGATCACAGCTGAGTCAATATATTCAAACTAAGGTGGAAGAATCACCCTTCACCCAGGGAGAACCGGAAAAATTTGGGGACATTGTTTACCAAAAATACCTAGAGACTTGCTCACAGTAACCTCAGAGGATGTTTTTGACAGTCGCCCAACCTAACCCTCCCCTGATTCCCTATTCATTACTCACATCTTTCTTAACAATCTTGAAACATTTATGTGGCAATGGTTTCAACGCTTGAAAATTTCCCTACTCTTGACAAAATGTACCTTATTATTCTTGATAAAACCCTTATTTTATTCAGAATCATCAACGCAGGATTAAGGTTTGGGGGTTTGCGAGCGATCGCTCTCACGAATGTTAAGAAAGATCCGGGTAATGGATAGCATGACAAGGGGAGGGGACTGGATTTGATTGTTTTTTGTGTGTTGGGTGTGTTCCCTTGTGGGCGATCGCTCTTTTAGCCTACAGGTAAACCATACCTAGAGCCTAGTAATTTGGGCTTGACGAGTACCGTCTTCCCCATAGGTCAATAACACCCTCAGATAACTATCCGGCTTGTAGCACATTCGTTCTGGCCATTCAATGGCCACAATTCCCGGTATCACCTCCACACCTTCCCAATAAGTTTCTAGGTTCAAAGCCACAACCTCAGAGGGTTCTAGGCGATATAAATCTAGATGGTATAGAGGGATACGCCCTTGGGTATACTCATTAATCAGGGTAAAAGTAGGGCTAACAATTGATTCAGTGATGCCTAAACCTTGACCAATTCCCTGCACTAGGGTAGTTTTACCACTGCCTAAATCACCTTCTAATAAAATTACAGTCCCAGGAGTGAGGTTTTGACCAAGTGTGATGCCTAAGCTGAGAGTTGCCTGTGCATCTGTAAGTACAATATTCCCCGACGGGTCAAAATGGGATATTTTTTCTGGTTCCATTTTGAATTCACTTGCCATGATGATTTCCACTGTACCACCGTAATAACACTCGTGCTAGTTTCTGGGGATTGTGACGCACGTAACCTGTTTCATCTTCATGTAGGACATTAGCTAGAACAATTCGCCGCCCTAATAGGGTGACATTTTCTCTATCCAAGAATACTGGATGGGAATTTTGTTGAGCATAACGGATGAGTGATGTCGCAGAGGGAGATTTTTTGTGTACTAAAACCGCATCAAACAGTTGTCTATTTCCGCAGACTGCATCAATAGCTTGAATATGGTCACCAACAGTATATCCCTGGGTTTCTCCTGGTTGAGTCATGATATTGCAAATGTAGATGCGAGGGGCTGTAGATTTGGCGATCGCATCGGCGATTTCTGGTATAAGTAAATTCGGAATGATACTAGTATACAAACTACCAGGGCCAATAATAATATAGTCAGCCTCCTTAATGGACTTAATCGCTGCGGGCAAAGCCGGCGGATTTGGGGGAACACAGCCAATTTTGACAATTTTACCCCCGGCTTCAGGAATACTAGATTCTCCCTCAATGCGACGACCATCCTCTAATTCTGCCCACAGACTCACATCACTTAGAGTAGCCGGTAACACTTGTCCTTGTACGGCTAAGACCTTAGAACTGGCTGCTACCGCCTGTTCTAAATCCCCAGTAATATCACTCATAGCAGTTAAAAACAAATTGCCAAAACTATGGCCTATCAACCCATCCCCAGCCTTAAAACGATATTGAAATAATTCTGTTAATAACTTTTCTTCATTTGCCAGTGCGGCCACACAATTACGAATATCCCCCGGTGGTAAAACACCAAATTCCTGACGTAACCGCCCCGATGACCCACCATCATCAGCTACAGTTACAATGGCGGTAATATTGGCGCTATAGGTTTTCAATCCCCGTAATAAAGTAGAAAGTCCTGTACCACCACCAATCACGACAATTTTTGGACCGCGGTATAATCGGCGATGTGCCATCAGGACGTCAATTAATTCCTCTTCACTATCTGGTCGTAGCACCTGAGTAATTGAGCCTACAGTCCGAGTTTGACCCCAAAGCAGCAACAGTAAACCAGCCAGTAACACCAACGGTCCACTAATATAGTGGGGTAAAACCTCAGCAATTACTGCCAAAAAACTCCTAAGCAACTCTATGGCCCAAAAAATTGGGGTTAGCTTCACCGATATTGCTAACCCCAAAATTGCCAACAGTACACCCCCCAGACTGATAAGTAACCAACGTTTTATAGCTAGTCCTGGGGATAACCACTTGAACCACTGGTTGAGACGGTGAGAGGTGAAGCAGGTAGACTGCTTTTGCAGGGCTTTAAGAAGCCGATTGAGAAAACCAATTGACATACCTGATTCAGACCAGTGCTACAAAATAAATGATTAACAGGAAATTTACCCTACTTGGTCTTAACATCAAATGTGAAATTTAAACTTGATTCAGGATTTTAGATTAGCAGCAAGTGGTCAAACTTGCCAGTGTGACTTTCAACTTGAATTTAATGGAAAAACGTATTTTAGGATTAGATCCGGGATTAGCAATTTTGGGGTTCGGGCTAATTAGTTGCACCCAGAATCCGGCTCAAATCACCGATACATCGGTGAAAATGGTAGATTTCGGGGTCATCCAGACCTCTGCTAAAATGGAAATGGGACAGCGCCTGTGTACGTTATTTGACGATTTACACACTGTGATTCAGGAATTACAGCCAGATTTGGTGGCGGTAGAAAAATTATTTTTCTATCGGATGTCGAGTACAATTCTTGTGGCACAGGCTAGAGGTGTGCTTTTGTTGGCTTTAGCACAGCATCAGCTGACCTATGTGGAATTTACCCCCGCCCAAATTAAACAAGCCCTAACCGGTTATGGTAATGCCGATAAGTCTGAAGTGCAAGATGCTGTGGCGCGGGAATTAGATTTAGATGAGATCCCCCGACCAGATGATGCTGCTGATGCTTTGGCGGTGGCTTTGACGGCTTGGTATGAACTATAGCACTACCCATAGACGTTAGGACATCATAATTTTGGTTTTAAGGGAACAGGGAACAGGGAACAGGGAATGGGGAACAACAAGCAGGGAAATGTCCTAACACTTGTGGTTACTGCTATACCTCCAGTTCAGGGGAAGCCAACTAGAGGTAGTTCCTTCTAAAATATTTGAGATTTTTTGATTTTTCTATGGATTTTTGTGTTAACTTATTTCACTTACCCAATCAGCAAATTCAGTTAGTATTAAGGATGTTTGACCCTTTACTTGCTGATTGTCACAGCTAAAAGTATTAGTGTTATTTTTATCTCATTCAATAGCGTTTAGCTCCCATCGCTCCCATGCTCACCCATCACCGCAAACCTGTATGTTTATCACTTATTTCCACTGATCTGCCCCTCCGGTCTGTGGTTGAGACTGACGGTACACTGTATCAAAAAGATACTAATAAATTCCATTTACTGTTGACAGTACCGCCCCTAATTACCTGTGAAGTGGCCAGTTCTTTAGGTTCACAAGACATCTATCACGGAAATCACAAGCAAGCTCAAACCCCCAGAAGTCCGCGAATTTTGTGGCTGGAGATTTCGCCCTACCGCGTAATTATGACTATGCAAGGTCATGATCAAGTTAGTTATCGTCATTTCTGGGAACAAGGGGTTTATGGACTGAGCCGTTATTGGTTACCTACAGAGTCTTTGCAATCTCATACCCCCATGCGGTTACGAAATTTTACGAAAATCCTCTCACTCAAGGGAAATTATTTACCAGAGTATTTGCATCTGGAATATGAATTATGGGCTCAAAAAGTCCAATTGGGAAGTTACATCTTGAATCTGGAAATTCAGCACTAACCAAGGTTTTTTTGGGACTGGGAACCGGGGAAGAATTGCTTTCATCCCCGATCGCAATCACCCAAAATAACTGGGTTCATTACCGGGTTTCCATTTAATATTGCAGCCAATACTAGGCTTTTGTTCTATGGTAACGGGTTGACCGGCCAACACCGCAGCGATCGCACTGCGTAAATCTGCACCTGTCACCGGTTGATTATTACTGGGACGGCTATCATCTAGTTGTCCCCGATAAGCCAGTTTACCTTCTGAGTCAAATAGGAAGAAATCAGGTGTACAAGCTGCTGTATAAGCTTTTGCAGTTTCTTGGGTCTGGTCGTAACACAAAGGAAACTTCAAATCAAGTTCTCTGGCCATTGCTTTCAAAGACTCTGGCCCATCATCTGGGTATTTTTCCGCATCATTGGCACTGATAGCAAGGATTCCTAACTCACTGCTGAAATAATCTTTTCCTAGCTGGGCTAATTCCGTTTTAATATGTTTGACAAATGGACAATGCTGACAAATAAACATGATTAACAATGCTTTTTTATCAGCAAATGTATCTAGGGAAATTGTTTTTCCAGATACGACTTCTGGTAGATGAAAATCTGGTGCTTGTGTGCCTAATGGCAACATTGTGGAAGCAGTTAAAACCATGGTTCACCCTGATAATTTAATCTGACAACGGCTTTTGCTGGTGCGTTACTGTCAAAATACCATCGAACTCCCCATAAAATTAAAGACGTTTACTATAAACGTCTTAATAATATTTTATATGTTATTAATTTTTACAGGCTTGCCAAAAGGCCGAAGATACCATGTCCTGTGAATACTTCTAAGGCTATAAGAGAGACAAAACCAATCATTGCTAAACGACCGTTGAGTAATTCGGCGTAGGGAGTAAACCCGGTGCGATCGCCTTGCTCATCTACATAAACCTTTGGCTCAATGGCAAAGTTGTTCATTAGACCTTGGTCGTCAACAATGCTTGTATTGCTACGCATATAATTTTTCCTGTTTTTTACTTCTTATGTAAATAATTATAACAAACAGATTAATTTTTGTAAACTATCTGAACTGAATTAATTTTGAGGATGCTCCCTGAGCTTGGTTGCGTAGTGGGTTAAATCCGTACTGCAGGAAAAAGATATGATATTAAATTGGGTTGACAGACATTTAACGAACAGGCTGCAATTTATCAATGGATCGATTTCGAGTAGAGGTGATTGCCAAAACACCAAATCCTCAGCAGGTGATTTACGCCGCGATGCACCAAGATTATAGTGATGGCTTGGTGTATGATCAGCGTGACTCCTGGCCTACAGAGTCAAAATGTGGCGAAATTATTCTTAAGCGACTATTAGCGGGGGAGAGGGGACATTATGGACCATTGGAGCATCCCCAAATTGTTTTCAACTGTGGTTATTTCCCCCATAGTGTGATGCAGCAGGCTCGTACTCATAGAATATCTGTATCTTTTGATGTCCAGTCTTTTAGATATACGGGTAACCAGTTTATTGATGTAGTCGAAGGCAAAAAAGACATTGAAGAGGTTTTTTACCTGCGTCCAGTTGGTCATTACTCCGATAGAAATGGTAAAAAATATTACTACTCTCCCGAACAACGCACAGCGGATTTAGCATGGTGTCTGGAAGCTGCGAAGCGTTATAAAGCCGATTTTGAAGGGGGAATGTCTGAGGAACACGCTAGAGGTAAGGTACCTTTTGATTATCGCCAGCATTTTGTGGTCAGTTTCAATTTACGCTCCTTCATGCACTTTTGTGATATGAGATATAAAAAGGATGCTCAATTGGAAATTCAAAAGTTGTGTGAACTGATGTGGCCTCATTTTGTAGAATGGACACCGGCGATCGCACAATGGTATGAAAAGCAGCGTCAAGGTAAAGCTCGGTTAGCTCCTTGAAATTTATCAAGGTATAGTTTAAGCCACGCTATCGCCAAGTTTTTTGATCCGAGTTACACTTTTTTAAGAGTGCTACAGGGAAGTTTTGCAGTGCTTCCCCAACTATGATATTTTGATCAGCTTTGAGCTTTTCCCCGGTAATGCTATCTTGCCACATCAAAGACGCGGATGGTGGTAAATGTACAAACACCATCACCTAAATAATCAGTGCCAATTTTCATAACACCGCCAGAGAATGATTGTAATTTGACTTTAGCTCGGTAATGACGCTTTTTATTCCATCACTGGAAATATTCAGAGGTAGATTTATATAGCATTTCCCATGGTCGTGAGATCCAAATTTTTTTAGTTTGAGGGAACAGGGAATAGGGAATTGGTGTGGACTTCATGAGCCTGAAAAAGGCTTTAATTAACTGCAACTTACTCCTTGACTGGGAATAATCATAATTAGAAATATCTATCTTAAGGTTGTGATAAAAATGTCAATATTTTCTATAGGATTGGTACGAGTATTTTTAAAATCAAGCTATGTAGTAGCTATAAAGACGAAATGAAGTAATTAAAGGCAATAACGCTAAATCATACATCCTCTGGTGGAGAAAGGAATATGACACGACCGATTAGAAATTCAGTCATCGTAATTACAGGTGCATCAACCGGGATTGGACGGGCGACAGCTCTAGAATTTGCCAAAAAACGGGGAACATTACTGTTAGCAGCACGGAATCAAACAGCACTCGAAGAAGTAGCCCAAGAATGTCAACACTTGGGTGGAACGGCTCTAGCCATACCAACCGATGTTAGTAATGAGTCGGAAGTTCAAGAATTAACCCAGCGGGCGATCGCATCTTTTGGCAGAATTGATGTATGGGTAAATAATGCCGCTGTTAGTTTATTTGCCAGATTTGAAGAAGCACCCCCGGAAGTATTTCGCCAGGTAATTGAAACCAATCTATTTGGTTATATTTACGGTGCGCGGGCTGTGTTACCGCACTTCCGAGAACAAGGTAGCGGTAACTTGATCAATGTTTCCTCAGTAGTGGGGGTAACGGGTCAGCCATACACCAGCCCTTACACCATCAGTAAATATGCGATTCGTGGTCTTTCCGACTCTCTGCGCATGGAATTGTATTTAGATAATGCCAAAGACATTCATGTTTGTACAGTACTACCAGGTTCTATAGATACACCAATTTTTCAACACGCAGCCAATTACACAGGTCGCCAAACTAAGGCCATGACCCCGGTATACCCAGCTAAACAGGTAGCTGATGCCATTGTCGAGTTAGTGAATAAACCACAGCGAGAAATTGTCGTTGGTCAAGCTGTATACTTGCAGATATTACAAAAAACCTTAGCCCCAGACCTATATGAACCGATGATGGCAAAGCAAGTTGATCAGGATCACTTTCAGGATCACAAACCAGCCCACATCACCGACGGTAACGTATTTCAGCCCATGGGAGATTATACAGGCATCAGTGGTAATTGGCGAGGTACGGGGGGCATCACATCCCAAGATGTCTGGGATATGGCCAGGGAGACAGCACAGAAAATTGGTTTACCGCTGTCATAGTTTCTGATAGCGATAGCGTGGCGCTAGCCATACTACTCGTGAGGTAGTTCAGTGCCACGTGTTTCTAGCCGTTGTATTTTCAATACTAGCGTGAAAATGCTACCTTTTCCCACCTGACTTTCAACTTTGAGAATCCCTTGATGTTTTTGGGCGATCGCCTGAGCAATGGCTAGCCCCAACCCTGTACCTCCGGTTTTACGAGAGCGATCGCCATCAACACGGTAAAAGCGCTCAAAAATTCGCTCCTGATCAGCAAGCCCAATGCCAATCCCCGTATCTTTTACTGCAATTATAGCAGTGTAATCACTCTTGACTAGGCTAACAGTTACATATCCCCCAGTGGGTGTGTACTGAATGGCATTGGCAATCAAGTTTGAGACTAAACGGTAAAGTTGGGATTCGTTACCTAAAGTATAAACCTCGTAAGTGGGAATTTGGCAGGTTAAGTGAATATCACCAGCAGTGGCCAGCTCTAAAAATTCTTCGGTCAAATCGCTCACCAAATCATTTAAGCAACAAGGAAGCGAAAATTGCTCTCCATCTGAATTTTGCTCAAGACTGGTTAACAAGAGTAAGTCTGCGATCAAATGGCTCAATCGTCGTCCTTGGCGCTCAACAGTATAAAGCATTATTTGCATATCCTGTGGATTTGATTGGGGTATGCGCAGAATAGCTTCCACAGTTGCCAACAGGCTAGCCAGGGGCGATCGCAATTCATGGGCCGCATTAGCAGTAAATTGTTGCTGTTGCTGATAGGAGTGGTAAATCGGCTGCATTGCTAATCCTGAAAGCCACCAACTAGAAGTAGCAACCAAGCTCAAAGCAATAGGCAACCCAATGGCCATAATCGATTGAATTCGCCTGATTTCCCCATCAAAATGTTCTAAAGTGCGCCCAATTTGCAAATAGCCCCAGGATGAATCAGCATTGGCACTATGTAAAATCGTGGTGAATTGGTGATAGCGAATACCCTTAGCGGTGCGGAAGGTTTGCCATGAATTGCGGTTGAGAGTTGGCGGCACAGATAGGGGTTGATTGGGTGAAAAAGCCAGGAGTTTCCCTTGATGATTGAACAGCCGAATATAATATGTGGTGCGATCGCTGATACCGATGGTGTGTCGTTGAATCAGGGTTGGCGTAGCCTGACAAGGTTCCCTACTCAAACACAGATCAGGAAAAATTTGTTGCAGCACAGCAGTAGGTTCTTCCGCAGCGGGTAGTAGTGGTTCGACGCTATCGTGTAAAGTTCCCGCAATTGATTCTATTTCGCGCTCCATTGCGGCCCAGTTTGTTTGTACCATTGCTCGATACATTCCCAAGCCAGAAACACTCAAAATCACACCCATGACCCCAGCATACCAAAGGGCTAGCCGTAGACGACTGCGCCAAAAAAGTGAGTAGCTATTCATAGCCGAGAATCTTGAGAGTTAAAGCGATAGCCAGCACCTGGAACAGTTTCAATAGGACAGGGACAGCCATGATTTGCTAACTTACGCCGCAATAAGCGCATTTGCGCTGCAACTACATTACTAATAGGTTCTTCTTCCATGTCCCAAAGTTGATGACGCAATTTACTACCGGGAATGATCCGATTGGGGTTCTGCATCAAATACATGAGCAGCTGAAATTCTTTGGTAGTTAAGGGGATCAGCAGGGGCGTAGACCGATCTAAATTCACTCCTAGGACATTGTTGGCTGTATCCAGAGTAAAACCTGCAACAGTCAGGGTGGATGGTTGTAGTTGAGGCGATCGCCTCTGTAGCGCCCGCAACCGTGCCAGCAATTCTTCCATGAAAAACGGTTTGACCAAATAATCATCAGCTCCCGCATCCAGCCCCGCCACACGATTTGACGGCTGCCCCAAAGCAGTGAGCATCAGCACTGGTAAGGGATTTTGGTGCAGTCTAATCTGCCGACATAACTCCAATCCCGACATTTCGGGGAGCAGCCAATCAACAATCGCAACTGTGTAATCTGTCCACTGGCTTTCTAGGCATAGCCAGGCTTGAGTGCCATCTGTCAACCAATCCACTACATATCTTTCGCTAATTAAGACTTGCTTGATTGCCAGTCCCAAATCCGCTTCATCTTCTACCAGTAAAATTCGCATTGCTCCAAGGAATCAACCATAAGAGCTTCATATTTTACAAAAACATCTGCCATTTCACCTGAATTTCATCTGCCCTTTGGCAAACTATGGAGAGCTTTTGTTTAACCCCTATCTTGTGAGGAGTGATCATGAAATCCTTTGGGCTAATGAGTTCGATTCTGGCAGCCAGTTTAATTGTTTGTGTCCCTACAGTTGGGTTTGCCCATGTTGGACATGGTGATGAATTTCAGGCAACTGGTGGCATTAATCGGGTGAAAGTCAATCCCCAAACCGATCAACTATTAGGTATTGTGGTCACAGCGATCGCCTCCTCTGCTCAAGCGGGGTCTGCCGTGATGATTCCGGTGACAGCATTGGTTGATGCCAACGGTAAGCAGATAGTCTTTGTACAGTATGAGAATTTTTATGAGCCGGTGGAAGTCACCACTGGTGCGACCAAAGGCGAACTAATCGCAGTCACCACAGGGTTGTCAGTTGGCGAAAAACTGGTTACTCAAGGTGGTTTGTCCCTATATGCCGAATCGCGCAAAACCCAAACTGCGGATACCCCTGGGATTCCTACAACCGTAGCTGAAGCAGACAATCAGGATACTGCTCACAGCCATAACACCACACAGCAGGCCAGTGGATTACCAATGGGTATCTTAGCAGGAGTCGGTGGTGGAGTCGTGCTTGTGGGGGGTGCGATCGCTGTGATTGCAGGGAATCGCAAGAACAAGGGAGGCGTTTAATTGAGATGTTGAACTCCATTGTGAATCAGATTCTCAAAAACTCAATTACCCAGCGTTGGTTCATAGTTATCTGTGCGATTTTAGTGACGCTGTGGGGAGTGTTCACTGTCACTCAAATGCCACTGGACGTGTTTCCTGAATTTGCGCCCCCCCAGGTGGATATTCACACCGAAGCGACTGGACTGGCTCCAGAGGAAGTGGAATCACAAATTACCGTGCCGATTGAAACCGCGGTGAATGGTTTGCCAGGGGTAACTACGGTGCGTTCTTCCTCCAAAGTGGGTCTGTCAATGGTGCAGGTGGTGTTTGACCAGGATGCCGACATTTATCAAGCCCGGCAATCAGTGACAGAACGACTCCAACAGGTGACAAATCAGTTACCTGAAGGGGTGCATCCGCCGGCAATTTCACCCTTAGCATCACCATTGGGTACAATTTTACAGTATGCCTTAACTGTGAATAGCCAGGGGAAAACCTCCCTGATGGATTTGCGCCGTCTGGTGGATAGTACCCTGAGCAATCAAATTTTGTCTGTGCCGGGAGTCACCCAAGTTACCGTTTACGGTGGGGATGAACGACAGGAACAAGTGTTAGTTGATCCGGCAAAATTGCGATCGCTCAAGGTTTCCTTGACGGAAGTTACTAATGGGGCTAAGGGTGCAAATTCTAACGCACCGGGTGGATTTCTCATTGGTGGCGGTCAAGAACTGTTGGTACGCGGTATTGGCCAGGTAAAATCAATTGCAGACTTGCAGCAATCTGTGGTCAAGGTACAAGATGGGAAACCGATTTTGCTTCAAGATGTGGCGCAAGTAAAAACCGGTGCGGCACTCAAGCGGGGAGATGCTAGTTTTAATGGGCAGCCGGCTGTGGTGATGATGATTAACAAACAGCCTGATGTTGATACTCCCACGGTGACAAAAGCAGTAGAAGCGGTAATGCAATCACTGCAACCAACCTTCCCCCCTGATGTGCAAGTGACACAAACGTTCCGGCAATCCAACTTTATTGATACTGCCATTGGCAATGTCAGCAGTTCCCTGATGCAAGGCATCATCATTGTATCAGTGATTATGCTGTTATTTCTGATGAATTGGCGTACTGCCGTAATTACTCTGAGTGCAATTCCTCTGTCACTGTTAATTGGCTTAATGTTGATGAAAGCTTTTGGATTGGGCATTAACACTATGACCTTGGGTGGTTTAGTCGTAGCCATTGGCTCAGTTGTCGATGACTCAATCGTGGACATGGAAAACTGTTATCGGGGTCTGCGAAGCAATCAGGCCCAGGGCAACCCCAAGCATCCCTTTCAGGTGGTCTATGATACATCTGTGGAAGTACGGTTAGCCGTGGTTTTTTCTACAGTGATTATCGTGGTCGTGTTTGCACCAATTTTTAGTTTGACAGGGGTTGAAGGTAACATTTTTGCGCCAATGGGTTGGGCGTATTTGCTTTCCATCTGTGCTTCTACTTTTGTAGCTATGACCCTTTCCCCTGCTCTGTGTGCAATTCTGCTGGCAAACCAAACTCTACCGCCAGAAGGTACATTCATTTCCCGTGGGGCAGAACGGTTATATCGTCAACTGTTAAATCTGTCCCTGCGATGTCCTCAAATCATTCTGGGTGTCGCTCTGGCAGCATTGGTTGCTGCTTTTGCGATTATTCCCTCCCTGGGACGGGTGTTTCTGCCGGAATTTCAGGAGAAATCATTGGTAAATTCTATGGTTTTATATCCAGGGGTTTCTCTGGATATGACCAATCGGTCCGGGATGGCTCTGTCTAGTGCGCTTAAAGATCATCCTTTATATGAGTGGGTGCAAGTACGGGCGGGACGCACTCCCGGGGATGCAGACGGGGCGGGAGTAAGTATGGCTCATGTGGATGTAGAACTCAGCGATCTTGCCCTGCAAGACCGGGAAGCCAGCATTAAACAATTGCGGGAAGAGTTCAATAAACTGCCTGGCGTGGCATCTAACATTGGTGGGTTTATTTCTCACCGCATGGATGAAGTGCTGTCGGGGGTGAGAAGTGCGATCGCTGTCAAAATCTTTGGCCCTGATTTAATCGAACTGCGGAAGATTGGCGAACAAGTGCAAGATGTGATTCAGCCCATCCCTGGGGTTGTAGATTTGCAGCTTGAACCCCAACTGCCCATTCGTCAGATACAAATCCATTACGATCGCGCCGCGGCCGCTAACTATGGATTGAGTATGGAGCAGTTATCCAACGTGGTGGAAACTGCCCTCAATGGTCGTGTAGTATCGCAACTGGCAGAAAATCAGCAACTCATTGATATTTCTATCTCCTTGACCGAGAAGGCCCGCAATAGTTTAGATGCCATTCGCGCTATTCCTCTGATTACCCCTACTGGGCAAACCATCGAACTGGGTGCTGTAGCCACGGTAGACTACGGTATGGGAATAAATGTTGTGAATCGGGAAGATGTATCACGGCTGATAGTTGTTTCGGCAAACGTTGCCGAGCGTGATTTGGGCAGTGTTGTTAGTGATATTCAATCCCAAATTAAACAGAAAATCAAACTCCCCAATGGCTACTTCATCCAGTACGGCGGACAGTTTGAATCGGAGCAACGGGCTACTAATAATCTACTGGTATTTAGTATCTTGGCAGCGATCTTGATTGCGGTGTTGATGTTCTTCTGTGTTAAATCCCTCAGCGCGACCATCGCCATCATGGTCAATCTGCCTTTGGCTTTGGTGGGTGGTATTGTCTCTATTGCCTTGAGTGGCGGTGTGATGTCCATTGCTTCTTTGATTGGATTCATTACCCTATTTGGCGTTGCTGTCCGCAATGGCTTGTTGTTGGTGGATAACTATAACAATAAGTTGGCTCTGGGAATGCCCCTCAAAGATGTGATTGTCAACGGTTCTCTAGAACGAGTTAATGCTATCCTGATGACCGCGTTTACTTCCGCACTAGGTATGCTGCCTTTGGCGATCGCCAGTGGAGCAGGAAATGAAATTCTACAACCCCTGGCAATTGTAGTTTTGGGCGGTTTATTTACTTCTACCGCTTTGACTTTATTAGTCATTCCGGCTCTCTACGCCAAGTTTGGGAAACAGTTTATCCCTCTCCACAAACCTGCTTTGATTAACCAAACATGGTCAAATTAATCACGATGATGTTGTGATTTTCACACTCCCCACGGCTAGAGTCCGGGGGATTCTAGTTTCACGTTATCGCGATCGCTTTCCCGTACAATGGCAGTAATTTTGTCACAATATTTATCAAAGCTGTATCCAAAAGCTATGTTACTATCTCTACCATGACTGCACCAACACAGCTATGGTAAAAGAATTAGCGATTCGTACTTGCGGATTAACTAAGCAATTTGACCAAAATATTGTTGTCAACAATGTTGACTTAGAAATCCCAGAGGGTGAAGTATATGGATTAATTGGCCCCAATGGTTCCGGGAAAACAACTCTCATCCGGATGTTGGTGACTGCTGAACAACCAACCACGGGGGAAATTTATAAATTTATCTTTATGGTCATCCCCTAGAATTTGACAAGAGTAACTCAACACTTTGTTGTCAGGGACGATGCACGTTATTAGTTTTAAAAACTTAAGAGAATATGCACAAACCCATGCAGATTCTCAGGAAGCTCTAAACAATTGGTATAAAGTGGCTGTAAAAGCCAAATGGTCAAAATTAGTGGAAGTACAGCAGGTTTTCCCGAAAGCGGAAGCAGTAGGGAATTTTACAGTTTTCAATATTAAAGGTAACAAATACCGTTTGATTGTTAGTATAGATTATCTAGGTCAGTTAATTTATATTAAATATATCCTCACTCACGGGGAATATGATAAGGAGGACTGGAAAGATGACCCTTACTTTTAATCCAGATAAATACAAAGAATTATTAACAGCTTATCTTCCCAAGGTTATCAAAACTGAAGCGGAAAATGAGCAAGCTTTAGCAATGGTAGAAGATTTAATGCACCGCGATCGCACTCCTGAAGAAAATGAAGTTTATCAGTTGTTAATTACTTTAATTGAAAAGTTTGAACAAGAATATTATCACCCAAACCAGCAAAATAGTCCTGTATCTATGTTGTTATTTCTTTTAGAAGAATCTAATCAAAATAGGGAGGATTTAGTGGCTGTTTTAGGGAATGAAGATATAGTTAATAATATTTTAAATGGACAACAGCAAATAAATGCAGAACAATCGCGGAACCTGGGAGATTTTTTTCATGTAGAACCGAGTTTATTTATGGAATAATAATTAAGTTCGTAATTGGGCTTTACCCCCAAAAAATAAGTTATGGCTGATATGACTCAGGTCTTACCTTGCTCATAAACATTAACTATTTTTTCTCGCAAGTAGATGGAATAAGCTCTCATTTTACCAGTTGATGTACTAACTTCACTCTACCTCATTTATAGCATTTCCCATGCTCGTGAGGTACAATTTTTTTTAGTTTGAGGGAACAGGGAACAGGGAACAGGGAACAGGGAATAGGGAATTGGTGTGTACTTCATGAGCCTGAAAAAGGCTATAGCTGCAATCTGCTGTCAGTAAACAGCAAAGTTATCTATTAACTAGTATTTTTACCCTCATAAATGTAGGAGGTGGTGAAAAAAGTCCCAATATATTGGCTGGCGATCGCCATCAATGCTCTAATTTATGTCATCGGTAGCAGTATATTCATTTTAGCCTTATCAGAGCCTGTATTGGATAAGTTAAATATTCTTCTTACCTTAACTTTTGCATTCTCTCTAATAGTAATTCATGCAGCCGTAGCACAACTCAGAAATCCAAACAATCCCCAAGTCTGGCGTAATCACTATGAATTATTCCCCAACTAGAAGTTTTTTTCTCGACAATTTTTGCTCAGAATAGGATTTCTGAACTAATTCATAGTATACAGCCTGGGTTTGTTGATTAACCCGTGCTGCTTGGAAATACTGTAAATTTTCTTGAGCGCGACATTTCCACCTCTGTAGCTCTACAGGTTCCCTGAGCAGTTGTGTCAAAACTTCAGCCAAGGTTCGACTATCTTGGGGTGGAACTAAAATACCAGCTTGTCCCTGATCTAGGGTTTCTGGGATACCATCTACATTGCTGGCGATAATTGCACAACCAGCTTCCCTAGCTTCTGTGAGCACTAAACCAAATGATTCACAGTGAGAAGCCAAAACAAAAATATCTGTTGCTAGCATATAGCGTTGCGGTTGAGGCTGGAAACCTGTAAAGTGTATGCGATCGCTATAAGGTGTATTTCTAACCATAGCCTCAAGCATGGGGCGATCTAGCCCATCTCCCACTAAATATAGATGTGCATGGGCAAATTCTGCGGCAATATTAGGCATTTAAAAAATGTGCTAATATTTACAGTTTAAAGCGATAGATAATCACTTTACCTTTGGCATTTTCTTCTACAAATAGGAGATACTCACCATTATTTCGCCGCATACCACGAAGACCATAGGGGATATCAATCCAACCACTTTCCGATGCAACTTCTGGACCTGGTGTTAAGTTTTTCACAAACGCCCCGGTTCTGGCATTATATATATATACTTTTGCGGTTTTACCCGTCACAGCAAAAACATAGTCCCCGACAACACTCATGGCTGAGGTAGAAACTTCACGTTTACCGGTATTATCGTAGGGAACTACTATCCGCCAACGGGGAGTTCTATTTCCTCGACTCCAATTATCAAAACGCACAATCTCAGAACCCACAACTTTAGTATCATCTCCAACGGCTGGATGATCTAGCGTAAAGCCTGATAAATACATGGTATCGGTTTCGGGTAAATACTCAATCCGCCGCAAATCGCTAAACAGACTCGGGGTTGCTTCCTTTTCCATGGATGCGTAGGTATAGATGGGGTTACCATGGTCATCTAGTCCCTGGAAAGGATAGTGTCGGATACCCTCTTGAGTTCGTACGGTTTTCCACACATCCCCTTGAGTATCTACCCACCATCCGCCAATGTAGGGATAATCTTTGGTGTTGTCGTATTCGATCCGATCAAACTTACCGTTATTATTGCGATCGCGCCAAATCCATTCTCCCTCTTCTGGCTGATCAGGAGGCCAATTTCCCAGAATTGATTTTCCCCCACCCCCACGAGTACCCACAAACATTCCCGACGGAATCGCGATTTTACCATCCGTCTGAGGATTAAAGCGATAAATTTGCAGAAAACTCTCATACATATCAGTCAGGAAAACAAAAGGTTTACCTTGAATGCGACGCACCCAAGTAGCATCAGGGGAGGTATGTAACCGTGGATCTTGGGGATATTTGAGAGGATTTAAGGTGTAGGCTTTATAAGTCCATTGCTTACCCGCAGGTTGACTATAATCCATCAAGAATTCTTCTTGTTTGGTAAATAAGCGTACTCCATCACTGGTGGGGTCAGCATCAGCATTATCAACAAACATCAATCCCATTAACTGCCATAATAACTTTGCTGATGGTGAAAACTTGCGTAAATCTGTACCTGAATTGTTAAACCCATTACTATTTACATAGATATTACCTGCAAAATCTGTACCGACTCCCGTCAAACCGTACAGTTTTAAATCTTGGATTTCACCAGGAACACCCGCATAAACTCCCCCCGGAGTACCGAAGGTACTAACCAGAACGGGTTGATCTTTAACTTGGTAAATCAGCACCTGCTGACGAGGACCATTTTCTCCTACCAAAATTCTGTTTTGCAGATCAACTGCGATCGCACTGGGTTCTACAATATTGGTTATTTCCTGGGGTAACTGCTTTCCTTCCCGGGAATAATGGACAATTTTAGCCGGATTACTCCCATGTTTGGTTTGAATAATCCAGAGGTTACCCTGTCTATCAACAGCTATCCCCCCCGGACTACCAACGCTAAAGCTGCGTATTTCCTGCATGGTTTCTGTATTATACACACGCAGACGGTTAGTAGCAGCATCACTAACATATAATTCATTTCCCCTCGTTGCTAATCCAGTAACTGGACTTTGGTTACTGACAATTAACATACTTTTATCCCAGCCACGTCCTTGAGCAAAGGGTGCGGATTTCCCAGATAAGTGGTAGCGTCTGACACAATGCCAAGTTGTCCCTTCTGGGGGATAGTCTTGATCTTTCCTATTCACAAAATCTTGGCGCATGCCAATATAAACATATTTATCATTGGCTGTCACAGCCTGTCCTCCGAGACGACCCCAACCGTGAAGATCCGCCAATCTCCCAATCACATCACCATCTTTGTATATTCCCGCTTCTCTACCTGCTTCATCCCAGAGACTATTAGTATAAACTGTACCATTGGGTGCCACATACATCGCCTGAATATAATTTTGTACCCATTTTTCTCCACCACCAAAGGTATTACCAATCCAAGAAGTTTGATATGTCCGTTGAGGCGTTCTGCTGATAACTTCATCATTGGCAAACACCAGAGAAGTCAAAATTATGACTACAGCTATAATAAATACAAAATTTACAAGTTTAAATCTGTGATACATCATAGAGAATTTATATTAGTTCAATTATGAAATATCTTATTTCATAACAAATAATCCCCATTCAAAAATGAATATTCATGCAAAAAACACATACTTAAAGACTCTATAGACTAGAGTAGGAAAATGACTGATTTTTTAGATAATAGCAGGAGGTAAGACTAGCATCCATCTAGATCATAGGAGCTAAGTAGTAGGTGGAAAGTAAAAAAGAAAAATCCAAAACAACACCTGCATCTATTATCACAGTGGGAACAGGCTGGTTTCCTCAAAAACCCGGCGGATTAGAAAGGTACATTTATGAACTGACTCATACATTAGCAGCCAATCAAGACAAAGTGGAACTGTGTGGAGTTGGTTTACCAGAATCTAAACTAAACTTACCCATAAAGTTGACTAATTTAGCTGATCCAAATCAGGGAATCTTGCAACGACTAGGAACTATTCGTAATAACTTCAAAACAACACGAGTTAGTCAACCCGATGCTGTTAATCTGCATTTTGCATTATATAGCTTTCCAATTTTGGATCTTTTACCCAAAGGCGTACCCATAACTTTTAACTTTCATGGACCATGGGCTTCTGAAAGTCAGGAGGAAACAGTTAGTAATAAATTCAGTTTTTTTGTGAAGCGATGGCTGATAGAACAAGCAACTTATAACCGTTGCGATCGCTTTATTGTTCTCAGTCAAGCATTTGCTAATATTCTACATAGAGAATATGAAGTTTCATGGAATAAAATTCATATTATCCCCGGTGGTGTTAATATCGATAAATTCCGACCCAGCTTAGAGCAAACAGCAGCCCGTCAACAGCTAGGCTGGTCAGAAAGTCGCCCCATTTTATTTACATCCCGGCGTTTAGTTCATCGCACAGGCGTAGATAAATTATTAGCCGCTATGGCGATTATTAGACCAAAAATACCTGATGTTTGGTTGGCGATCGCAGGTCGGGGTCATATGCAAGAATCTCTAACACAACAAGTTAAAGATTTAGGCTTAGAAAACAACGTTAAATTTTTAGGTTTTCTGCCCGATGAAAAGTTACCTGTAGCTTACCAAGCAGCTAACCTAACTGTTATACCTAGCCAATCTTTTGAAGGATTTGGATTAGCAATTGTGGAATCTTTAGCTTGTGGAACACCAGTTATGTGTACACCAGTGGGTGGTATGCCAGAAATTTTACAACCATTCTCCCCAGAGTTAATCAGCACGTCTCACGCAGTTTCAGCTATTGCTGAAAAATTAGAAGAGATATTACTAGGACAAATATCAACCCCTTCTCGTGAGAGTTGTCTTCAGTATGCTGTAACTAACTTCAATTGGCAAAAAATCGCTCAACAAGTGCGTCAAATTATCTTGGCTTGAAAGTACTGAAAAAATAATAATTCTCGCTAGAAAATCCCTAATTAAAATCACCGTAACCAGAAATCCTTACATACTACACCCCAGAGCGCACGATGGTTGTGAATACTCTACTAGCTAATCAATACTATATCTACATCAAAAAAGGTCAAAAACCAATTCCTTGGGATATATACCAGACCAATCCACCAATTAAATTTAGCTTGGCTGACTATGTTTGTAAAGTATTTCAAGCCATAGAAGAAAATTCGACTCTAACTGGTCTAGTATTTTACGTCACCTGGGATGCAATGGATGAAATCCCCTCCTACGGTGAGAATGTGGTTGTTTTTATCATCGGAGACGAATGGTATCGTATACCAAAATATTTTCATAAAGTAAAAGCTGTATTTAAGTGTATAGGCACACGGCCGATTTTAGGATGTAATCCTATACTTCAGCCTTCTTGGCTCAACTTCCTGACATTAATTCAATTTATCAGAATTTTATTAGTCTGCTTACCCGGCTTAGTTAACTATCAATTTCAAAACTTCAAAAGTTGGTTCTTAGGTAAAGGTAAAATAACTCAAATCTATGATATTCCTCTAGGGTATAACAATTCTAAAGATTTACCTATCAAGCCTCTGCAAAAACGTCTATATGATACTTACTTTTCTGGTAGTGTTGTCCACATAAATTATCCGATATGGTGTTTTAAGCGTTGGTTAGGAACTCCCAAAAGTTTAGCGCGGAAACTGATGCTCTCAAATGTCAAAAAATTCCAACTCACAAACCAGAAATTTAGAGTTGAATTAGGTATTACAGCTGGCTTTCATGACCGAACTCACGAAGATGAGCGCAGCTACAGTGAAATTATGATGGATACAAAAATATGTCTTGTTCCTAGAGGCACATCTTTTGAAACAACGCGCTTATTTGAAGGGATGAAATATGGTTGTGTCCTAGTCACAGAAGCTTTACCTTCTCGCTGGTATTTAGATGGAGCACCTGTAATTCAAATTAAAGATGGGCGAGAATGGTCAAAAGTCTTAAAACAACTATTACACAACCCACAACTTATGGAAGAAATGCACCAAAAATCCCTAAACTGGTGGCTGAATAAATGTTCAGAAATAGTTGTAGCAACATACATAGTTGAACAGTTAAATGGTACGATAAAAGTCAATAATTTAGCTGTAGATGTAGGTTCCAGATCCAATGTCTCTATGTCTTTAAATAAGCATTGAAATTAAAATCAGCTTGAGGTACTATCACAGTGATATTACCTCAAGTATACTACAGGAATATTTACGATCATATCTGATTGATTTAATAGCTGGCGTAGCCTTAGCGATATACAGCAGTTTTTAAGTAAATCAAGTACACACCTTAATATCATAAATCTTGTGGGGTAAGCATCTTGCCCGCCCTTGTACCTAGTCAAATGAAAGGGGCTGTATTTATGTTCTAGATCAACTCTAATTGCCCACAGAGAAGAGCTTTAATAACTGTATCAGTAATCAGATATTTCTATGAAAATTTTATTTTTAGACCAGAGTGGTAAACCTGGCGGTGCAGAACTTTGTCTAATAGATATTGCTAAACCCTATAAAGAACAAGCCTTGGTCGGATTGTTCGCAGATGGCGATTTTACAAACTTACTTCAGCAGCATCATATCCCTGTAGAAGTTTTCGCCGCTCAAGCAATACCAGTTCATAAACAAAGCAATTTTATACAAGGTTTGGCTAGTTTCAGACAACTTATACCACTGTTAGCTAAAGTGGTACAAAGAGCAAAGAAATATGATCTGATCTACGCCAACACACAAAAAGCCTTAGTTATTGGCGCACTGGCTAGCTTGTTAGCTCGTCGTCCCTTAGTTTATCATTTACACGATATTCTTTCCTCAGAACATTTTAGCCCAACTAACCTGCGGATTGCCGTTACTTTAGCAAATCGTTTTGCCTCATTAGTAATTGCTAATTCCCAAGCTAGTCAAAGGGCATTTATCCAAGCAGGGGGAAACTCAAAACTCACGACAATTGTTTATAATGGTTTTGATAGCCAAAATTATCAAACTTCTGCATCTGAAGTTAAAGAATTACGGCAACATTTAGGACTAGAAGGAAAATTTATAGTTGGACACTTCAGCCGGCTTGCACCTTGGAAGGGTCAACATATTTTAATTGCTGCTTTGTCTCAATGTCCGCCAGAAGTGTCAGTAATTTTAGTTGGTGATGCTCTGTTTGGTGAACAAGATTATGTCCAAGAACTGCATGAACAAGTCACAAGGTTAGGACTAGAAAACCGGGTCAAATTCTTAGGATTTCGTGGGGATGTCCCTCAGCTAATGGGAGCGTGTCACTTGGTAGCACATACATCAATAGCCCCAGAACCCTTTGGAAGAGTTATTGTTGAGGCTATGTTATGCGGTAAGCCTGTGGTAGCTGCAAAAGCTGGGGGAGCGATGGAATTAATAGAACACGGCGTTAACGGTTTCCTGGTCACACCGGGTTTACCAGAAGAGTTAGCACAAGTGATTAATACCTGTCTTCAAGATACAGAAATCACTACCAGTATAGCCAGTTACTCCAGGGAAATCGCTTGTCAGCGTTTTGATATCAAAGCTATTAATCAGCAAATAGCTCAACTATTGTCCCACAGGGTGGGACAATCGGTATAAGCTGTGTAGCCCTGACACTCTTTCAACACATCCCACAAGGTTTGATGATAGTTCAGGGCTAATGAACAGTCCTGTTAAGGGCTGGGGTGATTTTACTACGCCACTTCTCGCATTTGTGAGGGGATGTTTATTTCTGGGAATGGTCGCGAAAGTTGTTCCGATGCTGGCGCTACAGCTTGCTCTAAAACTTGTACTTCGATATTCACACTCACTAAATAACTACCAGTTTCATTACCAACAGCTTCAGCTATTAATTGAGCAATATCCGGACGTTTCGCCGTCAGTGGGTCACGTAAAGTACACCTGTCCCATTCGTGCCGGGCAGTCGGATCGAGGTTGAGAATATAATGCTTGATCATTGGACTAACCCTTAAATCCATCTTCCAGAAGTCTGTTGCAGCAAACCTTTGCTCTTTGTTAGGCAAGATTCGCGCTGTAATCCATTATAGTACAAATGTTCTAATCTGTCTCCTATAAGTTCTAGTGATAAAAAGTACTCTTAGCCTAAGTTTAATTATTTAATCGCTCACTAATAAACCACATAGGTACAGAAGACCCTGACTCCCCGACTTTTGCAAAGAGTCGGGGATCTGTGAATTACTTGATCACTCAGATTTGCCATTGATTTTTGAGTGCGGCAATTCACCTTGATTCAGCCAAATACCTTGTTGAGGTACAGGAATCGAGAATCCAGCCTCATCAAAGGCGATTTTTAAGCGCCGACGAAACTCGCGCCCCACATCCCACTGTTTAAGTGGTAGTGTCTTGATCCACACACGAATCATTAAACCGCGATCGCCAAAGTTATCTATTCCTAGAACTTGAGGCATTTCCAGTATTTGAGGTTTCCACAGAGGATCTTGATTCATCTGGGAGCCTACTTGTTTAATCAACTCCATGGCATCATCAATATTATTTTCATAGGCAACTGGAATAGTTAAATCGGCTCGTGACCAACGGCTAGAAAGATTCGCAACCACTTTAATTTCACTATTGGGAATCGTAATCAAACGCCCTTCGGCATCCCGCACCTGGGTAACCCGCAGATTGAGATTTTCTACTAATCCTCCTACATCCCCCACAGCAATCACATCACCCAAAGCATACTGGTCTTCAAAAATGATCAGAAAACCGTTAATCGCATCTTTAATTAAGCTTTGGGAAGCTAGAGACACAGCCACACCAATTAAACCCGCACCTGCTAGCAGGGGAACAATATCTATACCCAAGGACAGCAGAGATAGTAAGATGCCGACCACTAACCAAATTCCAGTGATAATGCTTTTAGTCACACCAGAAAATGTAGAAACTCGCAGTTCCATCCGTCTGGAAGCTTCTGTATTTAATAAAACACCAGTGCTGATCAAAGTCGAGGTCAACCGGTCAATCAGCGCATAGGTGAACCGGGTGGCGACATAAACTCCTACTATGATCACGACCAATGCTATAGGAATTTGAGCCGCTGTAATGATACCTACCTGAAATACTCTGGTATAAGGAAATAGACCCAATATGAACAGAAATCCCCCAGACCAAATCCCGGTTTGAGTTAATTGAAACAGTCTGGTTTTAACCTCTTGAATATCTCGATCTTGCTGTTGATGTAGTTGGGTGGTTAGCTGTTGAGCATTATCTGCTATGGGTAGGATGGGGTGTTGGGAATGTTCTTTTAAACGGCGTTGAAGGTAATAGACTCCCCCACTCAACACAATCATTAACACTCCCACCCCAACTGCAACCTTACCTTGATCGATTAAAATTTCAGTTGTGCGCTCTTTTCCCGCTCGTTGCAAAGCTTTTTTTAACTCTTCGGTAATTTGAACTGCTGATACTGATGCTTCTTCTCTTCGTAGTCTGGCATCTTCCATTGTCACAGTCATCAGGTATTGACCATTGACATAAATTACTGGTGAGTTATTCAGTATCTCGGTCTCAATGTTAATATTTCGTTCAGAGGAACTTAGGTAATTTTGGCGGATTTGATTGATATTTTGTTGTATATTCCGGGAACGCTCCGGAAAATTCGTTCTAGTTCCTGCTATTTGAAATACTGGATAACCATCCAGATAAATCCAGCCAGAGACAATTCTATTATCTGCATCACTACCGATTGTAGTGGGAGATTGTAGAAAAGGCAAAATGGGGAGTTGAGCGGAGGCCTTTGGTATAGAAACAACAGCGATCGCCATTGCACTGGCAATTGTCACGGTCATACCTCTAGCTAAAATCCTTTTGGATGATACCCCCTGTCTAGGTGTGAGAGAGGCTGGATCAGATACCTTGTTACCTGATTTGTACTGGGCAGCACTGTAGGTATTACTAAGACGACCTTCGCCTAAAAGTGTCTGTTTATGCTCAAAATTACCCAAATTTGACCATAAGACCTGGTTGGCGATCGCCAAAATTTGAAAGCGCACTCAAATACCTCCCTAAAGTAACAGATGATCTTGATCCACTCCTCACAAAAATTAGGGATGAGGTTAACCTGAAAACCATGCCATGTCAACCTAGAACAGAGTAAAATTAACAAGGTTGTTGGTGAATACAAGCCAAAATCACCAGTTGTACAATACCCTAGTAAGGTACGTGATTTTTACGTAACTTTTTTGATTTTTCTGAGGAAATTTTTAATGACTGCAACTTCTCCCCGACTAAAGCACGAGGTTAAAGACCTCGCCCTAGCTCCCTTGGGAAGACAGCGTATTGACTGGGCTGGACGGGAAATGCCAGTATTAAAGCAGATACGCGATCGCTTTGAGCAAGAAAAACCCTTTGCTGGTTTACGCCTTGTAGCTTGCGCCCACGTGACCACAGAAACAGCACATTTAGCGATCGCCCTCAAAGCTGGCGGTGCTGATGCAGTTTTAATCGCCAGTAACCCCTTATCAACTCAAGATGACGTAGCAGCTTGCTTAGTCACCGATTACGAAATTCCAGTATTTGCCATTAAAGGCGAAGACGCAGCGACCTATAACCGCCATGTGCAAATCGCCTTAGATCATCGCCCCAACATTATCATTGATGACGGTAGTGATGTAGTTGCCGATTTAGTGCAACACCGTCAACACCAAATTGGCGATTTAATTGGGACAACCGAAGAAACCACCACCGGAATCGTGCGGTTACGCGCCATGTTCAACGATGGCGTTCTCACATTCCCCGCCATGAATGTTAACGACGCTGACACCAAGCACTTCTTTGATAATCGTTATGGTACAGGTCAATCAACCCTAGATGGCATTATCCGGGCGACAAATATCTTATTAGCTGGTAAAACCATTGTAGTTGCTGGTTATGGCTGGTGTGGTAAAGGTACTGCTTTACGGGCCCGTGGTTTAGGCGCTAATGTCATTGTTACCGAAATTGACCCCATCAAAGCCATTGAAGCGGTTATGGATGGTTTCCGGGTATTACCCATGTCGGAAGCAGCGCCCCAAGGTGATTTATTTATTACTGTCACCGGTAATAAACACGTGGTTCGAGGCGAACATTTCGATATCATGAAAGATGGTGCGATCGTTTGTAACTCCGGTCACTTTGATATTGAAATTGACCTCAAATATTTAGCCGGTCAAGCCAAAGAAATTAAAACAGTCCGTCCCTTCACCCAACAGTACATACTCAAGAGTGGTAAATCTGTAATTGTCTTAGGTGAAGGTCGTTTAGTTAACCTCGCCGCTGCAGAAGGACACCCCAGCGCCGTTATGGACATGAGTTTTGCTAACCAAGCCTTAGCTTGTGAATACCTGGTGAAGAATCAAGGTAAATTAGAGCCTGGGTTACACTCTATTCCTGTAGAAGTTGATCAAGAAATTGCTCGTTTGAAGTTGCAAGCTATGGGTATTTACATTGATAGCTTAACTCCTGGGCAAGTTGAGTATATCAATTCTTGGCAGTCTGGAACCTAATCTTAATTAACTAGTTGATTTTTGGGGATGGGCGTTTTGCTCCTCCCTTTTTTTTCGCACCCAGGAAGAAAAATGGATAAACGCCCCAATTGGGCAGAAAAATTTAATATAAGTAATTTTAATCACGGAATTTGGTTGAGCATTAATCAAATCATGGCAAAATAAATAAGTACTCAGTTGTCTAAGGCACGAATGTATCTGGCAAGGATTAAACTCTCTTATTACTGGGGTTGACTTCCACATGAGTTATTGTATCAATCCCCACTGTCCCAAACCCTTTGATGTAGCAAATGCTCATCATCGTATTTGCCGTAACTGTGGGTCACAATTAATCCTGAAAAATCGCTATCGTGTAGTTAAACAACTAGGTCAAGGTGGTTTTGGTAACACTTTTGAAGTTGATGACAGTGGGGAAACTAAAGTATTAAAGGTACTGACTGAAAATAACACCAAAGCTGTGGAACTGTTTCAACAAGAAGCTAAAGTTTTAACTCAGCTTCAGAGTGCAGGTATACCTAAAGTGGACCAGGATGGTTACTTTACTTTTTTCCCTAGAAATAGCCAAGTACCATTACACTGCTTAGTGATGGAGAAAATTCCAGGTGTTGATTTAGAGCAGTGGATGGAGTCCCGTGATTATCAACCGATTACCCAAACTCAAGCTCTTGATTGGCTGAAGCAACTTGTCGAAATTCTGGCCTTAGTACATAGCTATCAATACTTTCACCGTGATATTAAGCCCCAAAATATCATGTTGCGACCAAGTGGGCAACTGGTTTTAATTGATTTTGGTGCTGTGCGACAAATCACAACCACGATTTTAGAAGGAAATTCCCATACGAGAATTATTTCACAGGGCTATTCACCCCCAGAACAACAAAACGGTTATTCAGTACAACAGTCAGATTTTTTTGCCCTGGGACGGACTTTTATATTTTTGCTCACCGGTAAACAACCCCAGGATCAGGCTATTTATGATCCTCTCAATAATGAGTTACATTGGCGAAAATATGCCGTTAATCTTTCTGTGCTGTTAGCAGATTTAATAGATCATTTAACGGCTCCAACTGCAAATCAGCGCCCTGAGAATACACAAGTAATTTTCCAGAGATTGAAGGCAATTGAAAAAAGTCTAAATAAACCTCATACTTCCATAAACACCACTAAAATTCAATCAAGCCATAGTTCTTTACCCACTATTTCCATTAGTCCAAGTAAATCGAATAACGCCACAGGTCAATTAACTAAAAACTGGGTAAAATATTGGCAATGGAGTATTGGTTTAGGTGTGGGATGTTTTGCTATTGCTACTTTCTTCCAAGCTTATAATCAAAATACAGTTATACCTCAAGAAAACCCCCCCGGATTCAGTCCTGGTAGTTCTAATACATCCCCAGTTAATCCCATTACTCAACCGACACCAAATACTCAACCCAAAATTACCCAAAGTCCTGTAAATGTAACTGCATCTCAAGAAATAGAAATACAAAAACGTGGGGCTGCTTTAAAAGCTGAACAGCGAAGACAATCCGCCATAGCAGCACAAAAAAAACGTGATGATCAGAGGCGAGAAAAGGAACGTCAGGCGGCTAAATTAGCAGAACAGAAAAAGCGGGCTGCAATGGGAGAACAACAACCCCGAAAAGCAGTAATTCAACCAGAAAAAGCTAAACCAGTTTCTCAAAAAACCCGACAAATAACAAATGTCACCACGCCCAAAAAACCACAACTACCACCCCCACCACCAATAGAGAGGAGAAAACAGAAAAATGCTGGGTCTGGTCATCATGATGTAGTTGATGTGAATAAACCTTGGGAATCTACACATCCTATTCCCAGAGCTTCCGATAAATTAGAACAGGTCATAAGAGGAGGAAATTGATCGTGAAATTGACGGTAAAAACCTTAATTACTTTGGTGGTTGCTGGCTCGGCTTTATTATTAACACCAATCAAAAGTCACGCCCAAGTGAATATGACGACTTTGGCTGAGGTGGCAAAAAGTTGCCAGAAAGATGTGGTTTCTCGAAGGTATTATCAGCAAATGTTATTCAATTCGGAGGATTTTACTAGTTCTGCAAACACATTTATTGAACCATGTATTAGGACACGATATCATTACTCCTTAGTTTTGGAGCAATTTCCTGGGCTCAGTTCCGGGGGAGAAATCATACGTGGGTATCCTGGGTCTGTAGTTGTTGGGCTACTGGCGTACAACCCGCTCCACGTATCAGGAAACAATAGAACGGGTTTATTAGACTGTTTGATTTCTGAGGATGCTTCTAGTGATGTATGCTCCGAGACTAAGTATAATATCGGTGCAAACACGAAATTGCGATCTTTTTTTCAACCTGAAGTCCGGGGCTGGTACCTAATTTATGTTTGTCCCTCTTGTGTGGTAGCCCATGATGAAGTATCAGGTTCACAAACAGTGATTTTAAGAGCTTTTATGAAATGGTTTCTCACCCTTGACAAATCAGAAAGAAGACAAGTGATGTTCCTTTTAGGAGATGACGATAATGCTGGAAACCTGCGTCGCAATCTATCCCAAGAATCCAACGCAGCAATCGCAGAATACAGGGAAGCACGTGCAAGAGTTGAGCAACAGGAACGGGAGAGACGTAGACAAGAATTACTGGGTCTGTAGGTGGTGTTAATAAAATGATCTAGGGTGGGTTAGGGACGCTCTAATCTACCCGGTAATTAAATGTGGGATATATCACGCGCCAGTTATTCCGGTAAAAAGTTTTGATGTAAACATTGTGCGGTGGTGAATGGAAATTCTAGAGGAAAGGTATCAAGGGATAAACTTGTTTCTATGGCTGCTTGTTGACGTGCATCTTGATAACATTCTCCCAAGATTTCGCCAAGATATTTTTTCAAGCTTGGACTATCTTGCAAATTTTTATTTAATCTGCGCCGATGCTCATATATACTAGATAACCAACTATTAGTGCGTTTCTCCGGCTGGTATTTATATTTGAGCAGGTGGATTAATAAAACAATTAAATTACTCTCTAAGGCTCTTTTTTCACTTCTCCCCATACATTCAATTTCTTCAATTAAATTGGCTAAGTCAACTTCGGCAAAGTTTCCCGCTTTTAATTGTTGCGCCGTCATCTGTAGCCATAGATAAAAATCTTGGTCGTAAAGTTGAGAGTTTGTTGAAACTTTCGGTTGAGGTGCTGTCATGTAATTTTTTCAACCTGTCAAATTTTTACCAAGTAATAGTAATATTTTAGCAATTCTATAACGACCCACTAAAAGATAAATATCACGGACTGCTGACAGAAGTGAGGGGGAAAATCTGATGGTCTAAGTCCTCAAGGCGATCGCTCTAGCTATGTGAGAAAATATGACCAAGGAAAGCCAACATCTTCAGAAATCACAAATAAACCCAGTGTTTCACCGATGTACTGCATGGGGAAAACACGGTTATTTGGCAATTTGGCACACATCCCGGTTTTGACAGTGGTATCTTTTTATTGTGCAAGGGGTGTAGCAGGAGTGGTCGAGATTAATCAATCTGGACTGCTCCTGCAATTTTATTTACAGGTTCTAAATTATGACCATCCAGGTCATAGAAGTAAAAACCACGATTTCCCATTCTATGGGACTAAAGCTAACACCCCCACAGGAGAACCCGAACCATCCCGCAACCTCAACACACCAATCATTAAAGTAGTACCCCTTGGTGGTAAGTGCTGTAAGTTGGTGAGATTTTCCAAAATAATCCTCTGCTGTGCCAATACCAGACGGTTAATATTAAAACTGTCATCTTGTCCAGGGTCTACCCCATGGGTATCAGTTCCTAAACCAGCAATTTGTCTTTGTTCTAACAGAAACTCAGTTGCATCATAGCTAAAACCGGGAAAGTGCATTTTTCCTTGAGGATCTTGGTTAAAAAATTGCTTTTTATCTAACCATTTATTTTCCCAGCCAGTATGAAGCAATACTAAACTACCAGGAGGAATTTCACCATTTTTTTTCTCCCACGTCACAACATCAGCAACAGTCAAGGCGTAATCAGGATTTAACTTTGCAGCTGCGCAGATGTGGATAACTACCGCAGGTAGCACTAGGGACTCACCTGGGTATTGGTCAATTCCCGCACTATGAGGATAAAAACTTTTAGGTGCATTAATGTGAGTAGCACTGTGTTCTCCCATGGTCAAACGCCGTAGGTAATAGCCATCCTCTGGGATGTTGGCGACGGTGGTAAATTCCACTGGGGGATCACCTGGCCATTGGGGAATGTGTATGTCAATTATATGACTTAGATGTATTACCTGTGAGTAAGTTATAGTCTTTTGATTTTGTTTCATATATGAAAATGGGAAGCCAGTCATAGATGATGGTTTCTTAACTCGCAACAAAGTAGTATAGTCTTGACAGTTAGGTTTTTACTCTAAGTTTTAATAGGAGACTTTAATTAATGTCCACTGATACAGTTGCTTATGTTGAAGGTAGTGAATTTGATACTCTTTTAGCTAGTGAAAAAGTTGTTGTTGTTGATTTCACTGCTACTTGGTGCGGTCCTTGTCGTATTGTTGCTCCCTTAATGGAACAACTCGCTGAAGAATATCAGGGTCGCCTTCAGGTGGTGAAGGTAGATGTTGACAATAACAAGCCAATTTTCAAAAGGTTTGGTCTGCGTAGCATTCCAGCAGTTTTAATGTTCAAGGATGGTGAGTTAGCAGAAAGTATTGTGGGAGTTTCCCCTTATGAAGAGTTTACTGCTGCTGTTAACAAGTTGCTTGAGGTGGTTCAGGGTTGAGATTTACTGGTAAATTATAAGACTTCAACTTAATTGATTTGAGGTAGTGCCAGTATTTAAAATAGCCTAAATTATATGTCACTTTTTGACCTTACTCCCGCCAAACTTGTGAGGTAGACTGAGGAGTAAGGTCATACCGTTGATTAAACCAGGGAACTCACAAATTTCTCCAACCTGTCCATTCCTTTTTGAATCGTGTCCATATCAGTGGCGTAGGACAAACGAATGTTTTGATCAGCACCAAAGGCAATACCTGGAATGACAGCCACTTGCTGTGTTTCTAAGAGGGCGTTAGAGAATTCCAGGGAGTTAAGACCTGTTTTACTGATGTCAGGAAACAGATAAAAAGCACCATCCGGTTTACTACAACTCAATCCCGGAATGGCGTTGAGTCTATCCAACATTACCTGTCGCCGCTGGGCGAATGCTTGGCGCATTGATTCTACACAGTCTTGAGAGCTTTCTAAAGCTGCGATCGCCCCATATTGAGCAAAAGTACACACATTAGATGTACTATGTCCCTGAATGGAAATAGCAGATCGAATAATCTCCACAGGTCCTGCTAAATAACCCAGTCGCCAACCGGTCATAGAATAAGCTTTAGCAAACCCGTTACTAATCAAGGTGCGCTCAAAGATGGCTTCCCCCAGGGAACCAATGCTGATATGTTCTGCGCCGTCGTAGAGAATCTTTTCGTAAATCTCATCAGACACTACATAAATATCTGCATCCACTATCACTTGGGCCAGTGCTTTAATCTCATCTGGGGTGTAGACCATCCCAGTAGGATTAGATGGAGAGTTAAGAATAAATAACTTAGTTTTGGGTGTAATTGCTTGACGTAGTTGTTCAGGGGTAACTTTATAGTCCGTCGTCGCATCTGTGGTGAGAATTACTGACTTCCCACCAGCTAAGGTTACCATTTCTGGATAACTTAGCCAATAGGGGGCACCGAATATTACCTCATCCCCCGGATCAATCAGGGCTAACATCAGGTTAAATAAAGAATGTTTACCACCGTTGGTGACAATCACATTCTCCGACTGATAATTCAGACCATTGTCGGTTTTCAGCTTCTGGGCGATCGCTTCCCTTAACTTTGGTTCTCCAGCTGCTGGGCCATACTTGGTTTTACCTGAATCCAAGGCTTTGGCTGCTGCGGCTTTGATGTGGGCCGGAGTGTCAAAATCTGGTTCACCAGCGCTGAAACTACAAACGTCTATTCCTTCAGCCTTCATGGCCTTAGCTTTAGCTGCGATCGCTAAGGTCAAAGAAGGGGTCACCTTACTTACTCGTTCTGCCAGCTTCATGCTTAATTTATTTGGCAATTCTCTCACTTATCTAAGGATATCTTAGAATAATTACCAAGAGTTATCTTTTTATAATTCCTCAGCAAGTCTAAAAGCCAAATTCTTGTACTGGACTATGGTCACATCTGGGGACAAGTAAACACCCACTAATGGCGTGAAACACTTTCACACCTTCCCCAAAGATACCCTGGAAGGTTTTCCGACCGGAAATTAAACCAGTATCGCCGGTCTGCTGATTAATCACCGCTGTGCGATCGCCATTCGCTATTATTCTCATGAAAAAACCACAGATAAACTTAGATGTATTCCTCACGGTCAAGCATTCCATCTTTGAGAATGGCTCTACAATTACGTTTATCTGTGATTACAAGTAATAATTAGGATTCTTGCCATGATTCTATTTTATATTTTTACCCTAGTAAGTCATATACCCAAAGACACAAATACCGGCGTTGTCGAATCCGAATCTCAAATACCAAAAGCATAGTTCCCAGAGAAACCGACTGAGAACCATGATAGCCCTTGAATTTTGATTATATCTGACCGCTAAAGACAGGCTTTACTTTACGGTCAATCCTTTCCCCCAAGTCTTCAGCAATTGTTAAAGTACCGGGTTTGCACCGCTTGACATTCACAAGTATTCCTTGTGCCCCTTCAACCTCCAAATCTTCTACATAGCCCTTGATTGCCACTTTAGCATCAGCAGAATTCAAAAATGGACCGAAGTAGTAGGTACACCGGGGATTTTGCGTCACAATTTCCACCCACCAGGCTAGACCCATGTTGTGGAACTGATTAGTTAATGATTCCTTCAGGTTATTCCAAATTGTTTGCATAGTTGTAGCCGATTTATCAATGTGGTACTGAATATTAAAGGAAAAGATATGGTACTGATTTTGCTTTTACATTATGTTAATATTCTACATATATTGTAGTAAAAGTCCAGATGAAGAGAAGCTATTTGTGACTCTATGAACACCTCACTCTCTCATCAACCTGGGTTTGAATCAGTCCCATCTATTTTCGTTATCACCTGGCTTTTATCCCCATCTAACATTCCTATGGGTGGAAACTTACCCCTATTTTTTTAAAGGGGTTTTTGTAACTTATCTAGGTACAAAGTGTTTAATGACCTTTGGCGATAGATTTCGTAAAGCGCCATACCAGCGGCTACTGAGGCGTTGAGACTAGGGGTTTTGCCTAACAGGGGTATTGAAACCAAGACATCGCAGGAGCGCTGCGTTAGCATACTCAGCCCTTCCCCTTCGGAACCAATAACTAAAACGATAGGGCCAGTAAATTTAACTGTATGGAGGGGTTCACTGGCTGTGCTAGCAGTACCATAAATCCAGAATCCCGCCTCTTTTAATTCTTCTAAGGCACGACTGAGGTTAACTACTCTAGCTACAGAAAAGTTTTCTAAAGCACCTGCGGCCACTTTGACCACAGTAGAAGTAATTCCTGATGCCCTTCTTTGAGGGATCACCAAACCCTGAGCGCCTATGGCTTCGGCTGTGCGAATAATTGCTCCCAAATTGTGGGGGTCAGTAATTCCCTCAGCCACCACAATTACAGGATCGGTTACAGATTTCGCTTGTGCAATTAAATCAGGTAACTCAATATATGCGTGGGGGGCTACTTGCGCCGCAATACCTTGGTGATTGGCCTGATCGGTGATTTGGTCTAAGCGTCTTGGCTCTACTTCATCAATGACTGTGCCATTTTCCTTCGCTTGCAAGAGCAAATGATGAAAGCGGTGGTCGTAACGTAAACGAGTAGTAATCCAGATGCGGTTCAGTCCCCGTTCACTTTCCAAAGCAGTCAAAACTGGATGGCGACCGTAGATGAGATCACTATTTTCTGGCGATTGTGCTACTGGGGATGAATGGGTATTAATGGGATGTTGGCTTGTGCTTCTGGAGACGGGTTTTTTATCCCTGTCACTGAGGCGGGGACTGCGCACCGAACTAGTAATAACACGCTTCCCCTTTAATTTTATAGGTTTGATGCGATTCGCTTCGCTAGGAGTCTGGACTTTCCTGGGTTTGTTAGCCATATAAGTTTTGGGTATAGTTTATGAGTGGGAGATTGGGGTTCTTTGAATTTAGTCAACCCCAAGTGCTGACTTTCCTATCTTGAGACTGAGTCGCTCACTATTTCTCTAGATGGAGTTTTTGCAACAATTCTGTTAATCGGGGGAAATCCGTCAGATAAAGGTAGCCAATTAAAGTTTCTAAACTTGTTGCTTGTTGATAAATTTGGGGTTCAACCCGCTTAGTCCGTCCTGAAGCAGCATTACGGCCTCGACGGACGATTTCTAATTCGGCTGGACTCAGATGCGGAGTCAGCGATCGCAAATGTAGCGCTTGTGTTTCAGCTCTTACCTGTGCTACCACCAAACAGTGGTAGGTTCTGGTCTGTTGCACTGGCAACAGATAGAACATCCTAACATACAATTCATAAATTGCATCACCTATATAGGCTAAGGCCAAAGGCGACATTTGTTGTATTTGTGACTGAGAAAGCACAGGTAGTGTCCCGGTGGTAGCCAACAGTGCTTGATGCCAAGACGAACTGGGCTGGGGGGGTTCATTTTTCCCTTCTAATAGCTCTTGTCCCTGTGATGTCACAAATTCATCATTCCTCAACGGGCTATAGTTAGCAGGCATCTTCAACAGAGCTTTCATAGATTGATGACTTCTGAAGCCAGCCATGTTGGTACACCGAACATAAAAGAGACTGTCAAATATTACCGACTAATTGTAACCTTTTTGATCCACACTTGATTTTGAGTATTAATGTATTTTATCAAACTATTAGGCTATTATAGGCATCTCAAAGTGACGAGACCACCCGTCGTGTCTTCCAAGGTTGACACCCAGTGACATACTCCCCTAACTGAATTTCTTTGAGAAATTGAGTGTAGGCTTCTCACCCAATCCAGCTATTGCTATGGCTAGGCATCCCATAGACTGGGTGGCGATGGGCTTTGTTTTAAGTTTACTTAATGCCTATTGCCGACTGTAAATTTCTTACGTTCCTACAAATTTCACTGCTCACCGATGATATGCTGGCTTCTGCGCGAGCTGATGACCAACCCGGAGGCGACTTATATTAATCAAGATGTGCCTACTGACTTCTACTCTGTGGAATACAGTCGCTGACCAATAATCGCAATGCTAGTGGACAGAGGCTGCTAAGACACCCATGGGGGTGAGGTCTACCGGATTTATTCTATCAAATTTATGGGCGCAAACAAAATATTTTGCTCATTTCGTCCACAGCCGGTGATCTCGCTTCCGGCATTAGTTCACAGGGGTGTCGTCAACTCCTGTGCAACTGAGTGCGATCGCCTTCCTGACGGTAGCCCAGAGGCTTCTTGCTGTTTTAGCTAATTGTTAAACCTCTCTCACCAGGAGAGAGGTTATGTTTCAGCTTCGGTAAATTACCCACACTCTCCTGTAGGTAAGTGTAGGCTGCCGGTTTCATCGACAGACACCTTTCTAGCTTGGGATTTTCCGGTCTTACTCCGCATCAAATCGACGATATCGGCATTTCCCCGGCCTCTATAAAGCGATCAAGATTACTTGATGTTTTCTAAAGCCGTCTCAACTGAAGTTTGCAGGGCTAGAAACTTTTCCAAGCGAACCAGCTTGACCGTTTGAGTTACTCGGGCATTTGTCACAATTTGCAAAGTACCGCCGGCGGTTTGAGCTTGTTTAGCCAGCTGCACCAGAGCGCCCAAACCGGAGCTATCAACAAAGTCAATTTGTGAGAGATCCAGAATAATGTGCTTTGGACCATCATCAATTTTATTGCCCAGTACCTTGCGAAACGTCGGCTCAGAAAATGCGTCTAACAAACCTGTGAGGCGGAATAGCTGACAGTTATCCCGGACTTCGCGAGTGCCTCTCAGGCTCACGGTTAGATTCAGTGGTTCAGCAATAATTCCCTCCTCATGGTTAAAGTGAACGCTCAAGTATAGATGGTTTTAGCGCAAGTTGTCTACAACTTGTCCAGATAGGGGAAGTCAGGGGATGAGTAGATACTCCATTAATAACTTCTGCGGTTATTCTGCTCTACTAAACTTCCTCAAACTCACCTAAAAGTCCGAAATCATCTTCCTGCTTCACTTTAAGAGCGAAGGCGCTGACTTAATCCACAGGCTTTAGGATTGGACGGAGCTAGCCATACCCGGAAATTTTCATAGTTCCAGGGGTGGTTATTACCTCTGCGCGATTGTAAATTCATTAATCGCCCTTGTCAAGGCATTTTCCCGCTCAATGAGTAAATTTGGGCATATTTGAGGATAAGTCTGGTGAGAGTGGTCAACCCCTTGTACCTCATCTCCCTTTTTACTTTACCTCAGTTGTTCTAGATGAATTTGCTCTTTTGCATAGCTTGGACAAATTTCTGGAATAAGTAGTCACCATCATGAGGTCCAGGACTAGCCTCTGGGTGATACTGAACAGAGAATACAGGTAGAGACTGATGTCGTAAGCCAGCAACGGTGCCATCATTGAGATTTAGGTGGCTAACTTCCACAACTCCGGCAGGTAATGAATCTGGGTTAATGGCAAAACTGTGGTTTTGGCTGGTAATTTCTACCTTCTGCTGTAGTCCGGCTGGCTGATTTAAACCCCGATGACCAAACTTAAGTTTATAAGTTTCTGCCCCCAGGGCATGACCTATAATCTGGTGTCCCATACAAATGCCGAATATGGGTTTTTGACTTTCCAGCAATGCCTTAGCGGTTGTAATCCCTTCTGTCACCGCCGCTGGATCACCCGGACCATTGGAAAGAAATATCCCATCTGGGTTATATTTAAGGATTTCTTCTACAGGTGTATCTAAAGGAACAACTATCACTCGGCAACCGTAACTGGCTAGACGACGCAAAATATTACGTTTTATACCAAAGTCTAGGGCAACAACAGTCAAAGTTTCTGTGTTATTAACTACAAATTCTGAATTGAACTCCCAAGCGGGAATTGTCTTCTCAGTCCATTCATATACCTTGGGTGTGCTAACTTGACGCGCCAAATTTAAACCAGCCATGCTGGGTGCTGCTAGTACCTGCTCTAACAATTCCACTTCATCGAGAGATGTAGAAATACCACCATTCATAGCTCCTACTGTGCGAATTTTGCGCGTGAGGGCACGAGTATCAATGCCGTAGATGCCGGGTATTTGATGGTGATTGAGGTAATTAGGCAAGGATTGGGTTGACCGCCAGTTGCTGGGGCGATGACAAATATTGCGGGCGATCGCCCCAGCACACAGAGGCCGGTTCGATTCCTCGTCTTCAATATTGATACCAGTATTCCCTAATTCAGGATAGGTAAAAATGACGATTTGACCGCAGTAACTGGGGTCAGTCAGGACTTCTTGATATCCAGTCATACCGGTGTTAAATACCACTTCCCCGATTTTGGTTCCCGTTGCACCAAAAGACCAACCGCGATAAGTAGTTCCATCGGCTAAGACAAGTAGAGCAGGTATTGTGTCAGACAGGGGCATAGGTGATTAAGACAAAAAATAATGTAACTTTCACGCCATTAAGGCATAACCCAGGTTTCTCACCTGGTAATTCTTTGATCCACCGCCACGCCGTCAAAGCTTGGCTTTGGGGATAGTGGAACAGTGATCCTATGTGGGCATTTGTTAATGGTAAGCAGTATTTTGTCCCTAGTTCAGCTATTACTGCAAATATTAATTATCTCATGTCCGAACCGATTATTTCAGTCACTAATCAGGCTCAAAAGTTAATCCTGCAGAAACTCAACTAGCTGTTCTAATTTTTGCCAAGCAGCACCACTCTCAAGAATTGCCCTAGACACATTCACCCCTTGGGCATGGTCTAATAAAGGAATTACACCCGCCACTTGCAGGGCTAGGGAAGCATTTAAGGCCACAGCGTCCTGTTGTGCCTGAGTTCCCTTACCTTGTAATACTGCTTTGAGAATCACTGCATTTTCTTGGACATCCCCACCCCGCAGCGCACTAATGGCAGCCGGAGTTACACCTACTTCTAGGGGATTTACAGTACTTAATTCAACCTGACCTTCTGATAAAACTGCCAAGTCGGTTATATCTCCTAAGCCAGCCTCATCAAGTCTTTCTCTTCCATGTAGGACAATTGCTTTCTGCTTACCTAAGTTATGCAATGCTTGGGCAACAGTTGTTAAAAGCTTGGGAGTAAATAGCCCCACTACTTGACCCGTGGGATATAAGGGATTGACTAAGGGACCTAGTAAATTAAATACGGTTCTGACTTTGAGAGTCCGTCGTAAACCAGCAACGGCTTTGAGTGCCGGATGCCACCCAGGGGCAAACAAGAAAGTGATCCCCACCTCTTTTACTGCCCCCTGCACCTTTTCACTAGCAGCTTTGAGATTTACCCCCAATGCTTCCAACACATCCGCACTACCAGTCAGACTGGAGGCGGAGCGATTGCCATGTTTAGCAACAGGTACACCATAGGCAGCAGCTACAAAAGCCACTGCTGTAGAAATGTTAAAGGTTGATGACCCGTCGCCCCCAGTACCACAGGTATCTATGAGGTTCATTATGGATTGGGTGGATTCTCGGTTAGTACCCTGTTTTGATTGAGACTGTAACACTTGAGCCATCCCCGTCAACTCTTCGGCGGAAATGCCTTTAAAGTTCAGCGCTGTTAAAATTGCCCCTGATAATTCTGGCGGGACAGTTTCAGTTAACCACCCTTGCATCAACTCAGCAGCTTGAATGCGGGTCAATGATTCACTGTCCATTAATTGTTGTAGCAGGAGATGCCAGTTAGCAGAAGATTCTTGAGTCGGGATTGGGGAAGTTGCCATAGGATTACTTTGTTGTGATGTGTCCCTCACTAGTTGAGGATATGGGAGCTATCCTACCGAAAAATGGCAACCCAGCAGTTAAAAAACCGACTGTGACTAGTTGATGGCGGTTTTTTCGGGGTGCTGGCAAGAGATAATGCATTATTTCCCTCCATTTTGATTAAGATAAGGTTATGAAATATGCAAGTTTTAGTTAAAGTTAAATATTTGTCGGGTTTTACTTATATAATTTCATCCTGAAGTGTAGAGTTTCTAGGGGGAATCTTGTATACCTCACACAGTGTTCAAGTCGGGGATCAGGTTTTAATACTACTTCCAGCTTACGTAATGGGCAAAGTAGGCGTGGTTTGTGGAATGGAGTCAAGTTATGACAGTCAGTCGAACACCCGTTGGATTATCCAAATCCCATCAGAAAATATGGTGGTGTCACTCACCCGGGATGAGTTTGAGACACTTAGCCCGGGTTTTAAATAATTTAAGGTATGCTTGGGGGTTCCACCTTGTTACCAATGCTTAGTTCTTTTTTGCTGCGTTTCAACTGTTTCCAAAGAGTTTTAATTTGTTTATAAGCTTGTTGGGGTGTAAGTTTCCCTGATGTCTCTAAATTGGAGATATAGCCGACTTTTTGAGCAAATTCTTGAAGATTGGCGTTAAATATTAAGTTTTTTGGCTCAAATTGACCATAGTATCGGCTACGAGGGTAAATAAAATTCTTTTTATCGTCCTGATCAGGCTCTGCCATCACTTGACCCCCTATAAATTAAAGATGAATAATTAACTAATCTAACAACTGGCATGATGAATTTTCTGCCACTTTGTCAAAAATCTATCCCTATTGTGCATCGATGAACTGAAAAGGAGTAGAGACAAGAATACTCATATCTCTTACAGCCAAGGAGGGTAATATTTCTACCAGAGGTTTTCTGCATCATTAGAAGCTAATGCTACTATAACTTGCTGTGGAGTTAATTCACTTACCGGGGCTGGTTTCATATCCCGGTAGTCTAGCAATTGCACTAAAACAAGGTAGGCGATCGCTAAAATCACAGAAATAGCACCTGTAATAACTGCAACTAGTTTCGACCATTCCATAAGTATTCACTCCAAAATTTTTCTTATGCTCAGACTTTAGTTTTAGTATAGAAAATTAGTATGACACCAAATATCTCAAAATTGATATACACCACCAATTGGAAATTGGCTAACCTTAACCTATAAATATGGATAAACAATCAATACAAGTAATTGGAGGCGGACTAGCTGGGACAGAAGCAGCTTGGCAAATAGCCCAAGCTGGCGTACCGGTAATACTCCATGAAATGCGCCCAAAACGCTTTAGTCCAGCCCATCATAGCGAAGATGTGGCAGAGTTAGTATGTAGTAATTCCTTTGGGGCTATGGCGAGCGATCGCGCCACAGGACTCTTACACGCCGAACTACGTCAACTCAATTCTATAGTCATCTCCAAAGCCGATGAACACGCCGTCCCTGCTGGGGGAGCCCTAGCGGTAGATAGGGGGAAATTTAGCCAAGACCTAACCGCCACCCTATGTCAGCATCCCTTAATTGAATTTCGCCGGGGTGAGGTAACAGCCATTCCCGAAGGAATCGTAGTTTTAGCCACAGGCCCCTTAACCAGTCCCGACTTAGCCGCCGATTTACACCGGTTCACGGGGATGGAATACCTCAGCTTTTTCGATGCTGCTAGCCCCATTATTGTGGGAGAGTCCATAAATCATGATATCGCTTTTATGGCATCCCGCTATGACAAAGGGGAAGCAGCTTACCTCAACTGTCCCATGAATAAACAGCAGTATCTGCACTTTTGGTCAGAACTGCGCCAAGCAGAACAAACCGAATTAAAAGACTTTGAACGGGAAACAGCCAAGTTTTTTGAAGCTTGTTTACCCATTGAAGAACAAGCCCTCCGGGGAGAAGACACCATGCGCTATGGTCCACTCAAACCCGTGGGACTCTCGGATAGTCGCACAGGGGAACGTCCCTACGCCGTGGTACAGCTACGCCAGGAAGATAAGGCCGGTCAACTGTGGAACATGGTAGGCTTTCAAACTAACCTGCGCTGGGGTGAACAAAAACGAGTTTTCCGCTTGATTCCTGGGTTAGAAAATGCCGAATTTGTACGGTTGGGAGTCATGCACCGGAATACTTTTATTAATGCCCCCCAGTTAATCCACTCCACCTTACAATTTAAGCACCGTCCTACTTTATTCGCAGCAGGGCAGTTGATTGGTACTGAAGGTTATACCGCAGCTGCTGCTGATGGTTGGTTAGCGGGAACTAATGCGGCGCGGTTGGCTTTGGGTCAGGAACTCTTAACAGCACCAACTACTACTATGATGGGGGCGTTATTAGAATTTATTAGTTCAGCATCACCGAAGCACTTTCAACCAATACCACCTAATTTTGGGATTTTGCCGGATTTGGGTGTCAAAATTAAAAGTAAGCCGGAGCGTTATGGGCGTTATCGCGATCGCTCTTTGGCTGATTTAGCCAGCTGGAAAAATCAGTTTTAAATTTTTCTCCCTCACTAAGGGAGGGTTCCTGGTTTTTTCAGTACATGGGTAGATTACCGGGTGTTCTTTAATTCTGTTCAGCACCCTACCAATTATTTTTTAACCTGTGCTACAATAGGGTAAAGTTAGGGCGCGTGGCTCAGTGGATAGAGCAACAGATTCCGGTTCTGTGGGTCGGGGGTTCAAATCCCTCCGCGCTCGTTGTGTTAATTCCCAAATAATTTGACTGGGTTAACTTAATTTCCTTGATAAACCACTGTACGCAGTAGTTAGAAACATTGGTCTAACTTGCTTTCTTTATATTACCCGTTCCCCATTCCCCAATTATTTACCTGTGGTAGTAAATGATACTATTGTCATCAGCACAAGATAATTGGCTTTTTTTGGTATAATTTCATAGGTAAAAAGCTTCAGCGTTTCTAAAACCAGGTAGAGCGCTGATTCCCTTGTGGTGATTTATGAACAATTACAAAAGTCATTCCATACCCTGCTTCACCAAATCATGCCTAAATCAGAGTTAATGACCCTGATGTTTGTCCCCTTAATCTCAAACCCCAGGGAGGAGATAAATAAAAATGCTTACCTTTGATCAACTCTGGGAACTTCTCACGACTCAAGATGAAAGTGTAGAAATCGAAGCAAAAAAAGGCTCAGGAGTTGGTAAGAGTTGCTTAACTACAATCAGTGCATTTGCTAATGAACCTGGGTTAAGAGGTGGATATTTGATTTTGGGAGTCAAAGCACCAGAAGATAGTGATAGCAATCAGTATGAAATCGAAGGATTGGAAGATCCTGATAAGATCCAGAGAGATTTAACCAGCTACTGCACCCAACAATTTAATATTATTATCCGTCCCCAAATCCACTTGGCTACTAAAGAAGGCAAAACTGTCTTAATTGCATATATTCCTGAAGCTCAACCCACAGAAAAGCCTGTATATATTGTGAGTACAGGTCTACCAAAGGGAGCATATAGGCGTATTTCTTCCACAGACCAACGTTGTACTGATGTAGATATCAAACGTCTTTATCAAGAAAATAGTTTTTCTAGCTACGATACAACTCCCATTTTAGAAGCAACCCTAGAAGATTTAGAACCTCAAGCTATTAACGCTTATAGACAAGCGCGAGGGAAAATTAAACCTAATGCTCCTGAATTGAACTATTTAGATCAAGATTTACTTTATTCTCTTAATGTCATCGTTAAACATCAAAATCAATACTGTCCAACAATTGCGGGATTAATCTTGTTTGGAAATGCGATCGCTCTGAGGCGTTATTGTCCCCTGCATCGTGTAGATTATATTTTAATTGAAGGTACAGAATGGATTACTGATTATCAGAATAGATATCAGACTCTTGAAATCCGTGAACCATTACTCTTAGCTATTCCTAGACTGGTAACAAATGTTCTCAATGACTTACCCACAAGATTTGGACTAGCTGAGGATAGTATTCAACGCAGTGAAATTCCTCTCATTCCCCGTAAAGTTATTAGAGAAGCAATAGTTAATGCTGTCATGCACCGAGACTATAGCCAACGTAGTCCTATCCAGATTATTAAGTATTCTAACCGCTTGGAAATCCGCAATCCTGGTTACTCTTTGAAAACTCTTGACCGAGAAACTTTAGGAGAACCAGGTTCTGTGATTCGTAATGAAGCGATCGCCGCAGTGCTTCATGAAACGGGATTTGCTGAAACTAAAGGATCGGGGATTCGAGTCATCTTGGAAGCTATGCTAGAAGCTAACTTGAGCCTACCATCTTTTGAATCTAATCGTAACTTAGACAAATTTAATCTTACTCTTTTTTCTCATAATCTTTTTGATACAGAAGCCTTACAATGGTTATCACAATTCAAAATCCATAATCTGACTGATGAAGAAGCGAAAATATTAGTTGTCTTGAGAGAAAAAGGAATAATTAATAATGCGGTTTCTCGTTTAATCAATGGTGTAGATACCCTGAAGGCTAGTCAAAACTTAAAAAGATTGAGGGATATTGGTTTAATTCAATCACATGGAAAAAGTTCAGCGACTTATTATACCCTTAACCCTAAGTTTCAGCCTAAAGAACAATCTCAGGTAGATAACTTTAATCAAGACAGTAGTACAGTAGAGGGCAGAACCTTATCAAGACAGTCCTCAACCCCTTATCAAGACAGTAGTACAGTAGAGGGCAGAACCTTATCAAGACAGTCCTTAACCCCTTATCAAGACAGTAGTACAGTAGAGGGCGGAACCTTATCAAGACAGTCCTCAACCCCCTATCAAGACAGTACTCAATTGACACCAGAACAACTTACACTTGAATTATTCACTGATACACAAAAAACATCTTTACAAGAGAAAATAGAGAAGATTGGTAGTCGCACGAAGCAGGAGGAAATTAAACATATCATCCTTGAATTGTGTAAAATACAACCTTACTCCTCTAATGAATTAGCCTCTTTATTAAACCGAGAGCGAAAATACCTGCTACATAAACATTTAAAACCTTTAATTGATGAGGGATCGCTGGAATATACCAATCCTGAAAAACCAAATGACCCTCATCAAACTTATCGCACTGTTAAAAAATAAACCATATCTTCATCCCCATCATGCCTAAACTTGAGTTGTAAAAGGCGATCGCTGTTAAATAATCTTTTGTGATTTTCTCATTTCGCCAAAGTAGACAATAACACTCACTACAGACATCCTATCTGATATTTTCAAACTACGACTGATATTAATACCCCTACAACACCCTAGAAACCCTACAATATAAACTGGTCTGAGATTACCTTAACCAAAAACCTGTTAAAAATAAAACACTACTCCCTGAGTGAGATTAATATTCCTGGTCAGATGAAGGCGAATTTTTACTAATGGATGGGAAAACTATATTACAAGCCCAACAAACAGACTTTATTAACCGACTGAAGTCCGGTAATTTACTCCAGTGTGACCAGCCAGGACAGCACAGTGAGTTAACCGTGATCACCGGTGACTCCTTACAGCAATTACGGTGGTTTTGCTGGGACATGGCTAATAAATATAAACGTAGTTCCTCTCATATTCGTGATCTGTTTGTTAACAACATGAAGGGAAAGCTAGGGGAGGAAGTAGTTAAAACCCGTTTAAGTGATCTGCTTACGGAGGTTGACTATGAAAAATATCAGGGTGGTGATGGTAAGGTAGACTTTACCCTAACTGCTGATTCATCTATTGGTATTCAGGTAAAAGCTCGTCAGGGTAAATTTGATCAAGTTGAATGGTCAATTAGTCAAGAAGAAATTAACAAAAATGCTGTTTTGGTTTGTATTTTAATTGAAGAGGAAGTCAATGAGGCACAAAATCAATATCATTTAGTCCTAGCAGGGTTTTTACCCACTAATATGACAACTGTGACTGGGGGGAAAGCCAGGGTAAAAATCAATGAGTTGCTGTATTCTGGGGGTTTACGCAGCTATTTAGAAGGTTTGACAGCTTCCCCAGTTAAAGAAGATATTGATCTGTATTCTGGGGGTTTACGCAGCTATTTAGAAGGTTTGACAGTTTCCCCAGTTAAAGAAGATATTGATCTATCTTCATGGGAGTTGCAGCATACCCTCACCGGACATTCTAGATATCTTAATTCAGTAGCCTTCAGCCCCGATGGTCGCATTTTAGCCTCTGGTAGTAAGGATAAAACCATCAAACTGTGGGATGTAGCGAACCGACAGGAAATCGCTACCCTTACCGGACATCATAGTGAGGTTTATTCACTAGCCTTCAGCCCGGATGGTAAAACCTTAGCCTCTGGTAGTGGGGATAAAACCATCAAACTGTGGGATGTCGCCACGGGGGCGTCAATCGCCACCCTCACAGGACATTCAGATTACGTTCTTTCAGTAGCCTTTAGTCCGGATGGTCGCATTTTAGCCTCTGGTAGTTCGGATGACATCAAACTGTGGGATGTCGCAAGCCAGCGGCAAATCGCCACCCTCACCGGACATTCAGGTTACGTTCGTTCAGTAGCCTTCAACCCCGATAGCTTCTTGCCTGGTACAGCCATAGATCACACCTTAGCCTCTGGCGGTGCGGATAAGACTATCAAACTGTGGGATGTCGCAAGCCAGCGGCAAATCGCCACCCTCACCGGACATTCTAGATATGTTAATTCAGTAGCCTTCAGCCCCGATAGCTTGCGTGGCGCAGCCAATGGTCGCACTATAGCCTCTGGCGGTTTGGATAAAACCATCAAACTGTGGGATGTAGCCACCGGTCAGGAAATCGCCACCCTCACCGGACATCATAGTGAGGTTTATTCACTAGCCTTCAGCCCGGATGGTCGCACCTTAGCCTCTGGTAGTAAGGATAAAACCATCAAACTGTGGGATGTAGCCACCCGTCAGGAAATCGCTACCCTCACCGGACATTCAAATGCGGTTATTTCAGTAGCCTTCAGCCCGGATGGTCGCACCCTAGCCTCTGGTAGTTGGGATGAAACCATCAAGATTTGGCAAAGGCGTTAACTAATATACATATTCTGAACTATAGGGGATGATCACCCCGCCGGGATATTTACAGCACCTTGCACAGAATCTGAAGTACAGATATAAATGATACAATTTTTGTGGGGTGGGCATCTTGCCCGCCCTTGTACCTACTCAGATGAAATATGCTGTATTTACCTAGCTGTAGCCTGGTAGAGACTTTCCGGCGGAACCTGTCTAGTTAGTGCGCAACTACCGCAACCCAATAACCTCAAACCCTTACCCTGCAAGTAACAGCTATCACTTTTTCACTAAAAAGTATGCTGTGACATACTCAGGTAATTGTCTAATATGCTGGGTGAACTCTTGGCGATTCTTAAAGGTTCCCGCTAAAAAGTCTAGTTGATAAAGATTAGGTAAAAATGCTCCGCCCGTATCGGCAATCACGCCCATTTGTAAATGTTGCCGACCGCCTCTAGTATCTTCAATTACCACTATTCTACCTAAGCCCATATTCAGAACATCCCCAGCAAAAGTTACTCCTGGCTTGATAGAAATTTTTGCATTTATATTATGTCCGTAACCTTTAATACCATCCACTTCTCTAAAGTACCAGTAACGCTGTTGTGCTGTGGCTTTTAATCCCCGGACATAGGAAATACCATTATTTCTATCCACATTGAAAAATCCTTGAGTACCATCGGTAAAATTAATCAGGATTGTTCCTTGCATTAAAGCCTCTTCTAACCCATTCCGGGTCAAATAAGCCAGGGGTTTAACTCTACCATATTCTTTACCACCCGGCTCATAAATCCCTGATAAAACATCCTGTTTTGTATATCTAGTATAGAATTTATCAGCAATTTGGTCATCTTTTAAACTATAAATTGGGATATTATAAGTAGAACTTTTAGTACGCGAACCTGTATGCTCAAAAACAGCATACTTGGTAATTCTTACTTGCTTCTGTCCCCGGTCACTAGGATTATGGGGAGTCCATTTAATCACCCGAAAATTTTCATTAATAAAATCAGGATTTTTTAACCTGGTAATCCGATTGTTGGCGATATCTTCCCTTAATACAGTAATCATAAAATCTAAAGTTCTGACAATATCCTGTACACTCACTCCCTGAGTACCGAGCAGACCCCGCCGAAAAATATTTGGGTCTTTATCCGCATGGTTTTGAAAATAATTTCTGGTGTTAACCAGAACGGTTAATAAATCTCTTTGTTGAAAATTGATATTAGATGTGGGTAGTTTACCAGGGCTGAAAACCTGGCTACCTTGAATACTAAACTTGAACCTTTGCCACTCGTCAACCACAGGATAACTTACAGGTATTCCCCCTTGAGATATTGTAGATGTAGAGACATTTGGGGAGATAATATTTAAATCAGATATTTGGGGAAGAATAACAGGATTTTGCCAAATTTGAGCTTGGGAAATCTGTGATTTAGTTAAAAGATAATTTTTATTCTCATGTTTTGAAATCCCTGGTTCACTGTTTGAGTGACTGAATAAAGTACTAGTGGCTGTACTGATGAGCAGCAAAGCACCAAAACCTAATGTAAAGCGGAGTTTTCGGGTTGAAAAGATACGCATAAGCTCAAACATGAATTACCGGTAATCAATAATAATGGCAATTTATCGATTACCCTAGGGTAGCCACTAGCCATCAATCTGTAAAGCACCGATGAAAAAGCCTGATTACTGGTAGCATCAACTGGTATAAATTGAGCAGCACCCCCATGGGTAGACCAGGATAAATTACTTATTATACTATTCATACAAGGGGAAGGCGATCGCTATCCTCCTGGGTGTAAATTGTATAGTTTAATTGTGCGTAAATAAACAACTGCAAAGATGTGTTGTTTGTAGCTGCAACAACCAGATAATTAGGGTTGAGAGGCAAAAACAGCCTCCCAACCTCCTATCAACCAAGATTAACTATCGGTACTCCTAACCATCCTGCGCCATTCTCTTTTTGTAAGCTATCGGGATTAGCTACTGGCAAAATCTCAAATTTACCAGGGCGTGGTGTACCCAGGGTAACAGAATGGGTACGTAATTCATCTTGGTGGAAAACTGTTACTTCAATACTATCCTGTGGTTGGTACTCTTGCAGGCGCTCATTAAGTTGACTAGCAGTTAACCGCACACCCCCAATGGCCAACAACTCATCACCTGGATCAATTCCCGCTAGTTGTGCTGGTGAACCCACTTCTACAGATTTAATTACTTCCCGGCCATGTTCGGTTTTCACCTTGATACCTAAATAAGGTGCTTCTTCCCGTTCCGCTACCAGATGTAAACCGAAGGGTTGGAAGTAATGATTAAAAGGTAATTCATCAGTGCTGTTAATGTAGGATTCAAAGAAATTGGACAAATCCACACCCGCTACTGATTCAACTACCTCCTGTAACTCTTCCGGGGTGTAGCCAAGTTCCGGTTCTCCAAATTTCCGCCACATTTGCAGCATGACATCATCAAGCGATCGCTTATTGCCATGTCGCGCTCTAATCAACAAGTCTAGCAACAAAGAAACCATTTCCCCTTTAAGATAATAGGACATTTGGGAATTGCTGCTATTGGCATCTGGACGATAAAGTTTAATCCAAGCATCAAAACTCGACTCCGCGAGTGTTTGCACCTTGCGCCCTGGCGTTGTCAGAAATCTAGTAATTTCCTTACTCAAATGATTTAAATAAGACTTAGCATCATAAATGCCAGCTCGCAAAGGAATCAGTAAGTCATAGTAACTTGTAGTTCCTTCACAGAACCACAAAGAAGGTGTATAGTTTTCCTGCTCATAATCAAACACTTCTAACCCTTTGGGGCGAATCCGCTTGACATTCCACAGGTGAAAAAATTCATGTGCCACTAATTGCACAAACCGCTCGTAATTCTCCTGATTGCGAAAGCCAAAACGCTGGTAAATTAATGAACAACAGTTTTTATGCTCCAATCCTCCATAAGCTTGGGCGAATAAATGCAGGAGAAAAATATATCTGTCATAGGGTAAACCCCCAAACATCTCAGCTTCTACCTGAATAATTTTTTTGATATCAGTAATTACCCGTTCTGATGGTAAATTCCCTTCTCCCCAGATAGCCAGTTCATGGGGCTTGTCCAAAACCTCAAAGTAATATGATTGGTGCTTACCAATTTCAAAGGGGCTATCCACAAGGGTATCAAAATCCCCGGCACAGAAAGTATGGCTTTGCCCACCAACTGTCGGTAAAGAAGTAGTTACCCGCCAGTCTGGCTGTGGTGGTACGACAGTAATCTGAATTGGTAGACTTTCCCAACCAGGGAGTCTAAAAAACAGTGCAGCACCATTGAAATAGGCGTGAGTCTTATCTAAATGATTCGTCCGTACCGATAGCTCATTGGCAAAGATTCGGTAACGCACACTTAACTGTGAAACACCACTTGTATTTACCTGCCAGTGGTTTTTACTAATTTTTCGCCAGTTTAAAGGCTTATCGCCGGCAAAGGCGGCAAAATCTTGGAGATTTTTCGCGTATTCTCGCACCAAGTATGACCCTGGTGTCCATACTGGCATTTTCAAGTCAAGAATTTGCGATGAATGGTTAGTTAGCTCCAATGTAACCTCAAACAGGTGAGTTTCTGGTTGAGGCATTGCCACAAGGTAATGAATTGTCGGTACTGTTTCCTGGATGCCAATCTCGATATGAGGTGCTGTTGCTTTAATCATGTGTAAAAAGAGTTATAAATCCTCACTTAATAGTTAATAGTCAAGAGTTAATGGTCAATAGTCAATAGTTAATATTTAACAACTGTAGACTTAAGACCGATTGACACTCGCCATGCTCTGGTTATCACGGATGTTACTCGGAATTTTTGCGTAAGAGTTTATACTGTTACAGCATATTTTCCGTATACCTTACCGCAGCACTAGATGCGGAATGAAAACGAATTGTCTATGTGGCACATTTCTATCTGTTATATTGCCGCAATCTCAGCACATATAATTACAGTCAACTTTTGAACATATTTCACCAGTCCCAGATTGATTATATATAGGTAGTTTCCCACATTTAACCGGATCTGCGACATTCCCCATCTTTGGCCTAGATCCTGGGACAGTTCGTATTCCGAGTTCTTAAAGATTGGGCTGCGAGATAAACTTTTCTCCATTCGGCTAAGACTTGATGCTGGCTGAGGTTTAACTGTTTAGACGTTGCTTCTATAGAGTTACCTGCTTTACGCAAGTCTAGGATCTGTCGCTTCATAGGAGTTAAGATTTCGTACAGTCGCTGCCATTGGTTTTCAGTTAGCCCCAAATTATTTTCCGGGAGGGATATTGCCAACCAGTTATCAACCAGTTCTGGATTAACTTTGAGGGCAAAGATGCGCACGGCATGGTAGCTAATTTTTTCTCGTAGTCGGTAAATTTCCTTGGTGGACTTATGTAGTTTTTTCGCGATGTCATCTTGAGACTGCCCTTGCAGATACAAACTCAGCCACTCTACTGCCTCTTTTCCTAGGGTTTGTCGTAAATATTCGGCAAATTCTTTTTTTACCAGATGCCTCAGTATCTGCTGTTCTTCTAGTTCTTGTGTCCTTTGATATTGGGCGATCGCTCGATGATCAGCCCGGGTCAAGCCATTCTCACTGTTATCTGAGAGGGTGTGTACCGAAACCATCTTGACCAATTCAGTATTTGGCACTTGGGTTAAGCCACCACGCTGAATTCGCCGCAGGTAGTTGACAAATCTGTATAGGAGTAAGGGTTGATTACGTATTGGGCGCATAGAATACTCTTCTATACTGGCAAATAAAAGGGTATCCCGCAGCCGTTGATCGATGGTAAATTCAGCGATACAAGCCATTTGCTGGTGCATATATCGATCATTTTGCAATAGGTCTTGTAAGACTTCTTGTAACACATCGATGACAGTACGCTGGCGATCGCAACTCAAAGAAACCCAAGTCTGAATCTTATTGCGTAATGTCACCAAACCTGCTAAACGAATTAGTAGGTGACGATAGGCCACTTCTCTTCCGTAGCCCAGGTAGTGCTGATGTAAAATCCTCCAGCGATACTGAATACATTGTTGAGCAATGTTGAGTTGTTGGCGATTCAACTGATCCGAGCATTTTAAATCACTTCCCAAAAGCCAGAGAATAATACTTTCTCGGTTGGCTATACTTTGTTCTGGACACTCCGCGGCTAGACGCTTACCCCAGTAATCAGCTAAATTTTCCCTATCCTTTGCCTTGCGTCCCTCAAGAACCTGTATTAAACTCGGCATCACAACCCCCATTTATCACCAGAACCTCCGTAACGTATCCCCGACCATGAATATAAATGCAAGGTACGGGCGCATAAATTCGCCACCCTAGAAGGGGTGCTTTTCAGTCAGGGAATAGTGCTAATCAATTTCCCTATTTACCAGGAACGCCGCCCTACTCTGGTCAAATTAGTTTTGACATCAGAACATCTGAGATGTTTTATTGTTATTACGTCTGGATTGACTAACTTTATGCACAATTGACGAAAATTCTAGTTTTTTGTGTTGATGTATGCCAACGGAGGCTAAAAATAGACACACCTCAACTTTTAGTTAAGGTGTGTAAATTAAAGGTTTAGCTGAATTTTGGTCCCATACAAAACATGGGAAGGGATCAAAACCTGTTAGATGAACGCACGATGGGGTTTTCTACAGAATCCCGATACTGTTGAACCTGATCTGTATAGGCGATTGGTAGAACAGCTTCCACGTTTTCATGGGGACGGGGAATAATCACCCAAGATTCCAAAGTACCACCATAAACATTTTCCGCAGCTTCCACACCAGCGGCCATAGCAGTTTTGACCTCGGAAACATCCCCGCGAATATTTACTGTAAAACGAGCGCTACCGACTCTGATATAACCAACAAGGGTGACGCGACCAGCTTTCACCATCGCATCTGCTGCTGCTAGTACAGCAGGAAAACCTTTTGTTTCAAGTGCGCCAACGGCCTGTAGTGACATTAGTAATCTCCTGTATGAATTAACGTATTTGGGGCGACAAATTTATTGTCCTGAGGAATTTACCTATTACATACGGAACGGATCAGATGTTTCGGTGAAGTGGATGGGTAAAATGGTCTCGACGTTTTCCGGGGGGTTAGGAACAATATAGTGGGTAATTACTTGACCACCATAAGCTTGTTCTCCAGCTAATATTCCTGCTTCTACAGCCCTTTGAACTTCGGCAACGTGTCCCCGAACCGCGACTAACAAGCGAGCGCTTTCGGCTTGACCATAATACACAATTGTGACTGCGGCAGATTTAACCATGGCATCTGCTGCTGCTAGTACAGCAGGAAAGCCCAAGGTTTCAATGACGCCAACCGCCATGGGCATGGCATTAGCTCCTGAGTCTAAAAAATCAAGTGATATTAATTGTACGAGGGTTTCGTACCAACTTTGACATTTAGCAAAATTTTCTCTTCGCCCCGGTGTAAACTGAAGAATTATGTTTCCTAATTTCTTACCTCCCACAGTTGGACAACTAACTGAACCTACCTCCATCGCCTTGGCTCAAATTATTCAGGCTCAAGCGATCGCCACTCCTTTAACTAATCAACCAATTACCACTACCTATGTGCAAAAGGGTAGTGGCGGTACACCTATTTTATTAATTCACGGATTCGACAGTTCTGTGTTTGAATTCCGTCGCCTTTTACCACTGCTACCAAGAGATAATGAAACTTGGGCTGTGGATTTATTAGGCTTTGGGTTCACAGACAGAATTACCGATGTGCAATTTAGTCCCCTGGCTATCAAAACTCATCTGTATTATTTCTGGAAAACTTTAATTAACCAACCTGTGATTTTAGTGGGTGCGTCTATGGGGGGTGCAGCTGCCATTGATTTTACCCTAACTTACCCAGAATTGGTGCAAAAACTCGTGTTAATCGATAGCGCTGGTTTGAAGGGGGGTTCACCCTCAAGCTTGATGTTTCCCCCATTGGATTCTTTAGCAGCTAATTTTTTGCGTAATCCTAATATACGCGATCGCATTTCCCGCGCTGCTTACAAAAATCAGTTACTCGCCTCAACTGATGCTCGAATATGTGCCTCATTACACCTAGAAATGCCTAACTGGACTCAAGCCTTAATAGCTTTTACTAAAAGTGGTGGGTATCGCGCTTTTAAACCAAAGCAGCTTACCAGCATTGTCCAACCAACTCTCATCTTATGGGGAGATACCGATAAAATTTTAGGTACATCGGACGCTAAAAAGTTTACCCAAGCGATTCCTAGTAGTAACCTTGTTTGGATCAAAGATGCTGGTCATGTTCCCCACTTAGAACAGCCAGAAGTTACCGCCAAACAAATTTTAGCAATGATTAATTAGTCATACAACCAAGTTTTATCCGTAAAATCATCATTTTGTTTTTGACGTTCTGGCAGATGTTCAGGAGACCGATGTGATTTTTTATAGCCAACTGGATTATATTTCTCTTTGACTTGGATTGCACTTTCTTTCTTGGGAATTGCTGACTTATCCTGTTTTAGTGGGATGTGGGATTTACTTTGTTGTATTAATTGAGAGTTAGACTCTGCAAGCTGTAGGGCGGTTTGTTTAGCTTCGTGCAGTTCTTTAGTCAGCCTTTCTGTTAATACTTGCTTTTCATACAAATTTGATTGTAAATCGACAATTTGTTTTTGCAGAGTTTTTTCTTTATTTTGATATTCTTCCAGAGTTTGTTTTAATTTTTCCACAGTAGTTTCTAAATCTTTTGAACTAGACATAGCAGCATCATGGGGTTTAAGTAATTGCTCTGTTGCTAAAACATTCTGTTCGGTAACTTCCTGTGCTGTAACTTCAACCGCAGCTTCATTTTCAAGTAGTATCAATTTTTGTGCCTCTTGCTGTAGTGATTCGGATAGATTTGGCTTAACCATTATTTTCTCCAATAACGCTGTAATTCCTTTGCAGACGTGGTTTATGACTCCCCCTAGGGTGTATTTTTCTCTCGCCATTCAGCAATAGCGATCGCCCCTAGTTGTGATTTTGCTTTCCCTATGAACTGGCAAAAGCTTCAATATCTGCATCAATAATAAACTGATTATTTTACGTGAATTGTGCAGCTAAATTAACTACTGTAGTCGTTTGATCGACTTCTCCCTAAATCTTGAGGATATTTTTAACAATGCCGACTTCCCAGGCTGCCTTACATAAATATAGCCCTTTGTTTGGCATCCTATCACAAAAAAATAACGCCTGCTGCGACACAATCATCCCCATACTATTATTGTTCGTGAAAATTTGGCAGCTTGCCGACAACAAAATTGACCATAAAAATTATTCCAGCTTATTCCAGCAAGTCCAGGATTCACACACCACCTAAATTTAATCATAATCAGCGATCGCCTGTCAGATTGAACCTATTGTTGGTGGTGGTTTATTTACAGATGCTGCACCACCTTTAATTGCTAGGGTTGGCCCCATAACAATTTTGCTACTAACCCCATCCCTGCTAGTATTCTGGCTGATCTTTGGTTTTTAGAACTGTGGGCAAATACGCAAGGAAAATGTATAAAATTTTCTAATATCTCAAATGTCGGAATAATTCACCATCTGGGGTAGCCTCCCCGGAGGGACAACTTTTAAAGTTTAGGCTTTTTACACCCACGCAGTTGTCCTTACACCGGCAGACTGCTAGGTATTTTCTAAATATATCTGCCGAGTATAGCCAAAATTATCGATATCAAAAAATAAATTATATTTTACACTTTCTCAACGGGACTGTTACCATAATCACCATTTTCCTCGACAAACTTTTTGGCGGACTCCAGTAAATACTCGTAATAAGTACGAGCGACAATAGATAATTGTTTACCAGAGGGATACCCTATGAACCAAGTTCGCTTGATGGGGAAATGTTCTACATCCAAAATAGCGAACTCAGAAGAGTCTGGCATTAAGGTGTGGCGAGATAAAACAGAAATTCCCAACCCCCCGGCGATCGCCTGTTTAATAGCCTCATTGCTGCCCAATTCCAGTTTAACTTTTACCTTCACACCATGTTGATCAAAGAGTTTCTGCACGGCGCGGCGAGTCCCTGAACCAGGTTCCCGCATAATAAAAGGTTCATTTGTCAACCTTTTTATGGGGATATTTTTCTGTTTTGCCAAGGGATGATTAACGGGTGCAAATACTACTAAAGGGTTGTCTAAAAATGGCTCATAGTTGACATCGATATTTTCTGGAACTTGACTTAAAATGTACAGGTCATCCATGTTATTCAGCATCCGTTCCAAAATGCGTTCATGGTTGGTGACTTGTAAGGAAATCTCAATTCCGGGATAAAGTTGACAAAACGGCCCTAATAAACGAGGGATAAAATACTTAGCCGTTGTAATCACTGCCAACCGTAATTGCCCCTGTTTAAGACCTTTTAAATCCGCCACAGTCATTTCAAACTTGGCCATGGTTTCAAAAATCTGCCGACAAGTGGTAAATAATTCCCTCCCGGCCTCTGTTAAGAATAGACGTTTTCCCACCTGCTCAAATAATGGCAACCCCACCGATTTCGTGAGTTGTTTAATTTGCATCGACACGGTAGGTTGAGTAAGAAATAATTCCTCAGCCGCACGAGTAAAGCTACTGTGCCGTGCCGCTGCCTCAAACACCTTCAACTGGTGTAGCGTTGCCTGCTTCAAGGGTGATTCTCCTCTAATAGAAATTTCATCTATAAATCTAGTATCACTGAACACTTGCCAATGCAACAGAACCACTCATACGAAGTTCTGAATTATCCTATAGATAAAAATCTATTAATCTTATTCAAAGAAAGTTCTTTTATTTATGGTATTCACAAGTTATTATCAAGACAACAAGCAAAGCGTAAGATGCCTTCCAGGGCAAGATGAATAGTTAAAATTATGTAATAATTTCAACCTTCATCTTGCCATATTTCTTCGGCAACTTCCTGGGGAATTTTGGCCGGGATTTGGGATAAATCAGGCAACTGTAACACTTCTATTTCCGCCACCTGCTCTTGGACATTGACGGGCATATGCAATGGTTCGCGGTGTTCAATCCAGCAGCTGGCTAAAGGTAAGGTTTTCTCCATCTCATCTAGTGGTCGAGGAATAACCATGACTGCGTTCAATTCGCCAATGCGTTCTGCCTCAAACATTCCAGCTTCTACCGCCACTGCCACATTAGCAACAGTGCCACGAATAATGGCAGTGCACAAACCGGCACCAATTTTCTCATAGGCTGCTAAATGAACATCAGCCGACTTAAGCATGGCATCACAAGCACCCACCATGGCCGGAAATCCCCTAGTCTCCACTAAACCAATGGCTAAGTTACTTAAACTGCTTTGATTCCCTTCCTCCATCAATTTACTCAGCCGGCTGGTGATGGGCAGCACTATATCCAGGTTGGGATAAGGCCGAGGAATCACCAAGCTAGAAACCAATTGACCAAACTGTTCAGCAGTTTGAACACCAGCTTCTACAGCCAGACGCACATCGGCAATTCCGCCTCTGACAATAGCGGTACACTGCCCACTACCAATTTTTTCATAACCGACTAGGTGAACACCGGCGGATTTGAGCATCATATCTGCCGTTCCCACTATGGCGGGAAAGCTGCTGGTAGAGACTAAACCCAAAGCAGTATTTTTCAGAGGATCTCGTCGGCGGGATTTCTGAATTGTGCTAATAGAGTGTTGGTTAGATGTTTCCATGTGAACTTTCCAGATTACTCATGAAACTGACAACTTACAATTAACACTTACTCAGACTGATCGTCAGAGATGGGGTCATTTAAGCTTTGCCGATGGGGAAATAATGTCACTAGTAACCTATTTATACTTCCTTGTCCATAAATTTGGTTCCCGAAATTATGAGCTGATTTAGTGGGAGGCTGACTTGATTTTGGTTCCTGGGGTATGGATTTATTGGTGTCAGCGTTTTTTTCTCCAGCAGGGGGCTGGCTTTCCGATGTAGGCGAAGACACAGAAGAGGAAGTAGACTGGTATTTGAATTTCCAGTAAGCAGATGCACAAATGTTAGTTGAGGAAATGACTGTCTCCTCATCCGGATCTAAACTATTTTCCGCTTCTGGCTGTTGTTCACTACTGGTATGAGCACCATTGTTAGGAGCTGCTCCCGGTTGTTGTGTATCCTCAATTTCCCGACTGGTGTCCCCTAAAATTGAGCCTGGCGGAATGACTGTTCCTGGCTCGATAGAACAGTTAAAAACTGTGGTTGCTGAACCAATACAAGCATTTGCGCCAATTTTGCCTTGACCCACCATCAAAAAACCGGCTCCCAAGTTTGCTCCTGCTTCTACCTCTAGAGTGCCTTCGCTAACTTGGAGAATTGACCCCATACCAATACACACCCCTGGTCCGATGATCATCTTGCTGTTTACAGCAGCTTGAAGTATGACTCCAGGTGCCAAGACCGCGCTGGGATGAATAGTCACCTCGCCACTTATATAAGACTCGAACTTGTTGCTCAGGTGCAGTGGCGGCACAGACATGGAAATTTTTACCTCGGAAGCCGGAGAGAGCATAGTGCTAAGTGCTGAATCCATTCTATAAGGTTGGCAATAGCTTGATGCCTGGAGTAATGACTAAAAATTTTACTCAGCAATGGCTACGCCCACGGATGCTAACAGCACTCTTAACTCAGCACTTTTAGGGACGTTGGATGATAGTTTCCAGGACTCGGCGTTTAGCTTTAGTGTCAATACCAACTAACCGCACGTATTCCCCTGGATATTCAGCGAGGTATCCCTCTAAAGCCTCAATCACCCCTCTGTCAGATTTGGCTTCAATTTGACCGCAGCTCGCCCAGGAACCTGTACGGAACCGTCTTTGGTCTACGTGTTCAGCAGTAACTTTATATCCACCCGCCAAAATTTGTCGGATTTGGTCTACCACTTCAGAACTCAACCGGGTACTGGTGGCGGTGGCGGTAGCAGTGCCGGAACTATTGCTGCTAAAGGATTTCTTGGTAGCAGATGGGGCAACTACTCCGCCTGGTCTTTGGATAATGCTTTCTAAAACCCGCCGTTTAGCTTTGGTATCAATACCAATCACCCGTACATATTCCCCTTGGTGGGATTCTAAACATGCTTCTAATGCGGCTAGCACTTCATTGGTGGAAGTTGATTCAATGGGCTGGCAGCTGTTCCAGGAACCAGTGCGGAAACGTCGCTCATCTACGTGTTCAGAGCCAATTTTGTAACCACTTGATAGCAAATTACGAATTTGCTCTATGGTTTCGCTACTCAGTACACCACTGCTGGCAACGTGACCATTGCCATTACTACTATAGCGACCGTTACCATTATTAGCAGATGCCGGAAAACCACTAGAGGCGATGGTAGTGACTATGCCATCCGGGCGTTGAATAATGGTTTCTAGGACGCGCCGTTTACCATTGTCAATGCCAAACAGACGGACATATTCGCCGCTATGATCTTTCAGACAGCTTTCTAAGGCTGCGATCGCTTCACCTATAGATCCAGGTTGAATGGGTTGGCAACTTTGCCAACAACCAGTGCGGAACCGTCTTTGATCTACGTGTTCAGTACCAATTTTATATCCTTGATCTAAAAGATAGCGCACCTGTTCTATGATTTCTGCACCCAAGCTGTTGCTCGACACTTCACTACTCCTTTCTAGCTCTAAAACAGTAATACCAGTATTTGTATAAGATTTAGCAATCTCATCCCGAATGGGTGCAATACACTTGCTATCCGCAGCACAGCGATAACCAGTTCTTAATGACTGATTTATCCCCACCACATGATGGGCGAACTGCTGATCCTGAACCTCAGCATCTGGCAACCGGTCAGCTTGCTGCTGAGTAGTAATTATCGCTCCCGAAGGTACATACTTACCAGGGGGAATTTCTACATCTTGAATTAAAGCGTGCATCATGACGATGCAACCCGCGCCTACTCTGGCGTTAAATACTGTGGAACGAAAACCAATGAAGGAATTATCTCCTACATAAGCCGGACCATGAACCAATGCCATGTGGGTAATAGAAACATTTTCTCCTACCCATACTGAGTATTGATTTTGGTCATCGCCAATGACTCGGCCTTGTTCGAGTCCATGAATTACTACACCATCTTGAATATTAGTATTTTCGCCAATAAAAAAAGGTGTACCTTCATCCGCTCTAATCGAGGTTCCTGGAGCAATGATGACATTAGCACCTATTCGCACATCTCCAATAATATTGGCCGCCGGATGTACAAAAGTGCTTTCATGGATTTTGGGCTCGGCTAAATTCCTCGACCACGGGGTTGGGGGTGCCGCCGTGCTGCGGACAACCATTACAAGATTCCTCCTCAATTAAGCTTTTTTTTCTTAAGTCTTTGAATGAGCAAAGACTATCGATACTGCTCTTTTTTGCTGTACATGAGACGACCTTCCAAGTGAATGGTATCAATGATCGCCACCACTGCAGCATCCAAGGGACGCTGTTCATTACCTAAAATCTGACGAGCGGCACTGCCACGAGTGACAAGCACCCACTCATCTACTCCCGCACCTACGGTATCTGCTGCTACTTCGTATTTAGACAGGAGGTTTCCTTCTTCATCTACTAATTGCAACAACAGTAGTTTGACACCGCGAAGACTTGGATCTTTTTGCGTGCTGACTACTGTGCCACGAACTTTGGCAACTTGCATTACAGATTACGGTCTTCTACCGAAAAGGACGAATGGCGTTGACATTTTCCCGGAATTGTTCTACGTCTTCGGTATACCGAATTGGTAACACGTATTCCAAGTTTTCATGAGGACGAGCAATGATGTGGGTAGATAAAACTTCTCCCCCATGGACTCGTTTAACTGATTCTACCCCCGCACCCACTGAAGCTTGAACTTCGGAAACATCACCCCGAACGATGACTGTGACTCGACCGCTGCCGATTTTTTCATAGCCTACCAAAGTAACACGCGCGGCTTTTACCATGGCATCAGCAGCTTCTACTACTGCGGGAAAGCCCAGCGTTTCTACCATTCCTACTGCGATTGACATTAGTTCTTATCCTGAATTAAAGTTTTTACCCTTGGGAAAAAGTGGCGCTCAAGACAGCGACCCCGTTAATTACTTTACTTGCTTAAAATCAGTTTTTAAGTCCGGAACTGTTCTACAGCTTCGGTGTAACGTATGGGCAAAACGTACTCTAGGTTTTCGTGGGGACGGGCAATAATGTGAGTGGATAATACTTCGCCACCATTAACTCTTCTGGCTGCATCTACGCCGGCCGCAACGGAGGCTTGTACTTCCGACACGTCACCCCGGACAATCACGGTTACCCTAGCACTACCAATTTTTTCATAGCCTACCAAAGTCACACGTGCGGCTTTCACCATCGCATCAGCAGCTTCTACTACCGCCGGAAACCCCTTAGTCTCAATCATTCCAACTGCAATTGGCATCGCAGAACTCCTAAAAATTTAATCCAATTAGTACTGTGTTTTGAAATGTTTAAGCGGAGGGCTGCATCTTGAGCCATAAAAACACTTCTAAATTAAGCATAGGAAAGCTTGGCCTCCCTGGCAATATAAATTAGTATAATAGTTTATGATAAAATAGTTTTAAAAAACTTAACAAAAGTTTATCCCTGATTGGGATCAATGAAAGTTAATCAATTCCTAGAGTACCCACTTATGCTTTATAATTTCTTTATTACATTTACAAAAGGACATTCATAGCTACGGCGAGTCCGCTCCGCAGTGGGGATATTAATCGCTGTATGTTTTGCTGTCTATAAGTTTTCCGACCTTGAGAGCAAAAGTAATCATTTTGTAAAAAACACATAATTTTTTTTAATGTATTGGATAAATTTATTTACTGCAAGTACAAATATAAATCCATCATCACCGATGATTTAATAAGCGTGAATGCTTGTAAATATGTAAAACTATATTCAAATATACCAAAATAAGATAACATAAACAAAAAATACTCATTGAAGAATTTAGGCAACAAATAGTTAAAAAAACCATAGATATAATCCAATAATTATATTTTTTAGTCAAAGATTGTTCTCAGGATATTTAAGAAAAAGTCACAGCGGAGTCGTCAAGGAAAATGTCAATGAATCAGTTTCTATTTTCAACAAGTTGGTGGGTGCCATTCTACAGCCTACTTGGCGCACTGGTAACCTTACCGTGGGGAATGGGAATCATTCGGCGTACTGGCCCTAGACCCGCGGCATATTTCAACATATTGACAACCATTGTGGGTTTTCTTCATAGTCTGTTCGTATTTAAGCATATTTGGGATAAAGAACCAGAAATTTTAGTGATCAACTGGTTGCAAGCTGCAGATATTAACTTATCTTTTGCCTTGGAACTCTCCCCAACTAGCATTGGGGCGATGGTATTAATTAGCGGATTAAGTCTGTTAACACAAATTTATGCCCTAGGATACATGGAAAAGGACTGGTCTTTAGCACGGTTCTTTGCATTAATCGGATTCTTTGAAATGGCGCTGACTGGTTTAGCGATCAGTGATTCCTTGTTTCTCAGCTACGCTGTTTTAGAAGTACTCACCCTTTCTACCTATCTATTGGTAGGATTTTGGTATGCTCAACCACTAGTCGTGACAGCAGCGCGAGATGCCTTTTTAACCAAGCGTGTGGGAGACTTACTGTTATTAATGGGGGTGGTAACGCTTTCGACTTTATGTGGTAGTTTGAACTTTTCTGATTTGTATGAGTGGGCACAAACAGCTGATTTAAGTCCAGTTACTTCGACTTTGCTGTGTTTGGGATTAATTGCCGGACCTGCGGGTAAATGCGCTCAATTTCCCTTACACCTATGGTTAGATGAAGCCATGGAAGGCCCTAACCCCGCTTCGGTAATGCGGAATTCATTAGTTGTAGGTGGCGGTGCTTATGTATTATATAAACTTCAGCCAATATTAACCTTGTCTCCCATTGCTTTAAATACCCTAGTTGTGATAGGGGCATTGACCGCAGTGGGTGCAACATTAGTGTCACTAGCCCAAACAGATATTAAGCGAGCCTTATCTCATTCCACTAGTGCATACATGGGCTTAGTCTTTTTGGCAGTGGGGTTAGAGCAAGGTGGTGTGGCCCTAATGTTAATGTTAACCCATGCGATCGCTAAAGCTCTATTGTTCATGAGTTCTGGTTCAGTAATCTATACCACTAGCACCCAAGACTTAACCGAAATGGGTGGATTATGGTCAAGGATGCCAGCCACTACCACAGCTTTTATCGTAGGTTCTGCCGGTATGGTAACACTGTTACCACTGGGAAGTTTCTGGGCAATGCTGGCATGGGCAGATGGCTTAGTTCATGCTAGTCCTTGGGTAATTGCCATCTTAGTATTAGTCAACGGCTTGACAGCCTTGAACCTGACACGAGTATTCAGATTAATATTTTGGGGTAAACCACAACAAAAAACCCGCCGCACCCCGGAAGTTGGCTGGCAAATGGCATTACCAATGGTGGCACTAACTGTAGTGAATTTACTCTTACCACTGATGCTACAGCAATGGTATTTGCTGCCTAATTGGGAAAACGTGGATTGGTACATACTATTAATCTTGGTTTCTTCTACGGTGATCGGGGTAGCTATAGGCTCTACAATGTCCCTCCATAAAGCATGGTCAAGATCCAGAATCCTGGTCTGGAGATTTGTACAGGACTTATTGGGTTATGATTTTTACATTGATAAAATTTATAAACTAACAATAGTTAATTTAGTCGCCCTGCTATCAAAATTTTCTGATTGGAGCGATCGCTATCTAGTTGATGGTTTTGTTAACTTGGTAGGATTTGCGACAATTCTAGGTGGACAAGGCTTAAAATATACCATTTCTGGTCAATCCCAGGGATATATGTTAACTATCCTGGTAGTGATCAGCGTCCTGGGTTTTTTCATTAGCTGGTCATTAGGTCTACTAGATAAATTACCGTTTTAACAGGGCAACAGACTTTTTACATCCCCTCTACCCATACATAGTTATACTTATGCTGAGTGTACTAATTGTACTGCCATTATTAGCGGCGGCTTTAATCGGTTTCTGGCCCGGTCACATCAGTGGCAAACTTTCCCGTCAACTGGCTTTCCTCTTCGCCATTATCATCTTCTTGTGGACAGTTGTACTGGCAGTAAAATTCAACCCCGCCCAAGCCAGTCAACAGTTTACTGAGTCTATCCCCTGGATAGAATCTTTAGGCTTGAATTATAATTTAGGAATAGATGGTTTATCTTTACCATTACTGGTTTTAAATGGACTGTTAACTTGTATTGCCATTTACAGCAGTAATGAATCCCTTCAGCGTCCTAGATTTTATTACTCCTTAATCTTACTGTTAAATGCTGGGGTGATTGGAGCATTTTTGGCACAAGATTTACTACTATTTTTCCTGTTTTATGAGCTGGAACTAATACCGCTATATCTGTTAATTGCCATTTGGGGAGGCGCTAGACGGGGTTATGCTGCCACAAAATTTCTGATTTACACCGCCATTTCCGGGATATTAATTTTGGCAAGTTTCCTGGGTATGGTTTGGCTGAGTGGTTCTGGTAGCTTTGCACTCTTGGGTTTGAAAACCACAACTTTACCCTTGGCAACACAGCTGATACTACTAGGAGGCCTTCTAGTGGGTTTTGGGATTAAAATTCCCCTATTTCCCTTTCATACATGGTTACCAGATGCCCACGTTGAAGCTTCTACACCCATTTCTGTCCTGCTGGCGGGAGTGCTGTTGAAGTTAGGAACCTATGGCCTACTACGCTTTGGCATGAACTTGTTACCAGAAGCTTGGACTTATTTAGCCCCATGGTTGGCAACTTGGGCTGTGGTTAGTGTCCTATTTGGCTCTTCTTGTGCGATCGCCCAAACCGACATGAAAAAAATGGTAGCCTACAGCTCCATTGGACACATGGGCTACATCCTATTAGCAGCGGCGGCGGCTACACCGGTGAGTACCTTGGGGGCTGTGATGCAAATGATCAGCCACGGTTTGATTTCCCCACTGCTGTTTTTACTTGTGGGGGTTGTTTATCAAAAAGCTGGAAGCCGCGATTTAAATGTAATTAAAGGATTACTTAACCCAGAACGAGGGTTACCCCTGATTGGTAGCTTAATGGTTTTGGGTGTGATGGCCAGCGCCGGTGTACCGGGAATGGTGGGGTTTATTTCCGAATTTATCGTTTTTCGCGGCAGTTTTGCCGTTTTTCCAGTCCAGACGCTGTTATCTATGATTGGTACAGGCTTAACTGCCGTTTACTTCTTAATTCTGATGAATCGCGCTTTTTTTGGGCGGTTGTCCCCACAAGTCAGCAACTTGCCCCGTGTATTGTGGAGCGATCGCATACCTTCAGTAATTCTAGCAGTATTAATTGTGATTTTTGGTATACAACCAGCTTGGTTAGTGCGCTGGAGTGAACCCACAATCACAGCTATGGTTAATAGCGAAAATGTAGTAACTGCGGTGTCTTTAGATCAGGGTACTGGTAACTAAGGGCTGGGGAAGAGTATTTTCGATACCCGATACCCCTTCTCTAAATCTCTGTAAATTTTGCAGAAATGGCAATGGTAAGAATGCAAAAAAAACCTTTCTCACATCCTTTATCTGAGTATATTCAAAGACTACTCACCGGAGGTACATTAGTTCCTGATAGTCCAGATAATGTCATGGAAGTTGTGGGCATACTTAAAAGCTACGGCGTGGTTTTAGATGCCTATTCAAAAAACCTCATTTATATTGCTGAACATCAATTTCTAGTATTTTTTCCCTTTTTTAAATACTTTAACGGGGAAATTTCTTTCCCCAAGCTAATTCGCCATTGGTGGCATGACAGAATTAACTTTGAATATGCCGAATATTGCATGAAAGCCATGATGTGGCACGGTGGAGGTGGTCTAGATGAATATTTAGATACACCAGAGTTTGAAGAAAGAGCACAAGCAGTTATTCAAGCCAAATTCCCCAACAATCCCATCATCGGCGTTAACCAACTATTTCCGGATTTTTTAACGGAAATGTTGCGTGTGTCGGCTTACTATAGTGGCTTAGGCCAATTTTGGCGGGTAATGGCCGATATTTTCCTGAATTTATCAGACCGCTACGACCACAAAGAAATTAAAACCATTCCCCAAGTTGTAGACCACATTAAAGCGGGTTTGGTTGCAGATGCGTTAAAGCCTATTACTTACGCCGTCAAAATCCGAGGGGAAGTTTATGACATCATTCCTAAATCTGTGGGTTTAACCTTCCTAGCAGATACAGCCATCCCTTATGTAGAGGCAGTATTCTTTCGGGGAACTCCCTTTCATGGCACAGTGTCATATAATGCCCAAGCATATCAAATTCCCCTAGACCAAGCTCGATTTCAGTATGGCGCACTATATGCCGACCCTTTACCTATAGGAGGTTCTGGTATTCCTCCCACTTTGCTGATGCAGGATATGCGTCATTATCTCCCGGATTATTTACACACAATTTATCGTCACAGTCTTCGAGGGGAGGATGATTTGCGAGTCCAAATTTGTATCAGCTTCCAAAAGTCAATGTTTTGTGTAACCACAGCAGCGATTTTGGGACTAATGCCTTATCCTATGGATACTGAAGATACATCTGAACAAACTGCTAATCGTGTCTATTTAGAAAAATGGATGAACCGCTTAGAAACTTCTCAATTACAGGCAGTAAATAACAAATAATACAACTTAATTAATTTTGTCCAAAAAATCAATCTCTAATCTAGTGCGATCGCTCACGATATTTGCTACGGTGGCACGATAAGATTCTAAAACAATAGTCTGACTATAAGGTCTAAATGGCAGAAACACTATTTTTTAACGCTCTGCGGGAAGCCATTGATGAAGAAATGGCCCGTGATTCCAGTGTATTCGTTCTTGGGGAAGATGTAGGACATTACGGCGGTTCCTACAAAGTTACTAAAGACCTATACAAAAAGTATGGCGAACTACGGATTCTCGATACTCCCATCGCCGAAAACAGTTTTACTGGTATGGCGGTCGGCGCAGCTATGACTGGGTTAAGACCGATAATTGAAGGTATGAATATGGGCTTTTTGCTCCTAGCCTTTAACCAGATATCCAACAACGCTGGAATGCTACGCTACACCTCCGGCGGTAACTTTAAAATCCCTATGGTAATTCGCGGTCCTGGCGGTGTAGGTAGACAGCTAGGGGCTGAACATTCTCAACGCCTAGAGGCTTACTTCCAAGCAGTTCCGGGCTTAAAAATTGTTACCTGTTCCACACCCTATAACGCTAAAGGACTACTAAAATCCGCTATTCGTGACGATAACCCGGTGTTGTTCTTTGAACACGTTCTACTTTACAACTTAAAAGAAGATTTACCAGAAGAAGAATATCTACTACCCCTGGATAAAGCAGAAGTTGTGCGTCGTGGCAAAGATGTCACAATACTCACTTACTCACGGATGCGCCATCATGTATTGCAATCCGTGAAAACTTTAGAAAAACAAGGTTATGATCCAGAAGTAATAGACCTAATATCACTCAAGCCTTTGGATTTTGAGACTATTGGGGCATCCATACGCAAAACCCATCGAGTTATTATCGTGGAAGAGTGTATGAGAACCGGGGGTATTGGTGCAGAATTAACCGCCTCCATCAATGACCGCTTGTTTGATGAATTGGATGCGCCGGTACTGCGGCTTTCTTCCCAGGATATACCCACACCCTATAACGGTAGTTTGGAACGGTTAACAATTGTGCAACCAGAACAAATCGTCGAAGCTGTAGAAAAAATGGTCGCTATGCGAGTTTAAAAGCCCAAGACTGGGGAATGAGGAAAAATCTACCTCATCTCCCCACCTCCCCCATCTACCCATTCAAAACTCGTTCAAAGAACGCTATTATAGCCTTTGTCAGTTGCGAGTTATTGTATGCAAAGACAGCGATCGCTATTAGCTTTAATTTTCGTGCTGCTCATGGCCGCTATTGCGGTGATAGTCAAAATTCCAGTACCTTTGGGGTTAGACTTAAGGGGCGGTTCACAGTTAACCATTCAGGTGCAATCAGCACTCCTGATGAGAGAAATTACTGAACGAGATTTGGCTGGGGTTCAGAAAGTTGTGGAAGGTCGGGTTAATGGTCTTGGGGTTTCTGAGCCAGTAATTCAAACTGTAGGCAAAGACAAAATCCTGGTACAATTACCAGGAGTCAATGACCCGCAGCAAGCAGAAAGAGTGCTAGGTGGTACAGCACAGTTAGAATTTCGACAACAAAAGCCTGGTACAGAAACTCAACTTTTTGCTTTTCAAGCATCCAGAACTGAACTCAGAGCCAAGCAAGAAGAGTTAAGAAACGGCGGCGATGAGGCCGCAATTATTAATAATCAAGAAGAATTAGCTAAAAATAATCAAGCCATCAGAGAATTGTTTGACAGCACTGAACCACCACTAGACGGTAAATATCTCCAAGATGCCTATGGTGAACCAACTCAAGGTAGTAATTGGAATGTTGCCATTCGCTTTGATACTAAAGGTGGTGAACTGTTTACCAATCTCACCAAAAACCTTGCCGGTACGGGGCGGAGCATTGGGATTTTTTTAGATAATGAATTAATCAGCGCTCCTGTAGTGGGGGTAGAATTTGCTGGTACAGGAATTACCGGCGGTGCTGCAGTGATTACAGGTACATTTACCCCCCAAGAAGCCAATGACTTGGGCGTGCAGTTGCGTGGCGGTGCTTTACCTGTACCCGTGAAAATCGCCGAAAGACGGACTGTAGGCGCTACCTTGGGTAAAGACAGTATTCAAAGCAGCATTTATGCTGGTATTGGCGGTCTAATCTTAGTATTAATATTTATGGTATTTTACTACCGCCTACCAGGATTGATTGCCGATATCTCATTAGTCATCTACTCTCTACTAACATGGGCGAGTTTTGCTCTGTTGGGGGTTACCCTGACTTTACCGGGAATTGCTGGTTTTATCCTCAGTATTGGCATGGCAGTTGATGCCAATGTGCTAATCTTTGAGCGTACACGGGAAGAATTGCGAGCGGGTAAATCTTTGTATCGTTCTGTAGAATCTGGTTTTTACCGAGCATTTTCCAGTATTTTAGACAGCAACGTCACTACATGGATTGCTTGTGCTGCTTTGTTTTGGTTTGGTTCAGGATTAGTCAGAGGCTTTGCTCTCACCTTAGCCTTGGGTGTAGCCATGAGTATGTTTACGGCAATCACTTGTAGCCGTACACTCATGTTTTTAGCAGTTACTAGTCCGGCTGTGAAAAATAAGCGAGAGCTTTTCTGTCCTAACCTACCAGCATTAAATAAGCCAGAGGTGGCTAAATGAAATTGAATATTAACAAATCGCGATCGCTATGGTGGAGCATTTCTAGTGCATTTATTCTCATTAGTTTGATCTCAATGGCGATTTCCTGGCAAAACCCCCAAATTCGCGCCCCCCTACGCCCCGGCTTAGATTTCATCGGTGGTACGCGCTTACAGTTAGAACGTGACTGTACACAACTGGGTAACTGCGATCAACCAATAAATATAACCACAGTCCGAGAAGTAGCACAAGCCCAGGGTTTGGGCGATAGCAGCATCCAAATAGTGGGAGACAATGGCATATCAATTCGCACCAAGGACTTAGATGTTGATCAGCGCACCAATTTACAAACTGCTTTAAGTGAGAAAATTGGTATCTTTGACCCGCAACAAAACCAAATTGACACTGTTGGCCCTGCCTTGGGAGCAGAATTGTTTAGGTCTGGTATGATCGCCCTAATAGTTTCCTTTATGGGTATTATTATTTACTTGACCTTCCGCTTCCAGTTGGACTACGCCTTATTTGCCATTGTGGCGCTTTTGCACGATGTCTTGATTACTGCAGGGATTTTTTCAATTTTGGGCTTACTGCTAAACCTACAAGTGGATAGTCTGTTTATTGTGGCACTGCTGACAATTGTCGGTTTCTCTGTCAACGATACAGTCGTGATTTATGATCGCATTCGGGAAACTATTAAGGTCAATCCCCAGCAGCCAATTGTCGAGGTTGTGGATGATGCTGTCAACCAAACATTAGGAAGATCAATCAATACTACCTTAACAACCTTGCTGTCAGTAATCCCCATCTTTGTCTTTGGCGGAGAAACACTCAGATACTTCGCCCTAGCATTAATTATTGGCTTTGCTATAGGGTCTTATTCCAGTATTTTTGTCGCCAGTACTCTTTTGACTTGGTGGCGAGAACGCACAGAGAAATATCCTATTTTAGTCAGTGCTGAGGCCATTGATACATCTACTAACTCCCAGGATGGTTAGAATGAGCTTAAGGGAATACCAGGCGGTGGGAAATATGGCTTATACAAACCAGAGCTTAATCAGGTTAAATTGAGTGTATATTAGCTTAAAATAACCAACATCAACACATTAAAATCCGTGGTTTATCGGTGGTTAATTATTCTTATTTGAACCATAGTAAATCCCAATCCGCCTGTGCATAATTCCTCATTACCCGAACAACAAGCCTTTGATTAATTTGGAACCGGTTGTTTATTCTCCCATGGATCAACTCGAAGAACCATCAATAAATAGTAAAAATGCCAGTGGTATTAACTCATCCTTTAACCAACAAGTAGAAAGGCTACATCAGATGAATGTATACGGGAGATGGTTTTTTGTCACCTGTTTGTGGCTGACCATTGCACCTTTCACTCTGTGGAATTTACGTTCAGAAATAGTCATATTACAACAATACTTTACCTGGGTTTCTCTAAGATACGGACTGTTTTATCATCCACTATCTAGCCTCGGTTTAGCCGTTTGTATCGGTACTACCGTTTATACTATAGTTTGGCAAAGCCGAAGTATTCTCCTGGGATTACCAGAACGCGAAAAACAACGCCTAGAAAAACAAGTTCTGAAAATCAGACAGCAAGGACCCACTCATCCTCTGTGGAAGTGGATTTGTCATTAAATAATGATAATTAAACTTGAAGATAGTTGCATATAGATATACGTATCGGAAACTTTCTAGGACAATATGAGTTCATCCACATAATGATACTGCCTTGGGGTGCAAAACATGAACTATCCTCAAATTCAATTTACGGAATATCGCCAGTCAGAAATCAACCTTTACCAACTTCAAGAATTATTTAATCTTGCCGCTTTTTGGGCAAAAGGACGTAGTATAGAGGATTTAAGTATAGCGATCGCTAATAGCGACCCAGTGATCAGTATTTGCGACGGAGAGCAGCTGATTGGCTTTGCCAGGGCGACTTCTGACGGTATCTATCGTGCTACTATCTGGGATGTGGTGATTCACCCAGATTATCGCGGTACTGGTCTGGGGCGTAAGTTGGTAGAAACCGTTTTAAGTCATCCCCGGGTTAGAAGGGTTGAGCGAGTATACTTAATGACTACTCATCAACAGGAGTTTTACCAAAAAATTGGTTTTCAGTCCAATGTCAGCACCACAATGGTACTATATCACCAACCAAATATTGAAACTCTCCCCATCACTGAAGTTCAGCTTCAGGAATCACTGGGGGGATAGAAATTTGTAACCTAGTTAATTCTTGATTTGTTTCTGGAGTGCTTGGACAAGAAACAATTTCTAATTTTCCTCTCATCATCTCCAAGAGACTCTGGTTGAATAACATCTTCATTCCTGGGGAAAGAATTGTATGATCTTGATTATTCTCAGCACTATCGACTCCTAATTTCATCAGTTCTATGGACTCACTGGTAGTAATAGCATGGCTTGGAACATCCAGGAAAATCTCCAGCCTATTATTAGTAGGCGAGAAACTACTAGAAAGACGGATACCACCAAATTCCATTTGATTAATCGCAGTGTCTACTAAATTGACCAATATTTGGCGGAGCCACCGGTAATCTGCCAAAACATAAATTTCTGGGTCTGGAAGCACAACGCGCAAGGATAAATTGCGATTTGCTGCCACCATATAAGTTAAATTATTAACTTCCTGTAAAATCTTAGCCAAGCAGTGGGGTTGAATATCTAATTTATTAGTCCCATGTTCTGTTCTGGCTATGTTAAGAATTTCATCAATTAGGTGTAGTAGTTTCAGCGCTCTTTCGTGGGCTTGAGCAATAAATTCTCGCTCCTCTTCTGGATTTTCACACAAATCCGACAAAATTAACTGATGTAAGCCAATTAAACCATTCAGGGGCGATCGCAATTCATGGGTAGTCCGGGCTAAAAATCCCCCTTTAAACAGGCTCATTTCCCGCGCCATTTGGTAAGCTAATTCTGTTTGCTTGATCTGTGCTGCTGTAATTTGCGCCTGCTGTGGAGAGATGACCGGCGATAACCGACTAAATACTTCCCTAATACCCAACCCCAGTAATATTCCTACACCTAAATATATCCAATTGATCATTATTTAACAATTATTCTCAAAACTTAATTTAACCGTACCTTGGCGTAGAATTTGCCAATTATTACCAGTCCACTTACACACAGTGGAAGGTACACCAATTCCAGAAACTTCAGCACGACCTTGAGTTGATTCCAGAGTCAGAACTTCAGGGAACTGATCAGCAATTTCTGCTAAGTCTTGTAAGGGTGGTTGACCTGAAAAATTAGCGCTGGTGGTGGCAAGGGGGCCTGTTTGCGCCAAAATGGTTTGAGCGATCGCACTATCAGGGACTCGAATACCAATTGTATTAGGGTCATGAGGATTCATCTGTTTTGGGACGCGATCGCTAGCTGGTAATACTAATGTTAATCCTCCCGGCCAATATCTACTTGCCACCTGTTGCCAAATTTTCCACTCATTTTCATTACCTTGGACATAAGGCCATAAATCCTCCGCACTAGCTCCCATCAAAATCAAAGGTTTATCTTGACTGCGCCGTTTCGCCTCAAAAATCAATGGTGCTTGCTCTGGTAAAGTCGCCAGTGCGGGTACTGTATCTGTGGGAAAACTGACTAATAAGCCAGCACGTGCGCCGGTTATTAAGTCAACTAAGGAAACTTGAGTCATTTGTCAGGTTGAACACAGTTGAATTAACAATTATTTCACGACTAGCCACTTATAGAAGCTACTGCAAATCTTTCAATACCTGCTAAGTCCTGGTAAATTTTAATACTAGAGTAGCTACCTTGTTGCTGTAAAAGTCTCTCTACAGTATCCGCCTGTCCCGCCATCATCTCAATTAGCCATACACCACCAGGGCGCAAATAGTCCGGAGAAATTTCTATTAACTGGCGAATACAATCTAAGCCATCAGTACCACCATCTAAAGCTAGATGTGGTTCATGGTTGACTACTTCTGGTTGCAAGGTAGCCACGGTAGTAGTGGGAATATAAGGTGGGTTGGATACCATACCGCTAAACTGTCCTTTGAGGGCTGTTAGCGGCTCCCACCAACAACCCTGATAAAATTTAATCCGGTGGTCAAAACCTAAATTACAGGCATTTGACTGGGCAATTTTTAATGCTTCCGGGCTGTAATCCACTGCATGAATTGTTGCTTTTGGTAAAGCATCTGCTAAACCTAAGGCGATCGCACCGCTACCAGTACCTAAGTCTGCCCAATGTCCGGAACTGAGCAATGGGGGGGCGCCACTGTTATTCCCAGCCGCCACAGCTAGATCAATTAAATATTCAGTTTCCGGTCTGGGAATCAAAACTGCATTTGACACGGCGATTTTAAAATTTCGCCAAGGGGTTACTCCGGCAATATACTGTACTGGCAGGTGTTCATTTAATCGCCTTTCCCATAACTGCTCTAAATCTTCTAAAGGTAAGGACATGGGAATGTCAGCCCTCTGTTTAAAAGATTCTAAACGCAGCCCCAAGCGGTCTAACTCCGCTACTTCCAGAAGTAACCAATCTACTTCGGCGGGGGAAATGTCATGAGCGACTGCTTGGGCGATCGCTCTGTTACGCCACTCCCAAATCCGTAAACCGGAAACTACCCCATCACATTTGTCTGTCATTCCTTAACGTTGCCGGGGTCTAGCTGTCCCTGAATTATTACTGCTCTCTCTAGGCAAAGTGTTGATGTATTCTCGAGATTCCTGGGATGGTACGAGAACAACTTGGTTAAGCCAGGGATCATCTTTATCCTGTAAAGTTTTAATTACCCCGTTTATATCTATGACCTGAATATCCGCTTGGGGAAACTTCGGCTTCACTTGATTTAATAAGCCTTGGGCATCTTGCTTGCTTAAAAACAAAGGAATCCATTCTTGATTATTATCAGATTTGAACTGAATGGGCACATAACTCTGATTTGGTGAAAATCTCACCGCAAAAATCGGCACGCTAGGAAACTGGGTTACTTTTTGACCACTTTGACGCAGTAATTCCATTGCTCCCTTAATTTCCCCCTCTACGGGTTTAAACTCAAATATAAGGCGTTCTGACTGATTTTTACTTTGTTGCAATTCTTGATAAATCACACCTAGAGGCACTGCTGTTACTTGTAGGCTGCTAAATATTTTTTCCATTTTCGGATCTTTACCCGGGCGGCCCTGTAGTTCCTTAATAAAACTTTGAGCTTCCTGCCGACTCATATAAACCTCCGTCACCGACGCACCAGTTGTTTCACTGTCTGATGACGGACGACTCAGTGGAACACCCTGATCATTAGTAATTAGATATACAGGCACAGCATCTAACTTCTCTTTTATTTGCTGTTCTGACAAAGCCTGTACGGGCAAATTACCCACAAAAACCGATCCCAGTAAAGTACTTCCAAGTAGTCCTAATGTTGCGCCCCAGCGAACTAATGCTTTCATAATATCTCCTCACATGAATAGTTAAATAAGACACAGAAATGCTGGTATGAGGACTAGAATAACTAGTTTTAGTTATATTCTCATCCGGCGGAAAATCTGAAAAATTTGTTTTTGCGGTTCAATGCTAACAATTAATTCTCAAAAACCGCCATTTCCTCACCCAGAATAAGTTCTCTGGTCATAGGCGATCGCATTATGTTTTTCTCCAGCTTACCTGGGTATTTAATGCACAATGGTTGCTAATCTTGTTTAGTTTGCTGTTAAGACGGGGAAACCTCCTCCCCACAGTTGAAATGCTCAATACCATGTAATTGGCTTGCTTAAATCTACTTGACGACATGAGATGATTAATCGTTCCAGCCTAACGCGCTGTTATCTCAACTTTTCACGCAAGACTTAGATAATCTGGATCCATGTCTATTAAATTCATACGCTGCCAATTATAAATTAAAATCGGGATGACAGGATTTGAACCTGCGACATCCTGCTCCCAAAGCAGGCGCGCTACCAAGCTGCGCTACATCCCGGATCCATTAGTCTTAATGCCGTCTATAACCTGTGAAACCAACATACACGTTGGTTTAATTATAGTTAAACAGGTTGAATCTTTGGAACTGCGTCCCAAATGCCAAATGATAGTTTATCACCTCGACATTAACATTATATCATAATAGCACGTTTAACTGATTTTCGCTAACCAATTTTATCTTGATTTTAGCAGCCGTAAAACTCCATCCCCTCTGACACTTCCCACGGCTAGAAGCCGGGGGATTCTTGCTTCACGGGGACTCCAATGAATTTACCCCCGCTAACGCGCCGCTCTGCTAACAGCAAGCATCTTGACCCTGTGCCCCAGGGCTGCAAGTTATGGGTATAGCGACTACACAAAATTACACATTAAAGCTAATGTTTGTCAAATTTATTTTTAGGACTGCGACTGAAGTCCCTAGCGCACTACACCCCCATAGTTAGAAACTAGGGGCAATGTGCGCGTTTTTTGGTAGAAACTGCCTAACCTTGGCTGACAATTACTGCGGATACCAGAACATACCTTTAATGCCTTCTGGGTCTGACATAAAACCCATACCGCGATAAAAATCTAGAACATGAGGATCGGCAAATAGAGTAACATTGCTAATTTCTTCACTTCTGAGTTTTTTGAGTACGTATTTCATCAGGGCTTTACCCAGTCCTTTCCCTTGAAAGTCGGGGTGAACTACCACATCCCAAATAGTCGCATTAAAAGCATGGTCAGAGGTAGCACGAGCGAAACCAATGAGCCGTTTCTGGTTTCCTCGCACTTGCCACATAGACGCTACGAGAAAACTATGCTCAATGGCTTTTTTGACTTTTCTTAAAGGACGACGCGACCAACCAACTGCATCGCAAAGTTCCTCTAGTTCATAGAGGTCAATATTTCGCTCCGTACTAAAAACAATACGAGTCTCCTTCTGATAAGCAAAGCTCTCGCCATTGGGGCTAGATTCGCTCGCCACAGACCGTGTACGTTCCTCGAAAGAGTTAGTTTTACTTGTCGCTATAGACTCAGGACTATTAAACCAAGTTTTCCAAAAACCCATGCCAACGTGGTTCGGGTAGTGTAACTTAATTGGCTTCCACTTTCACAGGAGTGTTGACTCACGTTCTAGAAAGCTGAAACCCTAAATATCCCTCTCACTTAAATTTCTTTAGATGTTTCCGGGATTTTTGATGGCAACGGCTTTTTATAGCGTGTTTCACACCAATCATTTACCAGTTTAGCATTTTGTTTTGCAGTCCAGGAGTAATTTCCTAAAAACTGGGAAATCTCAGTTGAATTCTCTAACATGGGAAATTAGGGATGGAACATTGGTACATGATTACTACTGGTGGAACACCGCGGTGATTGATGCGCCTAGTATCCCCAACCGGCGGCATTTCTTGAGCTATTCAATGCTATAATGAGTAAGTTTGTTACCAAAATGTACTAATCCCAAAAAAAATATACCGCGTCAGGTGTTATCCGGTGGTTGAGACCAGGTCAGACAGGCTGTACCTGTTATTGCTGTTTAACCCCATAATACCCCGTTGTTAATACGGGCAAGTACGTCAATCGCACCCGTTGTTGGCGGTACGATATTAGGTATGGCAACCATTGAAATCTTGGGCGTTCCACACGCATACGAGCTCACGGCTCCTACTTCCTGTCCCCATGCTTTAGTCTTTATCCACGGTTGGCTCAATAGCCGTGGGTATTGGCAACCCGTCATTTCTCGCCTCTCAGTTGGCTTGCAGTGCCTTTCTTATGATTTGCGAGGTTTTGGTGAATCTAAATCCCAGCCAGAACCAGATTTGACTCAAACACCAACTTCTGTAAACTTGACTTCTAACTCAATTGATGAGTCGAGTTTGTCCCTTGATTCTATTTATACGCCAGCTGTTTATGCTCAGGATTTAGCTGCTCTTCTAGAACAGATGAATATTACTAGTGCTTGGCTAATTGGGCATTCCTTGGGAGGCACAATCGCCCTGTGGGCTGCTGCTCAAATGCCTGAATGTGTTAAAGGAGTTATATGTATCAACGCCGGTGGTGGTATTTATCTCAAAGAGTCCTTTGAGCAGTTTCGTTCAGCAGGTCAAAGATTCTTGCAAGTCCGTCCGCGCTGGCTTTCTCATATCCCTTTAATTGATTTGTTATTTACTAGAGCAAGTGTCGCTCGTCCTTTAGACCGTCATTGGGCGCGTCAGCGCGTGGTAGATTTTGTCATGGCTGACCCAGAAGCCGCACTAGGAGCATTACTAGACTTTACAACCGAGGAAGAAATTAACCGTTTACCTCAACTAGTGTCTCAGTTGCAGCAGCCAGTTTATTTCTTGGCTGGTACTGATGACAAAGTAATGGAACCCAAGTATGTTCGCCATTTAGCTAGTTTTCATCGGCTTTTTAAATATACTGGTGACAATGTGATTGAAATTCCCGATTGTGGTCACTTGGCAATGTTAGAACAGCCGGATGCAGTTGCTGATCATATTTGTTCAATAGTCAAACAATTTTCCATTGGACAATCCCACGGATAGCAGCCCGTGGGATTTTTTCCATTGCTCGGCTACGCTATCTATCAACCAGACAGGTTATTGAGAGGATTTGCTCCCCCTAAGCACAGGTCTTTGTCGCAGATGATTTGATGAAGTTGTATAGCTGAATTATCAACTATACAACTTCATGACCTGGGTGAGTGGTAACCTGGACTGAACACCTAAGGTCAAGGGTGATGTATGACCAAGGGATAGGTGATGAGACCCAGCGCTGGCAATCATAGCAGCGTTATCGGTGCAGTATTTCAGGGGTGGAAACAGGACACGCAGGTTATGCTCGCCGGCGGCTACCTGTAAGGTTTTTCTCAGGCTGCTGTTAGCTGCTACCCCTCCACCAACGGCAATGGTATTGAGATTATAGTCTAGGGCGCAGGCGATCGCTCTTTTGGTCAGCGATCGCGCCACAGTCTCCTGAAAGCTAGCCGCTAAATCACTGACTGGTAATTGTTTTTCATCTTTCTCTAATTGCTGAACCAATCGCAGTACCGCCGTCTTTAACCCACTAAAACTGCTGTCATAGCGATGATATCCCCCACCTGGTAAAGAAACTTTACCTTCTGGCAAAGTAAAGGCGCGGGGATTTCCCGTTTGTGCTAATTTATCAATGAGGGGTCCACCAGGATAACCCAGTTGTAATAACCGTGCTACTTTATCAAAAGCTTCACCTGCGGCATCATCGCGAGTTTCACCCAGGGTTTCGTAAACACCACAATCCTTAACGTAAATCAAGCTTGTATGTCCACCAGAAACGAGTAAGCTAAGAAATGGGGGATCTAAACTAGGCTCACTCAAATAAGTTGCGTAAATGTGGCCTTCGAGGTGATGCACTCCCAAGAATGGCTTGTTATGTAACATTGCTAAAGTTTTAGCAGCAGTCAACCCTACCAAGAGTGCTCCTACAAGTCCAGGAGCACAGGTGGAGGCAATGCCATCTATTTGATCCCAGTCTAGTTGGGCTTGCTCTAAAGCCTGTGCGATCGCCTGATTGATTGTTTCTAGATGTTGACGGGATGCCACCTCTGGTACTACCCCACCATATTGACTGTGAACTAGAATTTGGGAAGCTACCACACTGCTATAAACTTGACGATTGTTTACAATTGCCACGGCAGTTTCATCGCAGCTAGTTTCTATTGCTAAAACAGTTGCCATTGTCAGGTTATGTTAAGTAACGATTTGTTGGAGAAGCTTTAACTTTTATTTACTTAAACTTTACTCTGTTCCCGCCCAAGAGTATGATGACTTGCTAGTTATGCAAATAAACAACTGTACAAGCCGCTTCGTTTTGTACAAGAACTTTTTGTTTTGTAATAAAAGGAAACAACTCATGAGACGATTGTTTGCTTTGATTTTAGCGATTTGTCTTTGGTCCAATTTTGCCCCTCCCGCCCAAGCGCTGGGGGCTAACCTGGTACCGTGTAAAGACTCTCCCGCATTTCAAGAGCTAGCAAAAAATGCCCGGAACACCACCGCAGATCCCGAATCAGGCAGAAAGCGCTTTGAGCGTTATTCTCAGGCACTGTGTGGACCTGAAGGTTACCCTCACTTGATTGTTGACGGTCGCCTTGATCGGGCTGGTGACTTCCTAATTCCCAGCATTCTCTTTTTGTATATTGCCGGTTGGATCGGCTGGGTAGGCCGTGCTTACCTCCAAGCCATCAAAAAGTTATCAGACACCGAAGCTAAAGAAATCCAAATTGATCTGGGTTTAGCACTACCCATTATCGGATCAGGCTTTGCTTGGCCCGCAGCCGCGATTAAAGAATTCCTATCGGGTGAGTTAACCGCTAAAGATTCAGAAATTACTGTTTCTCCCCGTTAATTATCCCTCACTCAATTCATCTCTTTTGGAGACTAAATTCATGGCAGACAAAGGCGAGCAATCCTCCTACTTCATCACTTTTCTTTCTACCGCTCCAGTAGCAGCTACCATCTGGCTAACCATTACCGCCGGAATTTTGATTGAATTTAACCGCTTTTTTCCTGACCTACTTTTCCACCCACTACCATAAGTAAAAAGTAGAGTTTCAGTCGTAATATTGTGTGGAGCAATTGCACCACACAATATTAGGCTCAGGCATCACTCGAATTAACAGGAATATTGGCTAAGATAATCTGGCGATTATCTTAGCTGAAGAAAAGCAGATAAATTAATTTTTTTAAACTAAAGACCCAAAAAACATATTTACCCACAATTTATATTAATAATATAACAATGCCATCATTATAATTTAAAGGCGAATACACAATATGGCGCAAGCAGTAAATTCATCGAAAAATCGCCCCAGCGATCCCAGAAATAGCGAGGTAGTGTCTCCCGCAGGACGTGATCCTCAGCAAGGAAACCTCGAAACACCGATTAATTCTTCTCCCTTGGTGAAGTGGTTCATTAATAATTTACCCGCCTATCGTCAAGGTCTCAATCCTTCTAGACGTGGACTAGAAGTGGGCATGGCTCATGGTTACTTGCTATTTGGACCTTTCGCTAAATTGGGTCCTTTACGTGATGCATCTAATGCTAACTTAGCTGGATTACTGGGATCTGTTGGCTTGGTTGTGATTCTCACAGCCTGCCTATCTCTATATGCCAATACCAATCCTGCTAAGGCAATGGCCAGTGTCACCGTGCCCAACCCACCCGTAGATGCTTTCAACTCCAAAGAAAGCTGGAATAATTTTGCTAGTTCTTTCTTAATCGGTGGGATTGGCGGTGCAGTAGTCGCTTATTTCTTAACTAGCAATTTGACACTTATTCAAGGTCTATTGGGTTAAGATTTTTTCATAATCAGGTATTGGGCATTGGTAATCGCTAATGATTAATTATGTTTTGCCATTACCCATGCCTGATGTCCCGTTTTTAGCAAAAATCATCCAGGAGGGTAATAACCGTTCATAAAATACTAAATAAATCTAGTGTTTTGTGTTGGTAGCCTTAGTCCAAAGTTTTAAAACTATAGGCACAAATGGTAGGCCCTCTATCCCATCCAGAAAGCTTGGGGTTACTTTTCTAGCTATATTTAAATTGCCTTTGGTAACTGAAGATTTTTTCAGCTTAGGACGAACGCTTCAATCAAATAACTTGACTTCTATGTCCTTAAGAGCATTTTCTAAATCATCATTCACAATTTGAACGTCAAACTCCCCTGCGGCTTGAATTTCTTCTTCAGCCCGGCGCAGACGAAGGGCGATCGCCTCCTCAGAATCTTGTCCTCGACCACGTATCCGATTCTCCAACTCCTTCAAAGAAGGCGGTAAAACAAAAATGCTCAGGGCGCTGGGGAAGGAAGCACGGATTTGTCTTGCGCCTTTAAGTTCAATTTCCAGTACCACCAATTTACCAGAGTGAACTTGGTTCAGCACAGCTTCGCGAGGAGTACCGTAATAATTACCGGCAAATTCTGCCCACTCCAAGAATTCACCTTGGGAAACTAATTGTTCAAACTTAGTGCGGCTAATAAAGTAATAATTCTCACCGTTAATTTCTCCTAGACGGGGAGAACGAGTCGTCACGGATACAGAATAGTAAAGTTCCGGATGACGTTTTAAGAGCGCGTGCAGTAAAGTGCCTTTACCAACCCCACTTGGGCCAGTCAAAACAATTAGCCTGCCTAGAAAAGGGCTTTCTTTGGTTTTAGAACCAGTCTGGATAGGTAAAACTTGCTTCATCCGTTCAAACTCTGAATTAATTATTAACGGTCTCACCGCGCATTTATGTGGAATGTACGTTGCTATTATTATTTTATGTCTAGTTAACTACACTGCTATTCCTAGAGCTACCCTCAGTAAGAACTAGTAACTATTTTTCCCAACCTGACTCACGAGAGCAGACTTCAAGTAAATTCAACTCCTGCGGCAATTCGGCTCAATCTTAACTTGCGGGTTTAACGGAACTCCTGTGGGATCACTAAACAGAGACACTATTTATGGGTCATTAGCTGTGTTTTTGTGAGATGAGGAACTTGTGATCAACAAAGTAGCACATGAGTGACAGAAAACTTCTCTAATTAATATGGTAGTGCGGATGGGGTGCAGATAGCTGTAGGGTTATTGACCTATATGAAATCAGTTATCTACAGTATGATGATCTCGAGAAATCACAAATCGATTCGCTACGGTTTCCGGTTGAATTGCCGAAAGAATCACGTGGCTGGAATCAGTAATAATTACAGCCCTGGTTCGACGACCATAAGTTGCATCTACTAGTTGACCTCTATCCCGTGCATCGGTAATGATCCGTTTAATCGGGGCAGACTCCGGACTAACAATGGCAACTACTCGGTTGGCAGACACGATGTTACCGAAACCAATGTTAATTAATTGTATTTCCATAAAAAAATTCACACCAAATGTGGTGTTACAAGCTGGTAAGGTAATTATCCCCATATTATCGTCAAAAAACACGAGTTACAACGCTTTATGTCTAGCCAGCCTGAGTTTTTAAATGACAAATCATTTTTTTGGCTAATAAATACCTAAATATACTAAAAATATTCCCCAGGAGATATGCAAAACCTCAACAAACAATCTAACTAAGTCGTTCACAAGAGTTCAGAGACGAAACACAAATGCATGAATTATTAAAATTTAACAACGGAAAACTTTTACGTCAGGCGTTAACTCACCGTTCCTATGTCAACGAAAATCCTGGTGAAAAGGATAATGAGCGCTTAGAGTTTTTAGGCGATGCTTTGCTGACCTTTCTCAGTGGAGAGTATCTCTATCTCGATACTCGCTATCGAGAGATGGCAGAAGATGAAATGACTCGCCGAAGAGCTGCACTAGTGGACGAGAAGCAACTCGCTAAATTTGCCATTGAAGTTGGTTTAGAATCCTTAATGCGCCTGGGAAAAGGAGCGATTCAGGATGGAGGACTTAAAAGCCCCAATTTATTAAGTAGCACTTTTGAATCGGTTGTTGGAGCTTATTATTTAGATTGCGATGGCAATATTGAGAAAATCCGCCCGATTATTTTAGATTTATTTAAATCTGTGCCTGAAGAAATTATTCAAGTCCGTTCTAATGTCGATTCCAGGAACCGCTTCCAAGAGTGGGTACAGGCTAACTTTGATTCTATGCTACCCCATTATATCACGGAACGCATCGGAGGACAAGATCATGCTCCGGAATATTTTGCCCAGGTTTTTGTTGGTGAACAGCTTTACGGAGAAGGAAAAGCTCGTGGTAAAAAGGAGGCTAAAAAACTGTCTGCAGAAAATGCCTTAACTAAGCTCAAAAAACAGGGTTTAATTGCAGAATGAGCGTATTTAAGGGTAATTGCAAAAGTCCCTTATTCCTGGCATATCTAGCACGAAGTGCTGATTTGACTCATCTTCAATATCTAAGATCCCTATTTGAGGTTTGAACAGATTAGGTACACAACAAGGTTCTACAGCCATTCGTCATGTCAAGGAAATTATATTTTTTGCTGATTTTGACCGTGGTCTGTGGACATTTTGCCGCCAGTAACCGCCTATAGGTAGAAGCTAAACCTGCTTGCTAGTGGATAAGTTAAACATTGAGAATATCGCTAAAGGAATACTACAGATGATGCCATAAAAACAATCTTTTGCACAGCAACTCACAGCAAGCTTAGGAAAATGCCACAGACACAATCATGTGGAAAACTCGGTTGAAACTGGCTTTTGTAATTACAAATTGGTATGACTACCTTGATTGTCCATGATGTTTTATGCCAGTTTGTGTTAAAAACAAAGGAACTCCCCGAAGGTGAGCTACATCCGTTTGCGGAGGTGAGACCTGTGTAGTTTTCAATGCGGTTTGCGTAAAGCAATTAATTACCACTAGTTAATAAAGTAGAAACCCTAATGATCGATTGTGACTAATTGTGACTGAAGGATAAGTTTCAAAACACAAGTAATATGTGATACATGAATTACTAATTAGGTGACAACACTAGCATTGGTGATTTCAACTAAATGCTCGAACCAATCACAAACATTAAAGGCTGCTGGTCTAGTTCTGGAAAATCAACTTCTAGCGTATAGCTTGTAACTAGTTGTTCAATCTGTAATTCTATGCTCAACTCTCCGGGAGTAGCAGCATTGGCTATTGCCTGCTTACCATTTCCTTGTAGTTTCAAAATTCCAGGAGCGGGTAAATCACAATTAACTCTCAATTTCACCAGCTGATCCTGGGAATAGTATTCTACCGTCAAACTCAGGGTTCCAGCGCTGGTTAACCATTGTCTTTCTACCACTGGATTGGCTAAAGACACTGGTAACGTCAAGTTATCTAGCAGTTGTTTAGCTGCAAGTAATGACAATGCCATCTGCTGACGAGGTTGTAAATCTGAGTAATTATTCTGGATCTGGGGAATTGTATCCAGAGTGTTCACAGACCTATAGGTGCTTCTGAGCACCAATCCAGCTAAATCATTAATTGTCTGTGACTCATTGGGGAAAAAGCTCTCAACTACCTGAACTAGTTTTGCCCCTAGAGGTAGCGAAGATGTAATCAACCCCTGACATCTTGCCAATAATTGTTGGAAAACTTTATCTGGTAGGGGTATAGGCAGATTCAGCTTTGACTGCTGTGGTATCCATCCCCAGTTAGAACTTAATGCGAGCGATCGCTCTTCCACAAAATCTGGGTAATCAACTAATTGAGACTCCCATGGGAATAAAGGAGGCTGCTCTTGAGCTTGGATTTGTAGCCGACGCTTGAGGACGGCTTGGAAACGTTCTTGCACAGTAGGAATTTCTCCCAATTGAAAGGTTTGGGGCATTCTTCCCAATTCTAGGTCACAGCTTGTGAAAGCAGCCACCTCATTGAGAAGGTCGTCTACCCCGTCAATTTCCTTACACTTTAACAGTTTAAGCCCGTTAGTGTTAGTTTTAGTAGCCAACCACCAATGGAGTAAATCGGATTGTAAGGATTCTGAGTCACTATTCATGAGTAGATGCACTTGATCCGGATACTAGGGAGTTACGAATTTCCCATGCTTGTTCCAAAATTTTAAACCACCGTTTTTGTAGTTGGGCTGTTGACAAACCTAGAGTTTTAGCAATTTTCTCATCTGGCTGTCCAAGTTGTTTCAATTTCAGTAACGCTCTGTGTTTGTCATCCAATAATTCTGTATAGTTGTGCCATTGCTGGGGAGTTAAACCCAAATTAGTGTGGAGTGAGGCTTCTAACCACTCATGAACTAATTCCCAACGGTGTAATAACGCAAAGCGAATCAGATGATATTTAAAGCGTTGCTGTAAGTAGTCGCGTTGACGGGGAGTTAAACCCAAAATAGACTCAATTTCCTGAGTTGATAAATCCTGAAGACGAAGACTGAAGTAATCAGCACAATCAGATTGTTGTCGTTGTTCGAGATAATCCATTAATTCTGTAATCACAACCGAACGCAAAGTATCTTCTTCAGGTTCTGGTTCTGCTTGCATAGCCATTGCTGAACGCAATTGCTGTACTGCTGGTTCTTCCCAAGAACCATCGTTGTCATTGGAACTACCTTCTGCAGCTTGTTCGATATCTACATTGGTTTCCTGGGGTTGCTGTTGGGAAAACGTTTGAGCCCGCAGGATGATCAGCTGCTGCTGTCGCCCTGGTAAGGGAATTCGCCGCTTACCATAGCGTTCAGTAAACGCCATGTATTCTGCCAATTCCAGGAGAGTTTGGGGACGATAAGTGGAGACCATCTGGTTTTCCCTGCGGAAAGCATTTAACGCTTCCAGATAAAAACCCTGTAGAAAATCTTCAATAATGGTCAGTCGTCCTTGATAGCTCAACTGTCTTTGAGGAGGATTGATGTAGCGGTAAATAATTGCACTCAGAGTACTGTGTAACTCTCCCCTACCCCGACTAGAACCCAAGAGATAGTATCTCAGACACTGTTGCAGGCGATGTCTGGCTAGGGAAATGGCCGAGCTTTGGACGTCGCCGGAAGCCTGTATACGTTTACTCTCTTGGCAAATCCGGTATACTTCGGTGGTAATTCTTGTGGCTACATCATGGCAATTCTGCTGGGAAGCTTTAGTTGATTCCTGAAGCTCCTGATATAGGACTTGGAATGTCCCTTCCACGCCGATAGAATTGTCTCCCTGAACGGTTGGGGTGGTAACTTTTTTGCTTGGAATTGTTGCAGTTGCGACTGAATTCATAGTCTCGGTTTTCGAAAGACCCTAAAATACTTAAGTAAAACATGTGAGGACTGTGGGTGTTGGCTGTTTAAATTTTTCCCGTAATTAGGATGTGCCTATGTATGGCTTAAGCAAGCCGTAGCTATCGGAGTTCCCAACTGTGATGGGATAGTTCACAATTTGATAGATGCTTTTGCCATTACCCACCGAGCCGTTTACAAGTCATTATGGATTTAAAAACACAAGTTCAATTGCTGATTAATAATGCACCCCGCGATGGCATAACACCACATCTCGTTTCAGCAATTGCTCCTGCATTGATTCTGATCGCTAAGAAATTACGCCATTCCCAGTACTATATTCTCCAAAATGCTGAAGAGCGCTGGGTGTTAACTACATTGAGCAATCGTGCACATCCAGGACTGGAAAGGCGCGTTATCTACGCTTTCCCTACCATACAGGATGTTTCCCTAATTTCACCTGCTGGGCTTGACCCTCAAATGCTGGCCAAAATTGTTCCGGTTACCCATATTTTGTTCCAACTGCTGGCACTAGAACCCGTAGATAGTATAGTCTTTTTAGAAACGCCGGGTCAGACCACTCATACAGTTGAAATCCAACGTTCAGAATTACAAAATATCCTGGAAAACCAGATGAAGCAACACGAAATCAGTGAAAAAATCCCTCCCGATATTGCATAAATGAATTTTGCAGTGGGGAGTAATTAAATACATCTAATTACTCTCTACTGCAAAAAATAAAAATTTTTAAATTAAAAATTTCAAATTTGTTAATAAAGCCGACTAAGTACATAGTCAGCGATGTTAATTAGTGCCTGGCGTGACTCGGAAGGTGGTAGTACCTCAAGATGATCAACTGCTAACTTGGCATGGTAAGAGGCTAATTCCCTAGCTTGTTGTATACCTTGGCTATCTTGAATCAGATCCAGTGCTTGCTCTAAATCTCCTTGTTGGTCAAACTTCCGTTCTATGAGGACTTCCAGATATGGTTTTTCCCCTAAAGCAAATAAAACGGGTGCAGTAAGATTGCCACTTTTGAGATCAGAACCGGCAGGTTTACCCAGAGTATCTGTTGTACCAGTGAAATCTAAAATGTCATCCACAATCTGAAATGCCAGACCCAGATGACGACCGTAGTTGTATAGATGTTCGGCTGTTTCTTGGGAAACTTCACTAAGTAACCCGGCTGCTTTGGAACTGTTGGCAATTAACGAGGCTGTTTTGTAATAGCTCTTTTTGAGGTAAGTCTCTATTGAGATGCTATTATCAAAACAATTTATTCCTTGCTGGATTTCGCCGGTAGCCAGATCCATAATCACTTCTGAGAGTAGTTTCACCACCTCCAAATTGTCCAAGTTTGCTAAATACCAGGACGATTGGGCGAAGAGAAAATCTCCTGCAAGGACAGCAATGCGATTACCGAACAGACTATGAACAGTAGGCACACCACGTCGCATTTGTGATTCATCTACCACATCGTCATGCACTAAGCTTGCCGTGTGAATCATTTCCGTTATTTCTGCTAGGCGGCGGTGACGCAGCGTTATGTCTTTTTCTAACATTGTGGCCCGCGATATCAGCAAAACAATTGCTGGTCTGATACGCTTTCCCCCAGCTCCGAATAGATGTTCGGCGGCCATAAATAGAATGGGGTGGCGATTTCCAACTAGCTGCTTGAGGTTATCTGCTAGTAGTCGCAGGTCTGCTTCCACAGGGGTAAACAGGGAGGTGGCTGAGGTCATGGATGGGCGGACTCTGGCTTACGTTACGAAAGTTTACATATCCTACACTCATTTTAAGATAACCCTGTGCCAGCGCAAAGTTTTGATGAGATAATACCTGCCTATTTACTCTCTATTCTGGATAAAAACTCAGATGCGTAACAACTAGAAGTTGGCTATAACCCTTATGGAAACGTTCTCTAGCCATGCTTACCGCTCAGAAAAATATTTTCTGCATCTGGGCAAATTTTTTTTGAGATTTGTTGTCTATGTCCTCTGATCTCCAGAAATAAATGAGACTTGATATTTTCTGTATATTGTTGAGTATCTGCCACGTGTCGTGTTTTATGCCAATACTCCATGAGAAAGATATTGCTGCTTCTACCAGAAATTAATTTCTCCCAATGGCAATTACAGGTTATCTATAATACATAAATGTCAATATGTTTGATAAATAACAATTGAACAATATCCATTTATTGATCACCATAGATTGCTAAGTGGTACCAGGTTGATTTTTGCAGATCTAAAAATTTTCAAATTTTGTTCCAAACTTGAGTGAAAACTCAGGATCATTGTGTTAGGCTAAAATGTATGGATTTTAAATTTTTCAGGACTCATTTTCCAAGGGTAAGCAAGTTTTAAGTACTTCTACCTATGTGGTACTGAGTTCTAAAATAATTAGTCGCTTTGAAGTAAGAAAAAGAAAATTATTTCTTCATTCATTCTTTGTGCGGCAATTTAGCCTCCCCTTCTGGAGTTTAGCGGTATCCTTATGGTTATTCGCTACAATTTCTTGGCGTTTACTGAACGGTAAGGCCGCTCTGGTGATAGAGGTGTGCCCATAATGCAGACTCAGTAGACTGCTGAGGAGTGCAGTTAGGTTTGCTGTTGAGCAATTTAACTGTTGTGGTGTGTTGTCTGCAAAAAAAACCAATTTCAATAGTTATTTAGCTAACCGTAGATAGTAATAAGTTTACGGAAGATTTCAGTGGAAGAAACTACAGCCATCAAGGAACCCCTTGGTTGGTTGAATTTCTTCTTAAAAAATTACATATTCCATTCATAGGGGTGCTGCTAGAAAGATGATTTACGGGAAGATGCCTATGTTGACTTTTATTTTAGCCGCGGGATATTTGTTTACAGTTTACTTATTATTAGCGCTGGCCAAAAGAAGTGGTAAACAATCTGCTCCTAGAGATTTACCCATCACTAACTCAGAAAAAGACAAGCAACAGGTGTCAATAACTCATCAGGTGACTGAGGTGGTCAATAGTCAATAGGTTAGCTTTGCCAGGCGTGATTATGAAGTCAAAATAATCATCAATCATTAATGACTGCTAAAATTGGAAACTGATGTGTCATTGAAATCAACAAGCTCAACAGTTGGAGTATGGCCTAGCCAGGGGAGACTGGATTGAGCAAATTGTGGTGGAGAACCACTGACCCAGAAGCGAGTAGCTACTGGTGGGTATGTATTGCTTAATCCTAATAGTTCTAACTCTTGGCTACAAGCGGCGACAACGTGAACAGCTGGGTCTACGAGTTTGACTTGAGAGGGGAGGAGCGATCGCAGTACCGGTGCAAGATGTGGATAATGGGTACAACCGTAAACCAAGGTATCAATTTCTTGCTGTATTAACGGCTGTAAATATGACCGTGCCACTTCAGTAGTATAAGGGTCATGAATGCGATTTTGTTCAATGAGTGGCACGAACTCAGGGCAACTAACTTGCCAGACTTGGACATTGGCATCAATTCCCAGAATCGCATGGCGATAGGCATTACTTTTGGCTGTGGCTGGGGTAGCAATTACACCAATACGCTTCCCCTGCTGCACTGCTGCCTTAGCCGCTGGTAGGATAACTCCCAGAATAGGCATACTAAACTCCCTACGTACTATTTCCAGAGCGAGGGCAGAACTAGTATTACAAGCCATAATCACCATTTTGACACGTTGCTGTTGCATCCAATTAAGGATTTGGCGCACATACTGTAAAATTTCAGCTTGTGAACGAATGCCATAAGGCAATCGAGCTGTATCTCCAAAATAAATAATAGATTCATTGGGCAGGTGCCGATACAGTTGTTGCAGGACTGTCAGACCACCCACACCACTGTCAAAAACCCCGATAGGGGCTCGTTGAGGCTCTTGATAGGTAAAATGGTCAGGATTATTTTCAAAGATGGAGGATGAATACACAGGTAGATATTAATTTCTGCTTGGGGTTATAAAATACCAAATGTAGCAGAAAATTTGGAATTCGTAATGGCTTCCAGCTATCCCTAGACAAGACAGCCTCTCAGGTATAACTGTACCTAACGTGGTATCCCTCAGTGACACACTAAGCCCCATCCGCCCCAGGGTGGGGCAGTTCACTTATCTTCTTTTTAGATGTTGGAGAATACCACGAGCGATCGCATCCGCCATTTGATTTTGGTAAGCTGTGGTTCTGAGTTTAGCAGCATCCTCCGCACCTGTGACAAAACCCACCTCTACCAGAACCGAGGGCATAGTATTTCTTCTGAGAACATAAAATCTAGCTCGGCGCACCTGTCTATCTCTGATAGTGACATTTTGAATAACACTGTTATGAATCGAGCGAGCAAGACCCTGACCACTTTCGTGATAATATGTTTCCAAGCCATTGACATCTGGACGACTCATACTGATGGCATTGGCATGGATACTGACAAATAAATCAGCATTAGCTCGTTCTGCCAAATCCACCCGTCCTTGTAGGCTGACAAAATAGTCAGAATCACGAGTTAATACCGCTTGGACGCCATTTTGCTCCAAAATCGCTGCTACCCTTTTACTAATGGGCAAAACTACATCGCTTTCGCGCAGTCCGCCAATACCAATTGCCCCTGGGTCTCTGCCACCGTGCCCTGGGTCAATCATCACGACAGATCTGGTTTTCCGTGCTGGAGTTGGCGTAGGCTGGCGTGTCGGTTGGGGCGGAGAAGTTGCAGTGGGTAGTTGCCCTTGGGTGGGTAGTGGTAGGGGTGATAAGGCCACTGGGGGTGAAACCACTGTACCCCGACGAGAACCGTGTAATTGCAGAGAAAAAAGCTGGTTGTTGACTTGATTTATTTCCCCAATTTGTACTCCCGCTGCAGGTTGTACCAATATCACCACTGAATTGCCTTCAGCTTGCAGGCGTACCCGGAGGATGGGACTATTAGCACTAAAATTTGGGCCTGTGACGTTGGCAGCTAACTGAGCATTGGGAATAGTGATTCGGAACAAACCAGAGGATCTATCCCATCGACTATTGGCGTTGACTGTTTTATCTGATCTAATCAGTAACTGCGTATCATTATTACCCAGTTCTATAGCCTGAATTGTTGCTGGCGCTCCCGCGGTTACACTCAGATTTACATTATTCGCAACTGGCCTGTTGGCTGTTACCACGGTTCCTGTCTGATGACTGCTGCTAACCTCAGCCTTAGTATTGCGGGAGTTGTGGGAATTATTATTAGCCGGTAATCCTACAAAACGAGAGGGCAAAAGAACTAAACCATTGGCGCTACTATTAATTGATCGCCAATCGGGGCTATCTTTGTCTACCCGCAAGGTCATGCGGACACCAGGTGCTTGGCTGTTTAACGGAGCTAATTCGATCCGACTAATACCATGTCTGTTAACTTCGTAATTTAGTTGTGTCAAACTGGGTGACAAACTAGCGTCGGCGATATCCATAAAAATGGTATTGCCATCGCGGCTCCGATTGATTTTCAGTTCAGGACTGCCCCCGTTTGTCCGCACAAACAACCCATCTCCTGTTACCAGTAAGTTCTCAATTTGAATTTTTCCTGGTATGGCGCTGGCAATTTGCTTTCCTAAGGACTCGGCACGCGGGGACAAGAACTCGGGTTTGGTATCGCCATCAGAGTCAACAGTGACCACAGTATACATACTTCTGGCGGAAGATTCTGTCTTCTCTGGTGTTGGGGTTGGTAATTTTACCAGCCAGCGACTGCCACCAACGCTTTCAAATTTCACCTGCTGGGGGTCTAGAGTATACCCAGGAGTGAGTTCAACAACTAGGCGCGTTGTTTGTGGATCAAACTGCCCCACGCGGACAACACGAATGGCACCACCGACTTGTTGTGTGGACTGTGGTCGACCGAAGGTCGTTCCGGGCAAATCAATGACCAGACGCGTAGGATCGAATATCAGTTGTGCTTGGGGTTGAACAGGGCTGTTCGTGTTAATCTCCAGACGATTTTGATTGGCATCAAAACGCCAAGATTCCAGTTTTGCTGCTACAGCCGGCGACGATAGTAAGACGATCGTTCCTACTGTACTGGGTAGTAACCAGTGTAATTTCACAATCCTTTCTCCTGATTCGCGTTTATGGGAGCCATCAATATCTCAACATATTGGCTAATCGTCACAGTGTTACAACCTAATCTTGACCTTTGTTACTGCTGTGACTTTTGTGCTGGTATAAAGACACAATTAATGGCTGAAATTGCTAGTATCACCTCTAACTTTGCCATCCTATTAGGATATAATATTCAAGGCTGCAAATTATTCTAGATGCAACCAGATTACCACCACAATTAACCATACCTTTTTTGTCAATGCTTAGTTGTTAATACTTGACTGAGCCTTTTGATTGCAATTCAGTTTTGTCATGGCTAAAAATTTTCCGGCGTTGCTGAAAACAACATATTAATTAGGTGTAGAGACATTCTCTGGAAACTCCCTAGAGTGGTTCTCACATCATCACCAATCGTGTTCATACCTCAAATCACCCACAGTAAATTTCAACTAGGTTTAATTTTTGTCATCAAACTGGGGATTGTTGATGATCGGGTTATCAAGTATCTAAATTAACATTTTAAGCAGGTTAAGAATCCGGAACCATAGGATTTTGAATGCTGGTAGTAGTGAGACAAAAACTACAATTTACAGTCTCCAAAGACGAGGATTTAGGGATTATGTTTCCTGTAATTCGGGACTGATTACCTGGTCATGGGGATTGGATATGAGAAACACTTTTTCCCAGATACTACACCCTACTCTTGAGTCCCTCCGGGGTATCACAACACGCCATTTTGGTTTTTGATGAATTGTCCCCAGATTCGGTTTTGCTTTCCTGATTCTTAGCATCATTGATACTAGACATGATCGATCGAGGTTTTTCGACAATTACCTTTGTTCCGGTCACATTGTCTAAAATCAGTTTGTCTGTATCTGCTAGCAAATTATCTGTTTCGGGAAATACTAACCGTAAAAGTGGGGGGGCTAAAAAGTTCGTCAGGATGACCATCATGATAATTACCGCCCCCACTGATTTAGAGAGAACACCGCTAGCAGCACCTACACCAGCAAAGACTAAACCGACCTCACCCCGAGGAATCATTCCTACACCAATTGCTAAATGATTTATTTGGGGTTGACCAAACATACTGAAACCTGTAATTACTTTACCTATAATGGCCACTGTGATCAGGAAAATGGCCATAATTAAACCTTACCTCCTGAGAGTTCACCTAAGACAGGTAGTAAACCTACTCGGTTGGATAACTCGCCACCCACTTTACTGGCTAGATAAATTACCACTAAACTCAAGAGTACTGTGCCTATCACTATTGAACTATCTGCTGTTTCTGTGGTAGTGTCCAGCAGGCGAGAATATACGTTGATTGCATCTAAAAACTGCATTATGCTGTGCAAAAATCCTTCTCTTTAGTTTTACTACTTTATGGCAATTAACATAAATGGAAAATATCTGCCAATAAATTATTTTGTGTCTTCAGTCAATGACATCAAGCGTTGCCAGTAAAATTCGGATACTGGGATAACTGAAAGTCTAGGAAGTTGCACCAACTCAAAATGTTCAAATTCAGCATCTTGCTTTATCTGCTTGAGTTGCAGGGGTACAGAGACTTTTTTCAGTGCCTTGACATCTACAACTACTCTTTTGGGATCATTTAATGTTGGATCGGCATAAGGCTGACTGACCACCTCTGCTATACCGATAATTTGTCTTTCTTTGCCTGTATGGTAAATTAAGGCTAGGTCGCCAATCAGCATATTCCGTATATGTTTGAGCGCTAGGGGATTGTTAACTCCATCCCAAACTGTATTACCATCCTGTTCTAAATTAAAGTAAGAGTATTTTTCCGGTTCAGTTTTCAGCAGCCAGTATGCCATCCAAGAGTCTCCAAAATTTATAATTATTTTTTTTGAGTTTCCAAAAATGTAACCGCTCCTAATTATGAGTATGGCAGTGTCAAAGTCAGAAAATATAAAATCCTGAGTGGATCATAGTTCAGAGCAGAAATGTTGACTTAAGAGTAGACAGTTGACTGCGAACTAGTATATCAGTGTTGTTTCCAGCATCTGTAGAATCTGTTGATAGGAGTGCGAATTTTATGTATGGATCCGCTTTATCTGCTTCTTGGTTTCCCGGTGCTAACTGTACTAAAACACTGGCACTGTTCTTAATAAGCTGTATAATTTATATTGAACCTGGTTTGGCTCAAGACAAGGAAAAATTTTTGCGAACTCTGACAGTGAGCGGTCGCGGTGTGGAAACAATTCCCACCACTTTGTCACAAGTCAGTATGTCTGTGGAGGTTCAGGCTGAAACTGCACAGTCAGCGCAACAGGAAGCGGCTCGCAGAGCATCAGCTGTGGTCGCTTTGCTCAAAACCCGAAATGTAGAAAAATTACAAACTAGTGGTATCCGGCTCAATCCAGTTTATAGTTACACCGATAATGTACAACGAATTACTGGATATACTGCCAATAATACTGTGATGTTTATTATGGCAACACAGGGCGTCGGTATGCTTTTAGATGAAGCTGTAAAAGTCGGTGCAACGCAAATTAATAGTGTTACTTTTATTGCTAGTGACCAGGCGATCGCCTCAGCTCAAAAACAAGCACTCAGACAAGCCACCCAACATGCTCAGGAACAAGCTAATGCTGTTTTGAGTACCCTAGGTTTCCAGTCTCAGGAAGTGGTAAGCATTCAGATTAATGGTGCAGCTGCGCCCCCTCCTCCCATGTTGGAGCGGGCTGAGGTTGTCAAGTTAGCTAATACAGATTTTTCTACCCCTGTAATTGGTGGTGAACAGCAGGTAGAAGCATCAGTGACACTGCAAATTAGTTACTAATTAAGCATGGGGAATAGGTGAGTATCTTTACCTATTCCCCCATCTCAAGTTAGAACTGTTCTGAAGGCATATCTGCCATACCGCCTTCTGTATCCCGCTTGGAACCTAACAAATCTAGTTGGTCAACGTGGATAAATGGTGTAGAGCGGTTGAGACCGGTTTGGCGATCGGTCCAATTATTAAATCTCAAGGAACCCTTAACGGCAATTTGCTTGCCCTTGCGGACATAATTACCCGCCACCTCTGCTGTTTTCCCCCATAGTTCTAAAGTGAACCAGTCAGGTTCATCGCTATTACGGGTTCTGCGATCAACTGCTAATGTTAATCTACACTTAACCGTACCGGACTCAAAATATTTAATATCTGGATCGCTACCTACACGACCAACAAGGGTGACAACGTTAATGCTCATGAGTCTAACCTTTAGGTACAAAATTACTGATATATTTTGAGTTTGATCATAGCCAATTTTGAAGTTATGATAAATATGTAAAAATCATAGCATTTATACTACTCAGATACTTAGATGTATTTCAGATCTAAATACCTCATAACTAAACAGTATTAGTGAAATTAAATTTCTTGGTGGACTCCGGGTGAAAAAAATAATAGAATCGGTAATGATTAACTGTAAAAGTTTTTAGCAAATCAGTATCGCAAAGAAGGGGCATAGAGACGCGTGGGGCTTTTTAAGAACTTTCGCTCATCGTGGGGTATGGGTATCGACCTTGGTACAGCCAATACCCTAGTTTATGTATCAGGTAAAGGGATTGTACTCCAAGAACCTTCAGTAGTTGCCCTGAATCAAAACGAAAAGGTAGCACGTGCGGTGGGAGAGGAAGCTAAAAAAATGATCGGACGTACACCTGAAAATATGATTGCAGTCCGCCCTTTGCGTGATGGTGTAATTGCTGATTTTGATATGGCGGAGCTGATGTTAAAAAACTTTATCCAGCGTGTCAATGAGGGTCATTCTCTGATTTCGCCTCGAATCATCATTGGTATACCTAGTGGTATTACAGGGGTAGAAAGACGGGCTGTAATGGATGCAGCAGCCGAAGCTGGGGCAAGAGAGGTGCATTTAATAGATGAGCCAATGGCTGCAGCAATAGGAGCAGGGCTACCTGTTGCTGAAGCAACAGGTAATATGATTATTGATATTGGTGGCGGGACAACGGAAGTTGCAGTGCTCAGTCTCCAGGGTACTGTCATTAGTGAATCAGTGCGTATCGCTGGTGACGAACTGACTGAATGTATTATCGTATACCTAAAAAAAGTCCATAACTTGGTAATCGGAGAACGAACTGCTGAAGAGATAAAAATCCGCATTGGTTCCGCCTACTCTACTAATGATAATAATGATGCCATGATGGAAGTCCGGGGCTTACATTTGCTTTCTGGGTTACCCAGAACTGTCACAGTCAAAGGGGCAGAAATTCGTGAATGTATGTTGGAACCGCTAGCAGTAATTATAGAAGCTGTGAAGCGAACACTGGAACGCACGCCGCCAGAATTAGCCTCAGACATTATTGACAGAGGAATTATGCTAGCTGGTGGTGGTGCTTTGCTTAAAGGGATAGATACCGTAATTAGCAATGAGACAGGAATTGTCACCCACATTGCCCCTGATCCTCTCTGTTGTGTTGTGCTAGGAACAGGTCGTGTGTTAGAAAACTTTAAACAGCTAGAACGTGTTCTCAGTGGACATTCGAGCCGTATGTAGTCAGAAATATTCAGATATTTAGTTTCTATTTAGCTAGGAATTTATAACATATAGATGGTTACTGTACGTCGTTGGTGGAAGAGTAAACTACTACAACTCGGTTTAGTCAGTTTAGTAGTGAGTAGTGCTTGGATGTTGAGGCAGACCCAGGGTTATTTGCTGTTAGAAATATATCAAATAATTGGGAGTCCACTAGAAAATTTACGGACTAACCCCAGTTCAGAGGAACGCATGAATCAAGTCCGCTTGTTGGAGTTGGAAACACGTATAGCTGATTTAGAAAGTCAAAATGAACAACTAAAAAATTTATTAGGTTATATTGAGAGGTCGCCATTCAAATCACGCCCCATTCCAGCGCGGGTAGTGGGACGTAGTGCTGACCACTGGTGGCAACAGGTGATCCTAAATCGCGGCTCCAATGCAGGCATTAAAGAAGGCTTTATTGTCAAAACTTATGGCGGCTTGGTGGGTTTGGTAGAGACTGTAACTCCTAATACTAGTCGTGTATTGTTAATTAGCGACCTGAAGAGTCAAGTGGGGGTCAAAATTAACCGCACTTCATCTCAAGGGATTTTGCGGGGAGATTCTTCCGCGGAAGCGGTGCTGGAGTTTTATGAAAAAGTGCCAAATGTTCAGGTAGGTGATTTAGTATCTACATCTCCCTATAGTCAGAAATTTCCGCCTGGTGTGCCAGTAGGACGAGTTAAGTCTCTAGATTTGCAGCAATCTGTAGCATCAGTGGCAAAAGTTGAGCTGTTTCCACCGATACCTTCATTAGATTGGGTAGCGGTATATCCGTTCATACAGATGAACAATTAGGTATTTAGTTTAAATCCTAGAATTATATGCTAGGTGCTAGACTTTAGCATCCCGTAGCTGACAAAGCCGGAATTGACAACCAAAACTTGAGTTAGATTTAATTAAAAAGATGCCTTCATTTAGCGGTAGCAGGCATAACAAGCCAAGAGCGCTACAACGAAAGTTAAAAATTTTATATAAGCCTCTTGCTCACTGGCATCCATTTACACTTCAACTGCTAAATTGGGCAGTAACCGTTGCGTCTGTGCTGTTTTGTCTGCTGATGTTACCAACGCGGTTTGTGGGTATGGAATTATTGGGTATTGGGCCGAATTGGCTATTAATTTGGGTGGTTTCCTGGAGTGTCAAGCGATCATTCTGGGAAGGAATGTTAGCTGGTATAGTGCTGGGACTACTTCAAGATGCTATGACCTCACCTCACCCTACCCATGTGATTACTCTGGGTTGTGTGGGGGGGTTGACTAGTTTGCTACAAAAGCCGCGTTTTATCCAAGAAGATTTTATTTCTATTGCTTTAATTGTCTTTGTGATGGCAGTTGTGGCGGGAACTATCTTTGGACTACAGTTAACTTGGATGAACAATGCCGACGGCGGGCAAAGCCTACGCAAAGTCGAATATATTTGGTCATATTATCAACGTGTATCTCTGGCTTCTGCCATTCTCAGTAGTCTGTGGGCACCTATAGTTTATTATCCCTTAAACCTTTGGTGGCAGAAGATAAAGTTATTAGAGCAGGGTTAGAAATTCCAGTTTGGACATTGCCCAATTTCTCGCGAATTCGGTTGACTGCGTTTATAGGTTGATTCACAATTAAGAGCGTTGAGAAGCTGAGACAGCAATTGACCAAACTTGAGGGATTTCAGTACGATGATGTCCCTTCTCCACCCTGAAAATTTTGTGCCAATGCCATTTCAAACCATTGTTTTACTTGATGATATAAGGTGGGATGATTAGCCTTGAGTGCCAAAACATAATCTGCTTTTTTAGAGATAATCTTGTGGGCAATCTCCGTTTAAGTTCCCATGGCATCAATGGTGATAATTGACCCTGCTATCTCCATTATCATCCCCTGGCTAAAGCCGAGGGGCTTTGAACCTACATCTTTGTAACAACAGCTAGCGTGCAAAATATTGAAATTACCGCCCAAAATTATGGATAATTCGCGTGAAACCTACCCTATTGTATCTGTAGTCCCTAATCCTCAGGACAATGGGCTGATATTGCGAACTGAGAAGTCAACCCTGGCGCTTTCGCCGGTTCAATCGAATTCACCAGAGAAACCCACAATAGGCAGTGACTTTGACCGGGCTATGATGCAACGGTGTTTGGTACTGGCTGTCCGTGCTTTGGGACGGACTTCACCTAATCCTCTAGTGGGGGCGGTTGTTGTCAAAAATGGAAATATTGTTGGGGAAGGATTTCATCCCGGAGCAGGTCAGCCCCATGCAGAAGTTTTTGCCTTGAAAGCGGCGGGTTTTGGCGCGGACTCAACTCAAGAGAATCACGCTCGTGGTGCGACAGTTTACGTTAATCTGGAACCTTGTAATCATTACGGACGTACTCCCCCTTGTTCGGAGGCCTTAATCGCGGCTGGTGTGGCTAAAGTAGTTGTGGGTATAGTTGACCCCAATCCATTGGTTGGTGGAGGAGGTATTGCTCGTTTACGTGCTGCTGGTGTACAGGTAGTTGTCGGGGTAGAAGCCGAAGCCTGTTATCAGATAAATGAAGCTTTTATCCATCGCATTTTATATAAACGACCTTTAGGGATTTTGAAATATGCCATGACTTTAGATGGTAAAATTGCTACTAGCTCTGGTCACAGTGCTTGGGTGACAAACCAAGATGCCCGTAGTCAAGTTCATCAACTACGGGCAGGTTGTGATGCCATAATTGTCGGTGGCAATACAGTCCGAAAAGATAATCCTTACTTAACCAGTCATCAAGTAGGATCCCATAATCCCCTGCGGGTAGTGATGAGTCGTCAGATCAACTTACCTCAAGATGCCCACCTGTGGGACACTGCTGAGGCTAAAACCTTGGTGTTGACAGAGCCGGGAAGCTCGCCTGATTTCCAACATTTCTTACGCCAAAAAGGGGTTGAGGTTGTAGAGTTAGCATCCCTGACCCCAAACCTTGCCATGAAGCATTTATACGACCGCGGTTTTTGTAGCGTTTTATGGGAGTGTGGCGGTACTTTGGCCGCCAGTGCGATCGCTCAAGGTGCGATACAAAAGATTCTGGCTTTTATTGCTCCTAAAATCATTGGTGGTAGTCATGCCCCCACACCTGTAGGTGACTTGGGTTTGACGATGATGAACACAGCTCTGAATTTAGAAAGGGTTAGTTGGCGGGTAGTCGGGTCTGATTGCCTAGTTGAAGGTTATTTACCGCAAAAAAACTCATAGTTAACAGTTCACAGTCAATAGTTAGGACTATTGGCTGTATCATTTGTGAGAATGTAAACTCTAACACTGTCGCTCATAAGCAATATCCCGTATCAGATTCAGCCGAGATTGGATGTAATCACTGAGGTAATCGGCTTCTTGAGGATCTAATAACGCTTGCTTTGTAGTTTGTTTTACCAGCCATTGCACCAAGCTAGCATCGTCCATCTGCAATAAGATCCTGGTTTGAGAATTTTCTACCACAGACCAAAGCTGACGCAGAATTTTAGGAGTCATTAAGACCTCAAGTTTATCATTAGCTTAGCTTTTCTTAGATTACACAATTTAGTCCGCAGATTACGGCTCAATATACAAGCTGAGACAAGTATTATTAAAAACTTAATAGAAGGATTTATAACTTTATGAAGATTAATTATTGCTTGATGGAAAGATTTAACAAAAAGTTACTCAAAAAGTATTGTTATTATGCTATTTATGATGAATAGCTGTTGTCTCCAGTTTATGGCTATTAGTTTACTATTGTTTTTCTCCCTGATGAAAGTGGGAAAACATAGTATAGCTAATTTGTGCAATTCTACTTAATTTTTAGATACTTGCGAAGTATTTGGGTTCATTTGTTGATTCTTAAAAACCAAAAACCCCGGTGGTCAACCGGGGTGTTAGAGTCTGGAATATTTAACCAGGACTACCACAACTATAGCAGTTCCTACTTTTCTTACCTGCTAAATTCGAGCATCTTGGGGAGATTTATAGAGGACTTCGCCCAGATACGATGATAAAACCGACAGAATCAAGTCGAATCTGGGGCTGATGAATTCCCTCTAAAATGGCTGCACTCAATGCCATTTCTATTTTTAATTCTTCGGCCAGTGCTGAATCTTGGTTTTGCCGATTTAGTCGCAGTTGTAATTGCTGTACTTTTTTGTTTAATTTCTGCTGGGCGACTGGAGCAGATTGTTGGTATAATTTTATGAATTTACGATGCTGTAGCAATAATTCTCGAGAACGATGACGCGCTTCATAACAAAAATCCTTCCACTGGCTAGGCTCGACAAAAGTATCAATCACTCCTAAGCGTTCTTTTGCCAAGTTATAATCCCGAGATTGATCATTTTTCCTATCTTTGTAAGGTCGTTGTAGGATATTTAAGAGTGATTCATCTTCAACCATACTCATGGAATTATTGCGACAATCTATAAAGATAGTTTCTAACAATGGGGGAAATAAAGCATCAACACGCCGTTTCAAAGTTTCGTATTGGTAATTATCGAGTTTGTTGGTTGTTAAAACCTGCTTGACAGCTTCTAAATTTGCTTCGACTACATAATTACATCGGAAACCAAACCATTCTTTACCTCCTGTAGCATTCCAAGATTCATCAGTGCGCCATAGAGCAAAAGCTTTACCTCTATCATCCCAGTTTATATAGCTGACGAGTGCTTCTACTAATCCTTCCCCAGTCCGAAATAGTTTAATACCTGAATTCTGATTGGCTACCCGGCGATTGTAACTACCAAACTGTTCTGTATTATGATTAGCGAAGTAAGTTTTCAACTCGTCTATAGACACCAAAGTGCGAGTTGTCGGTTGATAACGCTTAATTTCTGCGGAATTGGGATTATTAACTAACTTGAATCCTAATGCATCACACATCCAGCCTTCAATTGCTTGTTTAATCCCTAGATGATTAGCATCGTAATCATCTAGGTCTTGAAAATACTTGCAAGTATTTTCATCGAGAATATCAATTTCATCGAGAGCAGTCTGCTCGCTAATTTTCAAGGTTTCGGCGGTGATTTGTCGCTGAATCGGGTCAATCATGGCTAATAATCCCGCAGCACTTGATTTGAACAAAGCTGTTTCTAATTCTGGGAGTTTCTCATCTACATAAAATTGTAGACTGGCTATTGATTGACCAAAAACACCAAACCCATTTTTCAGAAGTTGATACCAAGCATTGTGTTGACTTTCTTCCAAGTATGGCCCAATCAATGCAAAAGATTGAACTCCAATTTTGCTGCCAATGCGGTCAAATCTGCCAATTCTTTGCTCTAATTGATTAGGTGACCAAGGCAGGTCAAAGTGAATGAAGCAGTCGGCAAATTGCAGGTTAAGTCCTTCTTCCCCAGAGCGATCGCATACTAAAATAAAACAGTCGGGGTTATTCTGGAATCGAGTTAAATTTTGGGCAACTTTTTCTCGTGGTTCACCAAATTGATAGCTGGCGACTGTTTCTGCACCAAAGCTATGAGATAAAAGTTGGACAATTTGTCGGCAGGATTGTACAAAACTGGTAAATACAACAATTTTTGGTAAAACATCCCCAGGCATGGGGCGGCGAATTCTGTGCTGTATCCTGGTGATTAATTCTGCCTTATTTCTGCGGACACTGCTGGGGATTTTGAAGTGTGTAGCTAGCTGATTGAGTAGCACGGTGTTTAAATTTTTTGTGCGTTCTCCTTCATCTAGAGGTTGACGCAGAATTTTTAAACAGGATTGTAAAATTTCTTCTTCGCCTGGGAATTTAGGGGTTGTAGTTAAGATGCGAAGATCATTTTCTGGAAACTCTGGGATAAGTTGAGGTGGGGTTTTACCTGTTAGGCGTGTGGTAACTACCTGTTCTAAAATCCCTAACCAAGTACCAGAAGCTAGGAATAACAATAGAAAAATTCGTTGATATTGCTGCTCTTGAGGGGCAACGGTACGCCATTGTTCCATCAGTTGGTGAATATCAAGGGATCGCTCGTCTAAATCATATTCTTCTTTTGGTGTCACATCCCGATCAAATATGACATCTTCCACCGCAGCGCGACGATTACGAAGTATACGACGATGCAGCCGATAGGTTTCGCTAACGTGGGTACGAATAGCTCGGATAATTTCATCTTTCTGAGCAGATTGAGCCTTTAAGCAATTTTCTAACTTGTTTAAAAGGTTGATGACATACTCATCCTCAGCCAACAGATTTCGTAGTTCCTGGAGTTGAGTTGTGAGAACATCAACATTATTTGCACCTCCTGTCAAGCCGAGGAGAACTCTACCAATTTGCCGACAATTTTGTACCCTGGCGCGAAAACCTGGTAAATCATTGAGTTTATAGGTAATTGGGTCAAGCAGGTGCAGCATGGCGAGAAAATTCTGCTCGTGGTTAAGCACAGGAGTAGCAGATAATAACAGCAAGCGATCGCTTTTATGAGCCAGATTTTTACAAGACTCAAAACGCTGACGCATGGCTGCATCCCTAGAAGTAGCCATAGCTGCAATATGGTGGGCTTCATCGAGAATTAAGCAGCCGATATTAGCTTTCTGGTTGATTCTATGGATATCTTCAACCGCCAGCACCACCACCCGGTTGCCAAAATGAGAGATGTAAAATTTATGTTCTAACTCAGTCTGCCATTGTGGGAGCAAATATTGGGGAACCAGTACCACTGCACCTTTTTTTGGTTCATCCAGAAGAAATTGACGGAGAATAGCACCGGCTTCGATAGTTTTTCCGAGTCCCACCTCATCTGCGAGTAAATAGCGTTGAATTGGGTCTTCCAGTACCCGGCGAACAACTTCGACTTGGTGGGGATAAAGTTCAATGTTGGCAGAAATCAGCCCTCTCATTCCATGGCTAACAGCCCGTTGCTCAATCAAAGATTTAACAAAAGTTAATCTTCTGTCATGAAAGTAGGGTGTTTCATGCCCTTTCATTGCCAGAGTTTCAATAGGGTCTGTAATAGGGACATTACAACGGACATAAATTTCTTGTTCCGTGGCAATTGTAGTTTTCTTATCGGGTAAATCAATTTGATACATTTCTGTATCTTCATCCCAGTTACAAATTCGCCCAATTAACCATGTATCCTGGGTTGGTAAGCTAATGTAGCATCGAGTTTGAGGCTGAAGCCTAACTTGAGATAGAGAATCTAAAGGTAAAGTTTTTTGGAGGCGTTGACCTCCTGAGCAGAAATACTCAACCATCACATTAGGTTGAGATATCTCAGTCACTTTTCCTACTCCCAAATAGTTTTGTTGGGACTGCACCAATGAACCAACCTCAATCATATTTCCCGTTATCTGAAGATCCTAAGAAGCAATAGCAGCTCTCCACAGTAGCTTGATCAGCCAAATCTGGCAACTGAGAAAATTTTCTCTGGGATTTGTAGCTAGAAAGCCTTGTGCAACTGATTGATACTGATGGTCTGAGGCTATGATGAAGTCAGGAGAAAATCAGAGCAGGATGGTAAAGATAGTTGTCTTAATTAACACTCTTATGTCACTGTTACTACTCTACATAGCTTGGCGAGTGTGGAAACTAAAGCAGTGGATAGAGAGCATAGCTGATAAACTGAACGCCTATGAACAAAATACTCATGCATTACTGTATCAAGCACCTGAAAATATTGATATTACCCAGCAAAAAATTTATAGCCTGCGCCAGAGAAACCAAAAGCTACAGTTACAAATTCAACAGGTACGTCAAATTATCAGTCTGTTATTCTTATTAAAGGGATTCTGGGGTCGTTCTTTTGGCGGCATAGGGTTAAGATTAAGCAACAAAAGCAAGATTTTCCACTGATATCCTGTCAGGTTCAATAAATTAGATAAAATCCTTTGAACTTACCACGGTAAAAATCACACCTAGGAAGGAGAGAAATAATCAGATGTCTGATAACCGTTCTGGAGTATTTATTGGCGGTTTCATGCTCGGAGCTACTATTGGAGCTTTAACTGGATTGCTAGTAGCCCCGCGCACAGGGCGTGAAACCCGGAGAATTTTGCAAAAATCTGCTAATGCTATCCCAGATTTAGCAGAAGATTTATCAACAAGTGTACAAATCCAAGCCGATCGTCTTTCTGCGAGCGCCATGAGAAATTGGGATGATACCTTGGAGAAACTACAAGAGGCGATCTCAGCTGGTGTAGATGCGAGTCAACGCGAAAGCCAAATCCTGAAGCAGCAACAAGCTAAAAAAGACTAAGATTCTGTTTTCCCGCAATTGTAAAGCTTATATATGGCATCACCGTGATTGATCCCTTATTTTGGTTGGGACTGTCTTTATTATTAGTCGCCACCAGTTTGACTGCTGTTTTAGTAGCGGCCATACCAGCGTTGCAGGAGTTAGCACGTGCTGCGCGTAGTGCAGAAAAGTTATTTGATACTCTCTCACGGGAGTTACCACCTACCTTAATTGCCATCCGCAAAACTGGAATGGAACTCACAGATTTAACCGGCGACATCGGCGAAGGCGTACAAAGCGCGGGTAAAGTTGTGAAGCAAGTTGACCAAAGCCTCGACATTGCTAGAAAACAGGTAAAAAATGTGCAAATTGGCACTCGTAGCCTGGTTGTAGGTGTGAAAACTGCTTGGAAGAGTTTTACACGCCCCAAACCAACCAGACGAGTTGAACGACTAGCAATTACTGAACAAGCACCGCAAACCTTGAGACAACGTGAAGCCCTCAAGCATAGAGACTAGGGAGTAGGGGGGAAAGGAACTTCTCAATCCCAGTCCCCAGTCTCTAATTTCCATTTTCAAAACTGAGCTTTGCTTAAATACCTTAGATTAGAGTAAAGTAAACAAGTGTAAAGAAGTATTAGTTTTCCCATACTCTTTTAAAACAACTTGTTCACTTCTACTGTCTATATTCGTATAAGAACGTCCATGCAGTCTTGTTTTTGGCGAAGAACTCTAGTATGTATTGCTGCATTTTTACTAGCTGGGTCTATGTGGGTGATGCACTCGCCTCCGGCGCTAGCTTATGATAATCCTGACTTATTACCCAACTACCAAACTCCAGTTATAGATTTAGCTAAATCTCTCACAGATATCCAAGAAGCAGAACTGGTGACAGATTTAGAAAAATTTGAAGGTGAAACAGGGTGGAAATTGCGAGTATTAACCCAGTATGACCGCACCCCTGGTCGCGCAGTAATTAATTATTGGAATTTAGATGATAAAAGTATTTTGCTAGTTGCTGATTCTCGTGGCGGTAACATTCTCAGCTTTAGCGTGGGGGATCAGGTTTATGAACTTCTACCGCGGACTTTTTGGATAGAATTGCAAACGCGCTTTGGAAACTTGTATTTTGTGCGAGAAGAAGGGGAAGACCAAGCCATTTTACAAGCCTTAAATTCAGTTAAGGGCTGTTTAGTCAAGGGTGGTTGCTCGGTGGTTCCTGGACTACCTAGAGAACAATGGATACTGACACTGATCACCTCTGTAGTGGGGGGGATAGTTTGTGGATTTGCAGCTCACCCCCAAAAAAAAGGACAGATTATTGCTTGGCAATGGGCTTTAATTTTTTCACCTTTGTGGGGAATTTTGTTTATTGCCTTTGGTATTGGACCAGTAGTGACTCGGACGAGCGATTGGTTACCTTTAGTTCGTAATATTTCTGGTTTTCTCATTGGGGCTTTAGTGGCTTACCTGTCTCCTGGGTTCACTCGCTCTTCTAATGCTGAGTCGTAAATTTATGGGTGCTGAGTAAGAATCAAAATACTCAGCACTTAAGGTTCTACTCTTGGGCGACGGCGTCGTGGTGTTTCCGGTTGTTTCTTACGCAAACGGCGACTGACTTCACTAAAGAAATCTCTGCGGACATAAGGATAGTCATTCACCCACAAGTCATGACTGGGAATGTATACATCGCTGAACTCTTGAATACTGCTCAAATCAGAACTGTTGGACATGACAATCATTTCGGCGATTTGACCACGAGCAATAACTTTGTGTGCATTCCGCAGTGGCGCTTGTAACTCTACGGCAAATCCTGTATTATCACCGATTTCTAGGTTAATTCTTTTTTCTCGATTTTCAACAATTACTAATTCACCTTTATTGTTTACCGTTTCTTGTTTACCCATCAATTGGTCTGTAATCCACCAATCGATGATTCGACCGCGAAAAAAGCCGCTGTACTTATAACGCCGGCATTTTGCATTGCGGATACTAGCCTGAAATACTGGATACCACAGCCAAAAAAAAGCACCCATTACCCCAACTAAAAATGTAATGGGGCCAAATTCTAGCCTTAACAGGACTTCCCCCAGGAGAATTAGAGCCATGGCTATGACAGAAATTAACAGTCGCTGCAAAAAATTGGCAAATTTACCCGCGTAGTACTGGTACTGAGAGCCAGTAGCAATCAGGGGGATGAGTTGTTCAAATTTTTTCCGAGTCAGTGGGACTAACATAATTGCTGAGTTTGAAGGTTAGAGGATTTTTTCTAATCCATACACTAACGACTTTAGCTGGGAGACTTTGCGAATTGCTAACAGCACTCCTGGCATATAACAGGAGCGATCGCTTGTATCATGTCTTAATGTATAAATTTGACCAGTTGCCCCAAAAATCACTTCTTGATGGGCTATGAGTCCCGGGAGGCGTACACTATGAATCCTAATTCCTTCTTGGGCTAAACTACCTCTAGCCCCTGGTAATTTTTCCGTTTCTTCTACAATAGCACTGTTAAAAGGTTTACCGATTTCTCCTAGTAACTGTGCTGTTTGAATTGCGGTACCACTGGGAGCATCAGCTTTTTGGTTATGGTGGAGTTCAATAATTTCTACATGGTCGAAATATTGGGAAGCTGTGACTGCGGCTTGTTGTAACAATACCATGCCAATGGAAAAGTTAGGAATAATCAGACAACCGGTACTAGCCTTTTCGGCAAAGTCGGCTAAGTCGTTGATTTGTTCTGGACTCAAGCCCGTAGTACCAACCACTGGACGAATACCATAGGCGATCGCACTGCGAATATTGTCATACACTGCATCAGGATGGGTAAAGTCTACCATCACCCCTGGAGGAGATTGTCTATCACCAGCTACATAACCTAGCATGGCTTCTAATTGGTTGGTAATGGGGACTTCCAAAGCTTCGCTTAAACCTACCAATTCACCAGCATCTTGGTCTTGCTGTTCTGGACTGGTGTCAATTGCAGCCACTAACTTTAAGTCTGGCGCTTGTGCCACTGCCTTAATGACTTCGCGGCCCATTTTGCCCGCCGCACCGTTTACAATAACTGGAATAGGAGCTTGATTAGTCATGTTTAGAGAAATACTTTAATAAGGCAATTGTAGAGAATTTTGACGGTAAACTTCCATAGTTCCGGTTATAAGGTCAATTAAAATACCAATTTGACTACCAGAGACATTAGTCTTCTTGAAACACCTAAGTCTATTTTGGCATTTCCGTTGCCAGTCAGAGGTATTTACGTGACAAGTGCTATGAAAATGATTATCATTTAATTATGAGTATACCAATGATTACCGTTGTTGCGGGGCCGGCTGGTTGTGGCAAAACTACTTGGATTTGTCAACAGCTAAGTAATACAATTTGTGCGGAAAACGTCATTTATTTTAGTCCTGGAAGTGGGAATGTCCCCATTGACCAAGTACGCTTAAGTGCTGAATTTCCAGAGGTTAAAGTTTTTACTGATGGACAAGAAGTAGAATTTCTCAACCAGCTAGCAGGCGCACAGAAAATTTATATAGAAATAGGGTGTTACTTAGAACTAGGAGCAATTCACCAAATTATCGGCAATGTACCATACCAGTCTGTAGCAATCTTACCATCACACCTGACAGATTCGGAATATCACATCTGGGGAGAAAAAATTGTCAAAGGGCTAGATGTTGAAACCATTATGGACCCAAATCAGATTTGGCGATCGCCTACCAATGGTGAAATTATCGACGAGGATAGTTTAAATGAGTTTTGGTATGAACTATCTCATGGTGCTTATGGTAAAGTCAGCCGTGCTAAGGGAATTTTTGACGTTGCTGATGGTAGGGCGCTATACGCGGATTTTGTGGCCGGTGTAGGGATAACAGATTTTCTAGAATTAGACTTACCACGCCAGTTAGAAGGTAGGCCGCGGCGATTTAGTGGCTTAGAAATTTGGGGACAAAACTTGGACGGTCCTGCTATGAGAGAAACATTACAAGATTGCTATTTGTCAGACGCAGCGATCGCACAATACCAAGAACAAGTGAAACAGATACTAGTTGAGGAGAGTATACAGTGAAAATAGCCGTTATGTCATGTATTCATGGCAATTCTCAAGCCTTAGATAGTGTCTTATTAGACATAGACCGGCAAAAAGCTGACAAAATATTTTGTTTGGGCGATTTAGTCGGATATGGGCCTGATCCCAATGGGGTAGTTACACAAATTCGTTCTCTAAATATTCCCACCTGCGTCGGCTGTTGGGATGAAGATATAGTAGAAGGCTTGAATGCTTGTGATTGTAGTTATCCTTCCTTATTAGCTGAGAAACGCGGAAAAATTGCTCACGAGTGGACAAACAAAGAAATACATCCAGAGCACCGGGAATTTTTCGCCCAATTACCCCACAGTTTACGTGAGGAAAATTTAGCTTTCGTTCATGGTAGCCCCCACAGTAACCACGAGTACCTGTTACCAGAACTTGACGCCTTTTCCGCCTTAGAGCGAGTAATGTCCACAGATGCAGATGTACTTTTTTGTGGACATACCCATGTACCTTATGTCCGTGATTTAGATGCAAGTAGTTTACAAATTCGTGTCCAAGGACAGGAAAAAATAGCCACAAAAATCAGCTTTACCACCTCTTTAAAAAGGATTATTAATGTTGGTTCTGTAGGGGAACCGCGACATGGTCGGCCCAATGCCACTTACGTAATTTATGACACAGATACACAAGAGGTGAGTTTGCGGGAAGTACCTTATGACTATCAGAAAACCTGTGCTGCAATTATTGAAAAGGGGTTACCAAAAATATTTGCTTGGCGTTTAGCCCGGGGTTTGGAATTTGCGGAAAGGGCTGATGACCCGACTCATGTTTGTACTCGTTAAAATCTAAAATCCAAAATTTGTATGACTAAGTGGGCAATTTTAAGCGGAATTGAAGGCAATTTGGTGGCCTATGAGGCCGTAATGGCTGATATTCAGCGTCAAGCTAATGTCGAAGCGTTGTATATTTTAGGTGATTTAGTGGGACCCAGGCGCGAAACTGAACAGTTAATCAAACGGGTACTCAACCCCCGGTGCGGAGAACCAGAACCACTGATTTGTAAAGGTTGGTGGGAAGAACAATGTTTGATTCTACATGGACTGGGAGGAAGTGGCGAACCTAGAGAATTGATGGTGAAATATGGGGGAGAAACAGTTAAATTGCTCTGGGAATGCGTTTCCCGTCCTATGGCACAATGGTTAATGACCTTAGACTTTGGTTTTTTTGAACTGGATTCTTTGTTAATTCACGGTACAACCGTAGCCGTCGATGAGGAACTTACGCCAAACACTTCCCCAATTCAAATGCTAGACCGCTTGTCACGAATGCAAGCCAATAATTTGTTTTGTGGTCGTTCTGGTTTGGCTTTTCAATATCAGCTACAAGCAGGGTCAATTACCACGGGAGTCACAACTCTAGATAGTCCCCCTTGTCCCCAAACTGTGCAAATCTCGGCGCGTCAAGTTGTCGGGGTGGGTAATGTTGGTAAACAGCCAGGGGAATCAATTTATACTCTCTATCATCCAGGGATGAATCATGTAGAGTTTAGAACAGTTCGCTATGGACTGAGTAAGGGTTTTCAGTCCCGGTCGGATGTCAAAGCTAAAATAGCTAACTGATTAAGATATCTTGTCGGCGGAGCCTTCCAAAACCATATGGCCTTGGATGAAAAGTGCTGAGTAAGGATATAAAGAATAGACAATTCCAGCGTGGCTGAAATTGACACTCCAAAATGGTTCAGTACCAAAAGCTTGAAATTCTTTATTGTGGGGGGTTGAATTCCTGGGAATGAAATAGATATTGTAATTATTAATTAATTATTAATATTAATATTTTTTTGTGGGAAGTAAGCACCCGGTGCCAAGAACAAAGTGTAAAACATCCTAGTTTTCATAACAAATTATGAACTTTATGTCTAATTGTAAAGTCATTAGGTCTAAGGCAGAATTACCGTGGATCCATCTCATGGAGTGTCAAAATGTTAAGAGTACAATCTATTTACTCAAGTCACTTATGCCGAAAGCTATTTGGAATGGTACTGTGTTAGCCCAAAGCGATCAGACAATTTTGGTAGAAGGTAACCATTATTTTCCCCCTGAATCGATTAATCAGCAATACTTACAAGACAGTAATTTCATGAGCCTGAAAAAGGCTTTAATTGACAATATCATTGCGATATCGGTATTTCGCTAACATTCCCAATAATTTCTGCCAGGGTGTTTAATAATTCTTCCTCTTGATAAGGTTTACGAAAATAAGCCTCAGCGCCTAATTGCATGGCTAATTCTCGATATTGACTGGTGCCGTGAGATGAAATCATCACAACTGGAATATTTTTCATCTCAATATCTGTTTTGATGTAACCTAAGAAAGCATAACCATCAAGACGGGGCATTTCAATATCACAAATCACCGCCGCAACTTTTAAGCCACTTTGCAGTTTTTCCAATGCATCTTGACCATCTTGAGCTTGTTCAACTTGATAACCTCCTTTTTGCAAAGTCATGGTTAAGAAGCGACAAACATTAATTGAATCATCGACAATTAAAATTGTGCCTTTATGATCATCAATTCTCCCTGGTAGTTTATGGTGATCAAAGACAGGTAGGGTTGTTTTTAAACCGACTGATGATAATTGATTGTTTTTAGCAGTACCCTGGTGAGTGGCAAACCATTCCAGCAAATCGTTGGTATTAACTAATGCTAATACTCGTCCATCACCTAAAATTGCACAGTTACTCAAGCCTTTTGGTAAAGGTATATTACCCTCAACTTGGCGAATAGCTACTTCCTGCTCACCCCAGCAACGCTCTACTTGGATAGCTACTGACTGATGACTACCTTTGAGGATTAATACGCTGTTAGCGTTAATCACTGGGGGTGTTTCCAGTTCAGGGTTATTGTAGCGTGGACAATTAAATTGAAAATAGCGACTCAAGTTCATCAATGGTAGGGTGTTTCCTTGCCAATTGAGAAAGGGGCTCCCTGCTATTGAGAATACTTGCTCGTTTTGCAGTAAAAATATTTCGGCAACGATTTCTGTGGGAAATGCCAATAAGATTTTATTGCTTTCTACCACGAGAACTCTGGCTACGGATAGTGCCAGTGGTACTGTCAGAGTAAAGGTAGTACCTACTCCTAGGTTGGTATCAACTCTAATTTCTCCTCGCAGTGATTTGAGGTTGTTACGTACTATATCCATACCAACACCACGACCAGATAAGGCGGTGACTTGGTGGGAAGTGGTAAAGCCTGGTTCAAAAATTAGTGATAATATTTCCTCGTCGCTGGCATTAGCTAGTAAAGTAGCATCTAATCCCATTGCTACAGCGCGAGAGCGAAGGTTTTCTAAAGAAATACCCCGACCATCATCACGCATGGTAACAATTATGCGATTACTGCGATGGCTAGCTGTAATTTCAATTAATCCTTGTTCTGGTTTACCTAAAGCTCGACGAGTTGCCGGATCTTCGATGCCATGATCAAAGGCATTTCTTAATAAGTGCATAATTGGCTCATTTAAAGCCTCTAAAATGCTACGTTCAATTAATGTATCTCTACCTTCAATTTTTAGTTGGACATTTTTACCATACTCGACATTAAGAGCATGCAATGCTCTGGGAAAACGCTCGACTAAATCGGAGAAGGGACGCATCCGAATATGATTAATTTTTCTCCCTAATTGTTTGGATGTTTGGTTAAGTTTGCGAGAAATTTGATCTGTATCATCAACGGTTAATTGAATATCAGTTGTGACTTCTTGGAGATCCACAATAGTTTCTATAATTTCATGCGATCGCCGGTTAATTTCGTCTTGGCGATCCATTTCTAGTGTAGGGAATTTTTTTATATATCCTAGGTGAGATTCTCCGAGGGATCGCGCTGGGTTTGTGTTCACAGATGGATGGGCGATTTTCTCATATGTTGTCCGCAGTTCATAGTTTTCTCGCTCCAGAGTTTGGACGCGCTGATGCAAACTTCCCACGAGTTTACGGAGTTTTTGCAGTTGGAAATTTAACCCATTACGCTGGACAGTCAGTTCCGCAAATAAATCATGAATTTGATCCAGTTGTTGAATAGGAACTCGCACAGTATTTTCTCTGGGTTCCCAGTCTTTGACTACACTATTTAGCTCCTCTGCATGTGTGATGTATTTATCAGCTATGCTGGTAATTTCAGCGGATATTATTTGATTTTCTGCTGTTGTCTGTACTTCTTCAGGTATATAAATATTTACCTCGTTCAGATGTATCTCAGTGGGTAAAATCTCCGCTTGATTTGTGAATACCAAAGCTTGCGATCGCCGCCATGCTTGCAAAGCTAACTGGGCAACTTCGGGAATGCGCTCTGTGCTGACCGTGCTGATATGATGCGCTATCGATTCACAAAGACTCGTAAAGGCTGGCAATTGTAGCATTTCTCCCAAACCCCCCAATTCAGCCGCCATGATAGCCACTTCCTCTTGTAAGCAAGGCTGAGAGATGTCTGCCAATACAGACTCCAGACGCTGCAAACATCCTTCCACTTCCGTTTGAAACAGCATCGGGATAATATCCTGCCCATCTTCGGGTGATAACATGGTCGCAGCATCTTCAGGAGAGGGTTCGCCCAGGTGATCTCGCAGTTCCTTAAATACTGGATAACAAAAACTATCTAACCACTCCTGTTCTATCTCATTTCCTTGTGATAAGGATTCTATGATTTGCCTGAGCCAGTCAACTGCTGAGAGTAGTAAATTTTGGGCGTGAGGGTCAACATCACGAGAATTTTTACGGGTTTTTAAAACTTTAAAAGCATCCTCTAGACGGTGGGCTAAATCACTAAGAGTCCGATATCCCATCATTCCAGCCCCCCCTTTAATTGAATGGGCTGCTCGAAGTGCAGCGTTAATTCTCTCCAAGTTGATGCGCTTACTGGTGTCCATTTCCAGCAACACTGCTTCTAGGGTATTAAGATAATCTCTTGCTTCTTCGAGAAACTGCACCTGGATTTCCAGTTCTTTATCCTTTGACATCTTCTTTATGTTCTGTTCCAATCTTGAAGACAAATATAGCCACTCTTATCTATAAGGAGCATCCCGAATATGCACAAGGCAGTTTTGATGTTCATCTCGCAAGTCTTGCCATCTAGGCGGGAAACAGAGAGTTTTCAATTCTGTACTTTTGGGAGGAAAAAGATTGAAAAAAAATATCTCACTTTCATATGTGACAAATTTACTATCAAAACAAAAAACAGTTTTATTTCCCATGACTGTGATCATGAACGATACCTTTTCGCTAACATTTGCTCACAAATACACTTACGAACTGAGATTCCTTTCCAGTTGGCCTTAATAGTTGAATCTTGCAGCAGTTTAACTGTGGTACTTTGACACTCCCCACGGCTATAAGCCTGGGGATTCCCATGAATTTACCTGCGCTAATGCGCCGCTCCGCTAACAGCAAGCATTTTCACCGTATGCCTGATGGCTGCAAGCCCCCTAATAAGAACTACTTGAGCGGCTGCAACATCCCTATGAGTGGTATAACCACAAGTTGAACAGGCATGATTCTTTTGCCAGTTAGTGGTATTGTAAAACTATAGGTAACAGGATTCCTTTCAAAAATTTATGGAATTACCCGATACAAAATTCAAAGCACCTTGAAAGTTGCCACTGCGTCTTGCAATTGCTGGGAAATCTCCACAGCTTTTTGCAAAGATTGGGAAACCACACCAGAAGAATCACGGGTACGTTGGGAAATAGACGCCACTTGTTGCATTAACTGGCTGACCTCTTGGGAAGTTTGTAACTGAGATGTAGTGGCATTACAAATTGACTGTACCAAAGCATCTATTTGCCCTGATACATCCAAAATCTCACCCAGGTTTTCCTTGGCTTCCGCCACCATTTTTGTACTTTCTACTACTTGGGAAGTTCCTATTTTCATTGACTGCACTACTGCGGAAGTTTCCCGCTGGATATTCTCGATAATTTGCTCAATTTCTTGGGTGGCGCTGGCGCTACGGATGGCTAATTCTCCTATTTCTTCGGCTACTACAGCAAAACCTTGTCCTTCCTCACCCGCTCGGGCTGCTTCAATACCTGCATTGATGGCGAGTAAATTAGTTTGGGTAGCAATTTGGTTAATTAAGGACACCACGCGGGAAATTTGTTGCGAAGAATCCCCTAACCGTTGAACTTTCTTAGTAGTATCGCCAACTGTTTCCTTTAAACTCAGGATATTTTGCACTGTTAAATCCATTGCTTCTCCACTCTTGATGGCATTTTTAGCAGCATTGTGGGCAACAACAGCAGCTTGTTGAGCGTTTTCCGCTACGCTTTTCATAGAAACAGTCATTTGGTCAACAGCATCCAGGGCGCAGCTGATTTCGGCGGATTGGGTGAGTGCTGCTGCTGCGAGTTGGCGAATTGCTGCGTCGTTAGTACCAATGGACACATTTACTTGGGTGGCAGCTTCTTTCACCTGAGTAACAATGTCCCGGAGGTTTTCGATAATAGAGTTGAAAAAGTCGGCGATAGTGCCAATTGCTCCGGTTGTCACCTCGGCACGTACTGTTAGGTCACCGCCAGCGGCACTTTCTACTTGATTGATTAGTTCTAAAAGCTGTATTTGCAGTGTTTCGTTACCACCTTTTTCTTGAGTCTTGCTGGTTTTTTGAATGGTCTTTTCTTTAGTTAAAACCTCTAATTGCATGGCTAGTTGATGAATATTTGCATGGATGAGTCGTAAATCATCTTGACTGGCTCTGTCTCTAGGAGGTTCAATTTCAAGTTTACCAAGTTTCGATAATTCCCCAGATGCATTTAAAATTTGCCGTGTGGTATAGCTGGCTAACCAAACTATCATTATCACGGCTATTAATACTATCAATCCTGTTATTAGTATGGGACTGCTTATGATTTCTTGCAATTGTCTTGAAATACCATGCTCCGGCTGTTCTTCTTGGGATTGGCGAATCAAGTCACCTTGACCATTGAGTATGGCAATTCTGTCATTATTTGCGATGGTATTTGTTAATAATGACAGCATTTGAGTATCTTCATATGTAACCAAATTTAAGCTGTTGACTTTGTGTGTTGACCTTGTGGTTGTTTGATCAATTTTATGCACCGATTGAACAGCAAAATAAGCGATCGCACCTACCCCTATTGTTTGTATACTGGTGATAGCGATGGCTAAAATCGTCTTTTTCATCAACAAACTGCCTCGTTGTAAATTTCCCTGTAGAACATGATTAATTGTTGCATGATGCCTGTTTAAGTCTTTTACATCACCATCGGTAATTTCTGTGGGTGAAATCGAAGATGCTAGATTTTGAGTATTACTAATTTGACTCATAGCGGTTTTTTAAAAGATAGTTTTATTCGCTATAATGGGGGTGATAAATAAATATCCAATGTTTTTCTGTATTTACACATGATCACTGCAAAGAATTGGGGAATCCACAATACTCGATGCATCCAACACGAGCCACATTTCTGGTTGGTCAACAATGCCTCGCACATAAGGCTGTAAACTAGCGGCTACCTTTCCAGAGGGAGACTGAATTTCATCAGAGATCAAGTTACTTATACCTGTTATCTCTCGTACAACTAAACCTAAAACTACAGATTTTACATTAATTACGATGACATTGTATTGCCGAAGCCTGATATTTATAGATTCTAAATTGAGCATTATTGGCAAGTCGATTACCCAAATTATGTGACTGCGCCAATTCATCAAGCCTAATACACAAGGCGGCATATTAGGCATTGGAGTGATAGATTCTACGGGTAATATAACTGCTTCTTGAGTGTGATTCATCCTCACAAGAGCAGTGGTTTGTTGATTTAATTTAAACTTAAGATACAAATCAACCTTGTTGCTCTCTTTGTCTTTGGCAGAAAAAATACCGTTAAAATTATTCATTATTTGATTACATCGTCACTGATTTAATAGCACGCAGTAACTGTTCGCGTGTATATGGCTTAGTCACATAGGCATCAGCCCCTTGTTTCATTGCCCATAATCGGTCAATTTCTAGATTTTTGGAACTGCAAATAACTATTGGGAGTTTTCGAGTGGATGGATTTTTTTTCAAGGAACGGCATAACTCAAATCCACTCATTCCAGGCATGACTACATCAGTAACAATTGCGTCTAGCTGTTCTGAAGCAGCTTTGTCTAACGCTTCTTTGGCACTAGTGGCATGAATGAGATTGTAACCACTATCTTTGAGATAATGGCTCATTAGTTCTAATTCGCTGGGTGAATCGTCTACAAGAAGTATTTTGCCCACTAGAATAATAGTCATACTAAAATTTTCTCGAGATGAAACTGATATGATCAGTATGATCAGATGAACGTATATATACTATTCCAGATGCTTAAACAACATTTTGAGTAAATCTTGCTGTGTAAAAGGCTTAGTTAAATACCCAGATGATCTGACCATTTTTGCCTTGGCTTTGTCAATAAATCCTTTCCTACTGGTCACCATAACAATGGGTATGTTCTTCAAATCTGAATGCCTCCTTAATATGGAACACAATTCAAACCCTTGTAAATTCGGCATCTCTACATCTAGTAAAATTATGTCTGGTTTACTACGTATAATTTTCATTAATGCCTTTAATGGATCATTGATTCCCACCACTGAAAATGTATCACCTTCCAGAAAAAGTTTTATAGAATCCAATATTGTTTGACTATCATCAATACAAACAACTGTATATACCTTTTTCCTCCCAAATGTCTGAGAATTGTCATGATTCTTCTTGTCAGCAGTTTCAGTATTGTTTACCCGAGAGAACTCTGGGCTATTGAGAAATTCGGACGGCGTTTTTTTAAGAGGTAAAACCGGTTGACCTTGACTAGCCTTAACTGATGAGTCGATGTTTAGCTGATTTCCTAACTGCTTGTGACAGTATTCGACTAGTAACCGCAAATCTAAATGGCAGAATTTTGGTAATTTTTCCCAGTCCTCCTCAATGGAAAATTGATAATTTCCTGCTTTTAAGGAGAGAAATGTTACTAGGGCTTCTTGGGATAATTGAGATATTAGAGTTTCTGCTTGGGTGGGCGTGATACTTTCCTGATGTACCAACCAGCAAATTGCTTGATAATCTGCATATGGCATAGACTGACTTTCATTTTTGGGTTCAAACATCAGCCGGATTTGTACACGAGTGGCACTGTCTAGAGTGGGAACTCTCTGGCTTAAGCGGTATAGGTGATGATCCAGACGCTCAAATAGTCTGTCTGAATAAGATGCGTAAGTAAGTTTACCCTCCTCTATATTAATTAACCAAGAAGCCATTTGAGTATATACGCGTAAGTTACCAGTAGTATGGCGGCCTGTGAGTTGTGCTAACAGAGATAAGGGATGTAGTTTTTGCGGTACCCGGTGGCTAGTCACAGAAGTCATGTTCATGTTACTTTTATTTCCTCACCTTTGTCTGAATCGAACTATATGTATGATGCCCTTGGGAGTAATATGTAAGATGAATGCCATTGGATCCAATGTCCACTGGATCATCAGTTGTCATATTGGCACATTTTTCTCAAGCTGCGCTGGTATCCATGTTCTTAATGTTGGTTTTCAAGAGCTAAATATAATAGCAGCATAATAACATGATCAAAGCTGCTATTATATTTCAGTATAAACAAGGTAATATCATATTTTTAAGTGGCCTAATTACTGTCAAACAGGGCACATTTTCATCACATACGGCTCTAGGGTGGAAACTATCCCCCGTTTCCACCCAATGAAAAATAGGCGCTACTGAGTGAAATTATCAGTTACTCAGGTTAGCTGCTGCCGAAGCAACCTAGGAGAAACAAAGAATAGATGGTGTTTCCCTTAGGAGCAACGAGCAATTAGAACTATGTTGGCAATGCCAGCAATTAACTTAATGACATTACCCTCAGACATTGATGGCTGAGGTTTAATTACTGCATTGAAAATGCGGATGAAAGGACTTGAACCTTCACTCCTCTCGGAACTAGAACCTAAATCTAGCGCGTCTGCCAATTCCGCCACATCCGCATCAGATTCTTATCGTAGCACAAAAAATCCCTTATGGACAGAGGAAATAAAAAAAATATTTTCCTCATGCCCAATTGTCCTACATGACCGCCACACGAGGTAAGCGATGCTTAAAGCCGCAAAGAATTTCCCAAGAAATAGTGTTTAATTTTTCCGCCCAATCGTTAGCTGAAATGGTTTCTTCTCCTTGTTCGCCGAGTAGGGTGACTATTTCCCCGGCTTGTAAATCTGGGATGGTGCTGACATCAAGCATCAACTGATCCATTGTAATCACCCCGATTTGTGGCACGCGCTGGCCGCGAATTAAAACCTGGATTTTTTGGGAAAGATTACGGGGGACTCCATCAGCGTAACCAATACCAACCACGGCCAACCGGAGTTCGTGGGGAGCGATAAAGTTTTGACCATAACTAACCCCAGTACCGGCGCTAATTGTTTTGACCTGAGTAACTCGCGCCTTCAGTTGCAGAACAGGCTGGAGGTTAATCGTATTTTTTAAATGAGGAGCTGGATAAAGTCCGTAGATGGCTAAACCGGCGCGGACAATGTCGTAATGTAGCGCAGGATTGGTTAGCGTGGCGGCTGAGTTAGCTAAATGTAAGCAATGTGGATTGATTCCCATGTTTTTGATTTGGGCGATCGCCTGCTCAAATCGTCTATGCTGTTCTTCCATGAACGTGGTGTCAGGATGATCTGCCGTTGCCAAGTGGGAATAAATGCTGGCAATCTCAAGATGAGGTAAATTCTTTACTAACTGCACAAACTCAACGGATTCTTTCCAGTCAGTTCCCAACCGAGACATTCCCGTATCTAACTTAATGTGTACGGGTAAAGGAGAAGTATCATTAATGGTTTCTAAAATATTGGAAAAAATCAGAGCGTGTTTGGGACTGCACAGAGTTGGCTGTAGTTTCCAGTGGGCGATCGCCCGAATTTGCTCTGGTGTGTGGGCTGCGCCCAAAATCAAAATCGGGGCTTTTATCCCACCTTCCCTGAGTTGAATACCTTCTGGAACTGTAGCGACTCCCAACCAACTGGCTCCTGATTGCAGTGCTGTTTGAGCCACTGTGACCGCTCCATGTCCATAAGCATCAGCCTTGACTACCGCCATCAACTGGGTACGTGGCAATATAAAGTTTACTAACTGCCCCACATTGTGGGATAACGCGCCTAAATCAATTTCCACCCAAGCCCTTTGCGAGAACCAAGCATATGTATCACGCTCCTGACTATCCGCAAAACTAGGGGTTTCTCTGCGACTTAACATTGCACTTAACTCCTATCACAGCACTGCACACTGGCCAAGTTATCTGATTATTCTGGTTTGCCACCCTTAAGGCTATATCAATTGAATCAGCAAACTTCACCCTTGTTCCGGGAGTTATTATCAGGTTATCAACAGCAATTTATTTAATTTATTTAAGAATAATTCTTCCTCATCGGGTTAATTATAACCTATATTGCACCTCAAATCAACCCGCCAATATCTCTTTGATTGCCGAGGGTATTTCATGAATTGACTCTACCTCATTTACAGCCAGCAGTTATGAACGTATAAATTATTCTCATCTCCCAATAAGAGTATATTTGTGTTAATATACATGAAACTAATACCTCGAGCGTTAACCAATGGGGAAGGTTTTAGTCCTAAATGCCTCTTACGAACCGCTCAATATCACGAGCTGGCGTCGCGCTGTGATTCTGTTAATTAAAGGCAAGGCAGAACGCGTTGAGCATAACGGTAAATTTCTGTATACAGATTTTCCGTTGCCCACTGTAATTAGGCTGCGTCATTATGTGCGCGTGCCCTACAAGGAGATTCCTCTCACTCGTCGAAATATTTTGCACCGTGACAGCCACTCTTGTCAATACTGCGGCTATGTCGGCGATGATTTGACACTAGATCATGTCATACCGCGATCGCGCGGCGGAGGTGATACCTGGGAAAATATTGTTACTGCTTGTGTCCGTTGCAACGTCAAAAAAGGTAACCGTACACCCTACGAAGCCCATATGCCTTTGCGTCATCCCCCACGCCAGCCCTATAGTAGCCTTTATTTTGAGGTCACCAAACACCTCAACAGCGGACTGCATAATGAGTGGCAAAAATATGTGATTGGTCTTTGACGATACGGCAATGATTCCTAACACCTAAAGGAATTATCACCTGTTGCGGGTGTAAAATTCTCCTGCGGCATCAGACGGAGGTCTTCTGTCCCCATACCAGAGGATGTTTGGCGACATCTAATAGAACATGATGGCAAATATAATGTTCTGTTGAGCGACCGGTTTCTAATCGGGGGAGATAGGCGCATTCCCAAATTTATTGGGTATGAAAATGCTAAACTATTTTCATGGCGGTAAAGCGCACATATAAAAACCCTAGGAGCCGGTTTACTAATATGCCGGTTAAGAATGAATCATATTTATCATAGCTTGTGTGCTATGCCCATACCCGGCGGTACTAAGTCAAGTGGAGAGATCCAACAGCCAGAACCCTAGTAGCAAAAATCATCAATCTTGTACAAATATGGGAGTTTGAGCAGGAGTTTCGTTAAATCTCCCCTCAGACCCCGTAGCACAGTAGTTGTCAGCTTGTGGAGCTATCCACACACGGAAGCTTGGTGCTAATATTTACCGTATATTGTAAAATAACAGAGTCAGGTGGAAAGTTACCCAGACAGTATAAAAATATGCTTAAAGCCTGTAATGGTTGAAAATACATAAAAACTTTAGTTTAAACTCTTATTGAAAAGTGGCAAAAATAACCAGAGGGAACTTGGGTGATTTTGGCATATTATTGACTGATATGATTAACATAAAATACATCCAGATAAGTATGTCAACCAAGCTATATTTTTGGGAATATTAGAATGTATCTCGAAATCAGTTGAGTGTTAATTGTATTATTTTTTCCAATTTAATGGAGGCTCGCACTTATCAAAATGTCCCCTATGCAATTAAATTCTGCCGCGCAAGAATCAGAAAGTTTTTTATTGACCACAGAACCTAGCCTAGAGGATGCTACTCATAGAGGTAAACAACCATTTGAAGTTTCACACACCAAGCCATCCTTGCCATCATCCCATGACGAAGGAAAACAAGATAGATATTTAGGTCAAAGGGGAAATTCCTTGGCTTTTGAGAAATCTGAAGAGTTACAAAAGATACTCTTTGCACACCGACATGAGCGTCATCTGGTAATTCTACAGGATTTCCCCGACCCTGATGCTCTCTCTTGTGCTTGGACTTACCAGTTAATTGTTCAGCAGTATGATATAAAATGTGAAATCATTTATGCTGGTACACTGAGTCATCAAGAAAATATTGCCTTAGTTAAACTAACTGGATTACCCGCCCAAAGGTGGACATCACAAGTCCTCAAAAGCAAAGACTTGTCATCTTATCATGGTTGTATTTTGATTGATAATCAGGGAACTACAAGTCAACTGATGACCGCCGTACAACAGGCGGAAATTCCCGTAATAGCAGTCATTGACCATCACACCTTACAGGCGGAACACAAGTCGGAGTTTGTTGATATTCGTCCTAATGTGCGAGCTACATCGACAATTTTTACTCAGTATCTGCAATCCGGTTTACTTTCTTTAGATAGCAGCATCAGCCAACACGTTAAATGTGCTACAGCATTGATGCATGGTTTACGGTCGGATACTAATCGGCTGATGCAAGCCCAAGAAGAAGATTTCATGGCAGCAGCATATCTGAGTCGGTTTTATGATGCTCAATTGCTGAATGCTATTTTACAGGCAAATCGTTCTAAGCGGGTAATGGATGTCATTGAGCGATCGCTGAAAAACCGCATTGTTCAGAATAACTTTTCCATTGCTGGGGTTGGTTATCTTCGCTACGAAGACCGGGATGCTATTCCCCAAGCAGCTGATTTTCTGGTGACTGAAGAAAACGTTCATACCGCAGTAGTTTACGGTATTGTTCACGACGAAAACGAGGTAGAAGTAGTTATTGGTTCCCTCAGAACTGCTAAACTCACCCTTGACCCTGATGAGTTTATCAAGGAAGCCTTTGGACAAGATAGCACAGGACGATTTTTTGGAGGCGGACGTACAGGAGCAGGCGGTTTTGAAATTCCCATGGGTTTTCTGTCTGGTAGTAACGAAAATTCCACCTATGCCAAAATGAAATGGGAAGTATATGATTCTCAAATCAAGCAAAAACTACTCAAGTTAGTTAATCCTCAAGACGACCCCATTAAATCAGTGTGAAATTAAAATTCATACACTACCTCTAGATAATATTTCTGAATAAAAACCTGGAGATATATATATTATGGGGACTGGCTGCGACTGCTCTGAGTAACAGGGGTAATGCCAAAGCCCTAGGGGTGGATTTATTCTGGCTATTGTGATAGCAGTAAGTAAAATAACATGAAATTATACTTAATTCGTCATGGTATCGCTCAAGAAAGGCAACCAGACATTCAAGATGAAGAGCGAAGGCTGACTAAAGCAGGAAGACAAAAAACCGAGAAAGTAGCCCAAAGAATTAAACAGATGGGTTTGCAGTTTGACGTGATTCTCACCAGTCCCTTAGTAAGGGCCTACCAGACCGCAGAAATTCTCATAACCGCTGGACTAAGTACCCAATTAGAGGAATCTATTTATCTTGCCCCTAATGGTAATATAGGAGGTTGGCTAAATGAGTGGTTAGAACCGAAAAATTATGCCCAAAATAGCCAAATTGCCTTAGTAGGACATGAGCCTTGTTTAAGCAATTGGGCAGAAATTATGCTTTGGGGGGAAGTCAAACACAGTTTAGTCTTGAAAAAAGCAGGTATGATCGGGATAAAGCTACCAGAAATAGGTTCACCTGTGGGTCGTAGTCAAATGTTTTGGCTAGCATCGCCCAAGTACCTGCTGTAACAGCCTTTCAACATTTTTCCCCAAAATGTTGTGACATTGACTGCTGTTATGGTGAAAATAATTTCTGGTAAGTTGGCTTGATCAGATATTTCAAAAAGCAAATGGTGTTGCCATGATGGTGTGCGAATACAAGCCTGGTTTAGAAGGCATTCCGGCTGCTCAATCAAGTATCAGTCATGTTGATGGGCAAAAGGGAATTCTAGAATATCGTGGCATCCGAATCGAGGAACTAGCAGAAAAAAGTTCATTTCTAGAAACTGCTTATCTTTTGATTTGGGGTCAACTACCAAGTAAAGACGAATTGAAGACGTTTGAGGATGATATTCGCTCCCACAGGCGGATCAAGTACCGCATTCGTGACATGATGAAATGCTTTCCCGAAAGCGGTCACCCCATGGATGCTCTCCAAGCCTCAGCAGCGGCTCTAGGCTTGTTTTATTCACGTCGGGATTTACATAATCCCGTCTATATTCGGGATTCTGTGGTGCGTTTGTTAGCAACCATTCCCACAATGGTAGCGGCATTTGGGTTGATGCGAAAAGGCAATGACCCTGTAAAACCTCGCGATGACTTAGACTACGCTGCCAACTTTCTCTACATGCTCAATGAGAAGGAACCGGATCCTTTGGCGGCAAAAATTTTTGACATCTGCTTGATCCTGCATGTGGAGCATACAATGAATGCCTCTACCTTCAGTGCTAGGGTAACAGCTTCAACCCTAACTGACCCTTACGCCGTCGTGGCTAGTGCTGTAGGAACCCTAGGCGGTCCCCTACACGGTGGAGCCAATGAAGAAGTGATTCAGATGTTGGAAGAGATTGGTACGGTAGAAAATGTGCGTCCCTATGTAGACGACCTGCTGCAACGTAAAGCCAAGATTATGGGCTTTGGGCATCGTGTCTATAAAGTCAAAGATCCACGAGCTACAGTCCTACAAAACCTGGCAGAGCAGTTGTTTGCTAAGTTTGGGCATGATCAGTACTATGACATTGCCCAAGAAATGGAGCAGGTAGTAGCGGAAAAACTCGGAAGTAAAGGAGTGTATCCTAATGTTGACTTTTATTCCGGTTTGGTGTACAGGAAAATGGGTATTCCCACAGACTTATTTACACCAATATTTGCGATCGCCCGCGTTGCAGGTTGGCTAGCCCACTGGAAAGAACAACTGGCAGAAAACCGGATATTCCGACCTACCCAAGTTTATAACGGTGAGCATGAGGTTAATTATATCCCCATAGAGCAACGTTAACGGGCGGTGTGATCGTTAGTCATACTAATGCCCCAATTAACTGGGTCACCGTTGAGATCAAGTCAGGGGAGGTAATGTCTGAGGTTTACGAGGGCAGAGTAAAGGGATAAGGGAGGTGTAGAAACAGAATTGTTCATGCACTACCCCATCTCCCCAAAAGAAATCCCAATCCTGACCATAAGTAGAAGTTCTTGTATAGCTTCGAGGGCTGAAAACCATCCGACGATATACTAGGCATGGGAATTCATTCCCGCGACCTCATCAAAGCATAAAAGGGTCAACTACCTTACCTAAGCTATGGGGATGAGGCTTGGGATAGCTTCAACTAAGAGTTGACTAGCCCATAGCAGCCCAATAGAAGCCACACACTTGGTGGGCAAGTCTCCAACGGCGATGATCTGTGTAAGCCTTTTGTAGTGCGGGCATCTTGCCCGCCCCTGACCTTGGCAAAGCCCAGTGATGTTGAATGAAGTAGGTGTGTAATCAAGGATGATGGCTTGGGTGGCGTAGCCATAGTCCGAAATTTATACTTCATAACTTCACACTTCATACTGTAGTTGACTTAAAAGAGCACCAAAAATGAATTCAGGAATTGACCTCCAAGGAACGTTTATTAAATCCTTGATGGATTTAGGGATACCAGCAGGGACAGCCAAAGCCATTTGGATGCCGTTACCCATGATACTAATGCTCATTGGCGCAACAGTGGGCGTACTAGTCTGTGTTTGGCTAGAACGGAAAATTTCGGCATCAGTACAGCAGCGCATCGGTCCAGAATTTATTGGCCCTTTTGGCTTACTAGCGCCAGTAGCCGATGGTGTCAAGCTCGTATTTAAAGAAGATATTGTGCCAGCCAAAGCTGACCCGTGGCTATTTACCATCGGCCCCATCCTAGTTGTCCTACCAGTATTCCTGTCCTACTTAATTGTCCCCTTTGGACAGAATATTCTGATTACCAATGTAGGCATGGGAATATTCTTGTGGATTGCCTTTTCTAGCATTGCCCCCATTGGGTTATTAATGGCTGGTTACGCATCCAATAATAAGTATTCCTTACTCGGTGGTTTGCGGGCGGCCGCCCAATCTATTAGCTACGAAATTCCGCTATCCTTGAGCGTGCTAGCCGTAGTCATGATGTCTAACAGTCTTAGCACCATTGATATTGTTAATCAGCAATCTGGCTATGGTATTCTCGGCTGGAACATTTGGCGTCAACCCGTGGGGTTACTAATTTTTTGGATAGCAGCCCTGGCTGAATGCGAACGCTTACCCTTTGACCTACCAGAAGCAGAAGAAGAAATCGTAGCTGGTTATCAGACCGAATACTCTGGCATGAAATTCGCTCTGTTTTACCTTAGCTCCTATGTCAACCTAGTGCTTTCTGCTCTACTAGTGTCAGTTTTATACCTAGGCGGTTGGGACTTTCCCATTCCGGTGAGTGTGATAGCCAACTGGCTGGGAGTGAGTGAACTCAATCCAGTATTGCAGGTGGTCACTGCTTCTTTGGGTATCATCATGACCCTAATCAAAGCCTATCTGTTAGTCTTTATCGCCATCTTATTGCGTTGGACAGTACCCCGGGTGAGGATTGACCAATTGCTAGATTTAGGATGGAAGTTTTTGTTACCACTGGCTTTAGTTAATCTTCTAGTAACTGCAGCACTAAAACTTGCCTTTCCCTTCGCCTTTGGGGGATAAAGTCAGGCTAAGAGCTTTTACCTAAAGATAAAACATAAAGCCTGAATCGGTGAATTGACTCATAGGGAGAAAAACACTAAAAATGCTAAAGTTCCTCAAACAAGTTGGTGATTACGCCAAAGAAGCAGTACAAGCTGGACGTTACATTGGTCAAGGTTTAGCTGTAACTTTCGACCATATGCAACGGCGACCAGTTACAGTACAGTACCCGTACGAGAAACTAATTCCTGGTGAACGATTTCGCGGACGGATTCACTTTGAGTTTGATAAATGTATCGCCTGCGAAGTCTGTGTGAGGGTTTGTCCCATCAACCTACCCGTAGTAGATTGGGAATTTGAGAAAGCCAACAAAAAGAAAAAGCTCAAACACTACAGCATTGACTTTGGAGTTTGTATCTTCTGTGGTAACTGTGTGGAATATTGCCCAACTAACTGTCTATCGATGACGGAAGAGTATGAGCTATCCACTTATGATCGCCATGAATTAAACTATGACAACGTAGCATTAGGTCGTCTGCCTTATAAAGTCACAAACGACCCAATGGTGACGCCACTGCGGGAACTGGCTTACTTACCCAAAGGTGTCATGGAACCTCACGACCTACCTGCTGATGCTCCTCGTGCTGGTTCTCCTCGGTGAAGACCCGGTAGAGCACACAGAAAAAACAAGTGGCTAGCGCTGCTGGGCGGAAGTCAAAAGTCACATTCTAGTCTTTTGAACTGTCTGGAAAAATGTTTCTGTTTCCGCCGTACCGTACTAGTGGGTAATCGCTATTACCGATTACCACTTACCACTTACCAGTTACCATTTATTGGAAATTAAAAAGGACCGGAAAAAGTGAATTTAGCTGAAGGAGTACAGTTTGTTTCTTTAGGCATACTGGGTGTAATGATGATTGGAGCAGCCTTAGCTGTAGTGCTGTTCTCTAACGTTGTTTATTCTGCCTTTATGCTGGGGGGGGTGTTTATCAGCATGGCGGGGATGTACCTCTTGCTCAATGCTGACTTTGTAGCAGCAGCACAGGTACTGGTTTATGTTGGGGCAGTCAACGTGTTAATTTTGTTTGCCATTATGTTGGTGAACAAGCGCCAGGATTTTGCACCATTTCCCAGTGCTGGTCTGCGCAAAGTAGTAACAGCCATAGTCAGTTTAGGATTATTTGGTCTGTTGAGTGCAATGGTATTGGGGACTCACTGGGCATACTCAACACCTGCTCCTGTAGCTGCCGAAAGTTCTATAGTTGTGATTGGTGAGCATTTCTTTACTGACTTTCTACTACCTTTTGAACTAGCTTCAGTATTGTTGCTGATAGCCATGTTAGGAGCGATCATTTTGGCACGTCGCGAGTATTTGCCTGAAAAAACCACAGCTTCAGAGTTACCACAAACAATTTTGACCTTGCCAGAACGCCCCAGAGACCTGATATCAGCAGGTAGTGAAACAAAAGAGTAAAATCGGCGATATTATTCGCCGGTAAAGGCCAGATTTTTTATGGCTACGCTACGCAAGCTACGAGAAGGGACAGTAAAATCTATGCAACTCCAGTACTTTTTATTACTAGCCGCAGCTTTGTTCTGTATCGGCATTTACGGACTAATTACCAGTCGTAACGCGGTACGGGTGTTAATGTCAATTGAGTTACTGCTAAATGCTGTTAATCTCAATTTAATGGCATTTTCTAACTTTCTGGATTCAACTTTAATTAAAGGTCAGGTATTCACTGTATTTGTGATTACCGTGGCTGCTGCTGAAGCGGCGGTGGGTTTAGCCATTGTGCTGGCCATTTATCGCAATCGTGATACCGTTGATATGGAGCAGTTTAATCTCCTCAAGTGGTAATTTTGTGTGCAAATCAAGCAGGTAATCATTGCTTATAAAGCCCGAGATTCCCAGAGTCAACGCTGGGCAGAACTCTGTGCTCAACAACTGGAAAATCGCCATTGTCACGTGTTGATGGGGCCTAGTGGGCCCAAAGATAACCCTTACCCGGTATTTTTGGCTTCTGCAACTCAACCCATTGATTTGGCTTTAGTACTGGGCGGTGACGGCACTGTTTTAACTGGTGCTAGACATTTAGCCCCGGCCGGTATACCTATTTTGGGCGTTAATGTTGGCGGACATCTGGGCTTCTTAACTGAGTCCGTAGACGAGTTTGAAGATACAGAGAAAGTTTGGGACAGACTGTTTGAGGATCGCTATGCTATCCAACGGCGGATGATGTTACAAGCTGCAGTGTATGAGGGTCATCGCACGAATTTGGAACCAGTGACTGAACACTACCTCGCTTTAAACGAATTTTGTGTCAAACCTGCTTCCGCTGACCGCATGATTACCTCAATTCTGGAAATGGAAATTGATAGTGAGGTGGTAGACCAATATGTGGGAGATGGTTTGATTATTTCCACTCCCACAGGTTCTACCGGTTATACTGTTTCTGCTAATGGACCGATTATTCATGATGGTATGGAGGCTCTCACCATAACTCCCATCTGTCCTATGAGTCTTTCTAGCCGCCCCTTAGTTTTACCTCCTGGTTCGGTTGTCAGCATCTGGCCTTTGGGAGATTATGATTTGAGTACAAAACTGTGGATGGATGGGGTGTTATCTACCTCTATTTGGCCAGGACATCGGGTTGATGTGCGGATGGCAGATTGTCGGGCGAAGTTCATTATTTTGCGAGAGAACAATTCATACTATCAGACACTCCGAGAGAAGCTGCTTTGGGCGGGTACAAGGGTTCGCTACAGTAATAATCACCGCAATTGATTGTTCAGGTGTCTACCGAGCGTTTTTGTTGCTAGTTATCTGTGAACACAACAATAGGCCAGCCCCCGGGTATCTTCGGGGGTTTTTCAGTAATTGTGGCTGTGGGAAGATTTTAAACTACTTTATCGGAAACCTGCTTATGTGGAACCTGACTCTTGTTCCGAGTTGGTTACGGTTTTTAATTATTTTTTTGTTGGCGATGGGTATATTATTCCGCTTTGTTAATATTCAAGGCAAAGTTTACTCCCATGATGAAATTTATACATCTTTGCGCATTTCTGGCTATACGGTAGCTGAAGTCAAGCAGCAATTATTTAACGGTGGTGTAATTACTAAGGCAAGTTTTGCTAGGTTCCAATTTCCTAATCTAGAAAAGGGCTTTAGTGACACAATTATGTCTCTGGTAAGAGAAGACCCGCAAGCTCCACCACTTTATTATTTAATTACCAGATTATGGGTGCAAACCTTTGGTAATTCAGTCACTGTCATTAGAAGTTTATCTGCTTTGATCAGTTTGTTAGTCTTTCCGTCTATTTACTGGCTCTGCCGTGAATTATTTAATGTGCCTTTGTCAGTACCTGGTTTAGCGATCGCTTTGATGGCAATTTCCCCTCTTCATGTGCTTTATGCTCAAGAAGCACAATCATATATTCTGTGGTTACTCACCATACTACTATGTAGTGCCTCACTATTACGAGCTATGCGCCTGGAATCACAATCTCACCACGAATTAGTCAAAGTACAGCAAATGCCAGACCCTTTTGCTACCTGGGGTATTTATGTATTGAGCTTGGTAGTTAGTCTTTATACAAGTTTGTGGAGTATTTTTTTAGCGCTTACCCAGGGAATTTATGTAATTACAATTAATAAATTTCAACTAACGGAAACAGTTAGGGCTTATTTACTAGCCTCATCTCTAGGTTTTTTAGCTTTTATGCCCTGGATGACGATTGTGGTAGCCAATTTATTTGAGTTTATTGTATCAGCAGATGTCACGGAAAATGATAAATCTATGTTACATTGGCAGCCAATTTTATTTATACAGATAAGTCGAATCTTTTTCGATTTGAACATCGGCTTAGAAAACCCCATACAATATCTAATTTCTCTAATTTTTACATCTCTAGCAGGATATGCACTTTATTTTATATGTCGCACCACTAATTATAAGACTTGGTTGTTTATGGTGACATTAATTATAGTTCCCTTCATACCACTAATGCTGCCGAATTTATTTTCTCAAGCACTAGTTTATACTTCTATGATATATTTAATACCTGTATATTTATGTATTCAAGTTTCTGTCGCCTATATGTTAGCTACCCAAATATATAGTGGAATTTCATCGCGCCGGAGATTGTGGCAAGTAATTTTAGTATTAATAATTGTGTTGGGGATGGTTTCTTGTAGAGTTCGCTATGAAGGAGCAACTTGGTGGAATAAGGGAATTAGTTATGGTAATCCAGAGGTTGCTGAAATTCTCAATGAGGCGCAAAAACCACTTTTAATTAGTAATTCTCAGGGAATTAATTATGTAACAGTATTCTCCCTGAGCTATCTTGTTACGCCAAAAGTACGGTTTCAATTAATTAATGGTGAAGATATTCCTAATATTCCTGATGGGTTTAAGGATATTTTCTTACTCAATCCCTCAGATACCTGGCGTAGAGAAATAGAAACCAGATATAAATCTACAGCTAATGTGGTTTATCGCGATAATTATCACTTGCTGTGGAAGTTAACTCATCTCCGGTAACTATTTGAATTAAATTTAGACTTTAACCATTGACAGTTTGCAAAAACCAAGTTCTGATGTCTTCTTTTTCTTGAATAGTAGCAGTATCAAGATGAAAAGCCCTTTCTATTAGCTCTAACTTGCGGTCAAACTGTTGGGAGATACCCGGGAAATTAATCATTCTACCTTGACAAGGCAGATAAATCTTTGCCAGAGATAAAATGTCATTGACAATTCGTTCATGAAGTAGATTTCCTGTAATATGCCAACCAATACATTGACCCAGACAACCTAAAGCATCTAAAGCAATTTGAGGTTCACTAATTTGATGTTTAAGTTGCTCTAAAACAAATAATGCTACTTTTTCCACATCATTGAGATTGGCTCGCCATTCCTGGGGTTGACCAGGGCTAATGATTCTCGCTAAAGCCCAGAAGGCTTTTTGGCGCACAGCTAAATGTTGACTGCCTTGGATAATCGAACGCAAGCGCGTAATATTACGTACAGAAGGTTCAGCACAAAAACCAAATGAGTTAAGTAAATTAACGGAACGTGCTAGGTGTGAGATGACTGTAAACTCTTGGTAAATTAACTCGCTAAAATCTGACCATAGCATTTTACCCGGAGCCAGGGAAATGGCTGTTTGTAATTCATGTATGTGGTTATATCTGGATAAACCAGCTTGAAATTGGCGTAAAATCCAGTTGTGATACCTCTGTTCTAGTTCTCTGACTTGGAAGTCAGAGCTATCAGAAGGTAAACTTTGGATAATATTAGATAAAGCCATTACGGCTACAATTTTTCTGCTTTGTTGTAAATCAGGTTTAACATTACTCTGTGTTTCCAACCACTGTAATAAACTGCGAATAATAGATAAACGATTTTTACCCTGACAAGTCTGATTTTCTAGATTTCGTCTTTGGGTTTGAACACTAGCATTTTGCCAATTTTGAGCCAGACTAAATGCGACCCTCCCCCAGGCCGAAAATTCCACCTCAATATCGGGATTAATTTCTTTACCTGGACGGGAACGGCTAATTTTAGGAATTAAATCTGTGGCCGTGTTATTAACTGTTTTTTGATTAACTGTTTTTTCGACATTGCTAATTGTCGGTATTATTCTTTGGGGGGAAACTTCTAAGCGGAAACGAGTATCTGGGCGATCGCGATGTACCAGTGTCAGTAATAATCGCTCATCAAAGGTATATTCTACTTCCAGATTTAAATAATCTCCTGGTTGAATATCAGCAGCGCGAATTTCATCGGTATTAACGTAGCGAGTCCGTTGTAAGGTAGTATTTTGATTAATTTGGGAACCCATACCCACCCAAGCTTTAAAACCAATCAAACCGTCGTCTTCAAATGCTGGTAAACGAAATCCCGCCAAGGTAGTGCGATAAGGATACTTTTGACCGTGAGCAACTAACAACTCTAATTTTGATTCTTGAGTATTACAATCTGTAACTTCTAGCCAAATATTTGTGGGGTTAATTCCTTCTGATTTACCCACAGTACCTGCTGCATAAAGTGCTGCACCACGAGCCACCGCCAAGTCTGGATCTCCCTCTGATAGAATGAGGATTCCAGGTAAGAGCTGTTCTAAGCGTTCCCGAATTAAAGGGAAATATGTCATCCCCCCATTAAGCAGAATGCCATTAATTTTAGGTAATTCCCCCAACTTCTCTTTAGCTTTGAGGAGGACATCAAGAACAGGTACGATAAAAGTGTCACGACGGTCTACAAAGGGAGATTCATTAAAAGCGGTTTTTGGGTCTAACTTTTCTATTAGTTCCGGTTTAATATCTGGGCACAGTAACTCTTTTAAAGCTTCCTGCATTTGACGATATCCCAAACTGTAGAAAATCGGAAAACTAGAGCTAGAACTCACGTATTCAAACGGCATTCTAAACTCTTCCTTATCCAGGCTATCAGAATATCTACTGCCCCAAACTTGCTTAAATTGTTCGGCATAAATCCTGAGTTCATACCACAATTTTTTCTGCTCAGGTGCTGATAACTTACCTATTTTACTATAGTTAGTAAACAAATAATCAACTATTTTTTCATCAACTTGATCGCCTCCCACTCTGGTGCGGGAACCAATAGAAATATCCTCAATAAAAAACTGGGCTATATCGCTATTCCAGTGTACTTTGTGTAATGAAGTATCTAAAGTCCCCCCTCCTAAATCATAGACAAGAATATTTAAAGGACGACTGGTATCTAAATCAGCGCAAATCTCTCCATTTCGGAGTCTATATAAGAAATCATATAAAGCAGCTTTTGGTTCTGGTAACAAAACAATGTTATTTTCTTCCCAACCTGCTAATTTAGCGGCTTTCCGGGTCGCTTCAATAGCATCAGGTTCATAGGACGCTGGGTGAGTGATGACTGCACCTCTCACATCTATTTGTTTTTGGGTTAATTGATGACGACAAAACTTTAAAACTTCTGCGGCGGCTTGTTCTGGTGTAACATTACCGATAGTAAGTTGATATTCAAAAGGTAACCCATCTTGAAGAGTACCAATATCATGTTTCCAAGCCAGAATAGTTTGATCTCTAAAAGCATAATATTGGCTGCGGACATGGTTACCTATTTTCGCAGTATCTAATTGAGAATACCTGACAGCAGAAGGAATTAATTCTGTATGTTGTACAGCTTCATGCTCATTTTTGACCGGAATACTAATGGCGTTAGCTTTCCATTCCTGCATTAATGTTTGACTAGCTCTTGCTATGACTGTGTTAGTAGTGCCTAAGTCGATACCTAAATATGTGGGGCGTAAAATGTTTTGGAGTAATTCAATATATGTGGCTGTTTCTCTAAGTTTATTTCCCAGTTGATTATTACCAATAGCTACTGTTTTAACTTGTTTACTGGTTAAATAAGAAAATAATTTTGCATAATCATTATCATTGCTGACAACGGCAATGATATTAATTTGTTCCTGGGAATTGTTAATCAACTCCTCGGATGTGCGGAAAATTAAATTATCAACTTCTTGGGGAACAGATGTCAATCCGGGTGTTAATTCAAACCGATATCCTAAATTACGTAGCTGACTACCATAAGCAGAGAGGACTGCTGGAGTGTTGGAAAATGCACGACGTACTTTTATGGAACCATACTTGGTACAAATAGATTCAATTTCCCCAAGTTCAGGTTTAATGTTGTCTAGGTCTAATAAGATTGCAATATTTTCTACCATGGTTTTTTATCCTGTTTTTATAAAAATCTTTTAATTATTGGTGGAATTATCAGTTAATTCTTGTACTTTTGCCGGTGTAATTATGTTGTCGTTAACCTTCCATCCTTTCTGAATACACTGTACTCGTTTAATTTCTGTGTAATTTGTAAAAGGCGTTCCCCCTACATAAGCATATTTTGCTAAGTCAAGTTGAGATATTGTGAAACTATCTTGGAGGGACTTGGGGTAAGTTTCTATTCCTAGTTTTTGGAATATTGTCATTAAATTACGCAAGACAATAAATATGGACAGAGAATCATCAGAGGAAATTTGAGCTTCTCCACTTGCTTCAATTTGAGGTTGTATTAAACTGATAATTTTCTGTATTTGATCTAAAGCCGGTTGGGAACCATTTTGTAGTTCTTGAGCAATTTGGGTGACAATTTCTTGATGTCCTTGCTCACGCAGTTGCTCCAACTTTCGAGTCAGTTCTAAGTTTTCAGCTTCTAAAATACTAATTTGAGTTGTTAATTGTCTTTCAATCTCTCCGAGACCTGAAACAAGATTTTTAGCTGTTTCGTCTTTAATTGCAGTGCGCGTAACTTTAAAATGTTTCATCAAGGCCATACCAAAATCCGTGAGAATTTCATGAGAACCAGATGCAATTATGCCTTGAAAGACCTGAGAAGCTGCAAAGAATTTTTTAGCATCTTCTGGAACATATGCTTCTATTTGAGAGAGAACTAAATAGGTCTTAGAACGGTGTTTTTGAAAGTAATTTATGGCATCAGATAGCTGGCTAATTCTGCCAATATCTTTATTATCTGTGTGTATAAATCCATATTCCGCGTTATTAATCAAACCTTGGATAGCTGCTTGAGATTCTTGATAAACTTCCTGTGGTGTCAGTTTTCTACGGTTAGATAGATAATAATAAAAGTCATCAATCAGCTTGGTGGAAGATGGAGGAATTCTATGGAGTATTTGTCTCCAAGATTCTTGATGATGTTCATTGAAGGTTTTAATGGCGGTTTGCAATATATTTCCACGTTTTTTCTCCTCCTCTGTACTGGGTGGAATGTATTTACTGTAGAAATCTTCCACAAATAATAAAAATTGTCCCCAAGGATTTTTTTGGAGAATTTCCAGATCAAATTCATCTTTTAAGGATGATTTAGTGTTTTGAGACTTTTTGGGTTGTTGAGGTAATGGACGAACAAAAGTAGAATTTTTCTGTTTGGGTTTTGGTTTGTGAGTGTTGTAGTCCATGGGTTCGACTAATTATGTAGTAGGCAGTAATGGTGCTTCAGAATGTAGAAGCATATACTTAACAATAAAAAAATATGCACTGTCATCTATCTAAAGATAGATATTGAAAGACTCTTGATTAACAACTCAGTGATTATAGCACCTAGCTGGAATATTCCTCTTCCAGTCAAGAGCTTGTTAATGCTCTTACCTGTGTGAGATGGATAAATTTATGATTTTAGGTATTTTGTGCTAGGAGGGAAGAAGAAAAAGTGAGTTAACAATTTTTTATAAAAAATAAATAAGAGTTTTATCACTAAAACTTGATAAATAAAATGAGAAGATTAGACTTAATCATCAAAGATGACCCCTTATGGTTTAAAAATGCCATTATTTACGAAGTACCTATTCGCGCATTTGCTGATAGTAATGGTGATGGTATTTGCGACCTACAGGGACTAATAGAAAAACTAGATTACTTGCAAGATTTAGGGATTACGGCTATTTGGTTACTACCTTTTTTCCCCTCACCACTGAAAGATGATGGTTATGATGTTGCTGAGTATACCAGTATTAACCCCATCTATGGGACATTAGAAGACTTTAAAGACCTATTGAATGCTGCCCATGAGCGGTGTATCCGGGTGATTATTGAGTTAATTATTAACCATACATCGGATCAACATCCTTGGTTACAACGCGCACGCCGCGCCCCAAAAGGTAGTCTAGAAAGAGATTTTTATGTGTGGAGTGATACGGCAGAAAAATACCAAGAAGCGCGAATTATTTTCCAGGATTTTGAAACCTCGAATTGGGCTTGGGATCCGGTGGCTAAGGCTTATTATTGGCATCGTTTGTATTCCCATCAGCCGGATCTAAATTATGATCATCCCTTGGTAAGGGAACTACAATTACTGCTATTTGCCTATCTATTAGAAAAAGCAATAGAGGAACTCCACCATGAACTCAACCATCGTCCAGATTACGTAAAAATTCCCCTACAACTGATTTTGCAACTAATATCAGAATCATGAACCTGCTTATCTGTGGTTAATTCATCTTGGCATTTTCACAACTTGGGGATGTGCTTCCAACCAAATATCAATATCACCTAATACCTGTTGGGGAACTTCCCAAGGAAATAAATGTGCTGTATTTGGGTAACAACGCCACTGGCTACTTTTCAAATGTTGCGCCGTTTCTAAACTAGACTCAGGGGTAATATGACAGTCTTGTTCCCCAGCCAGTACCAAACCAGGACAGTGAATTTTTTGTAAATCAGAGAGTCGATTGTAACCAGATTTCAGAGCAGTGTAGAGGGCGCGAGTTGCGAAAGAAGATGTTTGTAAATAGGACTGTACTGCTTCGGTGGCAATATAATTATAAGCTGTGGGGGTATGTTGTTGAATCAAATAGCGAAAAAGCGATCGCTTGGCAAAAGTATCTATATTCCATTGCCAACTTGGTTGAATATAGTTCAAAATTCCGGCAATGGCAGTATATAGATTATCCTGCCAAGTAATGGGGGGATGATTGCCACGGGGTCTGGCTGCGGTGGCCACCAAAATCAGACCAGTAAAGCGTTGTGGTAGTCGCAATGCCATTTCCATTGCCAAAATTCCACCCAGTGACCATCCCAATATCAGACATTTTTCAATTTGAAAGCGGTCTAGAAGCGCCTCTAAGTCTGTCAAATGGTCTACCATCTCAAAATTGCGATTACAGGGACTTTTACCGTAGCCGCGTAAATCAGGGGCGAAAGTTTGGTAGCGTTTGGATAAATGATTGGTAAAAACAGAAAGATTACGACCGGCTCCAGGGTGACCGTGTAAACACAGAATAGGGAAACCCTCACCTTGGATGTAGAGGTTGAGGTAAGCCGGTGCGGTGGAGATATAGGACATAATTTAATATTTTCCCCCTCAATAAATAACATTCAATTGATTTACAGTCTATTGACGCTCTTGACTTGTGTGCCTTGCAATTACCCTTTGTCATGTTCCACAACCACCAGCTATGCCCCAGGATTGATTTGTACTTTGTTTATTTCTGCTACAAGTTTTTTTTCACCTGGGAGAGAATATTCTTATGTGCTATATTTTTCATACCTCTTTTAAAAAGTTCCTTCTCAACTCACAAGTTGGGAGCTACAATTCATATATTTAGCGCCAATTTCCCTAGGAATCACAATGATCATCATTTGATTTACTATGAGGTAAAAACACAAATCTGATGGTGTTGACCTTTTTGCCAGGCCAAAGCAGTATATGACTTGAGCGGGTGCTTTTAAAACTGGAAGTATTAATTTTATCTATCTTCACACCGTAGTTTTTAGCATAAGTGCTGTGCAATCGCAATTTAAATTACCAAATCAGAAAATATTTATGATGCGTTGGCTAATTATAGTCCCGATGCTCCTGAATGTTTTACTAATGGGCTGTTCTGTTGTAAATACAGCAAAATCTACCACATCCACCGCCAGTAGCCAAACAAAAGCTCCCAGTGGTCAAATGCTACCAATTTCAGCACAAGCAGTTCTGTCTAATGGTACTAGAGTCCAGTTGGAAGTGGCACGGACACCGGAACAGCAGGCGAAGGGCTTAATGTATCGTCCACCTTTACCAGATGATCAGGGGATGTTATTTCAGTTCCCTGATGCACGACCTGTGAGATTTTGGATGAAAAATGTCCCTGTTCCTCTGGATATGGTGTTTTTGCAAAATGGGGTGGTGCAATATATTCAGGCTTCTGCCCCTCCGTGTCCTAGGGAACCTTGCCCTACTTATGGTCCTAATGTGCCCGTTGATATGGTCATTGAATTGCGATCTGGACGATCTGCGGAATTAAATTTGCGGGATGGTGATGTGATCAAAATTGAGTTTTTCGATACGGGAAATCTAGGGAAATAAATTTCCCCCTGTCAGATGGGGCGAATCCTAAGTTAATATCTTTGTGCACAAGATTTTTTAAGTATAGAATAGCACTTTACTATGGAGACTATTTACCTTGTTTACATCATAGTTAAATTTGCAGTTTCAAGCTATAATCACATTTCTCTACTATGGATGCCAAAAATATTCCTTTTGGCGTAAGTGTAAATGGACTCTCATAAGAGAGTATTAGCTATGGAATACTTGTGACTAAATGTGTGATGAAATCAAACATAATAGTCAACAATATCAGTGGTGCGTTGAATTGGGAATCTTCGAGTCTAACCGGTGAAATCTGTCAGTTTGAAGAGTTTTAGCCAATTGTGTTGGAATTTCTGATAACGTAGCGTGGCGTAAGTCATTCCGGTCATCACCAGTTACGAATGAAATATTAGCTGCTGGTTACTGAGAAATGGGACATGGTTATATGACAATAAATTCAACTAAAGGGGGTGAGTTACAAATGTCACCATCAACATATTCACGACTGATTCATTTTCTAGAGGAAGATTTGTCAATTTCCTCGGCTTCTCTTGCAGTCGCCCTGCGACATCGGGAGCAAGATCCCGGTCCTTTACCAATGATTCTTTGGCAGTATGGATTAATTACGTTAGAACAGTTAGAACAAATTTATGATTGGCTGGAAACAGCATAAGAGCAGGAATTTGAGTTTTGCATTGTCTAAGTCTAAAATACAGGCCACCTCAACCTATGGCGTTTCTACGACATAAGTTGGATTGGCGAAGTTTTTGATTGCAATCGTGGTTATAATGTGTATAAGTATGCCTTTCATACCGGAGAATTGAGGATGTCACGTCGATTCTGTGTTGTACCGAGTCCGATAGATAGGAGAATTGACTGTTACCATTTTTACTCATTTTCAGAAGGATACAAAGAGCGAGTTGACTGTTTAACTCGCTCTTTATAATTTCAATGGGAGTAGAACCAAAATACTCATCATTGGTGGGGCTAACAGTTCTCCTTTCTCTTAGAGACGCTTCGCCAAGGGTTTACGTTCCCCAGATAGACTGGGGATGGAGACTAACTAAATACTTTAGCCGCTGCTGCTACACCAGCACCAGGGGTGAAGTCTTCGTAGCCGATTTCAGTGAGAGTCACTTCTAAAGCGGCTATACAGGTGAGAATATCGCGATCGCTAACAAAACCCAAGTGACCAATGCGGAAAATTTTGTTTTTCAGATGGTCTTGTCCACCCGCCAAAGCAATATCAAAACGCTTCTTCATCAATGAGCGAATTTTATCAGCTTCAATACCCTGTGGGGCGACAGCCGTAATTGCTGGACTGGCATAATCATCTGCACCAAATAAAGGTAAATTCAAACCACGCACTGCGGCGCGGGTGGCATTTTTGAGTCTTTGGTGCCGAGTAAATATTGACTCCAAGCCTTCATCCTTCATCATTTCTAATGTGGTGTGTAAAGCCACAATCAAGTTCACCGGTGGAGTAAAGGGAGTGGTATTTTTGGCTGCGGATTTGCGATATTTACCTAAATCAAGATAATATTTCGGTAATTTTGCAGTTTTGTAAGCTTCCCAAGCCTTGGGGCTAACAGCAACAAATCCTAATCCTGGGGGAATCATATAACCTTTCTGGGAACCAGAAGCCACCACATCTAAACCCCAGGTATCTATGGGTAAATTGAATGCACCCAAGCTAGTAACTGCATCTACGATAATTAAAGCTTGGCCATGTTCCTTTACTAGGCGGTTGATAGTTTCTAAGTCATTCAACACACCGGTTGAGGTTTCGCTGTGGGTAATAATGACCGCTTTAATTTCCTTGTTGGTATCCCCTTGCAGTTTTTCTGCAAATACTGCTGTATCTAAGGGTTTCCCCCATTCGGTAGTAATAGCTTCGACATTTAAACCGTATGCTGCAGCGATTTCTACCCAGCGTTCTCCAAACTTACCATTGGAACCGACTAAAACGCGATCGCCTGGAGACAGAAAATTAATGATTCCCGCTTCCACTGCACCGGTACCGCTAACATTGAGCATTAGTACATCATTTTGAGTTTGGTGTAACCATTTGAGGTTTTCTATCACCTCCGCCATGATGTTACTAAACTCATTGGTGCGGTGTCCAATTGGGTGCTTGGCTAATGCCAATAAAGCAGCTTCTGGTACTGGTGTGGGGCCAGGAATCATGAGCATTAGCTTATTGTCCATTTGTTCGTCCTAAAAAAGAATAAAAGTTCAAAACTTGAGGCGGATACTTAAATTTTGGGGGGGAATTTTAGGTTTTATCTGCATATACATAAACAATACTTGCCATAGTCTTTAAATCCAGAGATTTAAAGATCATTAGAGCTAAAGAATGATGGTTTACTTGACTTTTGCAACAACCTATGTATATTAGTTAAAAATAATCTAAAATTCTTCTTTCAAGTTATAGCATTTTATCATCTGTTCAACTACGGACTTATCTGTGTACCCTACCCTAGGTTCTGCCTGCATGGACATAAATAAGCACCGAATCTCCCGCTACAGCGGTTGGCGGTGGTTAGCAAACAGTTTAGTGATCGCTAAACCAGGGTCGGGTTGTTTAACTAACGACTCTCCAATGAGTACGGCTGCTGCTCCTGCCTGGTGTACTATATCTAAATCTTCAGGAATATGTAGCCCTGACTCGCTCACAACTAGGAGATTAAGTTCCTGTAATTGACTAACTCGTGCTGCCAATAATTGACAGGTAGTTTGAATATCAACGGAAAAATCTTCTAAATTGCGATTATTGATCCCCACCAAAAACTCACAAGTCGAGCGGTCGGCTGTCCAAACTTTAGCTAAAGCTAACACGCGATCAAGTTCTGCCAAACTATGAACCTCAATCAAGGCCGTCATCTTCAATGCTTTAGCAATTTTCAGGAAGTATTGTAAATCTTGATCACTCAGAATAGCCGCAATTAGCAAAATTGCATCTGCACCCTGAATACGAGCCAAGTACATTTGGTAAGGATAGATAATAAAATCCTTACATAAAAGTGGTAATTTCACCCTAGCACGCACTTGGGCTAAATTCTCAAAACTGCCTTGAAAAAACTTCCTATCTGTCAAAACAGAAAGACAACTAGCTCCGGCTTGTTCATAGGCCCCAGCAATGGCTACCGGGTCAAAATCTGCTCGTAAGACACCCTTGCTAGGGGAAGCTTTCTTGACTTCAGCAATTAAAGCCGGCTTGGTGCTTCCTTGTTTTAAAGCGGCGATAAAATCACGGGTGGGTGGTGCCGAGAGTGCCTGCTTTTGCAATTCTGCTAAAGGTCGCCTTTCCCGCATCTGGTCAATTTCAACTTCCTTATGCCAGACAATTTCCTCCAAAATGTTGTTTGGTTCTATATCTGGCAAAGCAGACTGATAACGTAAAAAAGAGACATTAATGGTAGTGTTGGTAGAACGGCGACGAATTTGCATAATTTAAGTTTAGAGTTCTTCTTTGCTGAGTTTGACACTCCCGGCCCTCAAGAGACAATGACGGGCGGAAAATATTTAAGTGTTAACAGGCACTCTTTAGCTACTGATGGCGTAGCGTAGCCATCACGACTCATAAGACCTTCCCGCCCTAGTCCTTAAACCACGGCGCGTTTATAAGCTTCATCTAGCACTTCCGAAAGTGTGGGATGGGCGTGTACTAAGTGAGCCAGGTCTTGGACAGCTTGACGGTTAGCGATCGCGGCTGAGGCTTCATGAATTAAGTCGGAGGCGTGCATTCCAAAGATATGCACGCCTAAAACCTCACCAGTATCTTGGCGATACACTACTTTAGCCATACCATCGGCTTCTTTTTCTGCCAGAGCTTTGGAATTACCTTTGAAGTAACTTTTAGTAGTAGCCACCTCAAAGCCTTCAGCTTGCGCCAATTCCTGGGCGGCTACTTCTGTTAAACCTACATAGCTGACCTCTGGGTGAGTAAATGCGGCCGCGGGGATGCTGCGATAGTCCACAGTGCGGGGACGACCGATGATATTTTCCACCGCGACGACACCTTGAGCCGAGGCTGTGTGGGCCAACATCATTTTTCCGGTGGCGTCACCAATAGCCCAGACATGGGGGACTACTTCCCCGCCAGAGAGTACAGCCATATGGTCATCTACGGGGATATAATTCCGCCGGTCTAGTTCTATGCCTAAAGTGTCTAGTCCTAAGTTATTTGTGGCGGGAATACGCCCTGTGGCTACTAAACAAGCATCGACTTCAATAACATCAATATCTTCTTTGGTTTTAAAGTCTGCTAATTCAATTACCACGGGGGAACCGGGGATGATTCTTTTGGCGTATATTCCCACTTTGGTTTCTATATCCCGGGGTGTAATTAAGACTCGTTCTGCTAGTTTAGCAATATCCCGGTCAAATCCTGGCATGAGTTGGTCTAGGGCTTCAATCATGGTGATTTCACAGCCCAAAGCGGAGTAAACATCAGAAAATTCTAAGCCGATGTAACCACTACCAATAATTGCGATCCATTCCGGTAGAGATTCTAATTTTACACCTTGATCGCTGGTGAAAACGGTTTTACCATCTACTTCTACGCCCGGGGGTACGAAGGGGACAGAGCCGGGGGAAAGAATGATATCTTTAGCTGTCACTGTTTTTTGTGTACTATCGCTGGTGATAGTTACTTTTTGAGTGCCGGCAATTTTTCCCCAACCTCTGATAATATCTACTCCTAGACGTTTGAGGCTGTTGGTGAGGTCGCCTTGAATTTTTGATACAAGACTACTAGCATGGTCTGCGATCGCTTGACGGTCAAATGCCACATAATCAACTTGAATTCCCAGGGATTTGAGATGATGGGCATTACGTAACTCCCGCACACGTCCAGACGCAGCTAACAAAGCCTTGGAAGGGATACAGCCACGATTTACACAGGTTCCCCCCATGTCCCCAGCTTCAATAATCGCTGTTTTCAGACCACAGCTAACAGCGTGTAGGGCTGCGCCATGTCCGCCCACACCCGCGCCGATAATCACTAAATCGTAATCAAATCCATCACTCACGTTAGTTTCCCCTTGTACTTTGCCTATTTATTTTCAACTATGGCTTATGCCAAGCTACGCTATCACGTGCGACCTATGCAACTCCCCATAGTTTGGGAATTCCTTTAAATTTTTTAAACTTTAAATTTTTTTAATTAATTTACTGTGATGGGGCTGGTTCCTCCAAAGGACGAATAATGGTGGGGGTTGGTGTTACTTCTGGTTGAAAGATTCCCTGTAATGCTTGTTCGAGTGTAGGAGCCATCACAATTCTATTTTCAAAAGCCACGATTACCCGTACTAGGGTGGGGAGTCTATTTTGAGTGGCTTCTAAATAAATTGGCTCGACGTACAATAAGGATTGTTCAATGGGGATAATTAAGAGGTTACCTTGAACTGCTCTGGAACCTTGACGATTCCAGAGGGAAATTTGTTGAGAGATGATGGGGTCTTGGTTAATTCTGGCTTCTATTTGCTCTGGTCCAAAAACTAGGCGTTCTTTGGGGAATACATAGAGTAATAATTTACCGTAGTTTTCACCGTCTGACCGAGCTGCTAACCAGGCGATTAAATTAGAGCGTTGTCTGGGGGTGTAGGGTAGGAGGAGGATAAATTCTTCTCTATGAGAGGAATTGCTGTCAGAAAGGGGGACTGTGGGGAGGCTGGTGATGAGGTAGTATGGTTTGACTGGACAGGCTTCGTCCCCGTAGATTTCTGTGGGTATTTGCCACTGGTCTTCCCGGTTATAAAACACCTGGGGGTCGGTCATGTGGTAGGTTATTAATCGCTCGGATTGAATTTTGAACAAGTCCACGGGGTAACGAATATGTTTCCGCAGGTTCAGTGGTAAGTCCAAGAGGGGTTTGAAGGTATGGGGAAATATTTTCCCCCATGTGGCTATGATGGGGTCTCCGGGGTCGGCTATGTAAAAGTTAACTGTGCCGTGGTAAGCGTCAATGACTACTTTAACTGAGTTGCGGATATAGTTGATTTTCTCTTGATGGTCGGCTATGTTGAGGCTGGTTGTGTCTGAATAGGGATAGCGATCGCTTGTGGTGTAAGCATCAACTACCCAGTAAAGGTAGCTGCCGTTTTTCTCAAAGTCTTTGTCACCAGCATCAGCAGCAACTAAATAAGGGTCGCTGTCAAATTGCAGGAAGGGGGCGATCGCTTGAATACGTTCTTTAATATTCCGCCGGAATAACACTTGAGTATCTGGTAAAAAGTCTTCTGTAAATAGCATTTGCCAATCTTTTAAATACATGGCAAATAGTAATCTTCTCCACCCTCTACCAACACGAATTCCCCCCACACCATCATAAATATTGTATATATTATCGCTACCACTGGGAAAGTCTAATTCTTTTACTTTTGTTCCAGTCATGACGTAAGTATCAGTGATTTCACCGAAGTAAATCCGGGGTTTTCCTATGGGGATGCTCTCGCGAATGGCTTCACTGGAGGTAGTAAGGGCGGTGTCGTTATTACCGGCGATGTCTTTGACAAAATATTCTGGTAGTCCACCAGGTGCGACGGTATTTACTGGACTCATAGTGAACCCGAAACCATGGGTATAGATTAAATGGCGGTTTACCCAGGTTTGAGCCTGTTGGGGTACGGCGGTGTAGTCTAATTCCCTGGCGGCTATTAGTACTTGTCGCCGTTCTGTGGTCTCTTCGTCTACTGGGTTGGGAGATACCCCTGTTCCTGTGGGTATTTCCGCGGGTACTTCCTTAAGTAGGGTGTAGCGGTCGATGTCCGCATCAGAGAAGCGGTAGTAAAGGCGAATTTGTTGCAGTTGGCGGTTAGTTTCTAGCAGTGGTTGCTGTCCCCACAGGCGAATGTTACGAATTGTTAAGTCATTTCTTTGGATATCGGCTTCTGTTAGGTCTCCTGTGGGGTTAAAGGTTTGCACGTCAATGTTTTCTAAGTCAAATGCTTGGCGGGTTAGGGCGATGGTACGCTGGATGTAGGGTTGTTCCCGTTGGAGTTCGTTGGGCTGTACGATTAAATATTGCACTAGGGTGGGGAGGAAAATATCGGCGGCGACCATTCCTATTAGATAAAATCCTAAGCTGTAAAATATAAATGGCCGGTAGCGGGATTGGGGTTTCCAGCTTACTGTCCGCCATAGTAGGTAAAAGGCTAGGGCTAGGGAAGCAAAGCAGAGGATGGTATAGGAAGGGAGGACGGCTGTAACATCGGTATAACTGGCACCGTAGGCAACGCCACGTGGGGAATAAACTAGCTCGTAACGACTGAGCATATAACTCAGGGCTACTAGGAGCATGAATAGTCCACCGTTACCGTATAAATGACGCTGTTGCTGGGAAGAAAACCCAAGGAAAACGCCTTGACTAAGGCTACCTGCACCCAAGAGGTAAGTTAGGGCTACAGCGATGAGGGTATACAAGAATAATCCCATTAACCATAGTTCTAGAAGCTGCCAAAAGGGGAGGGAAAATATATATATGCTGATATCTTGATCAAATAATGGCTCGGAGGCGTTGAAGGATGTGGGGGCGAAATATTGCAGTATCCTAGCCCAGTTGTGGGATATTATTTGAGCAAATACAAGGCTGAGAAGAATTGCGATCGCCCGCAATAGAAAATGAGGATATACTACAATGGCGATGACTATAGCCAAAATTAAACCGAAATACCAAGGTGTGGAAATAAAGTTACCTATTAACTCCCAAATGAGCCACGGTCGAAATAACTGAGGATTTACCGGAATATCGCGGATAATTCCCGGATGCCAATGGGTAGCAGCTATTTGGCTATAGTAAATCACCATTAAGCCTACTAGAAAACTTAATACTAATGCTATGGGTAGTAACCAGACTAGTTTAATTTCTTTAGTTTTGGGGATCTGTTGCACTTTCACAGCCACCATGGGGGAGGGATGATTTGGGGGATACTGGTGGCGGTAAGCTAAGTGAAGATTACCCAAACAAAAGGCAGCGCTGATACCTGCTACAAATATCCACAGTCCCCCCATGGTGACTATCCGTAGAAGGAATACTTGTAAATAACCAATATTTTCAAACCAGAGTATTTCTGCTCCTAGGTGCGCAAGCAAATCCAGGAATAGCCAGACTCCTAGGGATATTGTTAGTAATCTAAACCACCAATTCCGTAACATAAATCAACTCAGGTAAGGGAGAGTGCACAACTTTCACCCTCTTAAGTCTATTTTACCTGAATCTCGGTGAGGTAGTGGTGTGGTGATCGTGGTAACCGATGGAGTGATTCAGATGCTCTTACCCTGGATACTAATGTAACTGGTGAAAGATTTATTTCTCTAGTTTTATTGATAGCGATCTGCTTGCAGCAGCGCTTCGCTATCGCTTACTCCTGTGCTGCAATTGGTGGGTCAACTTAAAGGTAAGGGAATACACCAAATATATTGGTCAGACCAAAGAACATAGTAGAACAGAACGGACACATATAGCGTCACGTTAGCCATTGGCGTTAATGAGCGGGGTCGATGCGATTAACAAACCAAGCCAGGGGAATCATAGGTATAGCCGGAAGTAAGCAAATTAACCACTGTTGTAAATTCAGGGGTGCAGTTTTAAATAATGGTCTACAGAGTTCTGCTCATGGCTGACGATTTTTTTACCAAAAGCTAAAACGCGCATTCCCTGTTTAGCTAAAATCGTTACCACCCGCTGCTCTATTAACTCAAGATCCGCCATTGGTTCGAGTTCTCCCGAGGATTATAACCCGTACCTGTGACTTGGAAATGCTGCCCGCCCGCGTAAATTCCCTGAACCGTCATTTTATTTTCTGTGAGAGTACCAGTTTTATCGGAACAAATAACAGTAGCCCCCCCTAGAGTTTCCACCGCCGGTAGTTTACGAATGATGGCGTGACGTTTTGCCATGCGGTTAACTCCAATAGCCATGGTCACCGTCACCACTGCGGGTAAACCTTCGGGAATTGCACTCACCGCCAAGGCCACGGATGCCTCAAACATAGCAGCCCAGGTTTGTCCTTGTCCTAAGCCCACAGCGAAGGTCATAGCTGCTAGTCCAAGGATTATATAGAGGAGTTGATGACTAAATTTGTCGAATTTACGGGTGAGGGGGGTGCTGAGACTGGTGGTTTGTTCTAGGGACTGGGAAATACGCCCCATTTCCGTAGCATTGCCAATGGTCACAACAATACCGCTACCTTGACCAAAGGTGACAAAGCTACCTGCATAAGCCATATTTACCCTTTCTGCTAGGGGAGTATCGGGACTGAGTTCAGCAGTAGACTTTTCTACCGGTACTGATTCCCCCGTTAAAGCGGACTCATCTACCTGTAAATTACGAACGTTGAATAACCGTAAATCTGCTGGGACTTTATCCCCAGAAGTAAGTAAGACAATATCACCGGGAACTAATTCTTGGGAGGGGAGGCGGGATTTTTGTCCGTTACGAATCACCGTCGCTTCGGTGGTAACAGCTTGGGCTAAGGCGGCGATCGCACCTTCGGCTTTTGATTCTTGGACAAAGCCAATGATAGCGTTAATTAGAGTCACCCCCCAAATTACCCCGGCGTTTGTCCACTGAAGTAAAAGAGCCTTAATTAACCCAGCAATAAGTAAAATGTAGAGAAGGGCTTGATTGAACTGCAAGACAAATCTCAACCAAGCAGGCTTTCCCGGTTTACCCTTAAGTTCATTCTTACCAAACTCAGACTGTCGTTTGTCAACTTCCGTAAAAGATAATCCCCTTTCTGGGTCGCTATTGAGAACTTGAATAACTTCTGTTGTCCATTGGCTGTGATAGTTTTGGGGTGCTGATATACTAGTTCCAGTCGTCGGCATAAAAATGTTCTCAAATTCTAGAGTGGTTAAAATCTCTAAATAAATTTGGATATATAAATACGTCGTCCTCTGTCTGTACTACTTTTTCTTTTCTGATATCTCTAGACAGCGTTGCAGAAACCTGCGGGGGATTTCCCGATTTTGTCCCCAGTGTACATGAATATAAGATGCGTGCAGATTTCTCAGATCTAGCTCACACAAGCTGTTAATCTTGCCATCAGTTCCCAGATGTTGACTGTTGTGTTCTACTTCCAAGCCATCACCATCGTAGGGATAAATTTTAAATAAACTTTGCTCAGGTTTAGGGTTTAACTCAGAACGATGGAATTCATGACCGTAAATGCTTGTACCTGCTGATACTAATAGGTTATCTTGTGAAGCTACCGCTCGACGATACCCTAAAGTTAAATTTTTGCCCATAATAGCAGATGTGGGTAAGACCCCCGCCATCTGCCAAGGTTTACCCTCAAAGTCGATAATTTCTTGACATAAATACATTAATCCCCCACACTCGGCTATGGTGGGTACTCCTGCTAAAATTGCTGTTTTAACCGCATTACGCACAGAAATGTTGGCTGCTAAACCCTCGGCGAAAACCTCCGGGAAACCCCCGCCAAAATACATTCCTTGTATATCAGGAGGTAGTTGGGTATCTGTTAAAGGACTCCAGAAAACGACTTCTGCACCTAGATTTTGCAGTAAATCGAGATTATCTTGATAGTAGAAATTAAAAGCGCGATCGCGGGCTACTGCAATTTTGAGAGGATAACCGGAGGAATGTGGGAATAATTCTCCCTTAAAGTCTAGAGACGTTCCGTCGGAAGGTCTGTACTCGTCTGTGTCCCCCTTGGGATTCTCCAACAATGGCAATAAATATTGCCAGTCAAAACAGATATCGCCTAAATCAGCCAGAACATTAACAACAGCTTCCAATTTCGGAAGTTCTGCTGTAGGTACTAAACCTAAATGACGATCGGGTATGGTGATATTATCCTGACGACGCAGTACGCCCACTATAGGTAATTGTAATACTGCTAGAGAGTCTTTAAGTAGAGATAAATGGCGATCGCTCCCGACGCGATTTAAGACCACCCCAGCAATTTTTATTCTCGGATCTAAAGAACAATAACCGTGAGCGATCGCAGCCACAGATCCGGATAAACGGCTACAATCAATTACTAACAGTATAGGTAAATCTAACAGTCTGGTAATATGTGCTGTGCTAGCAAAATCTGTACTCAAGGAAGGTTCTTCCCCCCCTGTTACCCCCTTGACTCCATCAAATAGACCCATCACCCCTTCCACCAGGGAATATTGACACTCCTGACTGTGATCAACAAAACACCTTTTAAGGTAAACCTCCGAAGTTAGTACCGGGTCTAAATTGCGACAAGGACGACCAGTAACATAAGCGTGAAACATAGGGTCAATGTAATCTGGACCCACCTTAAAAGACTGTATAGATACACCACGACGGCGTAAAGATGCCAAAAGAGCCAGGGTAACCGTTGTCTTACCCACTCCACTACGTTCTCCTGCGACAACTAAAGCCATAGACTGGCAATCATCAAAAATATTAACTGCACCATAGTAATTATGACATAAGAAAAAGGATAGCCATAGCCATCGGGTGGTGCTACGCTACCCTGTAGAGACGTTCCGTCGGAACGTCTCTAGTAAAGAAACTTGCATCTGCTAGAGAATACTTTTCAACTGTTTAAAGGCAGAATCTCGGCTACAACAGCCAAACTTTCCTCAAAAAGTAACTCCCGACCCCAACGCTGCACCTGCTGACTTAACAAAGACTCTGCCTTTTGTTCAGAAAGGGAGCCGACCTGTTGAAACATACCAGCAGACTGAGCCCCCCCGTGGGTTTCCATACGCATACAACCGCCTGTTTCTGTACAAATAACGGTACCACAGTCCGCTTGGGGATTTGTGGAGCTTAGACGTAGAGCAATTAAATCACCCACAACATCACCTACATCAGCAACTGGAACCCCGGCTAATTCCGCTTCTATTTGTCGCTGATCTTGAGCAATAAAACGAACTTGAGTAATTTCATAATCACCAGGTTCTGTTTTATAGGAAACCGGCGACCATTGCAAGCGACTAGCCAACCAACCTAAAAATAATAATGCTTGAGCAGGATTACCCTTTTCATAGTCTATAGTCACCCGGTCAATTTCTTTGAGAGCCGCGCGACGATGGGGTGAGTCGTAAGCTTGAGCGGTCAATTCTTGCCATGCTGACAGGCGTCGCCAATTTAAATCAGCCAAAGGAACACCAGTTTCTACCAACTTTTGCAAGCTAAGTAAATCACCTTCTGGCTTGTTAAAATTGCAAGAATCCACAATCACATTATTGCAAACTGTTGCCAGTCGCTTAAAGAGATTGTTATTAGGGTCTGGTGTAGCTTTCCACCAGAGAAACTTGGGTAAGCCACCAATTAATAATGCTGGGATCATACCTCCCACGCGTTCTAAAGCCGCAGCGGTTCCACTCAAAGTAATATATTCACAACAGATAAGAGTGCTAGAAGACTGCTTTTGAATCGGACAGTAGGCAGAAATTGAAGCTCTAACCCCTTCATCTTCCCCAGCAATAGGGAACAAAGCAATAATGCGGCACGGATTACGTAGAGCAATTTCATCAGCGATAGAGGGGCTTGTGGGGCTGAAATTATAAGCAACACTTTCAGATGTTGCCGTATTTCCCTGACGTTTAGCGAATTCTTCCCGTAGTATAGCCACGGTTTCCAGTGTCGCTGTGCCGGTTTCAGGAAGTCCATACTTCACTTGAACTTGCCTGAGGGCTGCTCCCATTTGTGGACCGAGAATGCCATCTAGAGGACCTTTATAAAATCCTAGAACTGATAACAGATATTGAGTTTCTTCCGGTTCGTAAACTAGCAAAGTAAATGTTGTGGCTCTGGTAGCAGCAGGAAGAGTACCGTCTTCACCTGTGATGCCGTAACTTTGCCAAATTTGATTAAGCTCCGTTTCTATTTCGCTGATGGAAATATCTTTAGGAGCCTGAAGAGAGAAAATTGTTGGAGCTTGGGAAATCATAGTACTTTAGTCAGTGTTCGTTAGTTATTGTTTTTACAGTCTGCGCCAGCGACGACCATCTTGGTTAATTAATAATTCCGCCTCTGTAGGTTCCCAGGTACCAGCTTCGTACCGGGGAATAGTAGCTGGGTCTGCTGGTGCATCCCAAACTGAAAGAGCGGGAGTTACTACTTGCCAAGCTGCTTCTACTTCGTCGGAACGAGTAAATAATGTTTGGTCGCCCATCATGCAATCAAGAAACAGTCTGTCGTAAGCGTCAGAAGTAGCTTCAATACCAAAAGAACCATAACTAAAGTCCATATCCACCGAACGGGTGCGGAATTCAGCACCTGGCATTTTTACATCAAACCGCAGGGAAATTCCTTCATTTGGCTGAAGACGCATGGCTAAGATATTGGCATTTCTTTGTTGAGATGCTGATTGAAACATACGAGAGGGAACATCGCGGAAGTGAATAGATATTTCACTTACTTTTTTTGGCATCCGCTTCCCTGTACGTAAGTAAAAAGGTACACCTTGCCAGCGCCAGTTATCAACCTGAAATTTCATAGCTACATAGGTGGGTGTGGTGGAATTGGGGTCTACTCCCGGTTCTTGGTGATACCCTGGCACTGGTTGACCTTTCATCCACCCAGCACTATATTGACCGCGTACTGCTGACCGTGACAAATTGGGGATATCAGCTAGACGAGTGGCTTGCAGTACTTTTACTTTCTCTGTGCGGATGCTGTCGGCATCCATGGAGTTAGGTGCTTCCATGGCCGTGAGACAGTAAAGTTGCATCAGGTGATTCTGCAACATATCCCTAAGAGCGCCCGCTTTTTCATAGTAGCCGGCTCGGTCTTCTACTCCTACGGTTTCTGCTACGGTAATTTGTACGTGGTCAACAAATTGACGGTTCCATAACGGTTCAAATATAGCATTAGCGAACCGGAACACCAGCAGGTTTTGAACTGTTTCTTTACCTAAGTAGTGGTCAATGCGGTAAACTTGATTTTCTTGGCAATATTTTTGCACTACTTGGTTCAGACTCTGGGCTGATGCTAGGTCGCGACCAAAGGGTTTTTCTATCACCAGACGATGTTTGTAGGGTTCGTCTAGCATTCCGGCGCTTCCTAGTTGCCTAATGGCTTCGGGAAAGAAGTTAGGAGCTACGGAGAGGTAGAACATTCGGTTTCCTCTTGTGCCCCGTTTCTGGTCTAATTCATTTAAAAGGGTGTTGAGCTTTTGGTAGCTTTCAGGATTGTCTATGTCGCCTGGACAGTAGAACAGACCTTGGGAGAAGTCTTGCCATAGTTCACCTAAAGGGACTTTAGCATGAGCTTCTTCCATGCCTTTTTGCATTTGCTCACGGAAGTACTCGTGGCTCCACTCTCGACGGGCAACGCCGACAATGGTGGTTTCTGGAGGTATGCGTCCTTCTCGGCGCAATTTGTAAAGGGCTGGGACTAATTTACGCCAGGTAAGGTCACCAGATGCGCCAAAGATGATAATAATTTGAGGTTCGGGCATCCCTTGTTGTTGCAGGCCAACGCGCAAGGGATTTTCTAGCAAACTAACCATAGAAGTTTTCAGTGGGTGTTAAGTGGTGTGTTGATGAGACGCTGGATATCTGACTACGCCACGCTTGGCTATTGCATCTACAAATAAACTTGTGCCTTGAAGGTCTATACTGGTGACAATAACTTGACTTTGTTTTCTAAAGAGTTCATCAAGGACTCATAAGGTTTGACGAACTTATCAATACCCTCAACTAGGAGTTCCTCGATGACTACATTCAGATCAATGTTAATGTCTGAGTCTTTTAGGCTTTGCATGAGTTGATAGGGTTCTGCAACGCCGCTTTCTCAGCGCAATGCTACATCGGAATGGTCTGCGCAAGCTGCAATTGTATCCGGTGGTAAGGTGTTAACGGTCTGCAGCCCAATCAATTGGTTAAGCCCCGCATATAAGCCTTTGCTGTTTTGATGTAACTGTCTACGGCAAACAGTAGGGTGATGTTGATCTTGGTGTTGATACCTTCGGCAAGTCTTGCAGTTCACCTGATTTCATAATTTTACGGTTCAAATTATCCATCCAGAGACTTTGACCAAGTTTTTTAATTTCGAGCAAATAATTGGTGGACATACCCCTGATTTTACTTCTGTTGATGATACTTCCGGTGTGTGTTGCTATAGCTACGCCACGCTACCCTATTGGCATCACCAGAGAAGCAACGCACAATACATCAATTTTTGATGTTTTCTTTTGAATTGTGGCGTTAATCATCACTCATGACATCGACCCGCTGAGGTAATTTTTAGTTCATCACCAGGGATCTGCTCCGTCCCCAATTCCAGATTTTATCGAATAACATAGCCATATTAACTGTTAATTCTTGGTAGAGATTTATTGTATCTATTAGCTCCTCGGTGTAAATCAACTACTCATTGCCAATTAATCAAAGGAATTTTTAGTCTCAGCAGTAGGAATTAGGAGCGGTACTAGTGTCCGTTTTGAATAAAAGACTCCACCTTGGCCACATCTTCCTGACTACCAATAATTAAAGGTGTGCGTTGGTGTAGCTTTTTCGGCACTACTTCCAAAATATCTACTAATCCTGTGGTGGCGCGACCACCTGCTTGTGAAATCAACATAGCTAAGGGAGCAGATTCATAAAGTAAGCGTAATTTCCCTTCTGGTTTCTGAATTGTCCCTGGATAGAGAAATACGCCACCTTGAACTAAAATGCGATGGATGTCACTCACCATAGCGCCACTATAACGAGCGGTATAGCCTTCAGTGCGATGAACGTAGCGGATATACTCTCGCATTGATTCTTCCCACTGCCAAAAATTACCTTCGTTAACGCTATAAACAGAACCATGATTAGGGATGCGGATGTTTTCTTCCGAGAGGATAAATTCCCCTAAGCTAGGGTCAAGGGTAAATGAATGAACACCATTGCCCATAGTATAAACCAGCATTGTGCTCGGCCCATACAGTATATATCCGGCGGCGATTTGTTCCCGTCCGTTGCTCAGGAGATCCGATGCTTGACGATCAATATCATCGCCTTTTTGCTGACGAATAGAAAAGATTGAACCCAAACTGAGATTGGTGTCGGTATTAGATGAGCCATCAATTGGGTCATACAACAAGGTATAGCGACCTATAGGGCAGTTTTCTGGGATGTAGTAAGGTTCTTCCATTTCTTCGGAAGCGAGGCGACAGACTAAGCCACTTTGCTTAAACACGGAGATAAATACATCGTTGGCGTAGACATCCATCTTTTTGACAGATTCCCCTTGGATGTTGATGTCTCCAGAAAATCCCAGAACTCCTTCCATTAAACCGGCGCGGCTCAGACGACGAGCCACTAGTTTGCCCGCCAGGGCTATACGATTCATCAGCGCACTCAAATCCTGTGCATCTGGGGAAAAAGTCTTAAATTGTTGGAGTACGTGACGCGATAATGTTGTACAATCACGATCTAAGCTCTTATCTGTAGCATCATTCATAAAAAAATCTAGAGATTCTGGCGCTTGAGTCATTTTTGTTACTCCCTAGCATCGTGCTTGTGAGTTGGATTTATTAATGACAACTTTTGGTTGTTGCCTCTATCTTAGAAAGGTATTTTGATAACTCAAATATGATTTTAGATAAACTAAAGAATTGAAATTTTGGTTTTTGCGTCTGAAAGTTCTCTGAACTCGTGGAAATAGCCTGTTAGTGCTTGTATGCCTTTATGAGCAACTTTTTTTTGACATCAGGAGTTTCGCTAGCTTACCTAGTTCATTTTTCCTATTGTTTGCCTTACCGCTAAATTAATTTCAGTAAGTTTTGACTGCAACTAGAGTTGCTGGCAATTTATCCCACCCCTTGAAGGAGTGGGCTTTCTGCTCTAGGACTTGTCAAATTGAGCAATTAATTTTCCGTCGGTATAAAAATCTGCTATTATTAATAATCTGCTTTTTTACCCCAACTCCCGCCGCGATTGTCTTCCTTTGGCTTGGCTTTATTGACTCTCAGTTGACGGCCCATCCATTCTGCGCCATCTAACTCGGTAATAGCTGCATCTTCTTGAGCATCTTCCTTCATTTCAACAAATGCAAAGCCTCGCATCCGACCTGTTTCGCGGTCAGTAGGTAAGACCACTCTTGTGACTTGACCATACTCGGCAAATACAGTTCTTAAGTCTTCTTCAGTAGCGCGGTAAGAGAGGTTTCCAACGTAAATAGTCATGTGGATCACGTAATTTGTAACAAAAAGCGATTAGTTCAGCTGGGGAAAGAGATATGAACAAACTGCAAATTTTGCATAGTCTGTTCTGACTCGCCCATGGCGGATGTTGTAGGACAGCGATCATCATGCTGGCTTTCGCTTCAACTAAAGATGCCAAGGGGCTGAACTTAGCCATACGCTCACATGATAACTGATTGTGACATTTTTCAAAGTATGGGATTTAACAAACTGTATTAAACTGATCATGCAGGGCAGGCAAATGCCTACCCATAATAGTTTTGTTCAACCTCAATTCTGGTTTAGTCCATTCTTGGATAGGTCTAAATCTCAATCAATAGAAATTTGCTGAGGGCCGGTAGCTTTGCCATTGTGGGCTTCACTAGTTGGACTGGTGTGACAAGTAGAATTGATGTGTTTATCCAGCCAGCTTTTGACCGGATCGTCCTTGAGATTGAGTCGCAGCACACCAGAAAAAAATCCCCCCATAAATGAAACTGGGTGCTTGGTTAATTGTTGAAATATTGGTGACAATTCATCAATGAACATATTTGAGAGTCTGCTGTAGTTTTAAATGATCCTAACCTGAAAAACTAGAGACGCGTTCAAGTGCGTCTCTACAAGGCAATATCTCCCTACTGGATTGGGGTCCTAAGATGCAGGAGATTCAATAGGAAACATACACTTATCAGAATCACATCCACTAGGCCCAACCTCTGTTAATTCACCGGCATCATAGCGACTCAAAACGGTACAGAAATTATCTGTTGTGCGGCGTGCTTTAACTTGTTGAGTTAAACGCTCATAGGTTGACTTGTCTATGGGCTCAAATGGTAAGCGGGGGAATGATTGCAAGTCATCGAACCTGGCTAACAGCGCGGCGGAAATATAGCCTTCATGGTTTTGGATGGCTTGATAAATTCGCTGTCCTAACGGTTCAACTTCTTCAGAACGTAGTTCTATTGTTGCTGATGTGTTGTGAGTTACATACCAACGCTGAACTTGGAGGGCAAAGTCAAATTGAGCTAAGGCGGAAAACTGAGAAACATCAATTTCATCTGCTCCTGGTAAGTCAGCCCAAGATACGGATACAGGAATTTCTACTAGCCATTCAGTTACACGGGGATCAAATGGGTCATTTAGTAAGTTTCCCTGTTCGTCCTTGTCTGATTGGGATGGAATGACGCTGTACCCGTAGTCAATGCAGGCTAGTGCTACTGGGTCATTTTTCCTGAAGGTGATCCGCCGGATAAATCTCTGTGATTTGGGAGGATGCCAACCCGGACTAGCACCTGTTAATAAAGATTTAGTTCCACTGGGTTGGACGGTGGTACAGCGATTGGGCCGTTTAATGTTGTGGCGATCGCAGTAGTCCCAAACTACCCGATGTACTGTATCTTTCCAGTAGCTAAGATATTTTGCCTCTTGCTCTTTCCAAGCCAAACCTTGGGGTGTTTCTGGTCTACCTTCGGACCACCAGCGCAACCAGTCTACACCAAAAGCATGAACAAAGAAATCGAATAATCCGGTAAAGGATACCCCAACAATTGGGTCTAATTCCCGGCTCTTTTGGTAGCGTGGCTCTAAAAATTGATGGTTTAACAGTGCTGCTACAGATAAAGCCCCAGCAGTAAAAGCTTTTTCTTGTTCTTTGTAGTCCTCTGGGTCAATTTGGTTTAAGTGAATTTCTGATAAGTTACAGTGAAAGTTAGAGCCTATGATTTCACCACAGGGGTTTAAGCCATAGCGGTTTAAACGATGTTCTAATTCTTGAGAATCAATCCTTGGGTAACGTCGTTGTATCCATTCTTTGGCTTTTCCTTGATCATAAGCTTGCAGAAAATCTTTTTTTAATTTTGGTGTATTGAGCAAATCACAGTTAGCTCTGGCTACGGATTCCCCAGCCCACTGAATAGCACCTTCGCCACTATAGTATTGTTTACGAACAGATTCTATACACTCTTCTAATGTGGGTTGGCGATGAAAAACTCTGGTATGATTAGCCATGCGTAAAGGGTCACGTTCTGGGTTTATGCGCCAGTTACCCTCTTGATCTTGTTGCCAGAGATTATCTTTAGCGGTTGCTGCTAAATTGTCATCAGACTCAAACTGACGCATTCCAGCACTGCGCCGAATATTTCCGGCCACAATTGCAACAGCAGCCTGGTCAATCAGCAAACAGCATTCGACGGAGTTTAATTGTCTTCCTCTAGCCTTGTTGAGTATAGATGCACACTTTTCATATAGGTCTGGTAATTTGACGGGATTAGCTACTCCACCAAAGCCCTTGAGGGGTTCGCCGGTTTTACGTACATTACTCAGGTCAACTATTACCTGTAGTTCTGTGGATAACCTTTCATTTGTGGAGAGTTCCAATAGGGATTTGTAGGATTCTACCCAGCCTTCACGGCTATCTCCCACATAGATGGTAACGGTATTGCCTTCTATGGAGGTTTTAGTATGTTGATAACGTAATCCTGAAGGTATGCTACCAATTTCCCCTTGTACCGTTACATTTAAGTGATTACGGATCACAGGGAGTTGATTGATGTGTTGGGGTTCTATGACGGCACCAGTACCACAGCCCATCATGGCTAAGTCCATCATTAATGCAAATGCACTCCAGTCTTGCAGGTTTGTGGATGTGCAATTATAAGCGCCGGAAAAGTTTTTGGATTTGGTGATCCACTCTGTACCACCCACCCATAACCAGCGTCCACTGGGTAAGGCTTTGAGGTGGCGTTGCATATTTTCTAGGGTGGCAATCTCGTCTGGGTTGAGCTTCCCTAATTCGATGATCCCCTCAAGGGTGCGATCGCATACCTCATCCCATGTTTCCCTCAGCCCTGCCTTTGTCAGACGGCTGTAGGTTCTAAAAAATACAGGATTAGCAGCTGGCGCTGTTTCTGGGAACTGTGCACTCTGACGTATTCTTTCTAGTTCTCGAACCATAATCAAGTCTTGTAGCTTGCTAACAGATTATGACTATACGCTAACTAGATTTTGGATGAAAGATTGCCAAATTTTCCACTTTGCGCTACTCACCCTGCTGTACTAATAATAACTTACATTCAGAATGTATAATTTAATTCGCTTTGATTGCTATTGGTTTGATACTGACTTATGGTGAAAAACTCATTATCGTTAATTATCTGGATTTTCTGGAAGAAAATCCAGAGAATGGGTCTGTACCGCCGACCCAGTTAAAATCACTAATGCGGATGCTGAAACCGCCTAATTCCACTATTGGGTTATAACGCAAAGTGATCCCATAGGTACGGCGGCTATATTCTAAAATATAGTCTGTGCTAGTTTCTCTACCAGTTTCCAAGTTAATTGCTGTTTGTAAGCCTAAAAGAAATGGCCCATAAATTTGCACCTGAGCGCCAAGACTTAGGAGTTTATTATCAACTGAGCGGTCAAACAAAAAGGGTGACAGCCCGCTATTTGATCCCTGAGAATAAGTTACGTTGAAAGCGGTATAGTCTAAATAGGGGCGAGAGAAATTACCAAACTGCCCGACCAAACCCACCGCGGCGGTGAGGGTCATTTGATTTTGGTTATTAGTATAATAACTATGTGTACCTGTGACACTGGCAATTGTCTGTACATAAGGGACTACGGGGTTTGTTGTATATCGTAATCCCTCACTAGCAGTAGGTGGTAATGGTTTACCTTGCCATAGTAAAAACCCCCGACTGAGGCTTGCACTAGCTTGTAAGCGACCAAGGGTAATACGATTATTGTTCCCGTGGGCTGCTAGCAAGTCTAGGCGGTCGGTGTTGGCATTGATATATTGTACGCCAGCCTGATAGTTGAGGTTAACACCACTGTTACCTAAAGGAATCACAGGAGAGGTAATCACACCACCAAGACTGCTCTGGACAGTTTGAAAGCCAAGAGAGCCATTATACAGGCGATCGCGGTAGCTATATTCTACATTTAATACGTGAGGATTAACATTGCCTAATATTTGCCGCATGCGCAAACCAACCTGCAAATTTTCCTCTAAATTGTTTAAACTCGTTAACTCACCCGCACCTTCTAGTGTTAACCCTGGGTTTAAAACACCATTTAAACTGGTTTTGACACCAAACAAGGCAGCTAAATCATCTGTACCCCCTTGCAAGGCTTTTTGCACAAACAACTGAGGGATGATTCTCCAACGTACCTGCTGGGTATCAACAGGTGTGAAACCTCGTTCCACAAATAAACCACCCCGCTTATCCCCATCAAAACCCGGAGACACTAGAAATGGTGAGGCGTCGCGTTCAAAACTGTCAAGAGTTTGTTTATCTACGGGAATTGGTAAAGAGACTTTTTGGTCAAAAACTAAACGCTGTCCCCGTGTAGTAATAGTTTCTTTAACAGGAGACTCCCTGATAGAGGTAACTTGAGATGCACGTAACTCTAATTCTGGGGGTGAAAAGGGGTCGTTAGTAATTCGCACATCAAAAGCTTGCCAACCTCGGGGATAAAACAAAATCCGTTCAGCTTCAAACCGCAGTCTCCTGACCTCACCTCCGGTTGTGGGTAAGGTGATGTTCCTCGCTTGTATACCACCTAATGTGAACTCAATACCCCCTGGGCTAGTGATTTGAGACAGGGGCTGATTTCTTCTGACCCTATCACTTACAGGAGCCTCAATTCCAACCGGTCTAACATTACTGGATGAAAAAGCGAAATCTTGTTGGGCTGAGGGTGCAAAAATCTCGCCGCTGCCATTTTCTATTTCCCCATTGTCCTGGATAAAATTATAGGTAAAGCGTTCTCCGCGCAAGACTTGATCTCCTCGTGTTAAGGCCACATTACCAGAACCCACAGCGATCAAGTTATCTAAATTTACTTGCAGGCGGTCAGCATCCACCACAGCCCCATCAAATCGGACGACTACATTACCTTCGGCAGTGACAATTCGCCGTATTTGATCATACTCCTGCCTATCTGAGATAACTTGTATAGTTCTTTGTCTGGCTGAAGGTGTAGGTGAAGCAAATTCTATAGTAGAGGGTGTCGAGCTTTCCTTACCAGGGTAACGAGACTTTAACTGTAGGGTATTTTGTACGGGTTGAGAACTTGGTGTATAATTTGGGGTATCAACTGAAATATTTATGCCTTCGGGAAATTGTTGAACAGAAATATTAGTTTCCTGCTCTTGTGGAGTTACTTTTCCCGTCGCGACTGGAAATTTGGGTTTATTCTTAGGCGCTTCCAACTGCTGTTGGTGATTAGCAAATGTCTGGGGTTGACTCAAACGAGCAGCACTCTGAGAATCCGTGAAGGTTTGTGATGTATTGGATGTACCATCTCCCACATTGAAAATTGGAATTTCCTCTGGTGGCGGCGACGCTTGTTTATGTGCTTGGGAATTTTTTTGATTGGGTATAAATGAGAAAAACTGATTCTCACTAGCACGAGAAATGGAATCTGTTGATGATACCACTTGGACAATGGCAGGCGGTGGAGGTAGGGGAACTGGAAGAAGCATATCTAGGCACATCAAGCTAACAATTGAACTCTCCCGGCTTTGAAAAACCAGGATTCTCCCCTTTCGGGCTTTGACTGACTCAATCAGTGTTCATCCCGGATCTTGGACACAGGGGTTCTCAGGCTCCCACTCAGTTTTCTGACTGCCAATTAATAGCCGGAAGGATCAATTATACGTTGATCTTCCGACCTTTGCTTTTTGCCTAAATATATTAGGAAGCTGCTCAGAGAGGGTGCTGGTGTTTTAAGTCTTCGGGCTGTTTTGAGAGCCACTACTATGTTAACGCTGATTATTAAGCCAGCTGCTCCCCCTCCTTGAAGAACAGGAGTTTTGCACTTCCCATCAAAGTTAATAATTGGTGGCTATTCTACTCTAAATCCTGGCGTCCGGGGTTACGAGCTGGATCGTTTGACAAAAATCCAAAGACGAATATAGCCACAAAAAAGGCAACAACAATATAAACAGCGATTTTTAAAGTCACCATACAAATATCTCCAAAGGGTGTGAGAAAAAAGTGTCTCTCCTGTGTATCTGCTATACAGAAAAGATAACTACTTTATATTAGCGAAATGTTGCCCCTTTTTAAGATCAGTTTCAGTAGTGAATCTTCCTTGGATGTTTTTCAACAGTGACGAGTCTTGTTTATCCCATAGTGGATACATTGTACAATGTATTTTACAAACTAATCACAGAATTTATAATGACTGCGATAGTGATAGCGTGGCGTTAGCCATATAAAACCCCTAGTGACCTACATCCCTGGGTTTAGAAAACCCTGGTTCTGGTTGCGTCTTGAGTAATAATCACCTTCACCAGGGTGGGGGGAGCGTTAACTTAGGCCTTGCTACGATATCACCAAATCTTTGCTAACTCGACTTTTGATTACTCTTGCAGGTATACCTACGGACACAGAGTAGGGGGGAATATCTTTAGTGACAACTGATCCTGCGCCAATAACACTACCTTTACCAATGGTAACGCCATCTACTACTGTTACTCCGTGCCCTAGCCAACAATCATCTTGAATCTCGATTCCCTGACGGGTTATTCCTTGGTATTTCATCGGTTGTGTTACAGAAGCAAATTTGTGGTTATTGGCATATATTCCCGAATGAGACGCTATCATGCAATGCTTACCAATTTTGATATTTCCCGGCCCAGCAATACAGACATTGGGACCTATAAACGTTTCATCACCAATGGATATGCAAGTGTTATCCAAACATCCAATATCAATGTAACGCTCAAGAGCTACTCCATTTCCTAAAGAAATTTTATTATTTGGGTGTCCTTGGGCATCCATGCGTACACCTTTAAAAATATATACACCATTGCCCATCTCAATGGCAGAAGTCCCCAGAAATTCCACGCCGTGTTGGATATAAATTAGTTTCCCCATCTGGGAAAAAATGTGGGGATATACCAGATTTCGCAGTTTGGGACCAAAAGCAATTGTGGGAATATCTCCTAACAGGGTCGTGAGCAATAGTTCTTGTAGTCGTTGCAATTTTGAGGTATGTTGCTTGTTAATCATGGTTAAATATCTCTCATTCAAGTTTTGGGCAATTATTGCAGAACTCTTGAGAAGGTAAGCTTTCTTTTGGTAGTGGCACTGACACTGAAGATTATTAAAATGATGAAGTTTGTTTTTAGGTGTAGGAAATGATTCCCCAACTATTAGTTAGTCTCATGGATAAATAGGAAACTAATTCCTAATTTTGACTAACTTGAAATATAGAGACACTACTTAGCATGGCTAATATTTACTCCAGGTTCATTCACATGAATTGCAGGCTTTGTCTGTGTAGTTGCAGCAAAATTTATCCTATCTACATAGACTGACGAACATGGCTAAGAGTTTTAGACCAATAGCCTCTGACCGCAGGTTACACAGATAAACCCTTAGTTCATCTACATGCAGCCTGCTTTATATATACTACTGCTCAGTATTTTTTTTTACATTCAAATCCATTCCCGTTAAAATTACTCTGCTGAATGATCCCAAATTTTGCAGATAATTTTTAACAGGATTCACATATAATTAGCCGGGATTTTTATGAGTGCTTTTTGTTATACACAAGAATAAATTTAGGGTGGAGTTTCACCAACTTGAGCCATCACATTAAAGTTCACCATTGGTGCAAACAAATAAGCGCTTCCACGATTGCGATGACGAATTTCTTGGAACGAATTTTTGGAGTATGCTGCGCTAATCATGTTGCACATCGGTGAGTTACAGGGGGACCAAGTCACAATTTGAATTACATCTATATTTTTTGGTGATAACTGCCTTTAAGATTAACATATTTTTCTTAGATGGGAACATTTTGAATAAATAAGTTTGTTCCAAGTTGGTTAATGTTAGCTAATTTACAATTAACAATAATATTATTCATAGGGTAATAATTACCGATATTGAGATCATACTTAGAGGATGTTTGGAAAGTGTTAAACAGGTAATTTTTATATTAGGGAACAGGGAACAGGGAACAGGGAACAGGGAATAGGGAGGAGGGAGCAGGGAATGGGGGATAGGGAATAGGGAATGGGGAATGGGGAATGGGGAATGGGGAATGGGGAACGCACAAAAAACAATAAAATCCAGTTCCCT